>JACRKC010000075.1 GCA_016235555.1 Verrucomicrobiota bacterium
AATAGGGTGACAAAGAGTTCGGTGGTTCGGGGAGCGCACCCGTCTCGGGTGCTGGTGCCGGCGTCTCGCCGACACCTCCGAAATCCTCGGCGAGACGCCGAGGACGGCCCGCGGGACGCGGGCGCTCCCCGAACCACCGCGGGTCACTCAATTGTGCGAGCCTCAGTAATAGATGACACTTTCTTGGGGCGGCTGCGTCGGGCGGGGCTACGACGGATCGACCTTCTTGTCGCCGCGCTTCAGCCACGCGAACGGCTCCCAGAGCTGGCCGAGGTAGCCGGCGGGCATGGGCTCGTTGATGCCGAAGTTCTCCGGCCAGCGGCCGCGGGGCATGTAGTAGGTGCCGAACAGAATGTCCCAAAACGGAAAGAGGCCGGCGAAGTTCTTGTCCCACGCTTCGCGCTCGCGCGAGTGGTGCCAGCGGTGAAACACCGGCGTGGCGATCACGCTGCGTAGCGGTCCGAAGTCCCAGTTGACGTTGGCGTGCAGGAAAATCGCGTAGAACGTGAAGAACGGCGCGACGCTCGCGGTGACGAACGGGTGGAAGCCGAGCAGCAAAATGACGGAGGCCTGGGCGAACTTGTTGACGAGATCGTTGACCGGGTGGACGCGCAGGCTGCCGAGCCAATCGAGTTCCTCCGAGCTGTGGTGCACGGCGTGGAACGGCCACCACTTGCCGGTGTGGAACAGGCGGTGGGTCCAGTAGCCGAGCAAGTCGGCGAGCAGGTAGATCTCGATCGCCTGGAGCCAGAGCGGCTGGCGGCTGAGCGGACCGTAGCCGCGGTATTCGTGCAGTCGCAGCAGTTCGACGGTGGTGACCTGCGTGAGCACCAGCAGCGCGGCGGGCACGATGATGAGGAAACGTGTGAGCGGCTTCGTGAAGAGAATCGTGACGAACCAGTAAACAGCGTCGGTCCACCAACCGCGGCGGAGGATCGGCTGCGGGCGGCCGCGGCCAAACACGCGCTCGATCACCAGAAAGATCGCCGAGAGGACGAGCAGGCTGATGAACGCGCGCAGGAAAGTCGGATCGGATTTCATCGAGGAGGAGGCAGCGATGTTACCCGCGTGGCGCGGTGGAGGTTACCGTGCGTGCAGCACGGCGCGCCGAGGTGCCGATCGAGGTTGATGCGCCCGCCTTTTCATCGCGTGGCGGTGGAGACGTTCCCTCCGCCTTGGCCGACAATTCAGAAGAACAACCACGGATGAACATGGATGGACACGGATACCGGGTGACGAAACGCGGTGCGTGGACGCCGGCGGTGGCGCACCGTTGGGTGCCACCAAACCGGGTGCCTGAACGCGGTCTACAGCTTCTCAAAATCCGTGTTCATTCGTGTCTATCCGTGGTTCAATTGAATGATTCCGGATCAGTTGGCCGCCTTGCGCTTCTTCTTGGCGGCGGCAGGCGCGGGGTCGCCGGCGGGGGCGGCGGGTTTGGCGAGGGTGGGCTCGCCTTGGATCCAGCCGAGGGACGCGAGGAATTTGTCGGCGGCGACGAGCGTCGCGTGATAGGCGCTGTTATCGCCGCGGCCGTAGTTGAAGAAGCCGTGGGCCTGACCTTCGTAGCCGACGAGTTCGCAGCGGTTGCCGGCGGCCTTCATCACGCTCGCGAATTTCTCGGCGGTCGCGTAGGGCACGGTGGTGTCGGCCTTGCCGTGGAAGATGATCGTGGGCGGCGCGCCCTTTCTTACGTGGTGCGCGGGCGAGATTTTTTCCGGGGTCGTGCCGAGGCGCTCCTCGGGCACGCGCGTGCCGAAGCCCTCGAGCGGCAGGCCCTCCATCGGCGCGAGGACGAGCGCGGGGTTGAAGAGCACGAGGGCGTTGGGGACGGAGCTGACCTTTCTGTCCTCGGTGGGCTCGTCGAAATCGGGGAGCGTGCCGGTGGCACCGGCGATGTGGCCGCCCGCGGAACCGCCGCCCGCGGCGATGCGATTGGGGTCGAGGCCGAGGCGGGCGGCGTTGGCGCGGAGCCAGCGCACGGCGGACTTGGCGTCGGCGACGCACTGCGTGGGCTTGGCGTTCTGCCGCGAGGCGACGCGATAGTCGGCGGTGATCGCGACGATGCCGCGCGTGGCGAGGTAGCGGCAGTGTTGCTCGAATTGTCCGGGCGAGCCGTTGGTCCAGCCGCCGCCGAAGAAAAACACGATGGCGGGGCGGTTGGTTTTCGGGCCGTTGGCGGGCTCGAAGATCCAGAGTGAGAGCTTGGTGTCGCCGGCGGTTTTGTAGACTTCGGCGCGGGCGCCGTCGAAGGAGGGTGGGTAGGCGTTGGCGGCGGCGAGCGGTGCGGCGGAGGCCAGTGCGAGCAGAGTGGTGAGGCGCAGGGCGGGGTAGTTCATCGGCGTTTTCTTTGCCGCTTGGGGGGGCGCGCGGCGAGTGTGATTTCGGGGCGGACGTGAGTGTTGTTTGGGGTGCTGAAAACACGAGGCGGGACGCCTCGTCCACGACTGAGCCAACGATGCAACGGCCGGCCACCACGAAACACACCAAATACACGAAAGGGAAGGCCTTCGGCGGCAAACCAGCCGATGAAATGCGCGCACCATTCAGTGCTGAATTTTGCCAGCCGTAGACATGTCCGCTTTCCTCTTTTGTGTGTTTCGTGGTGAAATCCGACTGAATTTTTCGCGTTCCGGACTGCCGGCCGCTCGACAGGGCGGGAGCGATCGATTCTGCTCCGACCACCATGAAACCCCTCGCGGTGTGTTTGGTTCTGGGTGCGGTCGTGAGCGTCGCGGCAGCCGAGGTGAAGCCGGTGATCGAGATCGAGGAGGACGTCTACACGTTTGCCGATGCGAACAACGGTGCGGGGCCGATGTGGTGCTCCGGCTCGACGTGTCTGGTGCGCGCGGGAAGCGAAGTGTTTGTGAGCGGACTCAAAGTCATCCCGGGTGCGGAACCGCTCAACAACTGCCGGTGGTTTTTGCTGCGACGCGGGGAGCGGGGTTGGGAACGCGTGTGGCAGGATGCCGAGCGCACGCGTGAGCCGTCGCCGCTGGCGTTGCTCGGTGACGGGCGGGTGGTGGTTTCGACCAATCCAACCATGGGCGCATCGGCGCCGGGCAAAGGCGGTCCGGCGCGGCCGGAAGTCGTGCAGTTTGCCGCGGGCGATCCGCGGGCGAAGCCGGTGGTGCTCGTGCCGGAGTGGGATGGGGCGCCGAAATTTACGGAGCACTCGTATCGCAGCTTCGCGGCCGATGGCGCAGCGGGTGAATGCGTGCTGTTTCAAAACATCGGCTACACGCACGCGGAGTGGGCGTTTCGCGACCGCGAGGGAAAGTGGAGCGCGCACGGCCAGTTGAAGTGGCCGTGGGGCGCCGACTACGACAAGCCGCAGCCGGTCCGCGTGTGTTACCCGGCCGTGGCGCTGTGGGGGCGGGCGGTGCATTTCTTCGGCGTGAGCGACATCGTCGAACCCTACAACGCGTGGCGCGCCTACAAGCGCGAGCTGACCGGGCGCGAGTGGGACTACGATTTCCGGCGGCTCTTCTACACGTGGACGCGCGACATCGCGCGTGCGCCGTTCGCCGAGTGGATCGAGATCGCGAGCCGCGACCAGACGTGCGGCTGGCTCTCGGCGTGCGACCTGTGGCTCGCGCCGAATGGCGACGTGCATCTGCTGTGGGCGGAGAAGGCGATCGATGAGCGGCTGCGGGCGAAGTTTTTTCCGGAGGCGAAACAAAGTCACACGCTCAACCACGCGATCGTGCGCGAGGGACGCGTGGTGCACCGGCGCACGCTGACGGAGTCGACGGAGGAGCGGTCGGGTCTGATCGGAGCGGCGGGGCGATTTCACGCGATGCCGGACGGGCGGCTGTTTGCGGTTTATCATGCGGCAGGCGTCGACACGGACGGACGACGCGTGGCGGAAAACCGGATCGAGGAGCTGCGCGCGGATGGCGCGCCGGGCGCGGTGGTGCGGCTGCCGTTCGCGAAACCGTTCCGCAGCTATTTCACGGCGACGGAGCGGGCCGGGTGTGCGCCGTCGGCGACGTTGGAACTGCTCGGGCTGCGCGTGGGCACGAGCAACACGATCAGCTACGCGCGGGTCCAGTTGGATGATTGAGCCTCGCGGATTGAACTGACGCCGGAGGGATGGAGGTAGCGCGGTGCTTTAGCCCGCGTTTCAGAGGAAGAAAGTGCGGGCTGAAGCGCCGCACTACTTCTCGATCCGCGGCAGCCTGATGCGCGAGGCTCAATAAGCCGAAAGGCCACAACGGAAACTCGCTCAGAGTCGTAGCAGCCGAGCAAGGTAACGAGGCGGGGATTTGTGGTTCACTTCCAGCCGGCCTCCTCACGTCGGCCGCTACGCTCTATTGCGCGATTCAGCCTATGGGGAGGTGGCGCGCGCGGGCACCAGTGCCACACGGAAGCCGATGTGGTTGGAGCTGCGCTCGGGCTCGAACGGGAGGCGAACGGCGGAGCGACAAAACTCCGGGCCGTCCATCCACGCGCCGCCGCGGCGCACGCGGGACACGGTGCCATCGCGATTGGGCGTGCCCTGGCGATCGGAGAGATCCGGGTCGATGCCGCCGGTGATCGGCCGGTGAAACCAGTCGCGGCACCACTCGAATTCGTTGCCGTGCATGTCGTGCAGGCCCCAGGCGTTGGCCGGATAGCGGCCGACGGGTTCGGCGGAGCCGCGCGGGAAGCCGGCGGGTTCGCCGCGAAACGGCCGGCCGATGTTCGCGTCGCGCGTCGTGAGCGTGGCGCCGAAGGCAAACGCCGTGGTCGTGCCGGCGCGGCAGGCGTATTCCCACTGCGCCTCGGTGGGTAGGTTGAATTCCCAGTCCGCCGACAACTCGCCCGCGGCACGCGCCTCGCGCGTGAGCCAGCGACAGAACTCCTGCGCGTCGAGGTAGCTCACCCAGTAAACTGGAAAATCGTCGCCGCGGCCGGCGACGTCGGCTTCGCGGGCGAGCGGGCGGAAGCGTTTCCACTCGCGTTGCGTGACCTCGAATTTGCCGAGCCAGAAACCCTGCGTGAGTGTGACCTCGACCTGGGTTTCGTCGGTGCGCCGGCCGGGCTCGTCGAGCGGGCTGCCCATGAGAAATTTTCCGGGCGGGCACCAGCACAGCGCGAGACCGGCGACGGTGCGTGGCTCGCCGGCGCGGGGGCCAAGCATCGCTGGTTTACGCGCGGCCGGGGCTTCGGCGGCGTGACTGGCAGCGAGCACGAGGCAACTGGCGGCAAGCGCGATCAGCGATGGACGGTTCATTCGCGATGGGTCCGATACCGCGAAGCTGGCTTCGCCTTGGTCGGGTAGCGACGAGCGCCAGCGAGTCGAAGAGCGTCGGCTCGCTGGCGCTTGCCGCTACTATGAGTGGTCGAAGGTTGCATGGTGGGGGGTCTAATGCCTCGGGGCTTGCCCCGAGGATCTTTACTCGCGATGGGTCCGATACCGCGAAGCCCTGGTCGCCTGCGGCGCCGCCACGGGCGGGTAAACTTGCTTCGCGTTGGTTGGGAGGTGGCACGGGTCTCCCGACCCGTGACGAAGTGAATCACGGGTCAGGAGATCCGTGCCACAAAACCGGCGAGGTTGGGAGCGGAACATGGAGGTTTGATCTAACGCCCCGGGGCTTGCTCCGGGGATTTTCACTTTTTCTTCTTCGCCGCCTTGGTCGCGGCGGCGGGCGCGGTGGGATCTTCGTTGGGGCTGCCGTGCCAGAGGGGGGCGGCGTTTTGGGCGTTCCATTTTTCCCACGCGGCGGCGAGTTCGCGGGCGAGGGCGGGCTGCTGCGCGGAGAGGTCGCGGCTTTCGCCGGGATCGGAGGAGAGATCGTAGAGCTGCCAGCCGCTGCTGGTCTTCGCCTCCATGTCGCGCCAATCGACGAGTTTCCAGTGGCCGCGACGGACGGCGCGTTGCGGGCCGAAGCGCCAGTAGAGCGCGTCGTGGGGCGCGGCGGTGGAACCGGCGGTGAGTTGCGGGAGCAGGCTCACGCCGTCGAGACCGGCGGGCACGGGCGCGCCCGCGGCGGCGAGGGCGGTGGGGAGCAGATCGAGCGTGATGACGGGGGAGTCGAACGTGCGGCCCGCGGGGATGCGTCCGGGCCACACGGCGAAGAACGGCACGCGGATGCCGCCTTCGAGCGTCTGGCCCTTGTCGCCGCGGAAGGGCGTGTTGACGCCGGTGTTGTAGGCGAAGAACGGCTTGCGGCCGGAGCCGCCGTTGTCGCTGAAGAAGAAGATCAGCGTGTCCTGCGTGCGGCCGGTTTTTTCGAGGTGGGCGCGCAGGCGGCCGATGGCGTCGTCGAGGCCAAGCAGCAGCGCGAGGTAGCCGCGGCGCGCGGGATCGGTGACGCTCGCGGGCACGCGGGCGGCGACGGCGGGATCGATTTCGAGCGGCGTGTGCACGGCGTTGTAGGCGAGGTAGAGGAACCACGGTTTGGCGGCATGGCGCTCGGTGAACGCGATGGCCTCGTCGGTGAAGAGCGTGGTGGCGAAGCCGTCGAGTTTCTGCACCTCGCGGTTGCGATAGATGAGATCGTGCGAGTGGGCGGAGCCGAATTGCGGCGTGGCATCGTGGTGGAGGAGGTAGTTGTGGCCGCCGACGAGGAAGCCGAAGTAGTCGTCGAAGCCGCGCGACTGCGGGTGGTGCTGCGGACTGAAACCTTGGTGCCATTTGCCGATGAGGCCGGTCGCGTAGCCGGCGGCACGCAGGTGATCGGCGATGGTGCGCTGGTCGAGGGGGAGACCGAGCTTGGCCTCCTCGCCGACGTGCGGATTGAACTCGTGACCGAAGCGCGTCTGGTAACGGCCGGTGAGGAAACCGGCGCGCGACGGGCTGCAATACGGCGCGCTCACGTAGCCGTTGGTGAAGCGCACGCCGGCCGCAGCGAGCGCGTCGAGGTGCGGCGTGGAAACGACGCGTCCGCCGTGGACGCCGATGTCGGCGTAACCGAGGTCGTCGGCGACGATGACGAGGACGTTGGGCGGGCGCGGAGTCGCCGCGGACAGCGTGAGGGTGGTGGCGAGCAGCAGGAAAACGGAGCGAAAGACGGGCGGGAAGAAACCGGGGGAAACAAGCTCGGGGGTGAACATGCGGGCAACTTGACGGCGGGCGCGGCTGGGGCGATGCGAAAGCGCAGGGCGCGGGGGCGCACCTCACTTTCGCGCACTGCGGAGGGGCGTTTTTCCAAATGCCCAAGCTCGGCGGTTGAAAACCGCCGCTCCTTCGCTTTCGCCCGACTGCAAGAAACTGAGATGCGCCCAGGGCGCGGGCGGGTGCGGACCGTTGACCGCGATCATCTGCGGCGTAATTACGGCAGGCACCATGGGCACCGCTACGCTGAGAATCGCTCCCATCGCCAACTCGCGCGGTGTGCGCCTGCCGGCTCCGTTGATGAATTCGCCGATCTCGCTGCCGCCAACTCCGACGGTCTCGACAGGCTCGGGTAGTGACCATCGTCCGCCACGTAGCACTGGTCGTCATGCTCGTCTTGTGGCGGAGATTTCAACGATCCTCCCGGAAGTTGACCGCGGATTTCGCTGATGGCGCGGATGATCCGAGGTCTTCCTGCCTTTATCCGCGAAATCTGCGTCATCCGCGGTCAAAAATGCCTTGGTCCGTGCATTGATTGGGGCGATGCCGGGCCATGCTCAATCCGGAACCACGCAGCCAGCTGCCAGCGTGCTGCGCCGACCAGATCCGCACGCTCAGCACGCAGCGGTTGACCAAGAAGATTGATGCGCTCCCGACGGGGGACGCCGCCAAGCTGCGGCATCTGACTGTCGAGATGTATGGCACGGCATAGCGGTTGGCTATCGCGGGGGCGCACTGATGCGAGTGGGTAGGTCCTTTTTACAGAGTCTCGCGAAATAGGGTGACAAATAGCTCGGCGGTTCGGGGAACGCACCCGTCTCGGGTGCTGGTGTCGGCGTCTCGCCGACGCCTCCGAAGTCCTCGGCGAGACGCCGAGGACAGCCCGCGGGACGCGGGCGCTCCCCGGACCACTCCGTGTCACTCAATTATGCGAACCTCAGTAGGCAACGATCGGGCGTTTGCGCATTGTTCGGTCCGCCCAGAAGTGTGCAACGAGGCGGCTTAGGTTTTCTTAGCTGCTTTCCCCGCCTTTTTCGTCGGTGTGAGTTCACCGGGTTTGGGTGGGGTCCAGGCGGCGGGTTTTGGGTTGGCAACGGTGAGGGGGGCGGCGTCGGCGTAGCGCTCCATTTCGGTGCGGAGCAGGGCGGTCATCGCGGTGACGCGCGCGGCGTGGGCGGGGTCCGCGCTGAGGTTGTTGAGTTCGAGCGGGTCGGTGGAGAGGTCGAAGAGCTGGGTGCGGTCGACTTGCGGATAGCGAATGAGTTTCCAGCGATCGTCGCGGATGGCGCGTTGCACGTCGCGGTAGGCGGTGTAGAGGACGTCGCGGACCTTGGTGGCGCGGCCTTGGACGATGGGCAGGAGGCTGCGGCCTTCGACATCGTCGGGGATCTTCGCGCCGGCGAAATCGCAGAACGTTGGGAAGAGGTCCATGAGGTAGACGAGGGCGTCGCGGCGCGCGTGCGGGATGCCGGGGCCGGCGATGACGCAGGGGACGTGCATACCGCCGAATTCGTAGAGGTTTTGTTTGCCGAAGAGGCCGTGCTCGCCGAGGGAGAGGCCGTTGTCGCCGGTGAAGATGATGATGGTGTTGTCCCACTCGCCGCGGGCGCGGAGCTCGGCGAGGACGCGGCCGATGTGGTGGTCGAGGCCGGTGACGCACGCGTAGTAATCGGCGAGTTGCTGGCGGGTGTCGTCGGGCGTGCGCGGCCAAGGGGCGAGCTGTTCGTCGCGCACGGTCATCTCGCCGTTGTCGAACGGATGCTGCGGCAGGAAGGCGGGCGAGAGCGGGATTTTCTTCGGATCGTAGCGGCCGTGGAATTCGGGCGCGGTGACGCGCGGGTCGTGCGGGACCGGCGGGGCGAAGTAGATGTAGAATGGCTTCGCGGCGGCACCGGGCGCGGCGCGGTCGCGGAGGAATTTGATCGTGGCGTCGGCGTGGCGCTCGCTGGAGCCGCGGCGCAGCTCGACCGAGGAATCGTTGTGGAGGAGGTTGGTGTCGAAGGCGGCGAGGCCGGCGGTGAATTCGTTGCCGCCTTTGCCGACGTGGAAGGTTTCGTAGCCGGCGCGGCTGAGCACACGCGGGAGGGCGTTCGAGGCGTCGGCGTTCTTGTCGCGCCCGTCGGGGATGCGGAGCCAGGATTTGCCGGTGAGGAGCATCGTGCGACTCGGCAGGCACACACCACCGATCGTCGAGCCCATGGTGTAGCAGTGCGTGAAGGTGGTGCCGCGGGCGACGAGGGTGTCGAGGTTGGGTGTTTCGAGGAGCGGGTTGCCGAGGGCGCGCAGGCCGTCGGCGCGGTGGTCGTCGGCGTGGAGGTGGAGGATGTTGGGCGGGCGGGACGCGGCGGCGGAGAGCAGCAACGGCGCGGCGGCGATCAAAGCCGGGAGCAGGCGGAGGATCTGGGTCATGGCAGGAAGGAAAGTGCGGTGGAGGTTCGGCCCTGCAGGGTGGATTTCCGGGCGAAAAACCGGGTCGGAAAAGTGTCACCCATTAGGTGACACTCCCTCCGGGAAACGGGGATGTTTGAGCGACGGTGAGGGAGCAGAGTCAGGTTGAAGGAAGGCGGGCGCTGGCGGTGGGCGGGACGCCGCGGCCGCGGTAGGCGGTGAGGAAAAGCGCGAGGACGGCCAGCGAGGCGAGCGAGAGGCCGATCCAGAACAGCGGCCAACGCGACTCGCCGCGCTGCGCGCACACCGCGAACCACGCGCCGGTGCCGAGGTAGCCGGCGAGGTTGCCAAATCCGCTGTTCATGAGGGTCATCAACGCCTGCGCGCGGGCGCGCCACGCGTGGTCGATGCGCTGGTCGAGATAGATTTGCGCGGTGATGTAGACGAGGGTGAACGAGCCGCCGTGCAAGATGATGCCGGCGAGCAAACCCCATTTGGTGCCGGTGGCACAGAGTGCGAAACGGATGGCACCGATCGCGAGTCCGGCGGCGACGATCCACTTCAGGCGCCAGCGGGCGATCATGGCGCCGAGCGCGATCATCGCCGCGATTTCGGTGATCTGGCCGAGGCTCATCCACGCGGAGGTATGGACGAAACCGAGTTCGCGCAGATGCGGCGGTGTGTAGGGATAGAAGCCGGCGATCGGAATCGTGAACAGCGCGGGGGTGAGGAAGACCATGCGGTGGTCGCGGTTCTTCAGAAGCGCGAGCGCGTCGAGGCCGAAGCGTTGCGCCCACGTGAGGCCCTCGGCGGCTTTGGGTGTTGCGAGTGCCGGCAACCAAAACGTCAGCCCCCACACGGCGAGCCACATGCCGGCGGCGCCGTAGCCGGCGAGCGTGGATTGATCGGCGCCGAGCACGCTGACGAGCAGGCAGCCGGCGGACCAACCGAGCGTGGCCATCGAGCGGATCGGGCCGAACTCCTTTTTCGCGTCGGACAGCCGGGCAAACACGATCGTCGAGCCGATGCTCCACGTGGGCGAGGCGCAGAACGCGTAGATCTGGATGAGTGCGAGCACGGTCCACGCGCCGGCGCCGGTCTGGATGGCGGCGCAGGCGGCCGCCATCGTGAGCGCGGTGGCAAAGGCCAGCCAGCGCAGCACCACGACCGGCGAGGCGTGCCGGTCGGCCATCGCGCCGAAGAGCAGCGGCGAGACGAAGGCGGCAACGCCGGACGTGGCGAACGCATACGGTTGGATGTGCGCGAGGCCGTGCGCGGCGAGCACGGAACTGAGCGGCACGAACCACATGCTCATCGCGGCGGCATGCAGGAAGAAGAGCGCGATGAGCTCGGCGTATTCGGCGCGGCGGAGAGTGGTCAGCACGGGTTCAGCAGAGACGGCCTCGAATCGAATTCCAAGCCTGCGGCCGACCGCGGCGGATGATCACGGCCGGCCTTGAAGGGGTGGAACACAAACTGAGGACTGCCCGAGTGGCGGTGATGAGCCAGGCGCCTTGGGTGTGAGGTGGGCGGGCGCGTCCCTGCACCCGCATTTTGGCCGCGTGATGATCTCCGACCATGCGGGCGCGGGGACGCGCCCGCCCACCACGCAATCATGCACCCGCTGTCCTCAGGTGGTGTTACACCCGCCTTGAAGTTCGGGCGGAGTTCGTGCTTCGTGGCGCTCCATGCAACACTCCCTTCGCAAACTCGGATTCATGCTCGCGCTCACGGGCGGCGCCGTCTGCGCCTCGGACAAGGCCACGCCCGGCGCGCTCGCGGGCAAAGTCGTCGAGACGATGAACGCCGCGACCTACACCTATGTGCAGCTCGACACCGGCGCGAAGAAAGTGTGGGTGGCCGCGCCGCAGTTCGCCGTGAAAGTGGGCGACAAGGTGGCCGTGACCGAGGGCATGCCGATGGCGAACTACCAGAGCAAGACGCTCAACCGGACGTTCGACGTGGTCTATTTCACCAACAGCCTGACGGTGAACGGTGGCGCGCCGAAGTATGTGGAGCCGGCGGCGGCGCCGGCCGCGTCAGCGGGCCAGGCAGCGAATGCGTTGCCGCCCGGACATCCGCCGATGACGGCTGCGGCGCCGGACCTGAAGGGCATCAAACGCGCCGAGGGCGGGCAGACGGTGGAGGAGATCGTGACGGGCAAGGCTAAGTTCGCGGGTAAGCCGATCGCAGTGCGCGGGCGCGTGGTGAAATTCAACGGCGGCATCCTCGGGAAAAACTGGTTGCACGTGCGCGATGGCTCGGGTGGCGACGGCACCAACGATCTTACGGTGACGACGGCGGCGAACGTGAAGGTGGGCGACCTCGTGCTCGTGACGGGCAAGCTGGCGGTCGATAAAGATTTTGGGTCGGGATATAGATACGCGCTGATCGTCGAGGACGCGGCGGTGAAGGTGGAGTGAGGGTGCCGGGCAGTAGCGGCCGACGTGAGGAGGCCGGACGGCGTTGAAGCGGGCTCGCCAGCCTCGTCACCTCGGCTGCTACGGGACTGAGTGGCGGCTGCGACGGAGCGCAGCCCTCCGGGAATTGGTTTCCCGCTCAGAAACCAAACGTGTTGGAAAAGACGAATTGCCGCGGCTCGGTGAGGCGGTTGTTGCGGTAGTTGCCGCCTTGGTAGCTCACGCGGTCGAAGACGTTCTGCACGTTGATTTGGCCGGTCCAGGTGGTGTAGCGGAATTTCTTCCGGTAGCTCGCGAAGGGGCTGAACACATACATGTCTTCCGTCATCTTGGTCGGGATCACAACCTGGCCGGCCACGCTGATGCCGCCGATGGGTTTGCCCTGCTGGAAGCGGGCGTTGCAGCCGAGGGCGAGGCCCTTGAGCAGGCCCTCGTTGAAACTGTAGCGGCCGGTGAAACTCATGGAGTGACGGGTCGTCGGCGCGTTGTCGGCGATGTCCTGCAGGTATTGTTGCGTGAGCGGGAAGGTGGCGTCGGGGTTGAGCCCGCGCGCCTTGGCGGTGGCGACGGCTTCGTCGAAGCGGGCGCGGAAGAGCGGGTAGAAACTCGTGAGCGTGGTGGCGGACGAGGAGTAGGTGACCCGGGCGGTGATGCTCGGCGTGGGCGAGAAGAACGCCTCGATCTCGTGGCCGAGCGCCTTGCGATCGACGAAATCGTTGGTGCCGACGAAGGGCCGCGCGTTGAAGGGCGCGATCTCGTCGCGCGCGGCGGTGGAGATGGTGGTGGCGACGTTGGTGCCGGTGGTCTGGAAGCGCACGTAGGAGACGGTGACGCGGCCGTCGAGGAGGCTCACGCGCACACCGCCGTCGAAGCCCTTGCCGCCGAGGCCGGGGTAGGCGACGCCGTTGAGATCGGAACCGAGGTTGTCGGAGAACTGGCGCGACTCGAGCCATGTGCCGGTGAACGAGAGCCACGGGAGCGCGCGCACAACGGCGCCGTAACTTTGATTCGTGACCCAGAGGCGGTTGTTTTCAAACACCGGGATGGGCGCGCCCTCGGGGAGGAGGGCGCCGGTCGCGTCGGTGAACTGGATGAGCCCGGTGGTGGCGTTGGTGGCGGTGCGGGCGATCTTCTGGTGCCAGAGATCGCGGCTCACGCCGATCGACGTGCGCAGGCGGTCGCGGAAGAAACCGCCGAGGAGATTGAGCGCGGTGTTGGCGAGGCTCTGGTCGTAACGGGCGTTGTTGTTGAGGAGATTGCGGCGGAAGAAGCCGCTCTCGAGCCCGTTGATCGGGTAATTGCTGAGGGCTTCGTCGCGATTGCTGTCCACGAGGTAGTGGTGGCGGTAGACGAGGTTGTTGGTCTGCTGCGCCGCGGCGCCGGTGAGGCCGCGCCGCGCGATCTCGGCGGGCGTGAGCATTTCGTTGAACACGTCGCGGCGGTATTTCTCGAAGCGCACGCCGCTGCTGAGCACGGCGCGTTGCGTGATGCCCCACGGAAGTTGCGGGTCGTAGACGAGCACGCCACGGATGTTGCGGATGTCGTGGCCGTCGTTGGTGGTCATCAGCTGGTGCTGGATGTAGTATTTTTCGTAGTAGGGGTTGGCGACGAGGGTGGGCGCGGCGGGGTTGGCGACGTCGAGGAGCGAGGGATTCACGTCGATGAAAATGCCACGGCCGCCGAACGAGCCCTGTAGATTATCGTTCAGCGTCTTGGGGCGGACGTTCTTGTCGACCTGCTGGTTGACGGCGACAAGGCCGCGCAGGGCCGGCGTAAACTCGTGCCGCATCTCGGCGGTGATCGTGTGCCAGCGGAGGTCGGCGTAGTTCATCGGGCCGCCCCAATCCTGGTAGCGCGATACGACGCTCTCGGGGGCGCTGAGGCGCGGGATGCGCAGCGGATTGACGTCGAGGACGGTGAGGGCGGCGCCGTTGTTGATCGAGGAGTAGCGGAAGGTCTGGGTGGCGGTGGACTTGAGGTTGTAGAGTTTGCCGCCGATGTGGGTGAAGAGCTGCGTGGCGCTGGCGGCGGTGGCGAATTGCGCGGTGCCGACGCCGGCGGCCTGCACGCCGGCGAGGTTCGGGTTGGCGTCGAGGGCGATGGTGCCGCTGCCGCGGACGTAGGCGGTGGAATCGTCGGTCAGCATCGCGTGCGTGGTGCCGGTGCGCTGGTTGGCACGCTCCCACATCACGTCGACCGTGGTGCGGGGTGCGAGTTGCCAGCGGAGCGCGGCGGCGACGCCGTTGATGCGGTCGCCGTTGCGCTCCCGGAAGCTTTCGCCGTCGTTGTAGAGGGCGTTGAACCGGAAGGCCAATTTCTTGGGAAGGAGCGTGCGCTGGTCGTCGAGCGAGACGCGCCGGCCGCCCCAGGAGTCCCAGCGCGTGCCGACGGTCGTCGCGGTGCGGCCGAAGGCGGGGCGCTTGGTGCCGACGTTGACCGTGCCGCCGGCGTCGACGTCGCCATAGGAAAGTCCGCCGGGGCCGCGCGAGAACTCGATGCGCTCGGTGTTGAAGATGTCCTGCGGCATATACCACGGGAAGCCGTCACGCAGCTGGCGCACGGAGGCATGGCCGCGGAACGTGATCTGGTTGCCGGAGCGCTGGCCGACGGCGGCGCCGCGCGTGCCGCCGTCGTTGTAGATGTTTTCGGCGCCGACGGCGAAATCAGCGGCATCGAGGAAGTTGAGCACGCCGAGATCAGCCAGCAGATCGGCCGTCATCACGGAGATCGAGTTGGGGAGATTCTCGAGTTTCTCGTTCGTGCGCGTGCCGGACATGGCGGTTGAGGCGGCGTAGCCGCGGTCTTCGCCGGCGGATACTTCGAAGACGGAAAGTTTGACGACATCCTCGGCGCGCGGAGTCGCGGACTGGGCGGCGGCGGGCGCGGTCTGCGCGCGAGCGGTAGCGAGGATGGCGGCGAGAAGGGCGCCGGTCAGAAGGCGGTGGAGTTGCATGGGTAAACCGCTTATCAGCGCGTGGGGCGGGCGCGAGGTCAAGACAGCGGAGCGTGGCGCGGGCGCCGACGGGTTGTCGTCCATTGCCGAGGCCCGCGTCATTGAGTGACACGCGGTGGCTCGGGGGGCGCCCGCGTCCCGCACCCGAGACGGGTGCGTTTCCCGAACCGCCGAGCGTTTTGTCACCCTGGTGCGCGAGACTCGGTAGATGACAAGTTTCCCGGGGGCCGTCCTCCTTACGTCGGCCGCTAACGAAGGCGATTACTTCCCGCCGGGGCCGTAGCCGGCGAGGGGTTTGCCGCTGTCGTCGAGTTTGCCGGCGGCCCAGAGCAGGCCGCGGGCGACGAGATCGAGGTAGCGGGCGTCGTCGACGGTGGCGTTGTTGTGGCCGATGGTCGTGCTGAAGACGCGGGCTTTCTTCGGGCCAAACTCATTCGTCCAGACAACGACGCTCTTGGATTCGGAGGTCTGGCCGGATTTTTTGTTGGTCGTGGTCTGGCGGCCGGTGGCGAGTGAGCGGTGCGCGGGGAACGCGGTGGGCGGCTGCACGTTGTTGTAGAGCTCCTCCTTGATCGTGGTCCAGTCGGCGAGGCCCTTGGTGATCGGGTGACGCGGCTCGGCGAACGTGATGGCGATGGGCTCCTGCGGGCCGTGGCCGCTGGATTGGAGGCCGAGGAAATCGAACCAGCCGGCGCCGGCGGAGCCGGGCGTGAGCGCGGTGCGGAAATCGGGCGACACGCGGTAGCTGTGCATCGCGCAGTGGAGTGCGACGGCGGGCAGGCCGTCGCGGTGAGGTTTGAGGACGTTGGCGAGCAGGTCGGCGTCCTTCACGTCGGCGGCGCATTCGTCGTGGATCACGAGATCGAAGCCGGCGGCGTAGTTGGGGTTGGTCAGGCAGTCGAGCGGCGGGCGCGTCGATTTGTCGGGCGTGTGCATGTGCTCGACGACGACGTTGGCGCGGGCTTCCAGGCCTTTTTTCAGGAGGTCTTTTTGAGCGGGGTAATCGTGGCAGCAGCCGCCGGTGACGAGGAGGATGCGCAGCGGCTTGGGGGCCGAGGCGGCGAAGAGCGGAAACGCGCCGAGCGAGAGTGCGACGAGGAGGCGGGGTAACGGGAGTTTCATGCGGGGAGAGGTGATGGCGGGCGGACGGTGGCTTGTCGAGGCGCGGGAAAGGGTTGAGTCGGGCGCAGTGGTGAGCATGGGTGGCCGGCGCATGCGACGGATGTTTTCATGGTGGCTGATCGCGGTCGGGTTGAGCGGGACGCGGCTCTGCACGGAGGAGGTCAGGCTCAACCTGAATGCAGTGCCGGCGATGTTGACCGTGCCCGCCGTGACACGCGCGGCGCCGGTAGCAGGAATGCGCGTGCGGGCGACTACGGCGGGCTGGACGGACAAGGCGGCGTATCACGTGCTCTACCTGCCGACGGATTGGGCGCCGGGAAAAACGTTTCCCGTGATCGTGGAATACGCCGGCAATGGCGGTTACAAGAACGCGCTGGGCGATACGAGCGACGGCACGGTGGACGGTTGCGTGATGGGCTACGGGCTGTCGGGTGGCCGCGGCTTCATCTGGGTGGCGATGCCGTTTGTCGGCGCGGATGGGCGCAATGCCGACAAATGGTGGGGCGACGTGGAGGCGACGAAGCGCTACTGCCGCGAGACCGTGGCCGAGGTGTGCCGGCGCTATGGTGGCGATCCGCGGCGCGTGGTGCTGGCGGGTTTTTCGCGTGGTGCGATCGCGTGCAACTACATCGGGTTGCACGACGACGAAATCGCGCGGCTCTGGTGCGGCATGATCTGCCACAGCCACTATGACGGCATCTTCCGGCACCCGGCGCCGGATCTCGGGGCGTGGAAGGAGCGGTTGCAGCGGCTCGGTGCGCGACCGCAATTCATCAGTCACGAACGCAGCGTGGAGCGCACGCGCGAGTGGATCGCGGCGAGCGGGGTGAAGGGTGATTTCACGTTTGCCGCGCTGCCGTTCGAGAATCACTCGGCGCGGTGGACGCTGTGCGATCTGCCGATCCGGCGCGAGGCGCGGGCGTGGTTGCTGCGGTGCGTGGGCGCGGCGGGAGAGCGGTGAGAATTGCTGTCCCTGAGCTGACAAACCTGAGCCGCCGCAGTGAGGCGGTGGCTGGCGACTGCACGCGGCCCGTTCAGCCAGTGAGATTATGGGCCTCGAGAGCGGTTCGGCAGGGTTCGCCGGGCTCAGGCTCGGTGAGGTGCCGGTGGAGCCGGCGATGCGAATGGTGCCGGGGAATGTTGGCAGCGACGCAGGCCTTGGCCTCGAGCCAGTTGTCGAGGTCGTGCCCGGGGACGCGGCCGCTTTGCTCCCAGAGGTGGGCGGCGTAGTCGCGAATCAGTTCTTCGTCGGGTCCATGGCGAACCCGGTCGGGTGCGGGTTTCTTTTTCATGATGCCTCCTTGGTCGAACCGGGGCGAAGGTAATCCCGCGCGGCCGCTTTCACCGCGCGGCGATTGTCTTTTGTGCGGCGGAAATTGCTGCGTAGTCCTTGTTCACCGGGTTGCGCTCTGACGCGCGAAACGGCGGTCACGCGGTTGTTTTCCGGCGGTCACGCGCGGCCGATCTTCCGCCCTGGGACGGAACCGGCGTTGGCGAAACCCGAGCGCTGCGCAAATTCTGCGCATGAGACGGGTGGCCCGGAGAATTCCATCCGCTGAGCTACGAGCAACTTGCTGATCCGCGATCGGCAGACAGGTGCGGTCGCAACCACGCGACGTGAGCCGCGTCATTGTCGCCTGCACGCTCGTCTGACGGGTGTGCGGAGCCTTAGCTCCACTCCGTAACCTCCCAACACGTTTCGACCCTCCCATGAAGAAACTCACCGTCCTCGTCGCCGTGTGCGCGTTTGCCGCGCCCGCCGCCGTGTTTGCCGCCAAGCCCGGCAAGCCGGCCAAGACCAAGCCCGAAGCCACCGAGACCGCCGCTGTCGCCGAACGCGGCAAGGCGCAGCTCTTCGCCAAATACGATACCAACAAGAACGGCACGCTCGAGGCCGATGAGATCGAGGCGATCAAGAAGGATTTCGATGCGTCGACCAGGAAAAGCCCGCTCAAGCGGCTCGATGCGAACAAGGACGGCAAGCTGAGCGAGGATGAAATCAAGTCCCTCCAACCCGCGGCCAAGCGCGGCGGGAAAAAGGGCAAGAAGACGGTCGCCGCGGCCAAGCCTGACGAGGCGAAACCGGCCGAGCCCGAGAAGAAGCCGGAAGCTCCGAAGTAAGCGCAGGGGATCCGGGCGCGCCGTGATCGCGCCCGGTTCAGCGTGATCGGGCAGCGAGGCGCGGGAGCCCCCGCGCTGCAGTTTTTTTGCGAGCGCCTTGCGGGCGCTCGCGGCTACCTGGCAGGAATTTCCGGATCGCGACGCCATACAGCAGGTCGGAAGTCGCCGGGCAGGAGCGAGGCTCGCGTAGCGACCGGCGTCCCTGCCGGCCGACGCCACAGGCCCGACCGGCCGGCCGGGAGGCGGGTGCCGTCACGGCACGGGATGCTCGGGGGACTTGGCGGCGGCGCGTGCGGCGGCCTCGGCTTTCACGCGGGCAATTTCGCGCAGGATCGGGCGGGCGAGGTAGTAGATGGCCACGCCCCAGAACGGCACGAGAATGGCCCAGACCACGACCGCGTGGATGGCAGACTCGCCGTAGTCCTTGGCAAACTGAATCGGATCCTCGACGAGCAGCCGGCGCATCGCCCGCATCTCGAGCCGCGAGTGCGCGACGCCGAACAGCTTTTCGCCCCACTTGAAAGAGTAGTAGATGAAGGGAATGTGGATCGGCGTGCAGGCGTAGTTCACGGCCTGGATGATCGGCTGGTTGAGCTTCATGAACACGCCGACGATGAGGCACATGATCGTGGTGGTGCCCAACAGCGGGAACATGGCGATCGACGAACCGACGGCGATGGTGAGGGCGATCTTCTCCGGCGTGAGGCCCTGCGTGAGCTGCGCCACGATCGGATCGATCACGCGGCGCTGAAAGAAATTCCGCGGCGGCGGCGGCGAGGGGAGATCCTCGGCGGGAGCGTTGGGAGGGGCGGAGGGATCGGACACGGAGAGCCAGATGGATTGCGGCGTCGCCGCGAGCCGCGCAACGACAATCATGGCCGCGGCGCGCCACAGGGCGCCCCTCACTTTCTTGCACTGCGGAGGGGCGCTTTTCCAAGCGCCCAAGCTCGGAGTGGAAAACCGCCGCTCCGTCGCGCTCACCGGACGGCAAGAAACTGAGTTGCGCCCCACGCCATACCGCAACGGGCGGCTGCGGGGCCCCGTCCGAAGAGGTGCAAATCAGCTTTTGAGCCGCCGCTGAATGACCGCACGAAAATAGCCGGCGGTTCACAGCCGGTGTGAAAACGTGGCAGCGGAAAGCGTGAGCTTTTCGCCCGCACGCGGGCCAAATCCCACGAAAACCTCACGGTCCGCTACGCTTCGCGCGACTGAACGAATGCGGCGCCGGGTTTTGCCCCACTCTGTTTGGCGCCGGGCTATGCTCGGTTCTCGCCACGCGAGACTGCCGGTTGCTCAAATCCTGATTTGCGCCGCATCGGAACCCTCCGCTTGTCGCAGGGGGTGCAACTCAAACTGATGACAGTTCTCGAAGGCCTCGGTGGCAGCAACGGCGTCCCGGCTCGCCGGTGTGCAGGACATTCGTCTGAGCGTCGGCGGGCAGGGCGCCCGCCGCTGCGCCGGGCCGGCGCGGGTGAGCGCGCTCCTTCAGCGCTTTCCCGGGGCTGGCTGACGTCGGTTTGAGTCACACCCGGGTGCAACCGGAAGTGAGGTCAGCCAGCTGTAGCGGCGGTCTGCGACCGCCGGCGATGCGCCAAGGGTTCCCGTTCGGCGGTCGCAGACCGCCGCAACAACCAAGGCCCCTGTTTACTGACCTCACTTTCCGTTACACTGTCACACCGGGGTGCAGCACGGCCTTCCGGTTTGCTTTCGTAACTGTAGGTCAGCGCGCTGGCCTACGCGGGAATAATTTGTGCATTCACACCGGAAAGCCGTGCCGGGTGCATCTCAGTTTCTTGCAGTCCGGAAAGAGCGAAGGAGCGGCGGTTTTCAACCGCCGAGCTTGGGGGCTTGGAAGAGCGCCCCTCCGCAGTGCAAGAAAGTGAGATGCGCCCAGTCGTGCCGGGTGCAGGGGGCCTGCACTTGACATGCGGCGGGAGGATATTCACGTGTATACAATATTGCACGTATGCGCGCGTTCCCTCGACTCACCCCTGGCTGCACAAGGTGGATGACGGTCGCCGTGCTGGGCGGCCTGTGGCTGGCTTCGGCGGCCTTCGCCGGGCCTGAGACCCTCAACGGGGTGAAAACTTATGAGCGGTATGTTGGCATCGATGGCGCCTGCGCGTGGCCGCAGCTGACGCGGTTGCCGGGTGGCGAACTCGCGGTGTTGATCTGGCCGCGGAACAACCATGGTCTCACCGAAGGCGCCGCCGAGTGCTGGGTGAGCGCCGACCGCGGCACGACCTGGCGGCGCGCCGGCGTGCCCGTGCCGAATGCACCCACGACGAATCGGATGAATCTCGCCGGCGGCCTGACGGCCGACGGCACGTATGTTGCGGCGGTGAGTGGCTGGAACAAGCGTCCGCCCTTTCGCGAGGATGCGCGCCTCGCGGGGTTGAACCATACCGGCGCGACCACGCTCCCCGCCGTGGTGGCGTGCTCGCGCGACGGCGGCCACACGTGGACGGACCAGCACGACCTCGGCCTGCCGGCGGGCGCGAATGGCAGTCATCCGATTCCATTCGGACGCATCGCGCCGGTGAGCGCCTCCGGTTCGGAGATCGGGCTGATGGTGTATCTCGA
The DNA here is from genome assembly GCA_016235555.1 of Verrucomicrobiota bacterium. GTDB lineage: Bacteria > Verrucomicrobiota > Verrucomicrobiia > Opitutales > Opitutaceae > JACRKC01. The sequence goes on from JACRKC010000075.1 coordinate 20,630, forward strand.
GCGCGTGGAGTTTTGCACGAGCGCCGATGGGGGGAAAACATGGCAGGTGAAAGGCCTCGTGTCGGGCAATCGCGTGCACAACGAGACCACCTGGCTCCGCCTCGCGAACGGCGACCTCTTCGCGGCGGCGCGCACCGCCGCCGACACCGTGCTCGAGGGTTTTCGCTCCATCGATGGCGGCGCGACGTGGAAATCCGAGGGCCGGCTGACGATGCCGTATCAGGCGCCCGCCGATCTCATCGCGCTGCCGGACGGGCGAGTGTTGCTCAGCCATGGCGTGCGGAACAGTGGGTTCTACGGCATCGCGGTGCGAATCGCCGACGCCACCGCCCGGAATTGGGGTCCGCAGATTTTCCTCGTCGATCTCGAGGGCTCGACCGATCTGAGCGACGCCACGCCGTCGCGCGACGGCGGTTATCCGTCGTCCGTCGCGCTGCCGGACGGCTTGATCATCACGGCGTATTACTCGAAGGGCGTGCCGGCGCACCGGCGTTACCACATGGGCGTGGTGCGCTGGTCGCTGCCCGCGAAATGACCCTGGCGTCGCACCCACTGTTGTCATGAAAGTCATCAAGGAGGGCGGCCACCGCCTGTTCGAAACGGATCCGGTGACGGTGAGCTACGTCGCCGAGCTGCTACAGCAGTTGCGCGCTCGCGGCATGGACGCCGTGCGCGAATTCAGCGCGAAGTTCGACGACTGGTCGCCGGCCAGCTTCGAGTTGAGCGCGAAGCAGATCGATGAGGCGGTCGCGCAGTGCTCCGACGAACTGGTCCGCGACACCGAGTTTTGCCAGGGCAACGTCCGGCGTTTCGCCGAGGCGCAGCTCCGCACCCTCACGCCGCTCGAGGTGGAGTCGCGTCCCGGCGCCTGGCTCGGACACAAGCACATCCCGGTGCGCTGCGTGGGCAGCTACGTGCCGGGCGGGCGTTACCCGATGTTCGGCTCGGCGCAGATGAGCATCATCCCGGCGAAGGTCGCCGGCGTGAAAACTGTCGTCGCCTGCACGCCGCCCGTGAAAGGCAGCGGCTACTACCCGGCCACGATCAACGCCATGAAGCAGGCCGGCGCCGATCGCATCTTCGTGCTCGGTGGCGTGCCCGCGATGGCGCTGATGGCATTCGGGCTCGATGGCGTGGAGCCGGCCGACATCCTGTGCGGCGCGGGCAACAAGTTCGTCGCCGAGGCCAAGCGCCAGCTCTTCGGCCAGTGCGGCATCGATCTGCTCGCCGGCCCGACCGAGATCGCGGTCGTCGCCGACGACTCGGCCGATCCCGCGCTCGTCGCGTGCGATTTGCTCGGACAGGCCGAGCACGATCCGAACAGCGGCCAGCTCTGCGTGTGCCTGAGCGAGAAGTTCGCGCGCGAGACACTCCGCGAAGTGGAGAAACAACTCGCCGTGCTCCCGACGCGCGACATCGCCCAGCTCTCGTGGCGCGATTACGGCAAGCTCTACGTGGCGGAGAGCCGCGACGAGGCCATCGCGATTTCCGACGACTACGCGCCGGAGCATCTCGAGCTGCACGTGTCCGACGTGGATTACTATTTCTCGCGGCTGACCAACTACGGTTCGCTCTTCATCGGCGAGGAGACGACCGTGGCTTACGGCGACAAGAGCATCGGCACGAATCACATTCTGCCGACGAGCCGCTCGGCGCGTTACACCGGCGGCGTATGGGTCGGAAAATTCCTGAAAACGGTGACCTATCAGCGCATGACTCCTGCCGCGAGCGTGGCCGTCGGTGAGGTCACCGCCCGCCAGTGCGACGTCGAGCGGATGCTCGCCCACGCGATCACGGCGCGCGTGCGGGTGCAGCGCTACGGCGACCCACCGCGCTAGTTGGTCGTTGCCGTTTTCTTTTGTTTCCGCCCCACCCAGCGATCTGACCCCAAACCCCACCGATCCATGAACCCGTTCCTCCGAGCGAAGTGCCACGTGCCGTTGCTGACTTGCCTGCTGGCGGCGGCGACGTGTTTTTCCGCCCACGCCCAATCCACCGCCCCGGCTGCGACCCCTCCGGCCAAACCCACCACCGCCGGCGAGGACGAAGCCGTGCAGTTGAAGGAGTTTGTGGTCAGCGACAGCGCTGATCTTGGCTACTCCACGCCCAACGCCATCGGCATCTCGCGCACCTCCGAGGCCCTCATCGACACGCCGCAGACGATCAACGTGATCAACCAGCAGTTCCTGCTGGATTTCGCGCCGATCGAGCTGGGCGACGTGCTGCAGTTCGTCGCCGGTGTGACCATCGAATCGAACGTCGGCGACAGCACGATGATCCGCGGCTACACCGTGCGCGATCAGTTCACCGACGGCATGGTCGACAACCAGAACCAGAGCCAGCTCGGCGCGGAGCCGTTTCAATTCGAGCGCATCGAAGTGCTCAAGGGCCCAGCGGGTCTCGTCTACGGCTCGACCGCGATCGGCGGCCTCACCAATCGCGTGCGCAAGGCCCCGCAGTGGAAAAAGCGGGGCGAGCTCGCCTTCACCCTCGGCACCAACGGCCAGACGAAGACGGAGTTCGACTACACCGCGCCGGTGCGGCCCAACCTCGCCGTGCGCCTCGTCGCCACCTACCTTGACCAGGACATGGTCAGCGGCGTGAAGACCAGGTTTGCGTTCGCCAACCGGTGGAACGTGAACCCCAGTCTCACGCTCAAGCTCGGCAAGCGGAGCCAGCTCCGGGTGTTCGGCGAGTTTCTCACCGAGCGCTATTACAAGCATTGGGGCGAGGTCGCGATGTTTGCGACGACCACGGTGCCCACGCAGCGCACCGTCGCGGCGGCGGCGAACTTCGCGCGCCTCGGCGACCGCGAGGCGACGTTCGGGCTCACGCAGGCGCAGGGCGGTTTCACGACGTGGGGCCTGCTGCCGCGCAACTTCACCTTCGGCGAACAGCAGAGCACGGCGAAGAACATCAAGCAGGCCACGGGGATTTTTTATGAGGCGAAGCTCGGGCAGGATTTTCTCCTGCGCGCCGGCGGCACCTACTCGTTCTGGGATCACTTCGTCGAGGATGTGATTCCCGTCGGCATGGCGGGCAACAATCGCGAGATGACGCGCACGTGGCGCACGATCGAGAACGTCGATCAATACACGTCGTTCGCGGTGGACACGACCTGCTCGTTCAAGCTCCTCGGCGGCGAGCACCGGCTGTTCACGGTGAACCAGGTGCAGTTCAAGCGCCTGTTCCAGGAAATCTGGGGCGCGAATCCCGCCCGTCCCATCCCCAACCTCGACCTCTACAATCCGGTCTACGCGCCCTACAACCCCTTCGACAAGGTGCGCACCAACCGCCAGATCGGCCGCGCCCCCAATTACGCCTTTGGGTTCAAGGACTCGGTGAAGTTCTTCGGCGACAAACTCCAGTTCGCCGGCGGCCCGCGCTACGACGCCTACCGTTCGCGCACCGACAACCTCATCACCAACGCCGCGGGCCGCCAGGTGAAGGGCAACACGTGGACTTACAACTACGGCGCCGTGGTCAAGCCGACCAAGGCCTTCTCGCTCTTCTACGGCCACTCCGAGACCTACGCGCCCAACACCACCGTCAATCCGAACGGTGGCACCTTCGATCCGCAGGTCGGCGCCGTCAACGAGTTCGGCCTCAAGCTGGCGTTCCTCGACGGCCGCATCGCCGGCACGATCTCGACCTACCAGCTGAGGCTCGAGCACATCATCCTCAACGACCCCGATCCCGTGCGCGCGGCCGCGGGCTGGCGGGTCGATTCCGGTTTCCAGGAAACCACGGGCTACGAGGCCGACGTGTTCTTCACCATCACGCGCGGGTGGCAGCTCAACGCCGGTGGTTCCTCGGTCGATGTCACGACGCCGAACGGGATTTTTCCCCGCGGGTCCGCGAAGCGGTCGGCGAATCTGGCGACCAGCTATCGCTTCTCCGACGGCTTGCTCAAGGGTTTCGCGGTCGGCGGCGGTTGGATCTACAAGAGTAAGTTCAACGTCGAGGCGGCCGCGTTGACCGAGCGGGTCGCCCGCTACTACCTGCCCGCCTACGCCTACGGTGCGGCGTGGGCCAGCTACAACTGGAAACGCTACCGCTTCCAGCTGAACGTCGCCAACGTCACCGACGAGTGGTATCTCATCCGCAGTGTGAGCAAGGAGCAGATTTTCCAAGGCCCCGAACGCCAGTATCGCTTCCGCGTGAGCCGCACGTTCTAGTCGTGGACGAGGCGTCCCGCCTCGTGCCTTTTTGTGTCCGCTCAGTTGGTTCGCACCACCATGAAACGCATTCTACTCACCGCCGTCGTTCTGTCCTTCGCCTCGCTGCCGTCCCTCACGCCTGCCGCGGTCACGGCCGAAGTCCTCGAGGTTAAAAAAATCTGGGATGCCGGCCGGCACAACGCGTTCACAGATCTCCTGCGCTGGCGCGAGCAATGGTGGTGCGTGTTTCGCGAGGCTGACGATCATGTCGGCGGCGATGGTGGCATCCGCGTGCTCGTTTCCGCCGACGGGACCGCGTGGCGCTCCGCCGCGCGCCTCACCGAGCCCGGCATCGATCTCCGCGATCCGAAGCTGAGCGTCACCCCCGCCGGCAAACTCATGCTCAACTGCGGCGGCTCCGTTTACGGCGGCACCAAGGTGCTCAAGAGCCGGCAGTCGCGCGTGCTGTTCTCCGACGACGGCAGCACGTGGACCGCGCCGCGGCCCATCCTCACGCCAGGCGAATGGATGTGGCGCGTGACGTGGCACAACGGCGTGGCCTACGGCGCCGCCTACGATTCCAAGACCGCCAGCAACGCGCCGAGCGGCCCCGAGTGGCTGCTCAATCTCTACCGGAGCACCGACGGCATCGTGTGGGAACTGGTGAAGAAAATGGACGTCACCGGCCGTCCCAACGAGACCACGCTGCGCTTCGAACCCGACGGCACGATGCTCATGCTCGTGCGCCGCGAGGGCGACGACCGCCTGGGCCACATCGGCCGCGCCAAACCGCCCTACCAATCGTGGACGTGGCAGGCGACCAACCACCGCTTCGGCGGGCAGAATGCGCTCCGCCTGCCTGGCGGCGAGTGGCTCGTCGGCACGCGCGACTACACTGGAATCACGAAGGGCACCGCCGGTTCGCGCACGCTGCTCGCCCAACTTCAACCCGACGGGAAGCTCGCCTCGCTGGCGAAATTTCCCAGCGACGGCGACACCAGCTATCCCGGCATGGTGTTTCGCGACGGCCAGCTCTGGTTCAGCTATTATTCCAGCCACGAAGGCAAGACCTCGATCTATCTCGCGAAAGTCGCGATCCGCGGCGGCTGATTCGAGGCGCCCTCCCAATGAGCTCAACGCGAAGGGTAGGAGCCTGCTGGCAGGCGATGGGTCGAAAGTGGCACGGGTCTCCCGACTCGTGTCCGGAGCCACGGGTCGGGAGACCCGTGCCACGCATCGCCTGCAAGCCGGCTCCCACCTTCATCGCTTTGGTCATCTCGCTCAACATGCTCGGCGGCGCCGAGTCCGCGCCGCGTCCGAAACGCCCCCACGTCGAAATCCCGCCGCAGCTCACGCCGATCGCGACCGACCCACGCTTCGAACTCACCCTAGGCCAACCCACCGTGATCATGTCGGGCGACGGGAGGCAGCCGTATCTGTTCGTGTCATCGCAGGGCACGTTGTTTTGCCAGGCGCAGCTCAGTCTGCCGCCGTTCAACTCGAAGCCGAAACAGGTCTACCACACGCGCATCCAGTCGATGCTCTCGCGCGACGGTGGCGTGACGTGGACGCCCTGGTCGCACGCGCCGAACCAGGACCCGGTGTTCATCGAGGGCGGCATGGTCGAGCGCGCCGACGGCACCATTCTGATGCTCGACACCTTCATCATGCCGGACGCGAAAAAGTCCGGTTACGGGGTTGGCGAGATCTGGAAGTCGAAGGATGATCTCCGCACCGTCTCGGGCCCGCACGACGCGGAATTTCACCTGCCCCATGTGGCGTGGAGCGGTTCGACGAACGATTTCGGCCGGCCGCACGCCTCGGCCCGCGCCCACCGCTCGATCGTCGAGCTGCCCGGCGGCGATCTGATCACGTCGATCTACACGCGTTTCCCGGGCGACACCGCGCCGTCGAGTTACATGCCGACGATGATGAAAACCCGCACGATCGTCGCGCGTTCGCGCGATGGCGGCGCGACGTGGGCGTATCTCGCGACTGTCGCGGTCGACGCTGGCGTCGGCACGGAGGGTTACGGCGAACCCGTGCTCGTGCGCGTCTCGCAAGGCGCGCGGGCCGGGCGCCTGCTCTGCTACATGCGCACCGGCCGCGATCTCTTCGGCGCATTCTCCGACGATGCGGGTGCGACGTGGTCGCGCCCGCTGCCGGTGAAAATCCCCGGCATCGACGTCTACGCGACGGCGCATTGGGAGCGGCGCTTTGCCGATCCGAAGGCGCCCGGCTACACCCCGAGTGACGACATGATCGGCGCCGCCGTCGATCCCGAGGCGATCGAAATGAAGGACGGCACGCTGGTGCTCGGCGTGGGCGTGCGCGTCCCCGCGCGCAAATACAACGACGACTGGCGCGCGCCGCAGAACGGCAACTACCTCGCGTTCAGCACCGACGGGGGCGACACGTGGAGCCACGTCGTGCAGTTTCGCGCGGGCGCGCCGACGACGCACTACATGGGCGTGCGCGAGCTCCAGCCCGGCCTGCTCTACGTGGTCTACGACGACAGCGCCTGGAACATGGAGGGGCAGACCGTCGGCTTCCAACTCGCGGTCAAACGCTCCGGTGTGGCGCCGCTCCGCGTGAGCGCGCACGCCGCGCTCCAGCGGGCCTTCCACGAAGAGCGCAACTGGCTCCGCGTGCACGCCGCCGAGGCGTTGATCGCGGCGGGCGAGGGGGCGATGGTGCGCGAAGTGTTTCTGCGCGAGCTGCCGGTGCTGGAGGCCGGGCCGTCGCGCATCGGCGCGTGGCGCGTCCTCGCCGGCGCTGCGCTCACGCCCGCGGAGCGCGCGACCTGCGTCGCGAAGATCGAGCAGGTGTTTCTTACCGACGGCGTCCCGGATCGGCTGCAGGCGATCGAGAGTTTAGCCAAACTCGGCGTGGTGCCGTCGGGCGCGGTGCTCCCGCGCGCGAAGGCGATGGCCGCGGGCCCGGAGATCGAGCAGCCGTTTTTCTGGTGGGCGCTGCAGCACGCCGGCGAATCGGGCTCGCTCGCGCGCCTTGGGGAACTGTTGCGGTCGCGGGAGGTGGCGGCGCGTTCGCGCGCCGGGTATGCGCTGCGCTGGCTGCGTCCGCGCGATCCGGCGTTGCTGAAGAAACTCGCCGTCGCGGTGGCAGCCGAGCCGATGGACTCCACGGCGCGACCCTATCTGCTGAGCGCCGCGTTGTCGCTCGAAGCCGATCCGGCGCGCATGGCCGCGTGGCAGCGTGAAGCCGAGGCGATGCTCGCGACCGGACCGGTGAGCGCGCAATACGAACTGTCCCAGACGTTGCTGGGGCGATTCGGCGCGCGTGACGCGGGTCGTTTTGGCTTCCTCCTCGATGGCCGCGAGGCGGATACCCGCATCGGCGGGGCGCTGCTGGTGCTGAATGCGCTTAAGCAGTAGGCGTGGACGACGGCGGCTTGATCAGGAACAGCAGCGTCGCGCAGATCACCAGGATCACCGTCATGACCAGAAAGACGATGGAGAGACCGATATTGGCATCGCGGAGTGCGCCGCCGATGTAGATGTAGACGCCGCCGATCACGCAGGCGACGAGGTTGAGGAAGCCGTAGCCCGTGGCGCGGTAGCGGGCGTCGGCCACGAGGCAGAGGATCGGCATCATGTTGGCGTCGGTGAAATTCCGGGTGAGCCCGTAGACCACGAGACCGCCGATCGCCATGGGAAGCGCCGGTGCGGTGGCCAGCGCGAGGATACCGACGGCGGCGATGCACAGCCCGATCGCCGGCGTGAGAATGCGCGCCCGCGGATGCGTGCGGCTCCACCGATCCGCGATCGCCCCGCCGAGCAGCACGCCGACGAAGCCTGCACCGCTCATCCACGCGGTGGCGTTGAGGCCGCCCGCGCCTTGGGTGAGGTGAAAGCGTTCCTGAAAATACGTCGGCAGCCACCCCACGAGTCCCCAGCCCGCGATGCCGAGCAGGCCGAAAAAGGCGAGCGCGAGGAGGAATGGGCGTTGCGCGAACAAGCTCTGCGCGGCTTCCCCGAACGCGACGGGTGCGGCGGCGTTTGCCGTGCCGGCCTGCTCGCGAGGCGCATCGCGCAGTGCGAAGAGCAGCACGAGCGAATACCCGATGCCGACGAGGCCGAAGAAGTTGAACGCAAACGTCCACTCGTGCCGGTCCGCGAGCCAGCCGCCGAGACCGCCGAGACCGGAGCCGACGGCGATGCCCGTCATGTGCACGCCCGTCGCGAGTGAACGCGTGCTGCCGCGGTGGTAATCAGAGATGAGCGCGAGAGCCGCGGGGATGTAGGCCGCCTCACTCACACCCATGAGGGCGCGGGCGACCAGCAACTCGCCGTAGGTGGTGGCGTGTGCGGTGAGCCAGGTGACGACGGACCAGACGAAAAGGCTGACAATAATGACGCGGCTGCGACTGAACCGATCCGCCAGGAAACCGGCGAATGGACTGAGCAGCCCGTAGACCCACAGAAAAATCGACGTGAGCAGGCCGAACTGGGCGTTGGTCATCGGCACCGCCGCGACGATCGACGGGCGCATCGTCGTGAGCATGTTGCGGTCGAGGTAGTTCAAGGCTGCGACCACGCACAGCAGCGCGACGACACCCCACGCGCGCGCGAGCGAGGGTGGAGTGTCGGAGGTTGGGGTAGGGGGAACTGTGGTCATAAACGACGGAGCTAAAGCAGGCGAGGCGCCACGTCGGTAGCGACGGCGTGGAGTAGGGCAGGTCTTTGACCTGCCCAGCGAACACTCACCGCGTGAATGGGCAGGTCACAGACCTGCCCTACCTCCGAGCGACTCTGAGTAGTGCGACAATCGTGCATGCCAATTCCACACTGGTTTCGAGGCCTCAGTAGCCCTTGTCCCACCGTGGATCGACGTTCTCGGCGAGCGACTCCGAAACCCACACATCGGTGCGGAGCGTTTGCAGCAGCGACTCCGGCACGAGCGGCGTCACCGGTCCGTGCAGCACGAGCCGCGTCGTGAACCGCTGCCACGAGGCGAATGATCCGTCGACCGTGATGGCGTGCGTCTGGATGCGATGCTTCGCGGCGATGACCTCCGCCGGCCCGATGGTTGCGGCCTTCGGCGGCACGCGCGCGAGATCGCCGCTCATGCCGAAGCTGCCGTGGAGCGAGTTCTGCGCGATCGTGAGCGGGTGCAGCGTGCAGACGCGCGGGCCCATTTTTTTCCACTCCTCGAACGTGCCGGCGAACTCTGGCGCGCCCGGATCGATGAAGGCGAGGTGGCCCGCCCAGCCCGGGCCGCTGTAGCAGATGTCCGCGCCGCCGAGGTCGGCGATCATCCGGCCATAGACCTTGATGTTTTCGTCGTTCGGGCCCTGCACCTGTTTCTCCGGCGGGCGCAGCTTGGGATCGATGTTCGACCAGAAGTATTTCTTGAACGCGTGCGCGAAGCCGAATTCCCAGCTCTCCGGCGCGATGCGGCCCTCCTCGTTCGCATACTCGTCCATGTTGAACGTGTGGAGCCGGCGGCAGTTCACCTTGAATTTATTGATCAGGTAGGCGAGTCGCGCGTAGCCCGGCCACGGGTTCGGCATGATCATCACGAGCGGGCGGCCGGCATCCATCGCCGTCTTGATCCGGTGAAACATGTCCGTGATCCACAGGAACTCGATCTCGGCTCCGGGCAGCACAGAGATGCGGAAATCCGGGTTCGGGTGCTTCGCCATGTCCTCCTTTCGGATGCGGCGGACGCGCTCGATGACCTTGAGATCGCGGAACGGGATGAACTCCGCGGGTTGGTAGGTAAATTCAACTTTTCTCTTTTTCATACGTGCAAAATCCACCGACCCACGTGCGCGCCGGCCGCAGGTCGTCCTCCCACAACACGAGGTCGGCATCGGCGCCGGGCTCGAGGCGGCCCTTGCGCGTCAGACCGAGCAGGCGCGCGGGATTGAGCGTGCCCATCGCCCAGACCTGTTCGGGCGGGAGCGCGAGCCAGCGGAGGAGATTGGCCATGCCGCGGTCCATCGTGAGCGCGCTGCCGGCGAGGAAATTCTTCTCGGCGTGCCGTGCGGCGGTCTCGGGTGAGACGCGAATGCGATATCCCCACGGCGTGTCGTAGACGCCCGGCGGCAGCCCGGCGCCGATGTTGGAATCGGTGATGAGGATCACGCCCTGCCAGCCTTTGGCTGCGAGGGCCGCGCGGATGGCCGTCGGATGCACGTGCACGCCATCGGCAATGAAGTCCACGCTCGCGCGCGGATCGGCGAGGATCGCCTCGACTGCGCCAACCGGCCTCGCGCCGGGCTCGGTTTCGGCGGGCGGGTAGAAGACGTCGTAGAAGTGCGTCGCGTGCGTCGCGCCGGCGGCGAGCGCAGCGTCGGTTTGCTCGACATCGGCGCGCGTGTGCGTGAGGAAAACCGTGATACCCTTTTCGCGCAGGCGCCGGATGACGGGCACAATGTTGGGCGCGTCCGGGCTGAGCGACATCACCGCGACGCGATCGCGACACACGGCGAGAAACTGTTCCAGCAACCCGAGGTCGCCGGGCAGGGTGGGGCACGCGGCGCCGCCGACGGCCATGAACGGCCCCTCGATGTGCAGCCCGGGGATGCTGACCTCGCGAATCGACGGGATCGCGTCGGCGAGCGAGCGCAGCAGATCGAACAAACCCGGCTTCATCTGCGGCACGATCGTAGGCAGGACGGTCGTGACGCCGAATTGGCCGAGGGTTTTCGCCGCGGCAAGGAGGGCGTCGGGGCCGGCTTCGTAGAGGCTGTGCATCACGCCGTGCGTGTGGATGTCGATCAGGCCGGGGGTGAGGAGCCGGCCTTTGGCATCGATCGTTTGGGTGTCAGTGCCGGCGGGCGCGTCGACTTTGCCCACGGCCACGATGGTGCCGTTGCGCACGAGCAAGTCGCCCGTCGTCACGCTCTGGCCGGGGCGGACGAGGCGGGCGTTGCGGAGGTGGAGCGAGGGCATGGCGGGCTTTACGCGAGGGAGCGTTCGCTGACGGCAGGTAGGAGCCTGCTTGCAGGCGATAGTCTTGGTAGCGGCGAGCGCCAGCGAGCCGACGCCGCAACGACTCGCTGGCGCTCGTCGCTACGAATCGCCTGCAAGCAGGCTCCTACCTCTAGTTGTCGCGGGCTCATCAGCGAATGTGCGTTTTACTTCGCGAGCACCTTCAGCGCCGCCTCGACCGTGAACCCGTCGTGCACGATGCCCATCAGTGCCTTCGTCATCGCGGCGGGCTGGGCGTGTTGGATGATGTTTCGACCGTAAACGATGCCCGATACGCCCTGCGCGAGCAGCGCGTGCGTGCGCTCGAGGATTTCGCGATCGGGGACTTTGCCGCCGCCGCGCACGAGCACGGGGACGCCACCGGCGACTTCGACCACCTTATGGTAGCGGCTCACGTCGTCGGTCGGGTCGGCTTTGATGACATCGGCGCCGAGCTCCACGGCCTGGCGCACGAGCGGGAGGATTTTCTTTTCGTCGCCGTCGACCATGTAGCCGCCGGCCTTTTCGCTCGGCTGGAACACCAGCGGCTCGACCATCATCGGCATGCCGTAGCGCGCGCTGAGCGGCTTCAGGCGGAGGATGTTTTGCACGCACTCTTCGCCGACCTCCGGCTCACCGGGAATCGAAAAGAGGTTCACGCACATGCACGCGGCGTCGAGGCGCAGCGCCTGCTCGACGGCGTCCTCGATCATACGGCTGTAGAGTTTGCGCGGGAGCTTTTTGCCGTAGACGTTGGCGACGTCGACGCGGAGCACGAGCGAGGGCTTGAGCCGGCCGGGGAGCGACTGCAGGTGACGTGCCTGACCGACCGACAACTGCACGGCGTCCGGCGCCGCGGCGACGACCGTCGCGACGGCGCGCGCGATATCCTCGATGCCGTCGAGAAACGCGCCCTCGTTGAAAAAACCGTGATCGATCGCGACGTCGAAGCAGCGGCGCGAAACGGGGTGGAAGAGGCGGTTGAGACGGTAGGTGGTCGACATTGGAAAGTAGCGAGTAGCGGGTAGTGAGTAGCGAGTAGTTGGTGTTTGGTCGCGAGGTGAAGCGGTTTGAATGCTCGTTACTCGCTACCCACTACTCGCTACTTTTTCTTCAGGCATACCCGAGCTCCTTGGCGGTTTCGCCGATGGCTTCGTCGATGAGGTCGAGGCCTTTGAGGAGGGTGGCTTCATCCATGACGATGGGGGGGCTCATGCGCAGGATGTGGCCGGCGGGGATCCACGCGAGGCCTTTGCGGAAGGCTTTTTGGTAAACGAGCGTGCCGGCTTTGTCGAAGGGCTCCTTGGTCTTCTTGTCCTTCACGAGTTCGATACCCATGAGGCAGCCCTTGGCGCGCACGTCGCCGACAATCTTGTGCTCGGTAAGCATGCGCTGCATGCGGGCGAGCGCGAGATCGCCGAGGTGCGTGGCGTGGGCGAGCAGGTTTTCCTCCTCGATGACTTGCGTGGAGATGAGCGCAGCGGCGCAGGCCATCGGGTTGCCGCCGTAGCTACTGGACGCGGAGATCGACTCGAAGCTCTCCTTGAACGGCTCGCGCACGGCGACGCACGTGACGGGGAAGCCGTTGCCGAAGCCCTTGCCGAGCGTGACCACATCCGGCACGACGCCCCAGTGCTCGAGGCAGAGCCACTTGCCGGTGCGGCCCCAGCTGGTGAGCACCTCGTCGGCCATGAGGAGGAGTTTCCGCGCGTCGCAGAATTTGCGGAGCTTCGGGAAGAAATCGTCCGGCGGCATCACGGACCCGCCCCAGCCCTGGATGGGTTCGAGGAGGAAACCCGCGACCGAGCCGACCGTCGCGCGGTCGATGTATTGGTCGTAGAAGGCGAGGTATTGGTCGGTGTCGATCGTGCCGTCGGGCTTCGTCCAGATCGGGCGGTATTTGTCGGGCCGCGGGACCATGTGCGCACCGGGCGCGCGCACGGCGCCGTAGACGTGCGAGCGGATGTGGCCGTGCGAGACAGCGCCGTAGGTCTTGCCGTGGAAATCGTAGAAGCAGCTGATCGTTTCGTGCTTCCCGGTCGCGGCCCGGAGCACGCGGATGCCGGCCTCGACGGCGGCGGTGCCGCAGTCGTAGAGTTGGAAGCCGTCGAGATCGCCGGGCAGCACGGCGGCGAGTTTTTCCATCAGCTCGGTCTTCAGCGGCGTCGTGAAGTCGTGCGCGTTCATCAACTGCGATGCGGCCTTGGCGATGCCCTCGCTGATCTTCGGGTGGCAGTGGCCGAGCGTGGTGACGTAGATGCCCGAGGAGAAATCGATGTAGTCGTTGCCATCGACGTCGCGCAGCACGCAGCCCTGACCGGACTCGAACGACACGGGGAACAGCTTCACCTGAGCGCTGAGACCCTTGAAGTGCTTTGTGCAGCGGTCGTGCCAGTGTTTCGATTGCGGGCCGGGCGGCGGCACGGGCACGTGCGGCACGCGCGAGAGATCGACGCGGCCCCAGTCGAGAGTGGAGAAGGTTTCAGTGGCGAGGGCGGATGTGCTCATGGCGGAAAGGAGAAGGTGGCGGACTCAGGCGGCGACGGTGACGACCTTGGGGCCGAGTTTCCCGAAGCGGCGGAGAGCGTCGGCGGAAGCGGCGCGGTCGGTGATGAAAATGTCCACGTCGGCGAGCGAGCCGGAGCGCGCGAGGGCGGTCGCGCCGATCTTCGAGGCGTCGGCGAGCACGCAGCACTGCTTGGAGACGCGGCGCATCAGTTGGTCGACGCGCGCGAGGCGGAGGTCGGAGTTGTAGATCGCGCCGTCGAGGCCGATGGCGTCGGCGCCTTGGAAGGCGATGTCGGCGGCGAGCATCTCGAGGCAATGTTCGGTCAGCGGTCCCGTCAGATCCGGGCTGCCCTCGCGCATCACGCCGCCGAGCAAGATCACCTCGACGCCGGGGGCGTGCTGCAGTTCCGACGCGACGGCGAGGCTCGGGGTGATGACGGTGAGGCGCTCGCCGTCTTTCAGCAGCGCGGCGAACTCGAGCGTGGTCGTGCCGGTGTCGAGGATGAGGCGGTGGCCGGGCCGCACGAGCCGGCGCGCCTCGGCCGCGATGGCGCATTTGGCGGCGCGGTGCTGCTCGCGGCGCGCGCGGTAATCGAATTCGAGCATCATCCGCTCGGTGAGCACGGCGCCGCCGTGCGTGCGCTGGATGTGGGCCTTGCCTTCGAGCGCCGCGAGGTCGCGCCGGATGGTCATCTCGCTCACGCCGAACTCGCGCGCGAGGGCCGAGATCGAGACGCCCGGCTGCGACGCGAACCGTTCGCGGATGCGCGTTTGCCGGGCGGCGGAGGGGAGCTGCTTCACGGCGGCGAGGCTCCGGACGATGTCATGAAATGTCAAGAATTGTGATAATATCACAAAAAATAACATAGACTCCCGCGCCCGTTCCGCCACGCTCGGCGGTCTCCGATGATCACTCCGCCGTCACGTCCCGCCGGGCTGCAGGCCGGCGCCGCCACCGTCGACATCACACCGCGCGCGAGCGTATTTCTCTACGGCTACCCGCACGTGCCGCGGCACAGCGCCGGCGTGCATGATCCGCTGGAGTGTGCGGCGCTCTATCTGCGCAGCGGCGCGGATGCGGCGCTGTTTCTGGCGAACGATCTGATCTTTCTCACGAAGGAACTCGTGGCTGAGGCGCGCCGCCGCATCGCCGCGGCCACGGGCCTCGCCGAGGGGGCGATCATGCTCACATGCACGCACACGCACTCGGGTCCGGTGATGTCGAAGCATCTCAGCAACGCCAGCGATCCCGTCGTGCCGCCGGTCGATCCGGCGTATCTGGGCTGGCTCGTCGAGCGGCTGACCGAGGCGGCGGTCGCGGCGGTGAAGGCGGCGGTGCCCGCGGAGATCGGGCTCACGACGGTGCGCGCCGAGGGCGTCGGTTCCAATCGTCACGATCCGGCCGGCCCGACCGATGCGCAGGTGCCGGTGCTGGTCGCGCGTGCGCGCGCCGACCGCGCGCCGGTCGGCTGCATGATCGTCTACGGCATGCATCCGACGGTGCTGCACGAGGACTCGAAGCTCATCAGCGCGGACTTTCCGTTTTTCACGCGGCAGTTCCTGCGCGCGCACGGACTGCCGGCGAAGTGTCCGGTGCTGTTTCACCAGGGCGCCTCGGGCAACCAGAGCCCGCGTCACATGACGCGGGCGAACACCTTCGCCGAAGCCCGGCGCCTCGGCGAACTCCTCGGGCAAACCATCGCGGCTGCGATGCCCGCGATGGCGTTTCGCGAGTCGGTGGAGGTGCGTTGCCGGCAGTGTCACCTCGACCCGGAGCCACGCGTGTTTCCGGCGGTGGCTGCCGCGGACGAGGCGGTGGAGAAAGTGCGCGCGCGTTTCGAGCGGCTGAAACGCGAAGGCGCGCCGCGCACGGAGGTGCGCACGGCCGAGTGCGACGTCTTCGGCGCCGAGGAAACCGCCGAACTCGCGCGCGCCGCGGTCGACGGCCGGCTCGCGGAGGCGGTCGCCGGCTGCGTGCCGGCGGAGATCCAGCTGATCGCGGTCGGGCCGTGGAAGTTCGTCGGCTGGCCGGGCGAGTTTTTCGTCGAGTATGCGCTGGAGCTGAAGCGCCGCTCGCCGGACACGTTTTTGATCACGCTCGCGAACGGCGAGCTGCAAGGCTACGTCGTGACGGCGGAGGCGGCGGCGCGCGGCGTCTACGAATCGACCAACGCGCTCTTCGCGCCGGCCAATGGCGGGCGCTTCATCGAGGCCACGCTCGCTTTGCTCGCCGGGAAGCGGTGAACTTGGGACCTATCCATGCAGGATCTCTTCATGAGATGGACGAGCTCAGGGGTGGGGCAGGTCTTTGACCTGCCCATTCGCGGGTTGAGTGTTCGCTGGACAGGTCAAAGGCCTGCCCTGCTTCCGATCATCGCCCCGAGAAAATCGCCCACCGGCTGTTAGTCGCTCCCGCCATGGCCCTCCTGCTCGGCATCGATCTCGGCACATCCTACTTCAAAATCGGCCTGTTCGACGAGGGCGGGACGCTGCGCGGACTCGGTCGAGTGGCCGTGACATGGGACGAGCCCGGGCCCGGCCGCAGCGAACTGGCGGTCGAGGTGTTTTGGCGCCTGCTGCGTCGCGGGCTCGGCGAAGCGCTCGCGGAGGCGGGGGCGGCGGCGCGGGACATCGCCGCGCTGTCCTATTCCTCGCAGGCGACCACCTTTCTGCTGCTCGATCGCGCCGACCGACCGCTCACGCCGTTGGTGGCGTGGACCGATCTGCGCGGCGCTCCGGTCGAGCCGGCGCTGGCGGACTTCGCGCGCAGCGAACGGTTCCGCCGGGCCATCGGTTTCGCGGAAATCTCCGGGCAGACGGCAGCGGCCAAACTGCGTTGGTTTCAGCGGGAGCAGCCGCGCGTGTGGGCCGACACGCGGCGCGTGATGAGCATCGCGGATTACTTCACGTTTGCCCTGACGGGCGAGGCCGCGGGCGACGCCAGCACCGCGGCGTTTCTCGCGCTTTATGATCTGCCGGGTCGACGATGGTGGCCGGACGCGCTGACGGCGTTTGGCGTCGAGGCGGCCCAGCTGTCGACGCCGCTGACCCCGGGAACGGCGAGCGGCCGGACCAGCGCACGCGCCGAGGAATTGCTCGGGGTGCCACGGGGCATCCCGTTTGCCGTCGGCGCGCTGGATCATCATGCGGCGGCGATTGGGTCGGGGCTGGGCTCGCTGGGGGATGTGAGTATTTCCACGGGCACGGTGCTCGCCGCGTTGGTGCTCGTCGACGACGCCGAACCGACGGCCGGTTGCTATCACGGCCGGCATACCGATGGCCGTCGCTGCTACCGGCTCGCCTTCGATGCGAACGGAGCGGGACAGGTGGAGGAGTTGCAGAAACAAATCGCCCCGGCGCTCAGCATCGCCGATCTGCTCAACTTGGCGGGCGAGAGCGACCACCCCGTCGGCCGCGCCGTGCGCGAGCTCCTGACGCGGATCGCGGAGACTCACGCCCGGCTCGTGCGGGTGACCGCGGGCGGTGGCGATGCGCAGCGAGTGATCGCCACGGGCGGCGGTTCGCGCAGTCCGCACTGGGTGCAGATCAACGCCGATGTGCTGGGGGTGCCAGTGGTCGTGCCGGCGTGCATCGAGCGGGCCTGTCTGGGGGCGGCGCTGTTTGCCGCGGTCGCGGGCGGATGGTATGCGACGGTGGACGAAGCGACGCAGGTGGCCGCCCGGCCGGGGCGGGTTTTTCGCCCGGGAGAAAAGTGGTGGTCCTTGTTGGACACCGTCCGAACCCACTTCAATGAGAATCCGCTCTAGTGGAGAGCGGGGGATTCGAACCGTCCTTGATGATTATCCGCTTGTCTCGGGTGTCCCCGGCCCTATCCTCGCACGGGGATACCCCGC
>JACRKC010000074.1 GCA_016235555.1 Verrucomicrobiota bacterium
CTGATCGTGACCCCGGAGCAGTTGTCCCTCGCGGTCGCGGCGAACGTCCCCACCGCCGTGCAGTTGGCCCCGGCGTTCAGCGCCAGATCGGCCGGCGCGGTCACGACCGGTTTCTCGCTGTCGACGACCGTGATCGTGAAGCTGCACGCGGACGTATTGTTGTGCGAATCACGCGCCACAATCGTGACCGTGGTCACGCCCTTGTTAAACACCGAACCGGAGCTGACGGCGCCGGTCGTGGCGCCCGAGGCGGAGTAAGACAACGTCACCGCGCCGCACGAGTCGCTGGCGGTCGCGGCAAACGCGACGGCCGCGGTGCACTTGCCCGCATCAGTGGACACCGTCTGATTGGCCGGGCAGGCGAGCAGCGGAGGCGTGGTGTCGATGACCGTGATGGTGCGCGTCTGCGGCGCCGAGGTGTTGCCGGACGCGTCGACGGCGACATAAGTGAGCGTGTAGGTGCCGACCGCGGCGGTGTTCACTGAACCGGTGACCTGCACGGTCGCGGCGCCGCAGGCGTCCGTGGCGGAGGCGCCGGGATCCGCGAAAGCCGTGCTGCACTCGACGACCTTGTTGATCGCGCCACCGAGAATCTCGATGCCGTAGATGACCTCGCGGTTGCCGTCGTTGACGCCGGGCACGACCTCCTCGGTCGACACCCAGATCTTGCCCGCGCCGATCGAGAGCAGGTGCCCGCGGCGATCGGAGAGCGAGGGAGTGATCACCGCGCTGGTGAAGACGAGCGCGCCGGTGTCGGGATTGAAGGCGCGGAAGCGCTTGTCGTTCCAGTGGGAGGTCCAGATGAGGTGCCGTTCCGGATCGTAGGTGATGCAGGGCTGGCCGGTCGCGAAGGAGACTCCGGTGTAGGCCCCGGTGGCCTTGACGAATTTGTAGGCGGCGTTGCCGTTGTCGACCCAGACGAAGCTCCCCGCGATCGCCACTCCGAGGCCGCGGGCGCCGAAGGTGCCGGCCGGCACGGTCGAGGCCACGGAGAAGCCGCCCGGGAGGACGGCGCCCGTGCGGTCGATGTGCGTGATCTGGCCGTTGTTCTCGATATACCAGAGCGTCTTGTCGCTCGGATCGTAGTAGATGCCTTCGATGGTGGCGGTGACCGGCGGGTTCAGGCGGGTGAGCGCGGCGACGGTGGAGCCGTGGGGCTGCGTGGCCGGGAACTCGAAGATGTCGTTGCCGAGTTCGGCATCGGTCACCCAGACGGTGTTGCGCTCGAGATCGTAGGCGATGCCGTGGGCATGCGCGATGCCACCGGTGGGGCTGCCGGCGACCGAGGTGAACAGCGTGGTCACACTGCCGAGCGAGCTCAGCGGGCCGCTCACCGGATTGAGCACGAGCGTGGGTGCGGTGACGTCGGCGACGGTGACGGTGAACGTGACCGAGGCGGTATTGCCGCCGGCATCGGTCGCCGTGGCCGTGACCGCGGTCGAACCCACCGGGAACGAACTACCCGGCGCGCGACTGTAGCTGACGGTGACGCCGGAACAGTTGTCCGTCGCGCTCGCAACGAAAGCCACGTTGGCCGCGCAGGTGCCGAGCGGAGCGCTGACCGAGATGTTGCCCGGCGAGACGATCGAGGGCGGCTGTGTATCAGCGACGGTGACCGTAAAGGTCTTCGTGATTTTGTTGCCCGAAGCATCGGTCGCCGTGCTGGTGACGACCGTCGTGCCCACCGGAAATACCGAGCCGGAAGCCGGAGTGCTGACCACTGTAGCGGTCCCGCAGTTGTCCGAAGCCGTGACGGAATAAGTGACCGTCGCATCGCACCGGCCGGGGGCCGTGCCGACGGTGATCGGCGCCGGGACATTCAGTGTCGGAGCCTGTTTGTCCTGCACCGTGATCACGACGGTGTCGGTGTCGGTGGAGCCAAGGGCGTCCGTCACCGTCAGCGTGATGGTGTTCGCCCCCGTCGGCAGCGCGACGGTCGGATTCGGTCCGGTGGCCGTGCCAAACGAGCCGGACCACGAGAAGGTGTAGGGCGCGTGGGTCGAGCCCGACACGCTGCCCGACAGTTGCACGACGCCCTGACAATTGGCGTTGGCTTCCATCGCTTGATCCGCTCCGGCATTGGCGATCGGGATGTCCTGGGCCAGCCCGGCCACGCCGATCGTAAATCCATTCCAGTATTCGTTGGAGAGGCTCTGCCAGTTCACGGTCGAGAACGAGCCGCGGAACTGCAGCACGCCGTGCGGCTCGCCGGTGCCGAGCAATTGATACTGGGTCGCGCCGCTGACGGTCGTGACGTTCTTGTAGGACGTCCCGGAACCCCAGAACCCGATGTCGTTCCCGGTCGCCGGATCACCGTAGCTGAGAATGTCGAAGTCCTGGTCGAAACCATAGCCGTTGCCGTTCAGGCTCACGTAGGCAAAGACCGGACTCGCGATCGCGAGCGAGGCGCCGGACGAGTCGGTGAACTCGAGCCGGTTGATCCCGGCCCGCTGCAACCCGATGATGTCGGTCCCGGTGGGGATGTTGTCGACGATCGCACTGGTATACGGCGACGTGGCCGGATTGCGCGTCCCGCCGAAAAATCCATTCGTCCAGTAGTCGGTCCCGCCGGACGCCTGATAGAACGCGATCCCCAGCGGCGGTGGCGTGAACTTCACCGTCACCTCCAAGGTCGCGCCACCCGGCCGCACGACCGTCATTTTCCCGCGATACTTCGTGACCCCGCCTTCCGCGACGGCATCCTGCCAATCAACCCAGTAGATGGTTCCGGCGCGGACGGATGAAAAACCGGCCAACGCCAACAAGGCCGGGAGGAACAGACGACGCAGTAGCGCAGTGATGAACGTATTCATGATGGAGGTGGGAACGAAGGGATCGCATTCAAACACGGCGTTCCGCAACGGTGACCGATGCGATCCGGGACGTGGGATGAAGCGGTTGGGATGTGGGGCTGATTCCGATACTGGAATCGATCGGAGTCGGTCCGTTGATGCCCTGCTCAAGACCGGCTGTCAATTCCATCCCCTCCCGCTCGACGAAAATCTTTCTACCATGTAACAGCGCAGGTTGGACAAAATACCGAGTCATTAGGCCCGATCGCACCTAATTGCGCCGGCCGGCGATGGGCTTTCAGAAGGCGGGCCCGGCCCCTCCTGCAACTTTCCGCGCGCCACCGGGTTCTCCCCACCAACCGATCAACCCGGCTCCGCCATGAAATTTTTCCTCACCTTGCTGCTTTGGGCCCTGCTTCTCGTGCTGTGCTGGCCCCTAGCGCTGCTGGTTCTGATCGCCTGGCCGTTTCTCTGGCTGCTCTCGATCCCCTTCCGCATCGTCGGCGCGGCGATGCGTGCGTTGCTGGCGCTGGTGCGGGCGCTCCTGTTCCTGCCGGCGCGATTGCTGGGCGGTTGAGCGGTCCGCCGGAGTTCAACCCTCCCAATAAACGATCCGCCCGCACTGATCGCAGGTCGGAAGCACCGCGCCGGGCTCGGGGTGTCTGCCCCGGATCGCCGACTCGACTTCGGAGGAAATCTTCAGGTGACACCCGCCGCATTTCCCGCCGTGCACCGCGACGACCGCGGGCATGTTGCGCGCCGCGATCCGGTCGTAAAGGCGGCGCTGCAGTTCGGCCACCGGCTCGCGCGCCACCGCGAGCGCCGCCTGCGCGTCCTTCAATTCCACGGCAAGGTTCACTTCGCGCTCCCGCAGAGTGCGGATGCGTGCCTCATGGCCGGAAATGTTCTCCTTCAACACGGCCTCGGCCGCGGCGAACTTCTTCTTCGCCTCGTCGATCGCATACATGACCTCCAGCTCCTGCCCCTCCAGTTCGCTGATCGCCTTCTGGGTCGTTTCGATCTGGTGGCCCAGCGCCTGGTATTCGTCGTTCTTTTTGACGAGGGACTGCTGGGTCTTGTAGCGCCCGAGGGTGGCCTCGGCGGACCCGATTTCGGTCTCCAGCAGCTTCTTTTTGGTCTCCAGCTCCCTCAATTCGGTCCGGGCCGCCTCAATGGCCGCCTTTTCTGCCGCGATTTTGGCCTCCACCCGGGCGACATCGCCCGGAACCGCCTTCAATTGGGCCTCCAAACCCAGCCGTTTGACATCGCGATCTTGGAGGATGAGGAGCGTTTCGACGGCGGGATTGGACATTTTGGGCGGACGCTGCCCGCTACCCCCACCCCGGTCAAACGAAACCCTCGTTTATAGGGCAAAAGAACGCGTTTTGAGGCCGATTTTTTCTCAAAATAACCCTCGCCAGTGCTGCGCTTTCCCGAGAGATTTTTCCTTTCATTTTTCCCACCGACTTTCCCGTCCATTCTCCTTCATGTCCGAAGCTCCCGACTCCGCCAACGACCCGAAAAACGCCCCCATCGGCGACACCTACGACGCCTCCAAACTGGGCAAACTCGAGGGCCTCGAAGCCGTCCGCAAGAAGCCCGGCATGTATATCGGCGGCACCGACGAACGCGCTCTCCATCACTGCGTCTCCGAGGTCTTGGATAACTCCGTCGACGAGCACCTCGCCGGCCACTGCTCGCGCATCGATGTCACCATCCACGTCGACGGCTCCATCTCGATTCGCGACAACGGCCGCGGCATCCCGGTCGACATCCACCCGCAATACAAGATTCCCGGCGTCGAGATGGTGCTCACCACCCTCCACTCCGGCGGCAAATACGGCCAAGGCGGCTACAAGTTCTCCGGCGGCACCCACGGCGTCGGCGCCAAGTGCGTCAACGCCGTCTCCGAGTGGTTCGAGGTCGAAGTCTCCCGCGGCGGCCAGGTGCACCACATGAAATTCGAGCGCGGCAAGACCGTGAAGAAACTCGAAGTCATCGGCAAAGCCAAGGGCACCGGCACCTACATCACGTTCAAGCCCGACGCCGAGATCTTCCGCGAGACGACGGTGTTCCAGAGTGACCGCATCGCCCAGCGCCTGCGCGAGCTCGCCTTCCTCAATTCCGGCCTGGAAATCGTCTTCCTCGACGAGCGCCCCGCCAACGCGAAACCCGAGACCTTCTACTACAAGAACGGCGTCGAGGAGTTCGTAAAGCAGCTCAACACGAGCAAAAACCCGCTCCACCCGAAGCCCATCTCCTTCCGCAAGGAGAACAAGGTCCGCACCGACGACAAGGAGGTCGAAATCCACGCCGAGGTCGTCCTCCAATATAACGACGGCTTCAACGACCTCGTCCTCTGCTACACCAACACGATTCACAACCCGGACGGCGGCGCCCACCTCTCCGGCTTCCGCAGCGCCCTCACGCGCGCGATCAACCAGTTTTCCAAGGCCAACAACCTCCTCAAGGAAAAGGATCCGCAGATCACCGGCGACGACGTGCGCGAAGGTCTCACCGCCGTCATCTCGGTCAAGCATAGCGATCCGAAGTTCGAGTCGCAGACCAAGGTGAAACTCCTCTCGCCCGAGGTGGAGAGCATGGTCGGCTCCGCGGCCTACGAAGGCCTGATGTTCTTCTTCGAGGCCAACTCCAACATCGGCAAACGCATCGTCGATAAATCCCTCATGGCCGCCCGCGCCCGCGAAGCGGCCCGCAAGGCCCGCGAGACCATCCGCAAAGGCGCGCTCACCGGCGGCGGCCTCCCCGGCAAACTCGCCGACTGCTCCGAACGCGACCCGTCGCTCTGCGAACTCTACATCGTCGAGGGCGATTCCGCCGGCGGCTCCGCCAAGCAGGGCCGCGACCGCCGCTACCAGGCGATCCTCCCGCTGCGCGGCAAGTTGATCAATTCCGAGAAGGCCCAGCTCGACAAGGTGCTCTCCAACGAGGAAATCCGCGCCCTCATCACCGCCATCGGCACCGGCATCGGCGGCGGCGAGGACGAGTCCGCGTTCAAGGCCGACAAGGCCCGCTACCACCGCGTC
Organism: Verrucomicrobiota bacterium; assembly: GCA_016235555.1. Classification (GTDB taxonomy): domain Bacteria; phylum Verrucomicrobiota; class Verrucomicrobiia; order Opitutales; family Opitutaceae; genus JACRKC01. Next base: position 5,840 of record JACRKC010000074.1, read on the forward strand.
ATCATCATGACCGACGCCGACGTCGACGGCTCGCACATCCGCACTCTGCTTCTCACGTTTCTCTACCGCCAGATGCGCGGCCTCTTCGACAAGGGCTTCGTCTACATCGCCCAGCCGCCGCTCTACAAAATCAAGCGCAAGAAACGCGAGCAATACATCGACAACGACGAGCAGCTCAACCGCATCCTCCTCGAACTCGGCTCCGAGGATGTCGTGCTCACGCGCCTCGCCGATGGCCACATTTTCGCCCCCGCGCAGGTCGACAAGATCGTCGAACACCTCGCCGCGCTCGAAAAACTCGGTGCCGGGGTCACCCGCCACGGCGCCTCGCTCGCCGCCTACCTCGACCTCCACCACCCCGAGACGCAGGACCTGCCGCGCTACCTCGCCCGCATCCGCGAAGGCAACAAGGAGAGCTTCGAGTTCCTGCGCGACGAGAAGGCCCAGGCCGAGTTCTACGCGTGCCACAACCTCAACGCCGACGGCTCCGAGCCGACGGGTGACAGCACCCCGCCGATTGCCACCGAGAAAAAACCGGTGGCCACCACCAAACGCATCACCGTCCACGAGATCTTCGAGAGCACCGAGATGTCGAAGCTGCTGCGCGCCATCGCGAAGATCGGTCTCGAAATCAACCGCTTCAGCCTCACCGAGAATCCGCGCTACGTCATCACGGAAAACGCCGGCCAGAAATCCGAAGCGAAGACCGAACTGCGCTCGCCCCTCGACATCGTCGCCCAGATCCGCGCCAACGGCCGCAAGGGCCTGAGCATCCAGCGCTACAAGGGTCTCGGCGAAATGAACCCGAAGCAGCTCTTCGAGACCACGATGGACCCGGAGAAACGCCGCCTCCTCAAAGTCTCCGTCAACGACGCCGCGAAAGCCGATCAACTCTTCACCCTCCTGATGGGCGACGACGTCCCCCCGCGCCGCCAGTTCATCGAGGACAACGCGCTGAACGTGCAGTATCTGGACGTGTGAGCGGAGGAAGTAGCGAGTAGCGAGCATGGCAAACAAATCACAGTCTTTCCGAGATGTCGTCGTGTGGCAGAAAGCGCATGCGTTTACGCTCGCGATTTATCGCCTCACCGAGGCGTTTCCGAAGCACGAGCTGTTTGCACTCACTGCTCAACTCCGCCGCGCCGCAGCGAGCGTCCCTTCGAACTTCGTCGAAAGATTCCGCAAGCGCACCAAGCCCGACAAACTCCGTTTCTACAACATCGCCCAAGGTTCCGCCGACGAGTGCCTCTACCAGCTCATCCTCGCTCACGACCTTCGCTACACCGACACCACCGCTCTTCAAACCGACCTCGAGGAAGTCTCGCGCCTCCTGCAAGGCTACATCAACGGCCTCGAACGCGACGGCGCCTAGTCCCACGCTTCGCGCCTGCTCGCTACCCGCTACTCACTACTCGCTACTTTTCCTGTGTATACCGCTTCCGAAAAACTCTCCACGGCCAACATCACCGACATCATGCAGACGGCCTACATCGACTACTCGATGTCGGTCATCATCTCACGTGCGCTGCCGGATGCCCGCGACGGCCTCAAGCCCGTCCAGCGCCGCATCCTCTACGCGATGCTCCGCGAAGGCCTGCTCCACAACAAGTCGTTCGACAAGTGCGCCGGTGTCGTTGGCGAGGTGCTGAAGAACTACCACCCGCACGGCGACTCCTCCGTCTACGACACGCTCGTCCGTCTCGCGCAGCCCTGGGTCATGCGTTACCCGCTCATCGATCCGCAGGGCAACTTCGGCTCCGTCGACGGTGATCCACCGGCCGCCTATCGTTACACCGAGGCCCGGCTGAAGGACATCGCCGAGGACCTGCTCAAGGACATCGAGGAGGATACCGTCGATTTCGTGCCCAACTACAAGGAGTCGACCACCGAGCCGACCGTCCTTCCGTCCGCGTTGCCGAATCTGCTGATGAACGGCTCCACCGGCATCGCCGTCGGCATGACGACGAACATCCCGCCGCACAACCTCGACGAGATCATCGACGCCACCTGCGCCATCATCGACAACCCGCGCGTCTCCGTCGACGAACTCTGCACGATCATCAAGGGTCCTGACTTCCCCACCGGCGGCGTCATCACCGGTCGCGAGGGGATCCTCAGCTACCTAAAAACCGGCAAGGGCATCGTCCGCACGCGCGGCAAGGCCCACACCGAGGAACTCAAGGGCGGCATGGAGCAGATCGTCATCACGGAGATCCCGTATAACGTAAACCGCGCCACGCTCGTCACCCGCATCGCCGAACTCGTCGGCGAAAAACAGATCGACGGCATTCGCGACCTCCGCGACGAGTCCGACGAACAGACGCGCATCGTGATCGAGTTGAAGCGCGGCGAGCAGGCCAAGGTTGTCATCAACCAGCTCTTCCAGAAGACCGCCCTCGAATCCTCCTTCGGCGTCACGCTGCTCGCCCTCGACAAGAAGCGGCCGAAGCAGATGAACATCAAGGAACTCATCGAGTGCTACATCGAGCACCGCCGCGATGTCATCACCCGCCGCACGAAGTTCCGCCTGAAGGAGGCGCTCGACCGCGCCCACATCCTCGAGGGCTACATCATCGCCCTCGATAACCTCGACGACTTCGTCAAAATCATCCGCAGCTCGGCGAACCGCGAGGAAGCCAAGCAACGTTTGATGGCGAAGTATCCGCTCTCCGAGCGCCAGACCGACGCCATCCTCGAACTCCGCCTCTACCAGCTCACCGGCCTCGAACGCAGCAAGATCGAGGCGGAATACCTCGAGTTGATGAAGATCATCGAGGAACTCCGCGGCATCCTCGAGTCCGAGGCCAAGCTGATGGCGCTCATCAAGCAGGAGCTCCTCGTGATGAAGGAGAAATACACCTCGCCCCGCCGCACGGAGATCGAGGCGCTCGCCGGCGAATTCCGCATGGAGGACGTGATCCCCAACGAGGGCTGCGTCATGACCGTCTCGCATCTCGGCTTCATCAAGCGCACGCGCGTCGCCGACTACCGCTCGCAGAAACGCGGCGGCAAGGGCGTGATCGGCGCCGAGACCTACGACGAGGATTTCGTCGAGCATCTCTTCACGGCGAGCACCCACGACTACATCCTGTTCCTGACGAGCACGGGGCAGTGCCACGCCAAGAAGGTCTACGATGTCCCCGAAGGCACCCGCGCTTCGAAGGGCAAATCCGTGTCCTCGTTCCTGCGCCTCGCCGAGGGCGAGAAGATCGCCGCGATGATCTGCGTGAAGGACTTCGCCGAGGATCGCTACCTCGTCATGGCCACCAAGAGCGGCGTGATCAAAAAGAGTTCGCTGGCCGACTACGCCAACTGCACGCGCGAGGGCGGCCTCATCGGCATAAACCTCGCCGAGGGCGACACCGTCATCGGCACCGTGCTCACCACCGGCAACGACGAACTCATCCTCGTCTCGCATCAAGGCCTCGCCGTCCGCTTCCGCGAGCGCGACGCGGAGACTGGCGAGGAGCTGTTCCGCGCCACGGGCCGCGCCACCGGCGGCGTGACCGGCATGCGTTTCAAGCTCGAGAGCGATTACCTCGACGTGATCGAGGTCGTCGACCACGAGGCCAAGTTCCTCGTCGCCAGCGAGGCCGGCCTCGGCGTTCGCACCCGCTTCGAGGACTACCGCCTCATCAACCGCGGCGGCAGCGGCGTCTGGGCGATCACGTTGCCCGAAGACGGCTCGGTCAACCTGGCCGGCGCGCTCAGCGTGCGCGACACCGACGAGATCATGCTCCTCACGGCCAAGGGCCAGAGCATCCGGTGCCCCGTCAACACAATCCGCGAGACCAACCGCGGCGCGAAGGGCGTGCGGCTCGTCACCCTCGAGCCCGGCGACAAACTCCTCTCCATCGCCCGCATCGTCGAAAGCGCGGAAGAGCAGCAAGCCGGAGCCGGCGAGGCCCCACCCGCCGCCCCGGCGGGCTAGCCCGCCTCCATTACACCTCCCCTGTCGCGCCTGCCGGATCAGAAAGTTTGTAACGTATTACGTTACAAACAGCCGTCGACAGGCTGTGGCCGGCTTTCGAGGAAGTGCATTACCATCGGTTCGTTTCGTCGCAGGCTGCGACGATTTCCAGCGCCCGGAATTCTTGACCGCGGATTACGCGCGATGGCGCCGATAATTCCGCGCAGCCGCTGCCTTGATCCGCGTAATCCGTGGTGATTCTGACTCCTTCTTCTTGGGTTGCGGCTGCCACGGTAGGATCAATCCGGGCGAGGCCGGTATCGCGCGAAAGTGCGGAAACCACGCTGCTTCCGCACCACCGAGCGAACGCCAGAACAGCCAACACCCAGTCCGCGTGACGGCCAACGAGGCGCACCGCCCCAGCCGACCACCAACCCGGGGTCATTTGCCGTTCTCGATTGGCACGACCTTCACCCGCTGGTTGACGCCCTCGATCGTCAGCCAGAAACCGCCCAGCGAAGCCGGCGTGATCTTTACCACCGGGCTCTTGATCGCCGGCGTGTAGTAGTGACCCGCATTGGCCATCTGCCAGCGCTGGCCGTTCTCCAACGCAAACACCGCCTTTCCCTGCCAACCGGTGAAATCCCCGGCAATCCGGCTCTCGATCGCCGCAAACTCCACCGCAGTCCCCGCCGGCAGCAGCGCCTTCGCCTTTGCGAGGAGGCCGCCATCGCCCTTCCTCGACTCGCCCGCCGGTGCCCCCGCCTTGGCCGCCCGCGCCTCGGCCGCGACCTGGTTCGCTTTCGCCTCCGCCGCCGCGCGCGCCTGTTCCGCGCGCTCGGCTTCGCGCCGCGCCGCGAGCAGCGCCCCGCTCTGGTAGTCACCCACGAGCGCATCGAGCCGCGCGAGTTCCTCCGGCGTGAGCCTGGCGAGTCCCGCCGCGGCGAAATCCTCCCGCCGCACCGCCTGTGAAAACCGTTCCTCGGCCGACCGCACGGACGTCACTGCCAGCGCTCCGCACCACAGCCACGCGACCGTTCTTTTCATCGTCGTAACCCAGCGCGCCCGCCGCCGCGGCGCAATGCCATTTCCAACCTTGCCTTCACGGCACCACCGGCGCTCTCTCGTGACCCCGCTCGCATCGCATGGCCGGAAAAATCTCCTCGCTGCTTCACCCGTCCCGTATCGTGCTCCACCTCGCGGTCACCAAGCGCACCGCCGCGCTGCACGACACGGCGCGCCTGCTCGACGGCCACCCCGACGTCGCCAACTACGCCGGCTTCTACGACGAACTCCTCGCGCGCGACCGCCTCGACACCACTTCGCTCGGCAACGGCATCGCCCTCCCGCACGCCCGCACCGAGCACGTGAAAAAAATCGTCGTCGCCGTCGGCCGCTGCGACGCCGGCATCCCTTTCGACGACAAGGGCGAGATCGTGAAACTCTTTTTTGTGCTCGGCACACCGAAGACGAAGCCGGGTGACTACCTCGCCGTGGTGAGCGCGCTCTGCAAACTCCTCCGCGACCCTGCCGACCGCGCCAGCTTCCTCACCGCCCCGACCCCCGAAGCCTTCATCGCGGCCATTGCGGCGGTGGAGACGAGACTGGGGCTGTAGCCCGATGTCGGCGAAGACGATTGCTGTCGTCCTGCTCCTAGGTGGAGCGGTTTTGGCGAACGAGCCGAAGCTCGGAGGATTGGTCGCTCATTTCAACGACCTCACAGTATCGATCATGCTCGAACTTCCGGAATCGGCGAAAGGCGGCCTGCGAAGCACAATGTTATACACCGCTCGATATGATTGCATCGAACCGCACATCCACTGGCTGGATGGCACCCCGGTCAGCAGCGACGCGAAACTCACAGCTGACTCGATGTCTAGCTTGATTGAGGTTATTAGCAGTCGCGGGCTCCTCAAACGCGCATCGGAATATTATTCAAACGGAACGCTAGATCCCAAGGGAGCGCCACCGGCCGAGAGGCACATCAACACTTTCTTCAAACAGACTAGACCCACACCGGCGGCGATCTTGAAGTTGAATTTCCGAGAGGGCGATTTTCACCGATATTACGTAGTCCAAATCGGCTGGAACGACGAACTGGTTCCGTTACTCGCCCAACTACGCACAGCCGAACTTGGCCCGACGCCTCGATCACTGCTTCTCGATCTGATGAAGACGTGGAAGCGATTTAGGTGAGTTCGGATTCGCTTCCGCCAGTTTCTTTGCGCCTCTTGTGCTTTTGTAACCATTCACGCTCCTGCCCTCCACGCTCCGCCGCGATGATCCCCGCCTTCATCATCAACAGCGGCAAGCTCATCGGTTCGGACCTAGAACAGGAAGCACTGCGGCTCGTCCGCACACCTTGACTCACTCCGGCCGCGGCCTACGCTCCCCGACCGTGGACTACCGCGAGCGCATCACGATCGACCCCCGCATCCGCAGCGGCAAGCCGTGCATCCGCGGCACCCGTATCGCCGTGGCCGATGTGTTCGATTATCTCGGCGGCGGCATGACGGTCGCCGAAGTGCTGGCCGATTTTCCCGATCTCACGGCGCAGGACATTCAGGCGTGCTTCGCTTTTGCCGCCGAGCGCGACCGCCGGCTGACGGTTGTGCCGCATGAAGCTGCTCTTCGATGAGAATCTCCCGCCGAGCCTGCCGCGGCTCCCTGCCGTGGATTTTCCGGACAGCCTTCATGTCCGTGACTGCGGCCTGAAAGGCCAGCCGGACGAGGTCATCTGGGAATACGCTGGGCAGCACGGCTGCGTCCTCGTCTCGAAGGACTCCGATTTCTATGAGCGCAGCCTGCTCTTCGGTCCGCCGCCGAAGTTCGTCTGGCTCAGTCTCGGCAATTGCACCCGGGACGAGGTCGTCGCGTTGCTGATCCGGCGCCGGGCCGACATCGCCGCACTCGACTCCGCAGGCGCGGAAGCAACGCTCATTCTGCTGCCACAACCCCCAACCATACCATGATCCGCTCCTTCATTTTCAGCGACGGCAAGCTCGTCGGCTCGGACCTCGAGCGCGAGGCGCTCCGGCTCGTGCGGGCGGACAAGGGCCTGCTCCTCTGGGTCGACCTCGACAATCCCACCGATGAAGAGTGGAAATTCGTGCTGGAGGGCGTGTTTCATTTCCACCCGCTCGCCGTCGAGGACTGCGTCGCCCCCAATTCGCTCCCCAAGGTCGAGGACTACGAGGATTACCTCTTCATCGTCACCCATGCCGTCGATTTCACGCGCACGGAGAAATTCAACACCACCGAGCTCGATCTCTTTCTCGGCAAGGATTTCCTCGTCTCGTTCCACCGCCAGCCGCTGCGCTCCGTGACCACGCTGTCCGACCGTCTCGCCAAAGCCGTCGGCATCGGTCCGCGGGGCCCCGACCGCATCGCCCACTCGCTCCTCGACCTGCTGGTCGACAACTACGCCCCTGTGCTCGACGAACTCCGCGCCGAGCTCGAGGAAATCGAGGAACACGTGCTCGCGAAGGAATCCGCCCACGAGAAACTCGTGAACGAACTGCTCCATGTGCGCGGCGATTTCACCCGCTTGCGCCACATCGTGCGCCCGCAGCGCGATCTGATCGGCCGTCTCGCGCGCGGCGACTCGAAACTCATCCGCCCCAAGCTGCTCCCCTACTTCCGTGATCTCCACGACAACCTTGTGCGCCTCGAAGACACCGCCGCCGGCTACCACGAACGTCTGATGATGGCCTTCGACATCTACCTCAACAAAGCCGCGTTCGAGGCCAATGAAGGCATCAAGTTTCTCACCGCGCTCACGGCCGTGACACTCCCGGCGGTGCTCGTCGGCGGCTGGTATGGCATGAATTTCGAACACATGCCCGAGCTGAAATCCCCGCACGGCTATCTCTGGGCCGCCGGCCTCACCCTCGTCGCCACCGTGCTGATGACCATTTATCTGAAGAAGAAAAAATGGTTCTGACGTGGCACGGGTCTCCTGACCCGTGAATCCAACCGCGAGTGTCTCACGGATCGGGAGATCCGTGCCACGCCCTACCGCGCCATCTTCGCCGCCAACCCCGCCTTTACCCCCGGCCACTCCGCCGCGACAATCGAGAACATCACCGAGTCGCGCACCCAGCCGTCGGGCATCACCATGTGGGCGCGGAGCAGGCCCTCGCGCACGGCGCCGAGCCGCGCGATCGCCGCCTGCGACCGCTCGTTGCGCGCGTCGGTCTTGAGCTGCACGCGGTTCAACCCGAGCACCTCGAACGCGTGCCGCAACAAAAGGTATTTGCACTCCGTGTTGATCGGCGTGCGCCACGCCGGCTTCGCCAGCCACGTGTAACCGATCTCCACGCGCTTGTGCGCCTCGGAGTAGTCGAAGAGCGTCGTCCCGCCCACAGCCTCGCCGCGCGCAAGATCGATGATCGCGAAGGCGGCCATCTCGCCGCGCGCTTGCATCGGCATCACGGTGTCGCACCACACGCGCACCGACTCGCGCGGGTCCGGGCGCAGCGAGGGCATCCAGCGCCACACGTCGAGGTCGGCGCCGTGGCGCGCGAGCGCGTCGAAGTGCGCTTCGCTAATCGGTTCGAGCCGCACGTGGCGGCCGGTGAGTGTGACAGGAGACAGGATCATGTTGGGAAAGCCAGACTGACGGCGCGCTGCGACTGAGGCGAGACGCCTCAGCCACGTGGACGAGGCGTCCCGCCTCGTGTTCCGCCATGCACCGCATCGACTTCATTGCAAACGCGCCGTCGATTCGCCGCTTGAGTCGCACCACCCGCAACGAAATTCTCCGCCCCCATGCGCACAGTGCTCCGCCCGTTCCTCGCATGCAGTCTGCTCGTCTCCGCCCTCGCGGCGCAAAACTCTTCCCCCGACGAAGCCATGCTCCGGCGGATCTATTCCGCAGCGCTCACCCGCAGCCAGGCCCACGACAATCTGCGCACCCTCGTCACCCAAACGCCCGGCCGCCTCTCGGGTTCGACTTCCCTCATCCGCGCCGTCGCCTGGGCCGAGCAAACTCTCGCCGCGATCAAACCTGATCGTGTCTATAAACAGGACGTGCTGGTGCCCCACTGGGAACGCGGCGCGAAAGAGTCCGTCGCCCTTGTCGCCGCCGATGGTGCCCGCACTCCGCTCGCGGCGCTCGCCCTCGGCGGCTCCGGGTCGGCCCCCGACGGCGGACTGATCGCGAGCGTGATCGAGGTGCGGTCGCTCGACGAAGTCGAAAAACTTGGCCGCGAAAAAGTCGCCGGCAAGATCGTCTTCTTCAACCGCCCGATGGACCCGACCACCATCGTTCCCGGTGTCGCCTACTTCAGCGCCGGCGACCAGCGCAACCGCGGACCGCTCACCGCGGCGAAACATGGGGCGGCCGGCGTGCTCACCCGCTCGCTCACTCACGCGCGCGACGACTTTCCCCACACCGGCACCATCGGCCGTGGCGCCGACCAGCTGAAAATCCCCTGCGCCGCCCTCTCCACCGTCGCCGCCGATCGTCTGAGCGCCGCGCTCGCCGCCAGCCCCGCGCTGCGCGTTGAGCTGAAGGTTTTCTCCCGCTGGCTGCCCGATGCGCCGTCGCACAACGTCATCGGCGAAATCCACGGCTCCGAGTCTCCCGACGAAATCATTCTCGTGGGCGGCCATCTCGATTGCTGGGACATCGCGCCCGGGGCCAACGACGACGGCTCCGGCGTCGTGCAGGCGATCGAGGTCCTGCGTCTGTTCCGCGCCCTCGGCCTGAAGCCGCGCCACACGCTGCGCTGCGTCCTCTTCACCAACGAGGAAAACGGCCTGCGCGGCGCCACCGCCTACGCCGCGAGCGTCAAGGAACGGCGCGAGAAACACCTCTTCGCCGTCGAGTCCGACGCCGGCAGTTTCCATCCGCGCGGCTTCAGTCTCGGCAGCACGCAGGGCGACGTCCACCAGCGGGCCGCCCGGTGGCTGCCGCTCTTCGCGCCCTACGGCATCGTCGAGTTTCGCAAAGGCGCCGCCGGCGCCGTTGTCGTTCCGCTCATGGTGCAGGGGGCCGCCGTCGGCGAGATCATCAACGACTCCCAACGCTACTTCGACTGGCACCACACGGTGAACGACTCGCTCGACAAAGTGAGTCCGCGCGACCTCGCCCTCGGCGCCGCCGCCCTCGCCGCCCTCATCTGGCTCGTCGACACGCAGGGACTGTGAGGTAGGGCCGGTCCCTGACCGGCCCGAGCGGGTGCAACTCAAACTGATGTCAGCTCTCCAATGCCTCGGTTGTAGCGGCGGTCTACGACCGCCGAACGAATACCCTTGGCGCAACGACGACTGTCATAGACCGCCGCTACAAATCACTGACCTCAGTTTGAGTCACACCCGCCCCTACCCGCATCGCGAAAAATCTCTCGCGTCGTCCGCGTGCGCCTGACTCCCTCGCGCGTCCCCCGGCCGCCGTCACCCCGGCCTCCCCTAGTTCCCCATGCATTGGTCTCAAATCTACGATCCCGTCGGCCACAGCATCGGCCTCTCGGCGCTGGTCGCCGTCATTCCGGTCTCGGTGCTGCTCGGGCTGCTCGCCTTCTGGCACGTGCGGGCGCACCTCGCCGCCATCATCGCCCTCGTCGTGGCTCTCGCAGTGGCGGTGGCGGTTTACCGGATGCCGATCCCGCTCGCGCTGGCCTCGGCCGGTTACGGCGCCGCATTCGGGTTGCTGCCCATCGGCTGGCTGATCCTCAACGCGATCTTCATCTATCAACTCTCCGTCGAAACCGGCCAGTTCGCCGTCCTCCAGCGGCAGATCGCCGGCGTCTCGGGCGACCGGCGCATCCAGGCGCTGCTGATCGCGTTTTCGTTCGGCGCATTTATCGAGGGCGCGGCCGGCTTCGGTGCACCGGTGGCCATCAGCGGTGCGCTCATGATCGGACTCGGGTTCCGCCCGCTTGAGGCCGCCAAGCTCGCGCTCATCGGCAACACCGCGCCCGTCGCCTTCGGTTCGCTCGGCACTCCGCTCGTCACGCTCGCTCCGCTCACCGGCCTCGATCTCCACCTGCTCAGCGCGATGGTCGGGCGCCAGTTGCCGGTGTTCTCGCTCGTCGTTCCGTTCTGGCTGATCTGGGCCCAGGTCGGCTGGCGCGGCATGGTCGCCGTCTGGCCCGCGTGCCTCGTCGCCGGCGCGACCTTCGGCGCCATGCAATTCTGGATCAGCAACGCCCACGGCCCGTGGCTCGTCGACATCGTGGCCGGCGCCGTCTCAATGGCCGCGGTCGTCGGGTTGATGCAATTCTGGCGGCCGGCCGATGAAGAATCCGTCCCCGAGCCGCCCACCGGCACCGCACCACCGATCACCACCACCCCGCTGCGCGCCCCGCCGTGGAAGGCCTGGCTGCCGTGGATTTTTCTCACCGGCTTCGTTTTTCTGTGGGGCCTGCCGCAGGTGAAACAGCGGCTGAACGATTGGTTCGCCCCACAGGTTCCCGTGCCCGTGTTGCACCTCGCCATCGACAAGATCCCGCCGGTCGCGCCCAAACCCACGCCCGAAAAGGCCGTCTTCAGTCTCAACCTTCTTTCCGCCACTGGCACCGCCTTGCTGCTCGCCGGCATCGCCTCGACGCTGGCGCTCGGCGTCGGCCTGCGTCGCGCCCTCGAGATCTACGGCCACACGCTCATGCGAGTGCGGGTTTCGCTGCTCACGATCTCCGTGATGATGGCGCTCGGCTTCACCACGCGCTACAGCGGCACCGACACGACGATGGGGCTCGCCATGGCGGGCACGGGCGTGCTCTTCCCGTTCTTCTCGCCGCTCATCGGGTGGCTCGGCGTCGCGCTCACCGGCAGCGACACGTCCTCCAACGTCCTGTTCGGCAACCTCCAGAAAGTCACCGCCGAGCAGCTCGGCTTCTCGCCGATCCTCATGTGCGCCTCCAACAGCTCCGGTGGCGTGATGGGCAAGATGATCGATGCGCAGAGCATCGTGGTCGCCAGCGTTGCCACCGGCGGACACCAAGACAGCCCCGACGCCGGCACCGTCCTGCGCTCGGTCTTCTGGCACAGCCTCGCTCTGGCCGTGCTGGTCGGCATCCTCGTCACGCTCCAGGCCTACGTGTGGCCGGGTGTCGTGCCGAAGTAGCAAATCCCAAAGGCCAAACCTCCAAGCTCCAAAAAATTTCAACCGCCAATTCCCCAGTCGGATTTGTTTATGGGGATTTTTTTGGCGTTTGGTTTTTGAGATTTGGGGTTTCCATGCCCGGCACCACGCTGTTGCCCGCCGGCTTCATCGATTGCCAGGCGACCATCCGCCAGGTGCCACCCTCGTTGCGCCACACCGACATGAACTTCAATTTGATGTCCGACCAGGTGGGGCCGAGTCTCTTCTTCATCTCCTGCGCCCCCGAGAGGACGATCACTTCGGGGGCGATCTGCCGCGCCAGCACTTCGGCCGTTTTGAGATCCGTGTAGGCGGTGTCACCCGCCGTCATGGCCTTGATGTAGGACGCTTTTCCCTCGGACCGGCCATCCGAGTGGATGAACACGATCTCGTCGGAAAAAATCCGCGCGAGCGCCGGGCCGTCGCTCTGGCGCATCGCCTCCAACCGGGAAAGATCGATGCGCTTGACGATATCCGCCGCCGTCTCCGCGGCGCGCACGCCGCCGCCGCCGGCAAGCAGCATCACCAGCGCCACCACGCCCCTGATTCGAGCCAAGTGATTTGTGTTCATTCTCGTTGGGTCCGATACCGCGAAGTTTGCTTCGCCTTGGTTGGGTAGCGACGAGCGCCAGCGAGTCGAAGAGCGTCGGCTCGCTGGCGCTCGCCGCTACGATGAGTGGTCGAAGATTGCATGGTGGGATGGGTCTAATGCCCCGGGGATGTTTACTCGTGTGATCCGTGGTTGAAAAATTTTCCCTTCACCCGCGATACGCATCGCGCAGCACCTGCATCGTGTGGCGCACGCGCACGGGCGAGCCGAGCTTTTTCAGGTGCACGCCGAGCTGCGTGAGGCAACCGATGTTACCACTCGCGACCACGGTCGCACCGGTGGCGATCACCGCCCGCGCTTTCTGCGCCCCGAGCGACGCCGCCGTGTCCGGTTGATCCAGGTTGTAGCTGCCGGCGCTGCCACAACACAGGTGGGCATCGGCCAACTCGCAGAGCGTCACACCCGGGATCGCGCGCAGGAGTTTGCGCGGCTCCTCGCGCACCCCCTGGGCATTGGCGAGGTGACAGGCATCGTGGTAAGCGACCTTCTGCGCGCCCGCGCCCTGCGGGGCTTCGCGCAAGCCGAGGCGATTGAGAAACACACTCACATCCATGACGCGTTTCCGAAAAACCTCCGCCCGCGCCTGCAGTGAGCCGGTCGAACCTGCCTCGTCCGGCGTGCCGCGCAGGATCAGGTGATACTCGTGCATGGCCGAGCCGCAGCCTGCGGCGTTGGTCAGAATCGCATCCACGCCCGCGGGGAACGCATCAAGGTTACGTCGCGCGAAATCCCGCGCTGCGCCGAGGTCGCCCGTGTGCCACGCGAGTCCGCCGCAGCAACCCTGCGCCTCGGGCACGACGACTTCCACGCCGTTGCGCGCGAGCACGGCGATGGTCGCGAGGTTGATGTCAGGATCGAGCACCTGCTGCGCGCAGCCCGCGAGCAACGCGACGCGGGCGCGACGCTCTCCCTCGGCCGGTGTGACGCGCGGCAGCGCCACGGCCGGCGGCACCGTGTCGGGCGCGAGATCGAGCATCGGCTCGAGCACGGCCGGCACGAGCGGGCGGAGCGCCTTGCCTAGCTTCGCTCCGGCGAGCGCGAGCCGGAACCGTCCCGGATGAGGAATCGTCTGCGCCGCGAGCCAGCGCCGCAGCTTCTCGCCGGTGCTGCGCTCGGTCCGATCCTGCACCACCGCGCGAAACGGGCTGATGAGGTCGCGATACGGCACCCCGCTGGGGCACGCTGGTTCGCACGCGAGGCAGCCGAGGCAGCGGTCGATGTGCGGCTGCGCCGCCGCCAGCGGCAGTTCGCCCTCCAGCACCTGCTTCATCAGCACGATCCGGCCGCGCGGGGAATCCATCTCCTGCCCGAACTCGCGATAGGTCGGACACGCCGCGAGACAGAATCCGCAATGCACGCACGTCTGCACCGCCTGCGCCATCGGCTCGCCCAGCGGGCCGTGTTCCTCCGGTTTGATCGTGTGGAGCATGGTAGGTCGGGGTTTATCCCCGACATGTCGGGCGTAAAGCCCGACCTACAGGATCGCTATTCATCGAGATTCGGAAACCGACTCCGCGGATCGAGTGAGGACTTCACCGCGCGCATGATTTCGAACCGCGGCTTCGCCCCCGGCCACAACGGCGCCTCGCCGCGCAATGTCACCGCCGGCCAGCGCAATTCCGGAAGCGCCGCGCCGCCCGGCAGCGAAACGTAGCCCGCATTTCCTCCCGCACTCACGCGCACGTGCGCCGCAGGCAGTGAGAGCAGCGCCGGCACGTCCGCCGGCGTGACCGCCACTTTCACCAGCGTCCCGCCCGGATGCGCCCACGCAAACTCCGCCGTGCCGCGCCAGAACGCCGCCGCCTCCGCCTCGCCCAGCACTGCGCCCGGCCAACGGCCCAGGATCTCTTTCGCCAGCACCTCGATCGCCGCCGCCGGCCCGACGAGACGCGTCATGACCGCACGCTCCGCCGGCACTGCTTCGAGCGCGTCGAGTTCCCAACGCGTGTTGGCCGCCTCGGCCAGAATTCGCCCGACCGCCACCGCATCACCCGCCTCGATGCGCAGCGTCAGCGCCGTCACCGCCCGCGGAAAAACTTTGAATGAGATTTCCGCCAACGCGCCGAACCGTCCCGCGCTGCCCACGAAAAATTTCGGCAGATCGAATCCCGCCGCGTTCTTCACCACCTTGCCGCCCAGCCGCAGCAGGCGCCCCTCGCCGTCGACAAACCGCACGCCGAGGATGAAGTCCCGCAGCCCGCCGAACCGGAACCGCCCCGGCCCGCTCAGCCCCGCCGCGACCGTGCCGCCGAGCGTCGCCCCGGCCTCCGCGAGCATCGGATCGAACGGCAGATACTGTCCCTTTTCCGCCAGCGCCGCCGCGATGTCGCGCAGCGGCGTGCCCGCCAGCGCCGTGAACGTGAACTCGCTCGGCTCATATTCGACGATCCCGCTGAGCTTCAGGGTCGAGAGGCGCACCACATCCGTCGCGACCCGCGACAGCCGCGGTTTCGTGCCGGCACCGATCGCAATCACTCGTGGCGCCGAGCGGACACACTCCACGAGATTACTGATGGAACCGGGGCTCAACATGGCACTCATCGGTCTAATTTGAACAGGAAGGTCGGAAAGTTCGGGAAGAAACGGCACGGGGTCTTCCCGCTCTTCCCGACCTTCCTGTTCAATGTATTGGAAATTGTTTTCATTCCCGCGAAATCACTCCCGCCTGCTCCAGCGGATGCAGCCCGTGCTGGGTCAGCGTCGGGGCGTTTTTCTCGGGAAACATCTTGCCCGGGTTCGCGATGCCGAGCGGATCGAACGCCGCCCGGATGCGCTTCAGGCAATCCATCTCCTCGGCGCCGAACATCTCCGGCAGATACTCGCGCTTCTCCACGCCCACGCCGTGCTCACCCGTGATGGAGCCACCCATCTCGATGCACATGCGCAGGATTTTCCCCGCCAGTTGCTCCGCGCGCTCCAACGCGCCCGCCTCGCGGCCATCGTAGAGAATCAGCGGGTGCAGGTTGCCATCGCCCGCATGAAACACATTCGCGCACCGCACGCCCATCTCGCGCGACCAGCCGCTGATCTTCCGCAACGCCTCGCCAAGCCGCCGCCGCGGCACCACGCCATCCTGCACGATGAAATCCGGCGACAGCCGCCCGACCGCGCTGAACGCACTCTTGCGCCCCTTCCAAATCGCCAGCCGCTCCGCCGCATCCTTCGCCACGCGCACCTCCACCGCGCCGCTCTTTGCCAGAATTTCCTCCAGCCGCAGGCGATCCGCCGCGACCACTTCGCGCGGCCCCTCCAGCTCGACGATCGCGACCGCTTCGCAACCCGGCGGGTAGTCCGCATGCACCGCCGCCACCGCCGCTTCGAGCGCCAGCGCGTCCATGATCTCCAGTGCCCCGGGCAGGAGTCCGCTTGCGACCACCGCCGACACCGCATCGCCCGCCTGCTCGAGCGTCTGGTAGCCCGCCAGCACCGTGTGAAACGTCTCCGCCCGCGGCAGCAGTTGCACCGTGATCTCCAGCGCAATTCCGAACAGCCCTTCGTTGCCGACAAACAACCCCGTCCAGTCCGGACCGACTTGTTCGCGGCTCGCGCCGCCAAACTCGACCACCTCGCCCGTGGCGAGCACGGCCTTGAGCCCGAGCACGTGATTGGAGGTCATGCCGTATTTCAGGCAGTGCGCGCCGCCCGCGTTGAACGCCACATTGCCGCCGATCGTGCACACCGGCTGGCTCGACGGATCGGGCGCGTAGTGCAACCCATGCGGCTGCGCGGCGAGCGTGACCGCGGAGTTGACCACGCCCGGCTCCACCACCGCGATGCGCTGCGCCGGATCGAGGCGCACGATACGATTGAGCCGGTTCAACGTGATCACGATGCCACCCGCGACCGGCAGCGAGCCGCCCGAGAGGCTCGTCCCGCTGCCGCGCGCGACAAACGGCAGCTTCTCCGCATGGCAAAACCGCACCGCAGCGATCACCTCATCCTGCGTCTCCGGCACGACCACCGCGAGCGGCCGCGTGCGGAACGCCGTCAGCCCGTCGCTCTCGTAGGCCGCCAGCGCCGGCGCCTCGACGAGCACGCGCCCGGTCGGCAACAGCGCGAGCAATCGGCGAAGGACGGACGGGGTTTCCATGAATCCCGCAGCGTGAGACAACTCCCGCATCCCTGACGAGCGCGGAATCGTTTCGTGGTTCATTCGTGGACGAGGCGTCTCACCTCGCGTCCGATCGATCTGAGGCGGGACGCCTCAGCCACTACCTGGCTCCGACTCACCGCCCGTAGACGACAAACCACTTGTCGTCGTAAAGCTTGTGCTCGGCCAAGACTTTGAGCCCCGCTGCCGCCATCCACTGCCGCGTCTGCTCCTTGGTCACCTGCAGCTTCGGATCGTTTTTGTGCGGCCCCAGTTCCGGATGGAAATCGATCACCGCCACGCGACCGGCTTTCGCGAGATAGGGCGCGAGGTTTTTGAGATAACCGACCCGATCCTCGATGTGGTGCAGCACGTCGAAAATCAACGCGAGGTCCACATCGCGCGCCGGCAGCTTCGGATCGGTGAAACCGCCGAGCACCGGCCGCACGTTGGCGACCTTCGCCTCCTGCGCCTTCTTCGCGATGTGGTCCACGAGCCCCTGGTCGATGTCGACGGCATACACCCGGCCCGCCGTCACCACCCGCGCGATCGGCAGCGTAAACACGCCCGACCCCGCCCCAATGTCCGCCACCACATCGCCCGGTTTCAACGCCAGGGCCGCGACCGCCGCGTCCACCTTCAACCTGGCCACGCGCCCCTGCGCCTCGAGCGTCTTGAGCCACTCCTCCGTGCTGCGCGCGCCGAGTTGGGCGCGGACGAGGGGTGCAAGGGCGAGCGAGGCGATCGCCGGCACGAGCGCGGCGACGAGGTGGCGGCGGAAGGTGGCGGCGGTTTTCACGCCTCACGCCTACCGCCGGCGCCGCCCGAACTCCACGCTTTCTTTTTTCGCCGCCGCCGTTTCTGTCGCCGGGTGATCCGCGCGCTCATCTTCGACTTCGACGGCCTCATCCTCGACACCGAGTCGGCTCTCATCGCCGCCTATGCCGACGTGCATGCCGCGCACGGCGTGGCATTCGATCCGGCCGAGATCCTTCGCGCCGTGGGCCATCACGAGTTCGCCTTCGATCCGTGGCATGCGTTTCCCAAGGATTTCGATCGCGACGCGCTCGAGGCCGAGCGCACGGCGGCCAACCGTGTGCGCGAGGTCGACCTGAAGATTCTTCCCGGAGTCGTCGCGCTGCTCGACGCGGCCCGCGCGGGCGGCCTGCGCGTCGGCCTTGCCTCCAACTCCAGCCGCGGCCACTGCGAGCGTCACCTCACGCGTCTCGGGTTGATCGAGCGCTTTCACTTTCTCTCGTGCCGCGGCGAGGCGCCCTCCCCCAAGCCGGAGCCCGATCTCTACAACCGCGTGCTCGCGCACTTCGGCCTGCGCGGCCACGAAGCGATCGCGTTCGAGGATTCACCCGCCGGCTCGACCGCCGCCAAGCGCGCGCACTGCCACGTGGTCGTCGTGCCCGGCCCGACCACGAACCACCACGACTTCGCGCACGCCGATCTCCAGGTCGGATCGCTCGCCGAATTGACGCTCGACGAGGTGATCGGACGGTTTGAAAGGAAACACCGCAGCGCCTCGGGACTCTGACCGCGGATTGTCCAGCGCGACGGAGCTGCAACCAAAGCATGAACAAAGGCGTTTTTGACCGCGGATGACGCGGATATCGCGGATAGGGGCAGGAAGGGCTCGGATCATCCGCGCCATCTGCGCAATCCGCGGTGAATGGATTGGAAAAGTTCAGAGGGAAAAGCTCCCGGTCATTGGCATCAGAAGTTCACCGCGAACGTGCAGACGAACACGCGGGGCTCCACCGTCGCCAGCTTCACGACTTCGCCCGTGGTCCAGGTTTGCACCGGGATCGGCTTGTGCTCGTCGAGGACGTTGCGGACGTTGAGTTGCAGCCGGTAGTTCAGGCCGCCGAACGCCTTCAGCTTGCCGCGATAACCGAGGATCGCATCCACGTAGAATTCCTCCTGGCCCTTGAACGCCCGGTCGAGATCGAGAATCACCGTGCCCGACGAAGTCACCGCGGTGCCGTAGCCAATCGTCGGTTTCGCGCGCCACCGGGCGGCGCCGCCGAGATTGAAGCCCTTCAGCCGTTCGCCGGTGAACGAGTAGTTGGTGATGAAGTTCGCGCGGGCGTTGCGGGCCGTGTCCGTCGAGCGACCGTCGGCGGCGGCGAT
Source organism: Verrucomicrobiota bacterium (assembly GCA_016235555.1). GTDB lineage: Bacteria > Verrucomicrobiota > Verrucomicrobiia > Opitutales > Opitutaceae > JACRKC01. The sequence continues at coordinate 24,678 of JACRKC010000074.1, forward strand.
GAACGCATAGGAGCGCCCCACGACGTTGGCTTGGTAGTATTGGGCGAGCGTCTGCCCCGTCGGCTGGCTGGCATTGTAAGGCGCGGTCGTCCACGTGACCGGCCGGCCCGAGGCATCGAGCTCGCCGTTCTTCGCCACGACCGACTGCCACACCGGCAGCCGCTGCGCGCCCCACGCGAACCACGGTTTGCCGATATTCGACTCGACGGCCTCGGACTTCGCGCCGTTGAGGCGGATGTTCCAGTTGCGCACGGGCGTCAGGTTGATCTCCAACTCGTAGCCGTCGGACGCGGCGTCGGACATGATGAAGTAATTCGGCCGGCCCGCGACGCGATAGCCGCGCTTGTTGCCGTCGGTGATGTTGATCGTCTTGATGGCCGGGTCGAGCTGGAGGACGCGGTTTTCCACGTCGAAGAACGGATCGCGCAGCTGGTTGATCTGATTCGAGGCGCGCTGGGGGCCGATGGTGTTTTCGTATCTGTTCAACCGCAGCGTGATCTTGTCCGACCACAGGTCGAGGCGCACGCCGTAGTCGCGGCCCTTGCCGCCGGCCCCGGGGATTTCGTTGCCGAAGGGATCGTAGCGACCGATGTTCAGATCGAACGTCGTCGAGCGGTTGTAGAACACCGAGAGCCAGCGGAAGGGCCGCAGGACGGCGCCCACGTTGCGGTTCAACCCGGTCTGCGCGGGACCATAGTTGCCGAACTTCGCATCCCAGAGGACCGGGAACAACCCGGAGAAATCCACCGTGGTGGACGCGGCATCGAGCGTGGCCGCCTTGCCGCTGTCCTTGCGGTAACCGTAGGTGAGCACGAGCCGGTCGTGCTTCGCGCGGTCCGGCAGGAAGAAGCCCTGCCACGCGAGAATGGCCGCGTTCGACTGGTTGAGGCTGCCGCTCGCCACCTGGCTCGCCGCCAGCCGTTTGCCGTCCGCCGCACGCAGGCCGGACTCAAAACTGTAGAGCGTGAACGGCCGGCCGTTGGAATCGGTCAGCGTCACGTCGCCCATCATCGAGTGCGCGGCGAGCGTGGCTTCGTGCGGATCGTTGAAGTAGTGGCGGAAGTTCGGAATGCGCGTCGAGTGCGCCGCCCAGCCCTGGAAGGTCTTCGCCCGCAGGGTCACACCCGTGATCACGGGATCGTCGAGGATGCGCCGCTCGAAATTCTGCTGGTCGCGGATTTCGGATTTCCCGGCGGTGTAGAGCGCCGACCAGCGGTGCCGGCCGAGCCAGTTCGCCCACCGGCCCCGGTCGCGCAACTCCCGCGCGAGATCCAACTCGTAGGACAGCGTGGCCCGCCAGTCATCGCGCGTCTGGAAGTTGAGACGCGTGCCGGAATTGCCCTCGACGTAAAACTTGCCGACATTGGGATTCGCCGTGGTCGTGCCGGGCAGAAACTGGTTCGCATCGACGCGCAGGATGTAGTTGCTGCTGCCGGCCTGGCCGCCGGCGTAGGCGTTGTGCTCGTAGGAATCCTCGCGGTTGTAGGCCAGCTCGAGGAACAGGTTGCGCGCGAGCTTCTGCTCGAAGATCGCCGTCTTCGTATAGCCGCCCATCAGGTTGGTGCGACTGTCGCCCACGATGTTCACGTCGAACGGGAAGATCTTCGAATCGAGAATCGAACGATCGACCGAGGCGTCGAAGGTCGGATCGACGCCCGGCAGCGAGGAGGGATTCCGCGTGATGACCGAGTTGCGCCAGTTCATGATCGGCACGGAGCCGCCCTGGATGACGAGCGGCGCGTCGGCCGCCTGCGCGAAGATGGGGTTGGTGCCGATGCCCGCCAGGCTGCTGTTGTTATACACGGGCTTCGGGGTCGCGTAGATCGTGTTGCGGACGGTGTTCGCGAACAGCCACGGCGTGACGTATTCCGTCGGTGCGATCCGGCCCGCGCGGTTCCAGTTCCGGTGATCCTTCTCGCCCTGGAGAATCAGCGTGGTGCCCTTGAACGGCTTGAACGTGAGCGCACCGTAGAGGCGATCGTCGCGATCGAGGTTGGGGCGCTTGCGGGTGAATTCGCGCTTCGTCATCCCCATCGCGCGCACCGCGAGCTTGTCCGGCAGGACGACGACGTTGGCGTCGAACGTCGCGCGTCGCGATTCCTCGGAGTCGTATTGCAGCGTGAAGCCGTATTTGTTGCGCAGGGCCGCCCGCGCCGGCGCGGTGTCGAGAATGCCCGCCGGGCTGCCGAGCCCGAACAGGATCGCGTTGGGCCCGCTGGCGACGGTGGCGCGCTCGACGTTGAAATTGTCGGACGGATTGCGCACCTGGAAAAAATTCCGCGACAACGTGCCCGAGCCGATCCCGCGCACGCGCCCGCCCTGTCCCGGGCTCGAGAACTGGTTGCCGGGCGTCGCGGGCATGTAGTCGTTCCAGTTCTCGGTGTTGGCGGTGTAAATCAACGCCTGGTCGAGATTCGACACGCCGAGGTCGTCCATGAATTCCTTCGTCAGCGTCTCGAGCTGGTTCGGCACGTCCTTGAAGTCCGTGCGCAGGCGCGAGCCGGCGAGCGTCTCCGTCGCGACCCAGCCGGTCTCGGACGACGACGAGATGACGAACGGCGACAACTCGACGGCGGGTTCTTCGGCGGCTTTGGGTGGCGCGGACGATGGGGGGACGGCTTGCGCCGAAAGGATGGCGGGGCACAACAACAGCGCGGCCAACGCGCGCGCGACAGCAACGGGCAACCTTGGGGTGGTCATGGCGGGAAATGCTAAACGAGGCAGCAGCGCGGACGGGAGGGGTGGGGCGCCGCCGCAACGGCGTCACGTTACGAGACGTGGCGGGAATTGCACGCGGTTTTTCCGGCGCCCGGAGCGCGGGGGCGCATCTTAGTTTCTTTCAGCCCAGCCGACGTTCCGCCCCAACGGGGCGGAATTCGACAGCCCGGGGCAACGCCCCGGGGAACTTCGATGTGAAATCACGCCGGGCCCTGAAAGGGCGGCACAAGGGTCACCGTGATCGCGCCCCTTCAGGGCGCAGACTGTATTTCAAAGATCTTCCCGGGGCGCTGCCCCGGGCTACCAACTCGTGCCCCGTTGGGGCACAAGCCAGCTGCGACTCCTTGGGAGAAACTGAGCTGCGCTCCCGAGCGCGGGAGAAGGCCGCTCGCGCCCGCCGGACGGACTCACCAACGTCCGCGCAGGCCGAGTGTCCACACGGCGCCGTAAAAGAAATTCGTGCGCATGAGGCCCGGCTGGTTGACGAAGCCGGTGATGGGGGAGTTCAGGATGTTACGACCGCTGAGCGTGACCTCGTAGCGCGGGCCGAGTTTCCAGCCGCCGCTCACGTCGAACATGATGCGCTCGGTCTGCCACTGCGTCTGCGTCGCGGCGATGGAGGTGAGGCGCGCGGAGGCCCACGTCGTGCGGAGCTGGAGGTTGAACTTGTGGTTGCTGTAGCGCAGGCCGCCGTTGACGGCTTTCGGCACGACGCTCACGAGCGACAGATCGGGGATCGCGCGGGTGAGCGAGCCGAACACGCTGAAGCCGCGCGCCCAGCCCGGGAGAAACACGAGCTGTTGGGAATACTCGACCTCGAGGCCCTTGATCTTGCGCGTGCCGGACAGGTTCGTGGGCTGGAAAAACGTGTAGCCGACATACTCCGGATCGTCGGCGAGGCCGGCCTGCTCGGCGGTGATCTGGGTGTTGCTCGTGCCCATGTTTTTCACGTTCAGCCGATACGCCGAGACGCTCAGCGTGCCGGCGGGCTCGATGTAGTATTGGAGGCCGGCGAAGAACTTGTCCGAGGTCTCGGGCTTCAGATCGGGGTTGGGCAGCGAAACCGTGAAGTTGGTGTCGTTGATGGTGAGCGCGCCGGCGAGGTTGTTGTAGTCGGGGCGGCCGATGGACTGGCTGGCGGAGAGCTGCGCGACGAGGTTCTTCGTGATGGAGTATTTCGCACCGCCGCTGAAGAACGTGTGTTCGTAGCCGCCGTAGCGGTTGCTGCGCTCGAAGCCGCGATATTGGTAGGTGACAAACGGGATCGTGCCGGCGGTGTAGCCGGCGGCGGTGACAAGGCGGTTGGGGATGAGGTCGAAGACGCGGCCGATGGTGCGCGTGCGCTCGCGGCGCGCGCCGAGGTTGAGGCGGAGCTGGCGCCAGCGGGTGTTGAACTCGACGTAGCCGGCGTCGACCTGTTCCTTCACGGCGCGCGGGCTGGCGTTGAGCGCGGTGAAGTTGCCGACGGCGTTCTCCGTGAACTGGCCGGGGTCGCTCTGGAACAGCCGATACATGAGCGTGGCGTTGGCGATGGGGATGCCGAGCGACGGCACGTTGTCGCCCTGCCGCGGGTCGAACACCGGGTAGGTGTGAATGGCCATCTGCGTCGTGGCCGCGAGCTGGCTGCGCGCCGGGCCGACGAACGTCCACGTGAGTGCGCCGGTTTTCCAGAGGTCGTAGACGGTGAGGCGCGACTTCACGCCGGCCTGCACGATGACGGGGATGCCGAGGTTGAACGCTTTCTTCGCGTCGAAGTAGCCCTGCCACACCTGGCTGCGGCCGGTGCGCTCGGAGGTGCCGATGTTGTTCGCGTTGGCGTCGTCGCGGTTGAAGCTCGCGATGTCGTTCCACGGGCGGCCGGTGAGCTGGCGGATCTGCCAGCCGCCGTCGCGGGTGTTGCTGCGGGTGGCGGTCCAGCTCATGCGGGTGACACGGTTGTTCGTCGTCGCCCAGTAGCCGCTGCGGCGGTCCTCGTAGTGGGTGCGGCTGCGCGAGTAGCCGCCGCCGAGCGTGAGGAGGAGGTCGTTGCGCTTGAACTCGAGCTTGGGCGAGTAGGTCGCGGTGTCGTTCCACTTGTCGCTGTGGCCGATGATGGTCTCGAGGCGCGTGTTGGCGTTGGCTGTCGGCCGCGTGATGATGTTGGTGAACGTGGACGCCGGATCGATGTCGGCGGTGTTGGCGCGGAAGATCACCTGGCGGGCGTTGATCTCGTCGTCGAAGTGCGAGCCCTGCGTGCGCAGCGAGGCGACGAGGCCGGGGAGGATTTTGTAGTCGAGATTGAGGCCGAAGGCGGCGCGCGTTGTGATCTTCGGGTTGTCGCGGAAGGTGAGGTTGTTGATCACGGGCGCGCGATTCGCGGTGGCGAAATCGTAGGTGTGCGTGATGCCGGCCTGCTCGTTGTAGAGGGAGTTGTGCGAGAGGCTGAGTTGCACGCCGAAGCGCTGCTGGAACGAGTCGGCGTAGGTGAACACGAAGCCGGGGCGGATCTTGCGGTGCTCGCCGTCGCCAGGGCCGGGCGTGCGCGCGGTGGTGAGATCGTAGGGGTTGGCGGTGAGCGTGGTCGTGAAGGTGATCTCGCGGCCCTTGCGCTCGAAGGCGTTTTTGCTGCGCATGTTCATCGAGCCGGCGGGAGCGTCGGCGTCGAGCGAGGCCGTGAGCGTCTTGTTGATCTCGATCGACTCGATGCTGGTGATGGAGGACTGCTCGAACTCGAACTGCCGCGTCGCACCCGTGAACACCGCCGACGCCGCGCTGGCCATCCGCATCCCGTCGATGCTCACGCCGGCGTATTTCGGATCGAGGCCGCCGAGGCGCACGGCGCGCGCGTCGGCGTCGACATAGTCGAGCACGACGCCGGGAAGGTATTTCACGAACTCGCCGACGTTGCCGCCGGTGATGTCGCCGAAGTTGTCGGCCGCGACCACGCTCTTCATGTTGAGCGCGGCGCGCTGCTCCATGATGGCCTTGGCGTTGCCCTCGCGCTCGTTGGAGACGACGAATTTCTCCAACTGCACGATTTCGCCGGCGGATTTCGCGCCCGCAGCGGCGCTGGAAAAAGTCGCGCCCCGGAGTTCGAAGTCGCGCGTGGCGGTCGCGCCCGCGGCGACGTTGAGCGTGGCGGTCGCGCGTTCGTAGCCGGTGTAGGCGACGGCGACCGTGACGGCGCCGGCGGGGACGTTGGGCAGCAGGTAGGAACCGTCGGCGTCGGAAAACGCCACGATGTCCGTGCCGGCCACCGAGACCTCCGCGTTGCGGACGAATTCCTGCGTAGCGGGATTGAAGACGCGGCCGGTGATGCGGCCGGTGGCGGCGGACTGGGCGTGCGCGCACACGGCGGCAAGGAGCCAGCAAGCCAGTGCAGTGAAGCGGCGCGCAATCAAGCGGCCGGAGGATGAGGCAGCAGCGTTCATGGGGTCGGGCGGGGTTCGGTCAGGTGAGGCAGGCAGTTAGATGGAAATCCGCGCCGGTTTCACCCCAAAACCCGCATCGACTTTGCGGACGCGGGAGCACAGGGTGCGGGGCCCCCATGAATTCGCTCCTGACTTCGTTGTTCCACACCGGTGCTTTCCTCCTCGCCGCCGCCACGCTGACCGCCGCAACGCCGCAAAAACCGAACGTCCTCTTCATCGCCATCGACGACTTGCGCGACTGGGTCGGCTACTACGGCCGCAATCTCCAGACGAAGACGCCCAACTTCGACCGCCTCGCGAAGCTATCCACGGCCTTCTCGCGCGCGTATTGCGCGTCGCCTGTCTGCAACCCCTCCCGCACCGCGCTCATGTCGGGCATGCGCCCGTCGACGACCGGCGTTTACGAAAACAACATCGACTTCCGCCCGATCATCGCGCCGGACAAGATGCTCACGACCGCGTTCCGCCAGGCCGGCTACCGGGTGACGGGCGCGGGCAAGATTTACCACGAGGCCTACCGCCGTGACAGCGAGTGGGACGACTACCTCCAGCGTGAAGGCGGCGGCCGCGACCGCCTCCGGGCCGGTCAGAACGACGGCGTGGGCGGCATCAAGTTCGCGCCGCTCGACTGCCAGGACGAGGATCTCCCGGACTGGAACATCGCGGACTACGGCATCGCCGAACTCGCGAAGAAGCACGACAAGCCGTTCTTCCTCGCGGTCGGTTTCCACAAGCCGCACATGCCGTGGAACGTCCCGAAGAAGTGGTTCGACCTGTTCCCGCTTTCGTCGATCCAGCTGCCGCCCTACCAGGAAAACGACCTGGATGACGTCCCGCCCGCCGGCGTGCGCATGGCGCATCCGGAGACCGACCACGTGCCGATGCAGAAATCCGGCCGCTGGAAGGAAGCCATCCAAGCCTACCTCGCGACCATCGCCTACTGCGACATGAACCTCGGCCGCGTGCTCGACGCCTACGAGAAGTCACCCGACCGCGCCAACACCATCCTGTGTCTGTGGAGCGACCACGGCTGGCACCTCGGCGAAAAGCACCACTGGCGCAAGTTCGCGCTGTGGGAGGAGAGCACCCGCTCGCCCTTCATGTGGATCGTGCCCGGCCTGACCAAACCCGGCACGATTTGCGAACGCACGATCGACTACATGGGCATTTACCCGACGCTCGCCGAGCTGTGCGGCGTGCCGGTGCCCGCGCACGTCGAGGGCCGGAGTTTCCGCGCGCTGCTCGCCGATCCCAACGCCCCGTGGGACCAGCCCGCCATCACGACCTACAAATACAAGAACCACACCGTGCGCTCCGCCGGCTGGCGTTACATCCGCTACGCCAACGGCGACGAGGAGCTCTACGACGAAACCAAAGACCCCAACGAGTGGACCAACCTCGCCGCGAAGCCGGAGTTCGCCGCCAGGAAAGCCGAGTTCGCCAGATTCCTTCCAAAGTCCGACATCGCCGATCCGAGCGCCAACGCGAAGGACGACGAGACGCGGGCCGCCAAGAAGGCGAAACGGCAGGCGAAGAAGAACTAGGGCAAAATCGAGTAAGGCCCGGATGAGGTGGAGCGCGTCGACCTCAACGCGCTTTTTGTGGGAGGGGCTTCACGCCCCGCCGAATCGCGGGGTAAACCCGCTCCCAACTTCAAACCAGCGCGTTGAGGTCAACGCGCTCCACCCACTCAGTAATACCGCTTCAGCGTCGTGTTCTCCACGGCCGAGAGCAGCCGCGTGCGCCGCACCGGATCGATGCCGAGGAAGCGGAGACCAAACGTGCGATCCACGATGTCACCGATCTTGATGACGCGATCATCGAGGTAAACGCGGACCACGTCGCCCCCGAACACGCCGCGGATTTTCATGCGCCCGACCGCCTCGCGGTAGATCGTGGGCACCGGCGCAGCCACCGTCACCGGGGCCTCGACGGGCGTGGCGGTCCTGGCGGCCGGTGAAAATGCGACCACAAACCGGCGGCGATACAAATCCGCGCCCGAGGCGAAAACACGCAGTCGCCGGGGCGCGCGTCAGGCGGTTTCCAACTCGCTCCAGCGGGCGTAGGCGGCGGCGACCTGGAGTTCGATCTCGCCCAGCCGTTGCGTCGCCCGCGCCACCTCGCTGCCACCGCGCCGGAAAAACTCGGCGTCGGCCAGTCTGGCGGTCAACTCCGCCTGCTCTTTTTCGAGGGCTTCGATCCGCGCCGGCAGCGCGTCGAGCTCGGCACGCTCCTTGTTGGTGAGTTTGCGCGGTTTGGCGAGGGAGGCCGGCGTGGCCCGAGTGTCCTGTCTGGCATTGCCCGACACGAGTCGGGAGACCCGAGCCAACTCCTTCTGCCAGTCATCATAGCCGCCGATGTATTCCGTCACGCGGCCCCCGCCCTCGAACACGAGCAGGCTCGTGCACACCTCGTTCAGAAACGCCCGGTCGTGGCTCACCAGCAGCAGCGTGCCGCCGAACTCCACGAGCAAATCCTCCAGCAACTCCAAGGTCTCGGCGTCGAGATCGTTGGTCGGCTCGTCGAGCACGAGCACGTTGCACGGCTTCGTGAAGAGCCGCGCCAGCAACAGCCGGTTGCGCTCGCCACCCGAGAGCGCGCGGATCGGCGTGCGGGCGCGCGCGGGCTCGAAGAGGAAATCCTCCAGGTAGGAAATCACGTGGCGCGTGCGGCCGTTGATCGTGACCGTGGCGTTGCCGTCGGCCACCGCATCCTGCACGCGCATCGTCTCGTCGAGCTGCGCGCGGAGTTGGTCGAAATACACGATCTCCAGCTTGGTGCCCTGCACGACGCGGCCCGCCGCCGGCGCGAGCTGGCCGAGCAGCAGCCGGAGCAGCGTGGTCTTGCCCGCGCCGTTCGGCCCCACGATGCCGATCTTGTCCCCGCGCTCGATGCGCACATCGAGGTCGCGCACGATCCAGCGGACCTCCTGCGGCGTAGCGGCCGACGTGAGGAGGCCGGCCTCGTCACCTCGGCCGCTACCAGATTCGTAGAAAAACCCCGCGCCCTCGCACGTGATCACCTTGAAGCCGCTGCGCTCCGCCTCCTGCGCGGTCATCTTCGCGGTGCCCGTGCGGTCGCGGCGGGCGATGCGCTCCGCGCGCATTTTTTCAAGGGCATGGATGCGGTTGTTGGCGCGCGAACGCTGCGCCTTCACCCCGCGGCGGATCCACTCCTCCTCCTGCGCGAGCTTCTTGTCGAATTGCGCCCGCTCCACCTCCTCGGCTTCGAGCACCGCCTGCTTGCGCACGAGAAACGTGTCGTAGTCGCACGCCCAGCCGACCAGACGGCCGCGGTCCACTTCGACGATCCGCGTGGAAAGCTTGCGCAGAAACGCACGGTCGTGCGTCACGAACAGCAGCGCCCCGCCCCACTGCAACAGGTATTCCTCCAGCCACTGGATCGAGGCGAGATCGAGATGGTTCGTCGGCTCGTCGAGCAGCAGCAGTTGCGGCGCCTCGACGAGCCCACGCGCGAGCAGCACGCGGCGCTTCTGCCCCGCCGAGAGCGCGGCGAACTCATGCTCCGCCGGCAGCCCCATGTCCTCGATCAGCCGCTCCACCCGGTCGTGCCGTTCCCAGTCGTTGTGCTCCTCGTAGGCCCCGCCCTCGCCTTCGATCACCGCCCGCACCGTGCCCGCGAGGCCGGCCGGCACCTCCTGGCGGAGCGTCGCAAACACGGCGCCCGCCTGGCGGAAAACCTGGCCGCCATCCGGCGTGAGTTCGCCCGCGATCACTTTCATGAGCGTCGATTTGCCCGCGCCGTTGCGCCCCACGAGGCACACGCGCTCGCCGCGGTCGATCTGGAGATTGACGCGATCGAGCAGCGGCGGACCGCCGAAGCTCAGGCTGACATCGAGGAGACTGACGAGGGCCATGCGAGTAAACGGTCAGCGTGGACAACGACCCCGCCGCAGCGCAAGGTCGACGTGTTCCATGTCGTCCGCCCCGCCCCGCTACAATGTCACTGGCGTCGGTGTCTCCGCGCTCACGCTGGCGCAGGCGACCGGCCTCGTGGTGGGCGTGCGCGGGCAGACCCGGCGCGGCTACATCTGCTGCGGCACGGCCGCCGGCCTCACCGCGGCGCGCGCCGATCCGGCGCTGCAGCGGATTTTCAACGACGCGTGGCTCACCACGCCCGACGGCATGCCGCTCGTCTGGCTCGGCCCACGCGGCGTCAGCCGCGTCTATGGACCCGATCTCATGCTCGCGGTGTGCGATGCGGGCCGCGCGGTCGGGCTGACGCATTTTTTTCTCGGCGGCGCGCACGGCGTGGCGGACGAGTTGAAACAGAGGCTCAGCGCGCGTTTCCCCGGCCTCGCGGTGGTCGGGACGTTTTCGCCGCCCTATCGGGCGTTGGAGGCGGGCGAACTCGCCGCCCTCCGCGCCGACCTCGCCCGCCTGCGGCCCGATGTGGTCTGGGTCGGCCTCGGCACGCCGAAACAGGAGCACTTCATGGCCGAACAGTGGCGCTCGCTCGACGCGGGGGTGCTGATCGGCGTGGGGGCGGCGTTCGATTTTCACTCCGGCCGCGTGCGGCAGGCACCGCGCTGGGTGCAGCGCAGCGGCTTCGAATGGCTCTTCCGCCTCGGCACCGAGCCCCGCCGCCTCGGGCCGCGTTATCTCACGACGACACCGCTCTTCGCGCTGCGCGTGCTGGCACAGTGGAGCGGACTAAAAAAATATCCGCTGGATCAAAGGTAGGAGCCTGCTTGCAGGCGATGGTTTGGAGTGGCACGGGTCTCCCGACCCGTGTTCGGACTCACGGGTCGGGAGACCCTGCCACGCAATCGCCTGCCAGCAGGCTCCCACCTCCACGCGATTTAAAACAGCTCGCGTTGCGTGAGCGCGTCGCGTTTCTCGCCGTCGAGCGTGCTGAGTGCGAGCAGTTGCATCGTCGTCAGGCGCGCCAGCTGCGGATCGCGCGCGAGCGAGCTCAGCAGCAGCGCACCCGCGAGCGCATCGTAAAGCGCCGCGTGGTAGCGGCGGCGGTCCGGCGGGCAGTGCTCGGTGGCGACGTGCTCCAACTCGGCCGACAGTCCCGCCGCCGCGACGAGCGCCTCGAGTTTGCCCGAGTCGAACCGCGGGTAGAACTGCGCGTAGAGCCGCGCCGTGTCGATCCACGGCCCCCAGTCGACCGTGCGGCTGCCCGGCCGCGCGAAATCCGGCACGCTGCGCGGATAGGGCCACACGGATTTGAGCAGCGCATTCTCCACGCCCGCGTAATGCGCCGCGAGCGGGCCGAGCTCGCGCAGGCTCGAAAAATAATTCCACTCCTCGGCAAACGGCGCCTGCTGCGCCAGCGCCTCCTCGCGCAGCCCGTGCACCGCGGCATCCTCCTCACGCACGCGGCCGGTCGCGCGGCAGAGGCGAGTGCGCGCGCCGGCGATCTTGCCCCCGACCACCTCCACCACGCCGAATTCGAGGATGCCGCTCGCACGGCTGCCCTCGAAATCGACGAAGAAGATCGGCTGCTGCACCCAGGACATGAGAACCACGAAATACACCAAACACCCGAAATCCAAACCTCCAATGCCGGGAATTTTTCGTGTGTTTCGTGGGTTTCGTGGTTTCTAACTCTGGCGTGGATCTCGCGCCCTATCGCACCTTCCTCGTCGAACTCGCCGAAAAAAGCGGCGACTTCATCCGCCCACTCTACGGCCAGCCCGGCCTCGCCGTCGAAACCAAAGGGGATCTCTCACCCGTCACCGCGGCGGATCGCGGCGCGGAGGACTTGCTCCGCGCGCTGATCGCGAAAAAATTCCCGGCGCACGGCATCATTGGCGAGGAGTTCGGCAGCGAGCGCGACGACGCCGAGTTCGTGTGGGTGCTCGATCCGATCGACGGCACGAAGAGTTTCATCACCGGCGTCCCGCTGTGGGGCACGCTCATCGCCCTCCTCCACCGCGGCCAGCCCGTGCTCGGCTGCATCCACCAGCCGGTGCTCGGGCAACTCATGATCGGCGACGGCACGACGACCACGCTCAACGGCTGCGCGGTGCGCTGTCGCGCGACGACGCGCATCGAGGACGCGACCCTGCTCTACAGCGATCCGCTCAATCCGGCGAAATACGCCGACGGCCCGCGTCACGATGCGCTCCTGCAGCGCGCGAAGCTCGTGCGCACGTGGGGCGATTGCTACGGCTACCTACTCGTCGCCGCCGGCTGGGCCGACGTGATGCTCGACCCGATCATGAACCCGTGGGACATCGCCGCGCTCATCCCCTGCGTGCGCGGCGCGGGCGGGATGATCACGGACTGGCGCGGCGGCGCGCCGTTCCCGGCGCAATCGACCGTCGCGTGCGCCACCGCCGCGCTCCACGCGCAGGTGATGGTGGCGCTGCACGTCGCGGCTTAGCCGGAAGGTTGCAGTCGAACGCGCGCTGATTCGTCACGGCGCCGCGCAGCGGTGGAGCGCGTTGCCCCCAGCGCGCTGTCGCGACCATGACGTAATCCCCGCGCGTTGAGGGCAACGCGCTCCACCTCGACCGCCACGTTGGCGTAGGCGGGACGATGCAGCCGGTCGTAGCGGCCGACGTGAGGAGGCCGACGGAAGCTCAGGCGCGTGCACCAGCCTCGTTACCTTGCTCGGCTGCTACGAGGCCTCGACGATCTCGACTGCGTGGCTACGGTTTTGGCGCGGGTGCCGGTGCGGCACCGCCCTGCATCTTGGCCTTCTGCTCCATCGCGAAGTCGCGGGCCATGGTCTGAATTTTCGGGCCGAGCTCGGCCATCCGCGGCACGAGCGAAGCCTGCATCTTCTGCTGCACCTCGGGCTGTTTTGCGAGGAGGACCTGTCCGAGCGGCGTGTCGTAGAAGGCCGAGATCTGGTTCAATTCCTCTTTCGAGAAAGTCTCGCTGTAGATGCGCGTGATGTCGCCCTTCATTTTGCCGACATCCAGGACCTTCTCGAACTCGGTCATCATCTTCTTCTGCAAGTCCTCGACGTCGGCCTTGTCGGCATTCGGAAAATTCTTGCCGATGCTCTCGATCTGCGTGGCGAACATCTTCTTCTGCTGCACGACCGTGCGCTCCAACAGCACGTCGATCTGGATCTTGTTCATCACCGCCGCGGCGTCGGCGATCGTCGCGGGCGTGGGCGCGAGCGGGGCGTTGGTGACGGCGGCGTCGGCCGCGAGCGTGAGGTGCGAGATCTTGCCATCACGCTCGACGTCGAGGGTGCTGGTCTTGGTGTCGTAGGCCTTGAGCTTGTAGCCTTCGAAGGTGTCGCCGAGCCGGATGAACTCGCTGGTCTTGCCGGCGGGCGAGACGAGCACGAAGCGATGTTCCCTCCCGACGGTGAGCGTGGCGTTGAAGACCGGGAGATCGCTGGCGGCGCGGAGCCCGCCGATGGTAATCAGGGCGAAGAGGAGGTGGCGAAGTTTCATGGTAGGAGCAGTCCGCCCCAGCGTCGCCGATCAGCCGACGGAGTCCAGCTAGGATCCCGCAACGGTCACCTGACCGGATGAGCGGTAAATCCGGCTGAACTTCAGTTGAGCGGCGGTCCTGCACTTGTGCGCGGTGCAGCGCGCCCCAGGGGCAGGGCCCGATCTCCGGAAAAATTCATGACAGCCGCTAGCGGCGGCGTGCCTTCGCCGGCCGCCACTCGCAGGTGATGCGCGAGGTGATGCCGCCACGGCCTTTCCAATCGGCGATGATCGCGAGCGAGCGCGGCGCGAGCGCGGCGCCGAGGTCGTCGCAAATCTTGTTGGTCGCGGCCTCGAAGAAAATGCCCTGGTTCCGGTAGGCGTGGAAGTAGAGCTTGAGCGACTTGAGCTCGACGCACATCCGGTCGGCGACGTAGCGCACCGTGATCGCCGCGAAATCCGGATGGCCGGTGATCGGGCACATCGAGGTGAACTCGTGGTGCGTGTGCTCGATCAAGTAGTCCCGCTGCGGAGCGGGATTCGGGAAGGTCTCGAGGATCTTTGGGTCAGCCATGGGCGGTGAAAAGTAGTGAGTAGCGAGTAGCGGGTAGCGAGTAGAAATTCCTCCGAGTTCCGCAGCGTGATGCTCGCTACTCGCTACCCACTACTCGCTACTTCAGCCATCACGTCGCCGTTTCGGTGAAGCGCGATTCGCGGATCACCGTGACCTTGATCGTGCTCGGGTATTGCAACTCGGCTTCGATGCGTTTGCGGAGCTCCTTGGCGATTTCGCGGGCGCGGTCGTCGGTGACTTCGTGAGGCGACACGACCACGCGGATTTCTCGGCCGGCTTGGATCGCGAAGGCCTGCTGCACGCCCTCGATCGACATCGCGAGTTTCTCGAGCCGGCCGAGGCGCTGGATGTAACCCGTCATCGACTCGGCCCGCGCGCCGGGGCGGGTGGCCGAGATCGTGTCGGCGAGGATCACGAGGCCGGCGTAGACGGTCTCGGGCTTCACTTCCTCGTGGTGCGCGGCGACAGCGTTGACGACGATGGGCGTCTCGCCAAAGCGCTTGATGAACTCCGCGCCGATCACGGCGTGGCTGCCTTCGAGTTCGCCGGGCACGCCCTTGCCGATGTCGTGGAGCAGGCCCGCGCGTTTCGCGAGGTTCGGGTCGAGGCCGACCTCGCTTGCGATGAGCGAGGCAAGCAGCGCGGTCTCGACCGAGTGATCGAGCACGTTCTGGTTGTAGGAAAACCGGTAGCGCAGGCGGCCGAGCAGCTTGATGATCTCGGGATGGAGGCCGTTGATGTTGAGCCGCGCGACGGCGTCCTCGCCCGCCTGCGTCGTCACGAGATCGATCTCCTCCTGCGCGCGCTTCACGAATTCCTCGATGCTCGCCGGGTGGATGCGGCCGTCCTTGATCAGCGCGTCGAGCGCGGCGCGCGCAACCTCGCGACGCACCGGGTCGAACGACGACACGAGCACCATCTGCGGCGACTCGTCGATGAGCAGTGTGACGCCCGTGGCGGCTTCGAAGGATTTGATGTTGCGGCCCTCGCGGCCGATGATGCGGCCCTTCATCTCCTCGTTGGGGAGCTGCACGATGGTCGCGGTGAGGTCGTTGTTGGGGCGGCTGGCGATGCGCTGCATCGCGGCGATGAGCACGCGGCGCGCGTCGGTCTGCATCTCCTGCTCGGACTTCTCGAGCGTGGAGCGGCGGAGGGCGCGCAGCTCGTCCTGGCACTCGAGCAACACCTCCTCGCGGAGCTGGCGACGGATCTCCTCGGCGTCCATCTGCGAGACGCCCTCGAGCCGCTTCCGCACGCTCTTCGACATCGCGCGGATGGCGTCGCGCGCCTGCTTGGCGGCGGCGTTTTCGCGGTTGAGGCGCTCCTGGCGTTGCTCGAGCTGGTAGTCGAGGAGGGCGAGCGACTCCTCGTGCGCGCGGATTTCGCGCAGGCGCACGTCGGCTTCGATCTCGCGGCGGTCGTAGTCGCGATTGAGTTCCGCGCGTTTCTCGGCAATTTCGGCCTCGGCCTTTTGTTTCAGCTCCTCGGCGGCGACGGCGGCCTCGCGGCGGGCGACTTCGATCAGCTCGGCCGCCTGCTCGTGCGCCACGCGGCGCGTGTGCTTGGTGAGCGCCCATACGACCCAGAAACCGATGCCTCCGCCCACGACCAACGCCACCGGGAGCGACCAGTCAAAAGCGTCGCTCTCAGTGATCAGAAGGGCGAAGTCGGCTGCGCTTCTTGCGATCAAGGGAGGCGAACGGTAGGCCGCGCCCTTCAAAGCTCAAGCCAGGTTTTCGCGGGCGCAGCTCACTTTCTTGCCCTGCGGAGGGGCGCCTTTCCAAGCGCCCAAGCTCGGCGGCTGAAAATTGCTGCTCCCTCCGGACTGCAAGAAACTGAGACGCGCCCGGTTTTTGCCGGACGAAAACCTACCGAGGCTCGCATAATTGAGTGACACGCGGTGGTTCGGGGAGCGCCCGCGTCCCGCGGGCCGTCCTCGGCGTCCCGCCGAGGACTTCGGAGGTGTCGGCGAGACGCCGACACGAGCGCCCGAGACGGGTGCGCTCCCCGAACCGCTGAACTTTTGTCACTCTATTTCGCGAGACTCAGTAAGTTAAGGTTTTTGCTTCGCAAAAACCTTCTGGAACGCGGGCAGCGTCTCGCTCAGCACCGCCTGCATGCGCGCGAGCGCGGCGGCTTCGCCGTCGGCGGCATCGGTTTGCAGGAGCACGTAGGCCCAGCGGTCCGCCCGGGCATGCGCGACGCGGTTCCACGCGTCATGCACGAGGCGCTGCCAGTGCGTGGGCACGACGCCGTCGCTGCCCACAAACCAGTAGGCGACGAGTTGCGGCACGACCACGCGCCCACCGGGCTGACCCGCGACGGCGGGTGGTCGGTTCCGCCCCGGCGGGGCCACTTCCCGCTGCACGCGCAGCACCGTCGCGGGAAACGCGGCGGCCGCGTGGCCGGGATACGCGAACGGCCGCGTCGCCGCCCCCGCGATCGTCCACCCCTGCCCGATCAGACAAAGTTCCGGCCGGTGGATCGACGAGCGGTCGCGACCGCTCAACACGATCGAGACCAGCACGCGTTTCGTCGGATCGCGGTGGTTGAAATAGAGCTTGCGCGAGAAACCGGTGTCGGGCGGCAGGATGTCGCGCTCGGCCGGCGTGACTTTCTCGGGCCGGCCCGTCCACTCGATGCCGAGAAACGCGGGCAGTTCGACCGGATTTTCCCCGTCCGCCGCGAGCCGCACACCGGCCGCCCCGCGCGGCGGCAACGCCGCGAGCTGCCGCAGAAAAAAGACCTCCCCCACCGCGATCGCCACCACCGCCGCCGCCACGACCCCGGCACGTTTGTCATCCATTAGATGACAATCATTCCCGCCCGCGCCACTGGTAAAACCGGCCGGTTTGTCATCTAATGGATGACAAACTTCCGGGGCGGATTCGGGGTGCCAGCGCGCCAGGGCGGCGACCGCAGCGAGCACGCCGCCCAGCACGATCACGAACACGCCGTAGCCCATGACCTCGTGCGCGCGGTCGCCCCAGACGGGACCGAGCCACTGGGCCGCAAAGACGATCGAGACGATGCGCGCGACGTTGCCGACGTAGACGAGCGGGAAGCACAGCGCGAAAACGACGAGCCGGCGCGACCAGCTCCGGAAGTTCAGATAGCCGACGAGCAGCGCCAGCGCGGCGAGCGCGACGAGCGAACGCACGCCGGAACACGCGGCGGCGACATCGTAGTGGTAGCGACCATCGGGCGCGAGGAGCTGTGTGCCGCTCTGCAAGACGTCGATGCCCGCGGCGTGCGCGAGGGTGGCGCTCGCCTGGATCACCCACACCCGCAGCCAGAAACCGACCGAGTCGAGCGCGCTGAACGGGATCGCAAAGACCAGGAAGCCCAGCGGAAACACCGCCGCCCTCCCCCACCGCCGCCCGCCGCCGAGCCGCAGCACACCCCAGGCAAACACGAGCAGCCCGATGATCGAGACGCGCGCCTGCTGGGCCGCGAAGCCGAGCGCGTGGAGGGCGAGGCCGGCGGCCATGGCCGCGGCCGGCGGCCACGGCGACTGGAGGGTGGAGGGTGGAGCGCGGAGAGAGCCGGCCGGAGGAAGGAGACGCTCAACTTTCCGCAAATTCCGCCACAACAGCCACGCCGCCACCGCGACGATCAGCGGCCCGTGCTCGGTCTCCGCCCGCGGGTCGAACCACTGCACGCCCCACCAGTAGAACAGCGATGCGCTCTTGATGTAGCCCAGCGTGGCGTTGCCCCAGAATTGAAACACTGCGGCACCCGCCAGCGCGCAGAGGATGGCCGGCCACCAACCATGCGGAGTGCGGCTGGCGTTCGCCGTCGACGCGGTGGTGGGAACCTCGCTCATGCACACCCAGATCCGCGGCTCAGCCCGCCGGATCGATCCGCGGCTGGAGCATCGTATCCCGGGCACGCACGCCGTGCCCGCGCAGACCGTAGCGCGGCGGCTCGTAATGCGTGGCGGCGTCAAACGGCGCGAGGAACTGGTCGCCCACCAAATCCGCCCGGACAAAAAACGCATTGATCCCCGTGAAGTCGCAGCCGACGAGCGCGTAGCCCCGCGACCGCGCGAGCCGCTCGCAGGCGGAGAGACTCGCCCCGAAATCCCGGGAGCCATCCCACGGCGGCGCATCGACGGGCGTGACCCATTCGATCGGCGGACGAAACGTGGCGTTGTATTCCACCACCAGCACCCGCGGCCGCAGCGCCGGCAACGCCGCCCACACGTGGTAGGTGTGCTGGTCGATGTCGATTCCGAGGAAGTCGGGCTCGGTCGGCACGCCGGCTCCGGCCAGCAAGTCCGCCACCGTCGCGGGCGAGAGCATCTCGGCGCACAGCTGCAGCCGCCCGTCGGCGAGTTCGCCCGGGAACCGCCGTCGGATCCCGGCGACCGCCCGCGCGCTGCCTTCGCACCACCAGCCGCGCCAGCCGCTGTGCAGCAGCAGGCGCGTGTTGTTCTCCGCGCCGTCGCCCACGCCGATCTCGACGAACGTGCGGTTGGGCGCGCCGATCCGCCGGAAGGTCTCGGCGATCATGCCGTCCTCGTCGTTCTGCGAAAACGACTGGTAGCCCGCCGCGTGCAGGCGCCGCGGGTCGCCGTAGCGCGGATGGCGGCCGAGTGCCTCTTCGGCCGCGAGAAACCGGGCGGGCCGCAGCGCGTCGAGCGCCTCGTTCTGCCGGAGGACGAGTTCCCGCAACTGGCCGAGTTCCCGCACCACCGGCACCTGGCGGTAGAGCTTCTGGAGAACGGCGCTCAGTGACATGGCGGGCAATCCCTGCCGCAGCCGTGGACGCGGTGCAAGCCGTTAGGATTACCGCACGACCGCGCGGAGCGCGTCGATCCGCTCCCGGGCCAGCTTCTCGAACGTGAAACCGGCGGCGCGCCGCACGCCGGCGGCGCGCAACCGGGCCGCCAGGGCATCATCGGTGCAAATCCGCTCCAGCGCTGCGCCCGCCGGCCCACTCTCCGCGAAATCGCAAAACAGCGCCGCGCCTTCCGTGACCTCCCGCAGCACCGGCAGATCCTGCACCACGCACGGACAGCCGCACGCCATCGCCTCCGCGACGCTGCGCCCGAACGTCTCCTCGCTCGTGGCGAGCACGTGCGCCCGCGCCCCGCGATAGAGCGCCGGCAGCGCCGCGTCGTCCACCCAGCCGAGAAAGCGCACGTCGCGTTCGAGGCCGAGGGCACGCGCCACGGTTTCGGCCCGTGCGCGACCGCCGTCCCAATCGCCGCCCGCGAGCACCAGCGGAAACCGGACGCGCAGCTCCGCGCGCAACTGCGCATAGGCCGCGAGCGCGAGTTCGACCCGCTTGTAGGCGTAGAAATTACCCGCCCACAGCAGATACTCCTTCGGCAGCCCGCCGCCTTCAAATGCGGGCGCAGGGACGCGCCCGCCCACCCCGTCGGCCGGAAAAAAACGGTCGTGTTGCACGCCTTCGTGGCTCACGAGCAGCCGCGAATCCGTGGGCGGCAAACCCAGCTGCGACGCCGTCCACCGGGAGTTGGCGATCACCAACGCCGCCCGCCGCAATCCGCGCGCCACCGCGACCCGCCGATACCACGCGCCCACTCCGCCGCCGGGCCGCCGGTGCTGCACCGTGAACACGTGCATCGCCACCGGCAAGCCGGCCGTGAGCAGCGGCACAAATCCCACCGTGAGCAACGCCTGCGCGCCCAATTCACGCGCCGCCGGCGCCACCGAAAAATGATCGGCCCACAGCCGCGCGGCCCGCCGGTCGTTGGCGGGGAAGTCCCGCACCACGATCACGCGCGCATCGACAATCGTCCACGGCGCGTCCGGCCCGGCGAAAACCACCCACGCCACGTCGGGCGCAACCTTCAACCCCGCGGCGACGAATTCGTGAAACAGCGTCGTGAGGCCCGTGCGGTGCCGCGGATTTTCGCAAAGCGTGGAGAGCGCGAGTTTCACGACGACGGCCATTCATTGCCGGCTCCGCCGCCGGTGAATTCATTCGGCGTGGGTCCGAGACCGCGAAGCCCTGGTCGCCTGCGGCGCCGCCACAGGCGGGTAAACTTGCTTCGGCTTGGTTGGGTAGCGACGAGCGCCAGCGAGTCGCAGCGCGTCGACTCGCTGGCGCTCGCCGCTCCGATGCGTGGTCGACGGTTGCAGGGCGGCATTGGTCTGATGCCTCGGGGCTTGCCCCGAGGATCTTCACTCGTGGCCGAACCACAGGCCGGGCACTCGCAGTCCTTCATCCGCGCCGATGAAGCGGCGCAGTGCATCCGAAGCAACGGCAATCCCGCGGTTGGAGTCAGCACGCGCATCTCTCTTTCTTGCAGAAGGCCGGAAGGTGGGCCGGCCGCTCCGCAGGCGGCCAAGCGCGAGCGGGAATCGAAGCGATTTGGCCGTGCGCGGAGCGCCCGGCCCACCCCGCGGTGCGGTCACGTTGCAGGAACTTCAGGTGCGCCCAGTTAGCGTGGACATTGCCACCGCAACGGCCAGAGATGCGCACGCAGATCGGCCGCACCCATGCTCGACCAAGGCACCGCCCCCCGCGAACCCGGCCTGCGCCACCTCGGCGTGAGCGCGGCCACGCTGGTCGCTGCCCGCGTCGTCTCGGCTGCGTGCGCGCTGGTGCAGGTGCCGATCGCGCTCGGGGCGCTCGGGCCCGGATGGTTCGGCCTGTGGATCGGCCTCACGGGCCTGCTGTGGACGTTCGGTTCGCTGGATTTCGGACTCGGCAACGCGCTGCAAAACCGGATCGCCAGCCTCGTCGCCACCGGGCGCGAGGCCGAGGCGGCGAGCCTGCTGCACGACGGCCGGCGGTGGCTCCGCTGGGTCGGCGTCGCGCTCGCCGTCGCGGGCGTGCCGCTCGTGCGGTGGGGCCGCTGGCCCGAGTGGCTGGGCGTCGCAGATACCGCCGGCGGGCTCGCGCTCACGCCCGCCCTCGCGCTCGTGTTTGCGGGCGCGGCGTTGCACGTGCCGCTGTCGCTGGCGGCGCGCGTGGCCGCGGGGGTGCAGCGGATGGAGGTGACGGGGCTGGCCACCGCGGGCGGCAGCGTGTTGTCGCTCGGGTTGGTGGCGGTTGCGGCCTGGCAGCGCTGGCCCTTCGCGGCCTACGTCGGCATCTCGGCCGTCGCGTTTGTCGCCCCCCATCTCGCGACGTGGTGGTGGTTGCGCCGGCAGCTCGCGTGGCTGCGAACCAGTGCGCCCGCCCGCGGCGCGGCGGCCGGCCTCGTGGCGGAGAGCGCCACGTTTTTCGCGCTGCAACTCAGCGCGACCGTCACCGGCGCGTTCACCCCGATGCTGGTCGTGCTGTTTGCCGGTCCGGCCGCCGCCGCAGCCTACGGCGTGCTCCAACGGCTCTACAGCCTGGCCACGCAAGTGCACAGCCTCGCCCTGGCGCCCGCCTGGCCCGCCTACACACACGCCGACGCACGCGGCCAGGCGGAGTTTGCGCGGCGGACGTTTCGCGCCACCTGGGTCCTGACGCTGGCGGCCTTCGTCGGGCCGACCCTGGCGCTCACGCCTCTCGTGCCGGCGCTGGTTCGGCTCTGGCTCGGCGAACGCGCCCCGATGATCGAGCCGGCGCTGTTGTGGGCGGTCGCCGGCTGGCACGTGCTGCAATTCTGCGGACAGCCGCTGGCGATGGTGTTGAACGGCGTCGGCCGCATCGCCGCCAATACCGCCGCGGGCTGGGCGTCCGTCGCCGTCAGTCTGGTGCTGTGCGCGCAACTCGGCCCGCGCTGGGGCGCGTCCGGCGTGATGCTCGCGCTGGCGATCCCGTTCGCTTTGGTGAATCTCCCGGTCAGCGCTTGGGAAACGCGACGCATCCTGACCGCGATGCCGTCGACACCATGAACCCGCGCCCCGCCCTTCCTCCGTGGCTGCGCGGCCTGCTCGCCCGGCGGCTGGCGCGACCGCCCCGGGCGCCGGCACCGCCGGTGCGACGGCGCGCGTGCCTCTTCAAACTCGACCGGCTCGGCGACTTCGTGCTCGCGACGGGCGCGTTGCGCCTGCTCATGGATCATTTCGGTCCGCCGCACTGCCGGCTCGTGATCTCCGAGGTGGCCGCGCCGCTCGCCGCGGCGGAATTTCCCGAGGTGGCGCGATGGATCGCACCGGCCGGCGCCGCCGGGGTCTGGCGCGACATCCGGCCCGTGCGGGCCCGCTGCGCGCCGGCGTGGGCCGGGGAAAGGTTCGATGAGCTGGTTTGCCTGCGTCACACGCGTTCGCTCTATCGCGACCTCGCGCTGTGCTGGCTCGACGCGGATCGGTGGCACGGCGTGGGCGAACGCCCGACTCCCGGCACGCTCGCACTCGCCGATCGTCCCGGTCCGGCGAACGACTATCCGGACGCGGCCACGCCGCCGTGGAGCCGCGAGTTGCTCGCACACCGCGAAGTCGCGCGCCGCGTGCTGGCGCGCGAGGTCGGCTGGGAGGAGGTGCGACCGCGCCTGCGCAGCGTCCGAGTTCAGTCCGGCGGCGAAATCGTCTTCTGTCCCTTCGGCGCCGATCGCATCCGCGACTATCCTCCCGACGCGTGGCTCGCCGCGTGGCGGGCCGCGCTCGAACCAGATGCCGTGGCGCGCCTCGTCGGCCCCGGCTCGCGTCGCGACGATCTGGAGCGGCTCGCCCACGAGCTGCGCGGGGCCGGCGCCCGCGTCGAAGTTTTGATCGACGTCCCGCACACGGATTTTGTCCGGCTGATCGCCGGCGCGCGCCTGGTGCTCACCGTGGAGAGCGCCGCCGCCCACCTCGCGACGGCGCTCGATCAGCCCGCCGTGATTGTCACGGGCGGCGGACATTTCGGCTGGTTCGGCCCGTGGGGTGACGCGAAACGCCAGCGCTGGGTGCATCACCCGCTCGATTGCTACGGCTGCAACTGGCAGTGCCGCCGCGCCCGCGTCGAATGCCTGACCGAGATGCCGGGCTCGGCCGTGGCCACCGCGATCAAGGAGGTGTTGCCTCATGGCTGAGACGCTCCCGGGCCGCGATTGGGCGATCGTCCCGGCGCACAACCGCCGTGAGCTCACGCTCGGCTGCCTGCGTCATCTGCGCGAGACCGGCACCTTGGTATGGCTGCGCGTCTGCGTGGTCGATGATGGGTCAACGGACGGCACGGCCGACGCCGTGCGCGCAGAATTCCCCGGCGTCCTCGTGCTCCGCGGTGACGGCCACCTCTGGTGGACCGGTGCGATCGCACGTGGCATGGCCCACGCGCTCGCCAACGCGGAGTGCGAAACGATATTCTGGCTCAACGACGACTGCCGGCCAGCGGCCGGCGCGCTCGAGCGGCTTCGCGCCGAGGCACTGGCGGGCCTGCGTGTCGCGGTCGCCCAGGTGGATTCCCCCGCCGGCCTGCGTTTCGGCGGATGGCGCCGGCACTGGCGGGGACTGGCGCTGGCCGCCGGCGAGCCGGATGCCGTCGTGTCGGTCGACACGATGAACGGCAACTGCGTCTGCGTGCCAGCCGCCATCGCGCGTCGCGTGGGGCTGCCGGATGCGGCCCGGTTTCCCCAGGCGTATGGCGATACGGATTTCGGCCTGCGCTGCGGGCGTGCGGGTTTCGACGTGGTCGTGGTCAGCGCGGTGGTGTGTCACGACGTCGAGCCGGCGGATCGCGACAAGGACTCATGGCTGCGCGGCGGGCGCTCCGTGGCCGAGATCGCGCGCAGCTTTCGCTCGCCGAGGAATTATTTTTATCCACCGCCGTGGTGGCGCTTCTGCATCCGCCATTGGGGCGCGTGGGGCGCGGTGCTGTTTGTCGCCCCTTACCTGCGGTTCGGCCTGATCGCGTTGCTGCGGGCGGTCACGTCCTCTGCGATGCGCCGCCGCTGGTTCGCCGCGCGGGAACGGGAGCAAAACGCCCGATGAACCTCGTCATCTTCAAGTTCGTGAATCTGGGCGACAATGTCGTTTTCCTGCCGGTCGTGCAGACGCTGCGCGCACGCTTCCCGGACTGGCGCATCACGCTGCTCACGACTCCGCGCGAAGCGCCGCTCTACGCCGTGGCCCTGCCCGCGGCCGATGTGCTGACGGCACCGCAGGCGCGTTTCAACTCCGCATGGCGGCGACCGTGGGAGCTCGTGCGCTGGTGGCGGTGGTTGCGCGCGAGTCGGCCCGACGCCTGCCTCATCAGTTTCGACCAGGGCAACGTCGCGCATCTGCTCGCCCGCCACTCGGGCGCCCGGGTGCGGGTCGGCGCGACGCTGCCGCACGTCCGCGTCGCCGGCTCGATCACTCACGACATCTCGCTGCCCGACGATCGTCGCGTGGCGAGCTGGCATTGGGCGATGGCGCGCGCCCTCGTGCCGGCCGGGAGTGCCGGCGGCTGGCCGGAGGCGCCACCAGCGCCCGATCTCTCCCATCTCGCCGGCCCGGCGGAAAAATCACCGCGGCGCCGCGTGGTCATCCACGCCGGATCGAACCAAGCGCTCACGCGCTGGCCGCTGGAACATTTCGCCACGGTCGCCGCCCGCCTCGCGTTCGACTGCGACGTCACCTGGATCGATCGCCCCGAAACGTCGGCGGCAATGCTGCCGGCGGCGGTGCGGCGCGTCTCGCCCGCCGACCTGCGGGGGCTCGTCACGCTGCTGGCCGGTGCCGAACTCTTTCTCGGCAACAACTCGGGACCCATGCACGTCGCCAACGCGCTCGGCTGCCGCGGGGTCGTCGTGAGCGGGCCGACGGCGCACGGCTGGGATCCGTTCTGGTTTCGCGAGCGCTGGCAGGTGCTGCGGCATCCCGCGCTGCCGTGCGTGCCCTGTGAATGGCGCACCGATTTCCGGCCGGTGCGCGACTGTCACCTCGCGCACGACCGGCTCGCCTGCCTGCGCCACTGGACGGCGGACGCAGTGGAGACGGCGTGCCGGGAACAACTGACCCGCGCGCCCGCCTGAGCGATCGGCACGGCTGTCCGGTGTGAATGGACAAATGGTTCGCGCGCAGGCCAGCGCGTTGACCTACAGTTACGAAACCCAACCGGGAAGCCGTGGAGCGATCGGGGGGCGTAATACCAACGGCTGTTGAGATTTGAACAATCGTAGGTCGGGCTTTACGCCCGACACCTATCCGGCTACGGCGGGTGTCGGGGATAAACCCCGACCTACCCACGGGACCCAATCGTCCATTCTTCAGCAGCCGTTGGTATAACAGGAAGTGCGGTCAGCCAGCTGTAGCGGCGGTCTGTGACCGCCGTCGATGCGCCAAGGGTTCTCGTTCGGCGGTCACAGACCGCCGCCACAACCAAGCCATCGGTTCGCTGACCGCACGTCCTGTTATACCAGTTACGTAGCGGTTTGGCCTTGTAGGCCCGCCCACCGGGCGGGCCGACAAAATCCAGAGCGCCCAAGCGCCACGTAACTGGTATTACACCCGCGATCGGGGACATGCGCGTTGCGGAGTTGCAAACGCCAGCGTGGTTCATGGAGTCGCCGTCATGGATCCACGTCTGCGGTTCTGGCTCATCGCCGTGCTCGGCGCGCTGCTGGCCGTGGTCGTATCATTCGGGATCGCCCAGGAAACCTACACGCTGGCGGGCGTCCTCGCGGTGCTGATCGCGTGGCTGGCGCTGGAGTGGCTGGGCGGCCCGCGGCCCGAAGCGTGGGCGCTCGCGGCGGCGCTCGCCGGCTACGTGCTCGGCAACCGCGGGTTCGCCCAGATCTCGCTCGCCCCGCGGCTGCCGTTGCTGCCGGCCGAGACGGCCCTGCTGGCGGGCCTCGCCGCCACCCTGCTGCGGATGGCCCGCCGCGAAAGCGCCGTCATTTTTCGCGATGCCCTGAACTACGCGATCCTCGCCTGGCTCGCGATCGGGGCGGGCCGGCTGTGGGTGGATGTGCGGGCGCATGGCGCGCTCGCCCTGCGCGACTTCGCGACGTGCTATTACGCGCTGTTCTTTTTTCTCGCGCAGGCCATGGCGGCCCACGCGGCCTCGGCCCGGTTGTTGCGGCGGACGCTGCTCGTGGCGCTCGGAGTGCTGCCCCTCACGTTCTTCCTGTTCACGCAGTTTCAGGATTTCTTCCTCGGCACGCTGCGCGTGCGCGGGGTGCCGATCCTGTTCTACAAGGATGACCTCGTGGCGGCGTATTGCTTCGCCGGCTTCTATCTCGTGATGACCGCCACGGCCCTGCCCTGGCTCGGCCGCCTCACGATCGCAGCGGCGGCCTACGCCTCGGCGTTCACCATCAACTCGTCGCGCGCCGCGATCATGGGGTTGCTGGTCGCCGGCGGCTGGTGGGCGGCGGCGCGACGCTGGACGCCGTGGAGACTGCAGGCCGTGCTCGCGCCGCTCGCGCTGGCCGGGCTGGCCCTCGTGGCGTTGCTGCGCGGCGGCGATTTCCAACAGAGCCGGGCCTACACGCTCTACGAACACGCGGCGTCCATCGTCGATTTCAGCGGGACCGGGCGCTACTCGTCGGAGGACCGGCGCACCGTCGGCGACAACAACCGCTTCCGCCTCGCGTGGTGGCGCTCGGTGGCCGACGACACGATCGAGCAGAACCCCGTCTTCGGCCTCGGTTTCGGCTACGATCTGGCCGAGCGCTTCGTGCGCACCTACGAGCGCGATCTCGGCGACGACTTCACGACCCGCAGCCCGCACAGCATCGTGCTGACCGTATTTGGACGCATGGGATTGGTCGGGCTGGCGGCCTTCGGCGCGATGGTCGCGGCGATGGCCGGGGCCACCCGGCGGCTGGCGCGGCTCGCGCGCACCGACGACGCGGCGCTCGGGCCGCTGGGCTGGTGGAGCGTGGCCTGGGTGATGTTCACGAGCGGGTGCTTCGGGGTGGTGTTCGAGGGACCGATGGGCGCGGTGATTTTCTGGACGGCGCTCGGGCTGGCGAATGCGCAGACGACCGCACTCCTCGCGCGGACCGAGGACCCGGCGGACGCCGGGAAG
This sequence comes from Verrucomicrobiota bacterium, assembly GCA_016235555.1. Lineage (GTDB taxonomy): Bacteria > Verrucomicrobiota > Verrucomicrobiia > Opitutales > Opitutaceae > JACRKC01. The sequence goes on from JACRKC010000074.1 coordinate 51,592, forward strand.
GCGCAACCCGAGCCCGCGGAACCGGCCGCCAGCGCGCGATGACCCTCCACCGGCTCTACGGCGCGATTTCACCGGTGTTCCGCCGGCGGCGCATGCAGCGGTTCCGGGCCGCGGTGAGCCCGCTCCCGGGAGAACGCATCCTGGACGTGGGCGGCACGGCAGCGTTCTGGGCGGAGAGCGGAATCGACGCGGCGGTGACGATCGTGAATCGCGATCGCGCCGATGCGGGGCTGGCCGCCGCCGGAGCCGGGGCGCACGACTTTGTCGCCGCCGACGGCTGCGCCCTGCCGTTTGCCGACGGGAGCTTCGACGTGTTGTGCTCCAACAGCGTGATCGAACACGTGGGCGGTTGGGAACGGCAGCAGGCGTTCGCCCGCGAAGCGCGCCGCGTGGGGCGACGATTGTGGGTGCAGACGCCGGCCCGCGAATTCTTCGTCGAGCCGCATCTGGTCGCCCCGTTCATCCACTGGCTGCCGCGCCCCTGGCAGCGGCGCCTGATCCGGAATTTCACGGTGCGCGGCTGGATCGAGCGGCCGGGAGCGGCGGCGGTCGACGCGTTCCTCGACGAGGTGCGGCTCCTGCGGTTGGCGGAGATGCAGGCGCTTTTCCCGGATTGCACGATCCTGCGGGAGCGGTTTCTTGGCCTGACCAAAAGCTACATCGCCGTCCGCCCGCCGCCGTGAACCTCGCCTCGCCCGCCGATTACCTGAACGTCTTCAAGCCGACGACGCGCACGCATTGGGATTGGGCGAGCCCGCTGGCGATCATCTGCCTGGGCCTCATCGGCATCGCGTTCATCTATTCCGCGCAGGTGCCCACGCACGGCAACGACTGGCTCAAGCAGATCGTCTGGTTCGGCTTTGGCGCGGCGGTTTACGTGGCCGTCTCGCTCATCGATTACCGGTTCTGGCTCAGCATCGTCCACTGGATCTACGTCGCGTGCATCATCACGCTCATTCTGGTGCTGGTTCCCGGCATCGGAAAGATGGTCTACGGGTCGCGGCGCTGGCTGTTTGTTTTCCAACCCTCGGAGACGGCGAAAATTGCGGTGCTGCTCGTGGCCGGCAGCATCCTCCTGCACGACAAAGTCGGCTCGATCACCCAATCGCTCGGCACGCTCGGGAAATTGGCCCTTGCGGTGGGTGCACCCATGCTGCTCATTCTGCTCCAACCCGACCTCAAGTCGGCGATTGTCCTGCCCCCGATGGTTTTTTCGATGCTCTATGTCTCCAAGCTGTCCTCGCGCTTCTTCGCCGGGGCGCTGGCGGCGTTTCTGGTGATCGTCGGGCTGGTCGGCTGGGATACCGTTCGCTACAAGGATTTCATCGAGGCCAAGGGCTCGCCCGCCCCCTATGTCCACGCGGACAAAAACTGGTCCGGCTCGTGGCTGCCGTTGCGCGACTACCAGCGCAACCGCATCGTCGCCTTCCTCTGGCCCGACAAGATCGACCCCGCCGGCGTGGGTTGGAACCAGCGGCAGTCCCTCATCTCGGTGGGCAGCGGCGGCCTCGCCGGCAAGGGCTGGACGGACGGCACGCAGGCGCAACTCGGCTACCTGCCGAGCTCGGTCTCGCACAATGATTTTGTCTTCTCGGTTATCGCCGAGGAGAAAGGTTTTCTGGGAAGCCTATTGGTCCTGGGCCTGTTTGCAGTGGTGTTGTTCAACGGCATTCGCATCGCGTCGCACGCCCGCGACCGCCTGGGCACTTTGCTCGCGGTCGGGGTGACTGTGCTGTTCGCGGTGCATGTGTTTGTGAACATCGCCATGACCATCGGGCTGATGCCGATCACCGGCATACCGCTTCCCTTCATCAGCTACGGTGGCACCTTTATGCTCAGTTGCTGTTTGCTGCAAGGACTGGTCCAGAGCGTCTGGCGCTTCCGAAAGGACTTCGCATGAAGTCCCTTTTTCGCGCCATGGACCGCCCTGCCAGAATCTCCTGCGCCACAACTGCCGCAGCCGGTGCCGCCGTGACAACCCGCCACGACACCCACCATGAGCGATCAATCGCAATCCACCCCCTCGTCTTCCCCCGAGGAGGTTCTCCGCAAGCATGACGAAGACCTCGTCAATCCCCCCGCCGCCCCCGAGACGGCACCCATCGACACCGCCGAGCTGAAAGCCGGCGCCGCCGAACGCGCCAGGCAGCGCCCCCTGCTCCAGAAGATCGTCGCCTTTTTCCAGAAGGAAAAAGGCAGCTATCGCGAGCTCATCATCAACTCCGAGCCCCTCGAGAAGCGCGTCGCGCTGCTCGTCGACGGCCGCCTCGAGAAATTCGAGATCGAGCGCGAGTCCGACAACCGGATGGTCGGCGGCATCTACAAGGGCCGCATCAAGAACCTCGACCCCGGTCTCAAGGCCGCCTTCGTCGACATCGGCTACACCAAGAACGCGTTTCTCCATTACTGGGACATGCTCCCCGCCGCCGCCGACTCCTCCGTGGAAGTCGTGCGCGTGAACAAAAGGAAAAACGCCCCCGAGCGCCCGACCGAGCCCACCGTGAAGGACATCCCCTCGATGTATCCTCCCGGCACCGAGATCGTGATCCAGGTCACCAAGGGCCCCATCGGCACCAAGGGCCCGCGCACCACGACCAACCTCTCCATCCCCGGCCGCTACCTGATCCTCACGCCGTTCTCCGATGGCTGCGGCATCTCGCGCAAGATCGAGGACCCCGCCGAGCGCAAACGCCTCCGCACCCTCATCAACGAGCTCACCCTCCCCGAGGGCGTCGGCGTCATCGTGCGCACCGCCGGCGAAGGAAAAAAATCCCGCTACTTCGTCCGCGATCTCCACCTGCTCCTCAAGACCTGGGAAAGCATCCAGGCCAAGATGAAGAGCGACCGCGCCCCCGCCTGCCTCTATCAGGAACCCGATCTCGTCGAGCGCACCGTGCGCGACTTCCTCACCGAGGAGGTCGACCGCGTGCTCATCGACAGCAAGGACGACCACGAACGCACCCAGAAACTCGTCGGCCAGATCTCCAAGCGCAGCGCCGGCAAGATCGCGTTCTACAAGGACAGCATCCCGATCTTCGAGCGCTTCAACATCGAGCGCCAGATCGAGCAGACCGGCCAGCGCAAGGTCCCGCTCCCGAGCGGCGGCGAAATCATCATCGACGAGACCGAGGCGCTCATCGCCATCGACGTGAACACCGGCTCCCACAAGAACCGCGGCGGCGACGAGAAGAACGTCATCTACGCCGTCAACCTCGAGGCCGCCGCCGAAATCGCGCGCCAGATCCGCCTCCGCAACCTCGGCGGCCTGATCATCATGGACTTCATCGACATGAAGGAGCGGCGCCACCGCAACGCCGTCTACGAGAAGATGGTCGAGCTGATGTCCACCGACAAGGCGAAGAACCACATCCTGCCCATCTCGCAGCTCGGCATCATGCAGATGACCCGCCAGCGCCAGCAGGAATCGCTCGCGAGCAACCTCTACACCGACTGTCCCTATTGCCGCGGCCGCGGCATCGTGAAGAGCGCCACCACCGTCTCCGTCGAACTCCAGCGCAAGCTCCAGTCCGTCGCCCGCCGCATCCAGGTGCGCAACGACGGCAAGGAATATTCGCTCCGTGTGCTCGTGCACCCGAGCATCCTCGAACGCCTCCGCAGCGAGGACGCCGATCTGCTCGTGCGCATGGAGAAACTCTTCGGCGTGAAACTGGCCTTCCGCGCCGACCTCAACTACCACGTCGAGAACTTCAAGATCATCAACGCCGTCACGGGCGAGGAATATCGCTGAGAGAGAGCGTGTGAGACGCCACACCCCTTCGACTTCAAAGGCCGCCCACTCGGGCGGCCTTTCTTATCCCCAAAATCCACAGGCATTTCGAAACACAACGGGCCTGCGGAGCCAGTGCGCGGTCTATGCTCCGTAAGATGGGCGATGCGATTCGCGCCCAACGCAAGCGCGTGGGAGTCAGCCAGGAAGACTTCGCCGAATAATGCGATCTCCACCGGACCTACATCGGGCAGCTTGAACGCGGTGAGAAAGACGTTTCGTTCACGAACGCCCTTCGGGTCGCAAGGGCGTTTCGGCTGAAGCCGTCGACGTTGCTATCGGAAGCTAACCTCTAAGCGAGGACGCCGATCTGCTCGTGCGCATGGAGAAACTTTTCGGCGTGAAACTGGCCTTCCGCGCCGACCTCAACTACCACGTCGAAGATTTCAAGATCATCAACGCCCAGGCATACCGTTAGGATGTAACAGGAAGTGAGGTCAGAAAACAAAGGCCTTGGTTGTAGCGGCGGTCTGTGACCGCCGAACGAGAACCCTTGGCACATCGCCGGCGGTCATAGACCGCCGCTACAGCTGGCTGACCTCCCTTCCTGTCGCACCCATACCGTTAGGCGGCAAACTCGCCCCTTCTTCTGACCTCGCTCGTTCTCCCGGGGGTCCACCACGGGCGGCCTCACTGCCGGTCGCAGACTCCCCGGGCCGGCGGCCGCGGGGCTTCGTCCCGGGGCGGGCCGGGGCTATTTCGCCGGTCCGTTCAACGGCACCCGCAACATGACCGTCGTGCCCTGTCCGGGCGCGCCCGTGATTTCCGCCCGGCCGCCGAGCACCTTGGCGCGGGCGGCGATGCTCGCCGTCCCGTAACCCGTGCCGCGAACCTCCCCCGGCGCAAAACCGCGGCCGCGATCCCGCAGGATCATCACGAAGTCGCCGCCGGAAATCTCCAGCCGGAACTCCGCGGATTTCGCCTCCGAATATTTCACGCAATTGTGCACCGCCTCCTTCAGCGCCAGGAACAGGCTGTGCCGCGCTTCCGAGCCGAGCACGACCGGCGGCAGCTCTTCCGCCTGCGGGCGGTGGAGCGCACAGGCGATGCCCGCCGCCCGCAGCGTCTCGACGGTGTAGTGGCCAAACCGCTCGATCACGCTCGCGAGCGTGTCGTGCTGCGGGTTCACGGCCCACACGATCTCGCGCGCGTGTTGCACCAGCTCTTGCGCCGCACTGCGCACCTGGACGAGCGAGGCGCGGACTTTCTCCGTCTCGCCATTGGCGCGCTCGGCTTCGTCGGCAAACAGGATCACCCGGCCGAGCCCCGAACCCACCTCATCGTGCAGGTCGCGCGCGAGCCGCAGGCGCTCGCGCTCCACGGCCGACTGGGCTTCGAGCGATTGCACGCGGCGGCGGAGCGCGCGCGTCGTCCACCAGCGACTGGCGACGGCGACGGCGCCGATCACTGCGGCGCCGCCCAGGCCGATGAACCACCAGGTGCGCCACCACGGCGGCGCGATGCCAAACGCCAGCGTGCCAATGCCGCTCTCGCGCCCCTCGATATCCCGCGCCTGCACATGAAACACGAAATTCCGGCCGGGCAGCTGGGAGAATTCACGCCACGGCGTCGGCGACCACGCGCTCCATTCGTCCTCGAGGCCTTCGAGCCGCGTGCGGAAGACCGTGCGAATCACGCCGCGATGATCCGGCATGAAGGCGGGCGCCGCGAAGGTGAGGCGGAGGGAATTCCGGCTGGCGTCGAGCATCGGGGGTTGCACGCGGGGGACCTCGAAACCCGTGCCGGCCCAGATCAGTTCACCGGCCGCCGTGGTGAGCCGGCGCACGCTGGCGCGGAGCGGCGCGGCCGGTTGGGCCGGCTGCCACGCGGGATCGACGGTCACGGGCGCGCCCCGGCCCGCGACCCAGATCGTGCGGGTCGGCGCATCGTAGTGCAGCGCGCGCGGCACCAGGCCTTGCAGCGGTCCGGCGGATAAAATCTCGGCACGCCAGCGATTTTCCGCCGCCGGCACCAGTCGGACCAGTTGCGCCGTGGGCGACGCGACGAGCCACCACTGGTCCCCGTCCCCTCCCGGCGCGGTGGCAGCCGGGTTCAGCGGCGCGGCGTGCTCGAGGCGGGTCTCGGGCACGAACCGGCTGGCGGCGCGATCGTAACGCAGCAGCACTCCGTCCCGGGTGGTGAGCGTCTCGTCGCCGAGCGTGAAAAAATTGAAGGCATCGCGCCCGCGCCGGAACGGCAGACCGCGCGCGGCATCGAAATACGCCGCCGGCGCGTCGCGGCCCGCCCCCGCGCGAAAATCCACGTGCCAGGAGCCACTCCCGGCGTAGCCCAGGGCCCACACGCCACCCTCGCGATCGTCGAGCACCTGGCGCACACCACCGCGCACGCCCGGCACGACGCCCTCGTCGCGCCAGGCGGCGCCATCGAACTGCAGCCGGCGCAGGCCATTGACGGTGGCGCCGACAAAGGTGCCCGGCGCACCGGGCAGCGCCGTCACGCCATTGAAGGAAAGGCGCAGCGCCACGACCGCCCGATCGTCGGGGGTGATTTCGCGAAGGAACTGGCCGGTGGAAAAAATCCGCCCGCCCACGCTGAAGAGCGAACTGGGGCTGGTCGGGAAGCCCGCGACTGGATGGTAGCGGCCGGTGGCATCGTCGCGCCAGCCGACGCCTTCATAACAAGAGATGTAGAGCCGCTCGCCTAGCCGCAGAAAAGCCCGCGCCCCATCGAAGGCGCCCTGCGTCGCGTAGCGGGAATCGATCTGCAGGCGCGCGAGGCTGTTGACGCGCGCCAGCCAGAGGCCGCCCTGATTGTCCATGGCGAGGTGGTCGATCCGTTCCCCGGAAAATCCGTGCGCCGGATCCAGTCGCGTGGAGACCTCCCCGTGATCGTCCAGGATCAGCAGGCCACGTCGCGGGAAGGAGAAGGCCAGCCGTCCGTCGGGCAGAAACGCGGCGGCGATCGCGCTCTCGCTGGCAAACTCGGCGGAGGCGGCGGCTGAGACCGGTTCCATCGGCCGGCCGGGACCGGGCCACCGCATGGGCCCGACGTTGGTGAGAAGCATCGCGCCGGCGCCACCGGACGCCGCCCGCGCCGCAAAAAGGCGCAGCGTGTCCGTCACCGCCGGATTCGGACTGGGCGGTGCGGGCGCCACCGGGACCAACCCGCCGCCCTCCAGGCGCACCAGACCGGCCGCGCCCTTGCTCGCGTGGAGCGCGCCGTCGAGCCAGCAGAGGCCGTTGAAGTTGGTTGCACCCGATCCCCAGCTTCGTGCGGTCCCATCTTCCCCCAGGAAAATCAGGCGCGTCGGGCTGGCCAGATAGACCCCGTCGGGCGCGGCGGCACCAACGTAAAGCCGCCCGAACGTCCGTTCCGCGACGGGCAACCGCTCCGTCATCTCGACGGGCTGCAATTCGCCCCGCGCATCGGGCCGGAGCACCGCGATCTCGTTGGACCCGCCCATCCAGACGGCGCCGCGACGGTCGATCACGACGATGGGCACCACGCTTTCGCTCCGAAAGGGAATCTGCCGCCACGCCGCGCCATCGTGCTCGATCAGGCCAAACGTGTTGCCGACGTAGATGAATCCCGTGGCCGGATGTTGCACCACGTGATAGCCGCCGGTGGCCCCGCCATAGTCGTCCAGGTCCCACGTGGAGAGAAACGGCATGCCGGTGAAGCGCGGGTTCGCAACCGTGCGCCGAACTGTCGGCGTGGGTTCCGCGGCGAAAGCCGTCGCCAGCACGATCCAAAGGACCACGAGCGGGAGCTGGGGACGGCGGGGGAATGGCATAGGTGGGCGGAAAAAGCGGATACCCGAGTGAGACGCTGGAACAGCCACACGGCGAGTGCGTTTCAGGCGCGGGATTCCTTTCGATTCTGCGCCTCCCGCCACCCTCCGGTCGCCGCGGCACCCAGCGTCGGAGATCCGCGTCGATGGAGTGCGCGGGCGCCCGGGTTGGACCTCGGCTTCGTCGCGTCTGTCGACGCCCCGGCAAAGCGCATCGGGGTGAAATTCCCTGCCCTCGCGAAAAACGTCTTCTCGCCCCCGCCGCCGTCGCCCGCGCGAGACGCCTTGCGCGCATCGCCACGCTCCATTTGGTTGGAAAGCGTCCGTTCCCCGATGAAGTTCCCCCCGTCCCTCGTCTTGCTCGCCCTCTTGGGCCCGGCCGTGGTCTTCGCCCGACTGTCGCCCGCGCAAATCGCCCAACTCCCCGCGCCCGCCGCGCGCCCGATCGATTTCGCGCGCGACATCCAGCCGATTTTCGAGGCGAGCTGCGTGCAGTGCCACGCGCGCGGGAAGAGCAAGGGTGCGTTCAGCCTCGAGACGCGGCGCGATTTTCTCGAGGGCGGCGACGCCGGCGCGCCCGCCGTCGCCGGCCGGGGCGCGGAGAGCCACGTCGTCGAACTGATCTCCGGCCTGAACCCCGAGTCGGTCATGCCGAAAAAAGGAAAGCAGCTCACGCGCGACCAGGTCGCCGTCTTCCGCGCCTGGATCGATCAGGGCATGCCGTGGCCCGACACGATCACGTTCTTCAAGCATGAGCCTGCCAACCTCCGCCCGCGCGAGCTCGCCGCCATCGCGCTGCCCGCCGCCAGCGCCGCCCGCTTCGCCAACCCGCTCGACCGCCTCATCGACGCCTATTTCGCGAAAAACCAAATCGCCTGGCCGCAATCCGTCGACGATCGCACGTTCGCGCGCCGCGCGTGGCTCGACACGATCGGCGTGCTGCCGGTGCCGGCGGAGCTGGACGCGTTTCTCGCCGACCGCGCGCCCGACAAGCGGGCGAAGCTGGTTTCGCGCCTCCTCGCCGATCCCCAGCGTTACGCCGAGCACTGGCTCACGTTCTGGAACGATCTTTTGCGAAACGACTATCGCGGCCCCGGCTACACCGACGGCGGCCGCAAGGCGATCACCGCGTGGGTTTACACCGCGCTCGCGCGCAATCTCCCCTACGATCAATTTGTCCGCCAGCTCATCAACCCCGGGGCCGAGGCCGAGGGTTTTGCGAACGGCATCCTCTGGCGCGGCGCGGTCAACGCCAGCATGGTGCCCCCGATGCAGGCCGCGCAGGGCATCGCGCAGGTCTTCCTCGGCGTGAATCTCAAGTGCGCCTCCTGCCACGACAGCTTCATCAACGAATACACGCTCAACGACTCCTACGGCCTCGCGAGCATTTACGCCACCGGCCCGCTCGAGATCGCCGAGTGCGACAAGCCCACCGGCCACACCGCGAAGGTGAAGTTTCTCTACGCCGAGCTCGGCGACATCGACGGCCGCGCCGCGCCCGCCACGCGCAAGCAGCAGCTCGCCGAGATCATCACGGGCCGCCAAAACGGCCGCCTGCCGCGCACGATCGTGAACCGGCTCTGGCAGCGCTTCATCGGCTACGGACTCGTCGAGCCCGTGGACGAAATGGACAAGCCCGCGTGGTCGCCCGAGGTGATTGACTGGCTCGCCGAGGACCTCGTGGCGCACCGCCACGACTTGAAGCATACGATGGCGCGCATCCTGACCTCGCGCGCCTACCAACTGCCCGCCGTCAACCTCCGCGAGACCGAGGAGCGCTACGTCTTCCGCGGCCCGGCCGTGCGCCGCCTGAGTGCCGAGCAATTCTCCGACGCGCTCCACACGCTCGCCGGCCTCCCCTACGCGCGGGCCGACGGCAAGCTCAACCGCCACGCCGCACTCAGCCCCGCCGCGGCCGCGCTCCCGCTCCAGCCGAAGTGGATCTGGGGCGACGCCAGCGGCGCCACCAAGTGCGCGCCCGCGACCTACGTGTTCAAGCGCACCGTCACGCTCCCCGCCGCGCCCACCGACGGCCGCTTCGTCATCGCCGCCGACGACAACTACACGATCCGCATCAACGGCAAGGCCGGCGGCAACTCCGGCCGCCGCAACAGCACCAACGCCGACTGGCTCGACGTGAAAGCCCTCCTGCGCGCCGGCGCCAACGAGATCGAAATCACTGTCGCCAACATGCCGCCCGACGACGGTCGTCTCGCCTCGTTCAACACCGACGCCCGCCCCGATCCCGATTCGCCCGCGGGCCTGCTCCTCTACGCCTACGTGCGCACGGGCGACACCGTCGCCGATTTCGTGTCCGACAAAAACTGGTCCACGACCGAACTCGTCCCGCCCTCGAACGACCGCTTCGGCAAGCCCGTGGTGAAGCCGCCCGTCGAAGTCGGGGCCGCGACCGAGCTCGGCGGCCTCGACCTCGCGCCGTGGAAATTCGGCCAGTCGTTCCTCGATCTCGCCGCCGCGGATCGCGACCGGCTGTCCGTGCAGCGCGCTTCGCTCGTCAACGCCGATCCGCTCATGACCGCGCTCGGTCGTCCAAACCGCGAGCAAGTCATCACCGTGCGCCAGACCACGGCCACCACGCTCCAGGCGCTCGAGCTCACCAACGGCGCGACGCTCGCGAAGCTCCTCAAACAGGGCGCGGAGAAAATCGCCGCGGCCGGCGCCGTCGACACCGACGCGCTCGTCGCGGGCATTTTCGTGCAGAGCGTCAGCCGCCCGCCCACCGCCGCCGAACAGCGCCTCGCCCTTCAGGTCGTGGGCTCGCCCGCGCGTGCCGAGGGCGTCGAGGATTTGCTTTGGGCCGTCACGATGCTCCCCGAATTCCAACTCATCCGCTGATGAATCTCACGTTCTCCAATCCGCCAAAGGTAGGGCCCGCTCTCCGAGCGGGCCTGGGCTGTGGTCACGCATACTGGAACTCAGGCCCGCTCGGAGAGCGGGCCCTACCACAAGGCGCGCCATGAACCTCGCCCGCCTCGCCATCCAGCACGCCCAACGCCGCGATCAGCCCGACCTCTGGTCGCGCCGCGATTTCCTGAAGACTGCGTCCGCCGCGACGCTCGGCGCCCTCGCCGCGGGCGCGCCGCGTTCCCTCCTCGCCGCCGAGTCCGCCGAAAAGCTCAAGCCCACCGCCGATCGCGTGATCGTGTTGTGGATGGCCGGCGGCATGGCGCACACCGAGACTTTCGATCCGAAGCGCTTCACCGCGTTCACGCCCGGCATGAAGCCGAACGACGTGCTGAGCACGTTTCCCTCGATCCCCACGAACGTCGATGGCGTGCGTTTCTCGGCCGGCCTCGAAAATCTCGCGCAGGTCATGGACCGCGCCTGCCTCATCCGCGGCATGCAGGCGTCGGACCTCGGTTTCATCCTGCACTCGCGTCACCAGTTCAACTGGCACACGGGCTACGTGCCGCCGCAGACCGTCGCCGCGCCGCACCTCGGCGCGTGGATCGCGCGCACCCTCGGCCCGCTCGATCCGGCGGTGCCCGCGTTCATCAACATCGGCCAGCGCTTCGATCTCGGCGAGGGCGAGGAGCTGAAGGCGTTCACGACCGCCGGCTTTCTCGGCAGCGAATACGGACCGTTCAACGTCGCGTTCCCCGAGCAGGCCGCCGACGCCGTGCGCCCGCCCGCGGGCATGAGCCCGGGCCGTTTCGCGAACCGCGACAAATTCTACCGCGACCTCCTCGCCGCGAGCCCCATCGGACAGGAAGGCAGCACCTACCAGAAGGAATCGCTGCTCCGCGCGATGGACAACGCGCACCGCCTGCTCAGCTCGCCCGCCGCGAAAGCCTTCGATCTCGCGCTCGAGCCGCTCGCGAACACGAGGAAATATTTCCCCGACTACGAGCCCGGCGCGCGCTTCGACACCCCGCGCGATCGCTTCGGCGCGAAATACGAGGAGGGCATGGTCGGCCGCTTCGGCCTCGGCTGCCTGCTCGCGCGGCGCCTGTGCGAAGTCGGCGCGCGTTTCATCGAGGTTTCGACGGAATACATCCCGTTCCTCAACTGGGACACCCACGAAAACGGCCACCAGCGCCTCGTTGGCATGAAGCAATCGATCGACGCGCCCATCGCGCAGCTCGTGCGCGACCTCGACGAACGCGGCCTGCTCGACCGCACGCTCATCGTGCTCGCGAGCGAGTTCAGCCGCGACATGATGGTCGAGGGCAAACCCGAGAAAAGCGTGAAGGATCAAGTCGAGGTGCCCGACGTCATCCAGGAATCAAAGCACTACGGCATGCACCGGCACTTCACCGCCGCGGGCAGCGTGCTGATGTTCGGCGGCGGCCTGAAGCGCGGCTACGTGCACGGCATCACCGCCGACGAGCGCCCCTGCAAAACGATCAAGGATCCCGTGACCATCCCCGATCTGCACGCGACGATCTACCGCGCGCTCGGCATCCCCGCGAACCACAGCTACGAGGTGGAAAAGCGGCCGTTCTACGTGACCAACGACGGCAAAGGCAAAGCGGTGATGGAGCTGTTCGCGTAGCGAAAGTCGTCGATCCCCGTAGCCGCGAGCGCCACAGACCGTGTGAGAACGTGACGGTTGTAGCGGAAAGCGTGAGCTTTTCGCCTGAACGCAGGCCAAATCCCACGAAAACCTCACGGTTTCCGCTACACTTCGCGCGGCTGAACGAATGCCGCCGGATTTTCACACAGTCTGGCCAGCGAGTGGTCGGGCGACCCACTCGCTGGCGCTCGCGGCTACGCCAGCAATGGCCGGATGAACTCCAGCCCGCGCCGCACGAACGCATCACCGTCAGGACACACGTTCTGATAGATGCCCCGCCGGTGGCCGAAGTCGCCGAGCCCGGTGTTGTAGCCCTCGAACGCCACGTAGTCCGCGGGCGTTTCCTTTAACGCCGTGCAAACTTCCTGCCACGGCACGAGCCCGCCGCCGGGCACGCCGCGATCATTTTCGCACGCATGCAGGCCCCACAGCAAATCGCCCGTCTCCCGAATCGCCGCCGCCGGGTCACGCAGCTCGGTGATCATGTGGTAGGTGTCGATCAACACGCGCAGGCTCTTCGGCCGGCCCGTGAGCTCGATTAGGCGGACGGCCTGCGCGGGCGTGTTGACGAGGTGGGAGCGAAACCGGCTCATCGGCTCGATCGCGAGCAGGACGCCCGCCGCTTCCGCATGGGCCGCCAGTCCGCGCAATCCCTCCGCCGCACGCGCCAGTTCGTCTGCCGGCGGCCGGCGGCGGAGCGATTTTCCCGGCCGACCGTATAGCGCGCCGGCGTAGCAAATGCCGCCGACCGCGGCCGTCTGGTCGATGATCGCACGGTGAAAATCAAATGCCGCCCGCCGGTGCGCCGGCTCATCCGCCGCGAGATCCGCGTTGTCGGGCCACGCTCCACCCGGCCCCACGACGAGGCTGATCCCCGCATCGGCCGCCGCCCGCCGGGTGAGGGTCTCATCAAACGGCACATCAAGCCCCACCGATAGTTCGATCGTATCGAGCCCGAGCACCTTCGCCCGCGCGAACAACCCGACCTCCCGGTCTGACCATTGCTCGATCCAGAGGTAAATATGGGCGCCAAGTTTCATGTGAAGGCGCATCAGAGATGAATGTCCCGCGGGCCGCCCAGGGAGCGAGGAAACTCGACGGCATCCGCCTTCGGAATGCTGCGCAGGTAATCGAGAAAGTTCATTTGTGGTTCGGCAGGCGCACCAATAAGCGCCGTCCGTAATACCCTCCGATGCGCCTCTTCGACAGAAACGCCCTCGGCCATCGCCCGACTGCGGAGTTTTTCCACGACGGCCGATTCAATGTAAGGAAGGAATAGTCGAGGCACCAGATCGAAGTGCTGCCAACGACTGCGGTCATCAAGCGAATTTCCGTTCCACAGTAGGTAGCCATAGGCGCGCTCGTCAGGTCATCAATGAACTGGTCATTCCCCGAGGGCGTCATCAATATTCACCGTGTGAGTGAAACGAAGAAACGCCGGGGTTTGCCGATGTCCACCGATGAAGTGCGAACTCTGTTTCGTGCGAGTCATCTAGTTCTTCCTGCCGCTGGTCTTGCAGTGATCGTCGGACACCTAGCGTGCGGTTGGAAATTGTCCTGGGAGTTCCTCGTGGTGCTTGGCGTGGTTTTACTACCGTTCGTCCTCCCATTGCTCGGTTTTTACGTTGGTAAGATTGGCGTCATTGAAATGGCCAATCGCGAAATCTTCGAGAACTACGAATCCGAGTTGGTCACCGCGATAAACGAGGCGCCGCCAGCGCAACCGGTTGTCCCACCGCCCCAACCGCCTCCACAATCAAATGCCCCTGCTTCACGTCTGCCGGATCCAATTGCTCCAGACCCAAGTTTTCATGCCCTAACCGGCGATGAACAAAAGGTCATGCGCACACTTTGGAAGCATCAACACGATTACATCAAGGCAGGCAACACAGCCCTATGGGGTTTCGTCATCGGATCGAGATCACCCGATTATCGTTCATTCGTTCGTGGTGTTCACTCGTTGATGCAGCGTAAACTCGTCCAGCAGGATAGCCGCGGACTGGTGTTTCTTACAAGCTACGGAATCGGCTACGCGGACCGAAACGCCGATCTACTTGATCAAGACGGCGACTCGTGGACCAAATTCGAGCCAGCGCAGTAAGCTGATTCACACCTTCTCCGGCACCACGAATGGCTTCCGATAGACCCGCGTGAGGTGCGCGTCGGCTTCCTTGTCGTTCACGAATTTTTCCTTTGCGCCGTCGAACGTGAGTGAGCGGCCGGTGCGGTAGGAGATGTTCGCGAGGTGGCAGAGCGACGTGGAGAGGTGGCCGTCATGGATGCTCGCGTGCATGTCAGCGTCTTTGCCGGAGCGCAGCGCGTCGATGAAGTTGGCCCAGTGCGACGAGCCGAAACTCCCATCGGCCGGCTTCGACTCGGCGAACGGTTTGCGCTCGCGGCGGCGGAACGCCTTCCACGTGTTGCCGCCGAGTTCGAGCCAGCCTTCGGTGCCGTAGTAGAGATTGCCGACCTCCTGCCCGGCGCTGCCTTCGTGGTTCGTGTAGCGACCGCGCGTCTCCATCTCGATGATCTTGCCGTCGGCGTAGCGGTAGGAGGCGGTCTGCGTGTTCGGCGTTTCTTGCGCGGTCCGGTCGTGGCCGTAGGTGTCGACGTCACCATACACCCGCTTGCCGGGCGTCTTGCCCTCGTCCTGGGTGAGGCCGAAGAGGCCGCCCATCGACATCACGGCGACGGGATGCTCGTCCTTCTTCATGCCCCAGCGGGCGATGTCGAGCTGGTGCGGGCCGGTGTTGCCGGTGTCGCCGTTGCCGGTGTCCCAATACCAGTGCCAGTTGTAGTGGCCGCGTTTCTCGTTGTAGGGACGCTGCGGCGCGGGCCCGAGCCACTGGTCGTAGTGCAGCGTGGCGGGCGGAGTGCCGTCCTTGGAGATGCCGTAGGAATCGCGCGCCTTGAAGCAAAGGGCGCGCGCCAGGTAGATCTCGCCGATGCCGCCGCCGTGGAGGAACGCCATCGCCTCGCGGACGTTTTTCGACGAGCGGTTGTTGAGGCCGACCTGCATGCGCTTCCCGTATTTGCGCCAAGCCTCGGTCATTTTGCGGCCTTCCCAGATGTTGTGCGAGGCGGGTTTCTCGACGTAAACGTGCTTGCCCGCCTGCGCCGCCCAGACCGCGGCGAGCGCGTGCCAGTGGTTGGGCACGGCGATCGCGACGGCGTCGATCGACTTGTCGTCGAGCACGGCGCGGAGATCCCAGTGCGTCGACGGCTTGGCGCCGCTCTTCTGCTCGACCAGCTTGAGGGCGGCAGGCCAGAGCGCCTCGTCGACATCGCAGAGGGCGCGCACCTGCACATTGTGGGAATCCTTGATCGCGCACCAGCTGTTGAGGTGCACCGTGCCCTGATTGCGCACGCCGATCTGGCCGATGGTGATGCGTTCGTTGGCGCCGGCGATCGCGGCGTAGGACTTGGCGCTGAAGCCCATCGCGCCGATGGCGAGGCCGGCGGAACCGATGGAGCTATGCTGGATGAACTCTCTGCGGGTGGTCGTGTTCATGAGAGGGGCGGGACGCGCCGCACGGGACCATCCGCGCGCGGCGTGCGATGCCCAGTCAAGTCGCCGCCACCCGGCGCGTCAACGGACGAGTCGGGCGCCCGGCCTAGTCCTCCGGCAGCGGCTTGTCCTTCGTTTCCGGCGCCCAGATGAGCGCGATCAAGCCGAGCACGAAGATGAACGAGACGATGGTCGCCGCGGTGCGGAAGGGTTCGGCCGCGCCACTGGCGGAGAGCTCGCGGTTGAGGTAGCCCAGCAACAGCGGAAAAGGTGCGGCCAGATAGCGGACCGTGTTGTAGCAGAAGCCCACGCCGGTGCCGCGCAACCGCGTCGGGAACAATTCGGGAAAGTAGATCGCGTAGCCGCCGAACACCGAGAGTTGCGCAAAGCCCATCAGCGGCAGCATCCAGTAGGCGTCATTGCCGGTCTTCAGGTTGTTGAACACGTAGATCGTGATGCCGAGGCACGCGAGGAACGAGACCAAGAAGGCTGGCTTCCGGCCGAAGCGGGTCGCCAGGAAAGTGAATACGAGCATGCCGAGGAACGAACCGCAGTCCTGCAACGCCAGGCCGTAGCCGCGCACGGTGTCGATCGTGGCCTGCGGCGCGCCTTTCAACGCGGTCGAGATCAGCTCCGGGGAGAAAAACCCGACGCCCCAGAGTCCCACCATGCCGGCCAGACCGAGGCCGAGACCCACGAGGAGGTTGCGTCGCCATACGGGATGCCGGAACAGCTCGGGGATCGAGCCGGCTTTTTCCACGCCGGACTTGGCGCGCGCCTTCGCCGCCTTCCACTTCTCCGGCTCGCGCAGCAACAACACCATCGGCACGATCAGGATCGCCGGCAGGATGCCGATGAAAAACAGGATGCGCCAGCCGCTCAGCCCGAAGAGGAACTCCGCCTTGCCTGGTTGCACCTGCGTGCTGACGAGCGAACCGATGATGTTGCCGACCGCGGAAAGGGCCTGGAGCAAACCGAGCGCCAGCGGGCGGATCCGCGTGGGCACGCTCTCGGCAACGAGCGTCGTCGCCGCGCCGAACATGCCGCCGACGCCCAGACCGACGAGAAACCGGTAGAGCATGAACTCGGTCACCGAGTGCGCGTAACCCGAGAGACCCGTGAAGCACGAGTAGACAAGCAGCGTCGCGGCCATCGTCTTCACGCGACCCAACCGGTCGCTCATCATGCCAAAGATGATCCCGCCGGTGGCCCAGCCCACCAACATGATGCCCGTGGCCCAGAAAACCAAATCTTTCACGGCCACGTCGGCGGCCTTGCCGCCGAGGATCTCTCGCAAGGCCGGCTCGCGGGCGAGCGCGAACAGCCGCTGGTCCATGCAGTCGAACAACCACCCGGCCGACGCGATGATCACGACGAGCCAGTGATATAACTTGATCGGTTCGGTCGCGGTGGAGTTGGCCTGCGGGGTGGAGTCAGACGTGGGGGAATGCATAGGGCAGGCCGTTCATCACGCGCCGTCGGGTGCCTCACGTCAACCCTGCGCGCCAGTTTTGTCCGCCGCGGGGTGTGACTCAAACTGAGGTCAGCGATTTGTAGCGGCGGTCTATGACCGCCGAACGAATGCCCTTGGCGCAACGTCGGCGGTCATAGACCGCCGCCACAACCGAGGCATTCGATAACTGACCTCAGCTTGAGATGCACCCTCCACCGCGGGCGCATCTCACTTTCTCGCAGTAAGCCGAAAGGTGGGCCGGCCGCTCCGCGGGCGGCCAGGAGCGAGCGGGAATCGCAGCGCGCTGGCCGGGCGCGGAGCGCCCGGCCCACCCCTGCGGTGCGGACACATTGCCGGAAACTGAGATACGCCCTCCACCGCTCAGCGGGCCGGTGCCACGCCGCAGCGCTCCAGGAAATTCGTCATGATCCGCTGCACGCGATCGTCGGGGCCGTGCGGGCGGTTCCAATGCGACCACGGCAACATGTGGCCGGGCGGCGACGACAGCGCCTGCGACCAGAAAATCGTGGCGGCGTTGAACACCCAGTTGTTTTTCGGCCCTGGATAGACGGTCGCAGCCCAGCGCTGCGGCTGCGTGCCGCTCTTCCACGCGGTGCCTTCGGCGACCACCTCGAGGCCCGGAATTTTCGCCGGTTTGCCGTGGTATTCCCAGCCGACGAGACCGGGAATCGAGTCGCCCTTCTTCAGGCCGGTGCCGGCGAACAGCCAGTGCTCGGGCTTCGCGACGATCCAGTCGCCGCCGCCGTTCACCGGGATCACGTTGACCGCGCCCATCAGGAGCCCCTCGTCCGGCCCGATCTTCGAATACATTTTCTTTTCATTGAAGCCCGGCTCGGTGGACATGCCACCGTAGGGCGCCTCGCGGTGGATGCGGCGGTTGGGCACCCCGCGCGCGTTGGCGCCGAAGGGAGTCACCCAGCACACGGAATTGCCGGAGAGAAATGCGAGGTTCACGCCGGCGTCGCGCATCGCGGCGACCGCGTGGTAGCTGCGCTCGTCCCAATACTCGTCGTGGCCCACGCTGAGGAAGGTCTTGCACTTCAACCCGCGCGCCGGCGTGAGCATGTCGGCCTGCGAGCAATAGGTGACATCGTAGCCCTGGGCCTCGAGCCAGTAGGCGAGCGGGAATTCCCAGCACAGCCACTCGCCGCTGCCGACCGACTGCGGGTTGTCGTAGATCTGGCGGTATTTGCCGTAGGGCCGGTCGAAACTCGCGTCGACCCACGGCGTGGAGGTCATCGAGGGAGTGCCATCGTCGTAGAGCGAGAACGTCGTCGGCCAGCGATTGTAGGCCTGCCAGGTGTTGTCACTGCATTGGAACAGGATGTCGGCCGGCCGCTCGTCGCGCACAATGAACACCACGTAGCTCTGCCAATACGGCTGGTCCGCTCGCTCCGGCAGCGTCGTCAACCGCCCGAGGTAAACGCCACTCAGCCAGTCCGCCGGAATCTTGAGCGACGCGCTCGATGCCCAACTGCACTCGACCAAACGGCGGTCGCCCGCCGCCGGCTCGGGCTGCTTCGTGCCGCGGAACGGCCCGAGCGTGGTCATGTGCCGCGCGCCGCGCCCGCCGTAGTAACCGTTGCGGAAAATCTCGATCTGGAAGCGCGCCGCGGAACTCGTGCTCACCATGAACTCGATCGTCTCGCCGGCGGCCACGCTCTGGCGCGAACAGTAGCCCTCGATAGTCGAACTGCGGTAGGCCTCGCGCCCGCTGGTGTTCGGCACCGGATCAACGCGCACGCGGGTGAGCTGCCAGTCACGTGCGCCTTCGCGGCGATTTTCGGCGACGATGGGGTTCGATGCGGACGAGGCGGCCGTGAGCGAGCTCGGCAGCATCGCGGCGGCGCCGGTGGCGAGCCCGGCTTTGAGCAGATCGCGGCGGGTAAGTGGTGCGGATCTCATCGGAGGTAAAAGTCGGCGTTTGGAGTAGGGCGGGGCTGTGACCCGCCCTTTCCCGCGGTGAGTGTTCGCACAAAGGGTGGGTCACAGACCCGCCCTACTCCATTGCAGTCGAGCAGGAGAGGTTTCGTTGTTTGCGACGTGTTCATGCTACCGGCGCTCCATTGTGCGCAAGTCCCACTCGGCGGGGTTGAACGGCTGGCGCGTCTCCTTCGCCGTCGGGTAGCCGCCCACTTCCTGCTCGCTGTCGATGATGCGGCCCGTGCGCGCGCGCGTCTCGCGCACGATGCGCTCGTCAACCGCGTCGCGGTCCCACGGGCGGGCGCCGGCGTTCTTGAAAACAAACTCCTCCACCTGCGCCGCCGGCAATGCCACAAGACCCTCCGGCCAGAACACGGGCGCGTCGTGCTCGACGATCCTGCCCTTCGCCGCGGGGTTGGCGCCGGCGATGCGCAGCGGCCGGCCGTCGCGGCCTAGGTTGATGTTGTCGGCGAGCCGCACGTCGACGTCGCCGATGCCCTCGATGACCAGCAGGGAAAGGTCTTTTTGGGTGTTCGGGCCGTGGCGCATCACATTGCCGACGATGTCGAGTTTGCCGTTCTCGAACTTCCGATTGTGCCAAAGCACGTCCGGCAGACGGTAGCCGATCGCCTGGATGGCGGGGTTGTAGATCACGTTGTTCACGATCCCGACCCATGTGCCGCCCTTGGCGAGCGGGTGGCGTTGCGAATTGTTCGCGTAGAGATTCCGCAGCAGCAGCACCTCGGTGGAGTTGTCCATCACCAGCGTGCCCTTGGAATGCTCGCCGCTTGTGTGCGTCGAATGGCTGAGCCCTTCGGCGACGATGTTGTGGCTGTAGGTGATCGTGTGGGAGGTGTTGCGCCGCCATTCGGCCGCGTTGGCGCCGAGGAACGCCTTGCCCGACACGCTGAGGTTTTCGTCCGTCGCCCACGCAAACGAACAATGGTCAACGATGACGTTGGAGGCGCCGCTGAGCGTCGAGAGTCCGTCGGCCTCCCAGCCGCTTTTTTTCGCGTGCCCGGCCTCGCCTGTGCGCATGCGGATGTGGCGGATGACGACGTCGTGCGTCGCGACCTGCAGCTCCTGCTTGATCAACGTGATGCCGGGCGACGGCGCGGTCTGGCCCGCGATCGTGAGGAACGGCTCGTTGATCACCGCCTTTTGGGAGCTCAGATCGACCACGCCGCCGACTTCGAAGACGACGATGCGCGGTCCCTTGGCCTTGATCGCCTCGATGAACGACCCGGGGCCGCTCGGCGCGAGCGTGGTGACGCGGAGAATTTTTCCGCCCCGCCCGCCCGGCGTGAAGGCCGCCCAGCCCTCCGCGCCGGGGAAGGCGCGGTCGGCGGCAACGGCAGACAGGGCGACGAGGAAAAGAGCACACGCAAGCCAGCCGGCGGATCGAGGTGGAGCGCGTTGACCCCAACGCGCTTCGTGCGTGCGCGAGTCGAGCAGCGCGTTGAGGTCAACGCGCTCCACCCCAACCAAGGCACTCGGTCGCAACTGTTTCATTGCTCAGAGCTCAAACGTCGTCGTGAAAATGACCATCCGCGGATCGATGATGCGGAACGCCGATGCGCGTCCGTTCGGGTAGGCATTGATCGGCTGGAGACGGCCGCCCTCGGTGAGGTTGCGCACGTTGAGCTGGAACGTCGCGCCGATCTTGTCCCGCCAGAGGCGCGTGCGGTAGCTCGCGAAGGCGTCGAGATAGAGGTGCGACTTGTCCCAGATCGGACGGTTCGGATCGAGATCGGTGATGATGGCGGGGAGTTGCTGCACGCCGAAGTAGCCAATCGCGCCCTTGTCCTCCCAGCGCGCGGCGCCGCCGACCGTGATGCGCTTGAGGTATTTTTGGTCGGTGAGGCCGGCGAGTTGGTAACTCGTCGCGGCGTTGACGCGATACTTGCGCACCTGCGGGCGGCTCTTGCCCTGGCTCGCGAGCGCGACACCGAGCGGCGCGGTGACGTTGGCGGCGAGGAGCTGCGAGGCGGAGTTGATGTTGCCGTAGCGCTCGGTGAACCACGGGCGGTTCAGCTCCGGATCGACGATGCGCTGCCAGATGGGCAGGCGCTCCGCGATCCACGAGACGAGGCCGGGGGCGATGTTGGAGTTGATCGACTCCTGGCGCGTGACGTTGAGCTTCGCGGTCCAGTAGCGCGTGGCGTTGAGGTTGAGCTCGATCTCGGTGCCCTTCGCCGTGATGTCCTCGGTTTCGCTCAAGTCGTCGGTGAGCGTTTTGAGGTATTTCCGGTCGAGACCGGTGGTGGTGACGAGCTGCGCGTCGATCTGGTCCTGCGTGAGCGTCTGGCCGCGGGCGCGGGCGGCGTTGGTGATCCACGTCGTGGCGAGCGGCACGAGGTTGAACGGCGTCTGCGCGCGGTTCGGGGTGTCGAAGTCGAGGCCGCGCACGCGGGTGGCGAGCGTCGCGCTCTGGCCGTTGCGGGCGTTGAGCTGCTTCGTCTCGTATTGGTTCACGCGCGCGACGAGTTTGCCGTCGAAGAGGTTGAGCGAAAACCCGTAGTCCTTGCCCTTGCCCGAGGGATCGGGGAGCGGATTGAGGTGGAGGTCGACGGCGTAGGTGTTGGGCTGGAAACTGTCCGACTTGTTCGCGTGCAGGTAAAGCCAGCGCAGCGGCTTCAACACGGCGCCGGCCGTGCGCGTGGTGCCTTGGTTGAAGGCCCAATCGCGCGCGGCCCACTGGTAGAATGAAGCGGGTGCGAGGTGAATCCCGTCGGGCTGGAGCACCGGAGTCACGCCGACATTATTGTAATTGCGATCGCTGCGCACGCCGAAGGTCGTGATCAGCCGGTCCTGGAGGAAGTAACTTTGCAGCACGCCTCCCCGGGTTTTCAGGATCTGGTGCGTGTTGCCGCCGGCCGCGGTGGCATCGGTCGCGGCGGCCTGCCCGAGCGTGGCGCGTTCGGTGCGGATGTTGTTCGTGAGCGCGTTGCCCCAGCGGTAACCGTAGACGCCGCCGTCGAACGGCCCCGGTCCGTAGTCGACGTCCTGGCCGGTCGCGTCGCCGACGTAGTAGCGAAAATAGTTGATCGTGACGACCGTCGAGGGATCGGCGCGCGCCACGCCCGGGGCGAGCCACGCGTGGTCGGAGATGATGGCATCGCGAAACGCGAGGCGCCGCTGCTCGGCGTCCTTGTATTCGGCGTAGCCGGAGAACTGGTGCAACCCGAGCCAGCGCAGCGCGGACTTTTCGCCGCGGAGGTCGAGCTTGTAGGCGAGCTGCCCGCGCCACGTGTTGCGCAACAGCGGCGTCTCGAACGACGAAGGCCGCCAGATGCCGACGTAGGGCCGCAGGTAAAACGGATTCGCCGAGCCATCGGACATGCGCTCGTTGGCGTCGACGAAGAGATTGCCTGCCGAGCCCTGGCTGTCGGCCGTGCCGATGAGATCGCGGCGGTAGCGCCAGGCGTTTTCGCGGAAGAATCCCGCCTCGACCGCGAGGAGCTGGCGCGGCGTGTTCAGCAAGATTTGGTTCAGCTCAATCCGCATCGTGCGGTTGGTGTCCTTGAGGCGATTGACCGCGGCGAGGTTGAAGCGCGACCAGTCGTAGATCGCCTTGTTGCTCACGTTGGGGTTGGCCGAGAACAACGCCTGCCCGGTGCGGACGTCCTCGGGGGCGGAATTAACGAGGAACACGGCTTGGTTGCGGTCGGAGGGGCTCGTGGTCGTGGTCGCCTGCGTGGGGCCCCAAAAGCCGACGGCGCCGTTGCCATCGATGAAAATGGTCGAGTTGGTGCGGCCGCTGCCGGCGGTGTTAGCCAGACCGGTCGGGAGCGCGGCGATGCCGAACGTGCCGGCGCTCGTCACGCCGTTGATCGTGACGCGCGAGGTCACGGGGTTCCACGAGGGCGAGCCCGCGAGTTTCCAGCCGGTGACGGCGTCGCGCGGCGTGGTGGTGTTGGGGCGGTTGCCCGCGGTGCGGAAATACGACCACGCCGCGGTGAGCGTCGTGAACTTGAACGGCTGGTAGCGCACCATCGCGTTGTAGCGCCGCGTGTCGGTGCCGGACGGCTTGCGATCGAAGCCGTCGTGCTGCGCGACCACGCTGCCGCGCACGGCGAGCACGCCTTTCTTCAGCACGCGATTCAGATCGAGCGACGTGCGGTAGCCGCTGAAATTGTCGGCGCGCGCCGACAATTGCGAGCGGTCGCGCTGGAGGTTGGCGGAGGCGGGCTGGACGTTGACGGTGCCGGCGGCGTTGCCGAGGCCGAAGACGTTGGCATTCGGCCCGCGGCTGATCTCCACCGAGTCGATGTCGATCGGATCGATCGGCACGCGTCCACTGGTCTCGAAGTTGCCGAATGCGGTGTTGGCCGAACCGACGCCACGGATGCGGTTGGCGCTGCCGGGATTGAGCTGGGTGTTGTCGATCGGGGCGCCGTTGCGATCGAACGAGTAGTCGGTGAAGTTGCCCGTGCCCTCGGTGCCGGCTTCGTAGAGAAAGATGTCGTTGAGATCGAGCAGGGCGAAGTCGGCCATCTGCTCCTTCGTGATCACCGTGAGCGAGACGGCGAGGTCCTCGACCTTGGTGTTGAGGCGCGTGCCGGACATCGTGTTGGCGCCGAAATAGCCGGTCGCGGAGCCGCTCACCTGAAACGGAGAAAGCTGCACCACTTCGGCCGGGGCGGAAGACGGCGTCGCGGGCGGTGCGACTTGTCCGGTCGCAGGCGCGATCGCGGCAACGCTGAGGGCAAGGCCGGCGGCAAGATATGCCGATGGCCGACGAGAAGTCTGGCTTGGACTCATGGGGCTTGGGGAGAGGTCACGCTGGCCGCGACCCGGCGCATCGTGCCTCGGGCCATTGGTCGGTCAACGCGGAACATCCCGCGGCTTGCCGTGCCTCGAAAATGTTCCACGCTCGCCCTCAACCCCTACCCCACCCCATGCCGGTCGCTCTTCACTTCAAGCGCGGGCGCGCGCTCGTCGCGCTCGTCTGCCTATTCGCCACCGCTGGTTTTTCCGCCGAGCCCGGCCTGGAACTCCAGCCCTTCGCCGCGCAAATCAAACGCGTGCAGGAG
Organism: Verrucomicrobiota bacterium; assembly: GCA_016235555.1. Taxonomy (GTDB): domain Bacteria; phylum Verrucomicrobiota; class Verrucomicrobiia; order Opitutales; family Opitutaceae; genus JACRKC01. Next base: position 75,608 of record JACRKC010000074.1, read on the forward strand.
GCGCTCGAATATCTCGGCGCGCCGCTGACGCCCGCGCAACGCGAGGCACTCGCAACCGCCGCCGCATCACGCGACCAAGCCGACGCCGTCCAGCGCATGCAGGCGGTGCTGGACCCGCTCTGCCTGTTTCGCGTCACGATCAACGCCGAGATGCGCGTGCGGGTGAATCCCGGACCGGCCCGGCGCGAACTCGACGAGAAGGGCTGGCGCGTGTTCCTCGTGAAGGTGCTCAACGAAGCCGGCACCACCGCGGCGCTTCACGTGGAGAGCCCCAACGCGCAGCGCCTCTACAATTCGCCGGCCGCCGATGTGCCGGCCCGCTGGCTGCAAATCCAGATGTTCGATGCGCAACCCCTGCTGCCCGCGCTGGGCGGACTGCCGGTCGAGTATCGCATCGTGCAACTCTACAGCCGCGACGCCGGCCGGCGGGAGGCCAAGATCTTATTCAACGTCGGCCACGGCACGCAGGACCTCGGGTTCCGCAACGAGACCGACATGCTGTTCAACTGCCGCCCCGTCCGGCCAGTCACCCTCCGCGTGCTCGATGAAAACGGCAAGCCGACGACCGCGAGTTTTCTGATCAAGGACCGGCAGGGGCGCGTCTATCCTTCACCCGCCAAGCGGCTCGCGCCGGATTTTGCGTTTCACCATCAGGTCTACCGCGCCGACGGCGAACAACTCGGCCTGCCCGACGGCACCTACACCATCGAGTTCTCCCGCGGCCCCGAATCGATCGCGCGTTCGTCAACGCTCACGGTCAACGCGACCACGAAGACGGCCGAGTTCCGGGTCGAGCGCTGGATCGATCCCTCGCTGCGCGGCTGGTGGTCGGGCGACCACCACATCCACGCCGCCGGCTGCCTGCACTACGTGAAGCCGGTGGAAGGCGTGCACGCCGAGGACATGATCCGCCACGTGATGGGCGAGGACTTGAAGGTCGGCGCCAACCTCACGTGGGGACCGTGCTTCGATTACCAAAAGCAGTTTTTCTGCGGCGCCGTGGACAAGGTTTCCAAGTATCCTTACCTGCTCCGCTACGACATCGAGGTCTCCGGCTTCGGCTCGCACCAGAGCGGTCATCTCTGCCTCCTGCGGCTGCGCGAGCAGATGTATCCCGGCACGACCAACTCGGACAACTGGCCCACGCTCGGCCTCAACACCCTGCGCTGGGCGAAAAAACAGGGCGCCGTCGTCGGGCCGGCGCACTCCGGCTGGGGTTTGCAACCTGCCCCAACCGGCGGCCGCGATGTCGCCACCAGCACCAACTCCGGCGTGCTGCCGCTCGCGACCAACGAACTCCCCAACTATGTCGTGCCGCCCTTCAACGGCATCGGCGCCAACGAATACATCGTCGACGTCACGCACACGGTGCCGGGCCCTGACGGCGCGCTCGTGCCCGCGGTCGACTTCATCTCGACCGTCGACACGCCCTACGCGTGGGAGCTCAACATCTGGTATCACACGCTGAACGCCGGCTTCCGCACGCGCATCAGTGGCGAAACGGACTTCCCCTGCATCTACGGCGAGCGCGTCGGGATCGGCCGCAGCTACGTCTACCTCGGCGACAAGCTCGACTACGACCAGTGGTGCGAGGGCATCCGGCTCGGGCGGAATTACGTGAGCGATGGCAAGAGCCACCTGATGGACTTCAAGGTCAACGACACCGCCATGGGTTTCGGCGGCAGTGAACTCCGGCTCGCCGCGCCCGGCAAAGTGCGCCTCACCGCCAAAGTCGCCGCGCGCCTTCCCGATCAGCCGGATGAGAAGATCCGCCGCCGTCCCCAGGGCGCCCAACCCTATTGGGACTTGGAACGCGCCCGGATTGGCGACGCGCGCGAGGTGCGCGTGGAGGTCGTGGTCAACGGCTATCCCGTGGCGCAACAGACGCTGGTCGCCGACGGCCGCCAGCGTGACCTCACGTTCAACGTCGACATCGCGCAAAGCAGCTGGATCGCCCTGCGCATCCTCGGCTCGTCCCACACAAATCCGATCTTCGTGCTCGTCGGCGAACGCCCGATCCGCGCCTCGCGCCGCAGCGTGGAATGGTGCCTCAAGGGCGTCGATCAATGTTGGTCACAGAAGGAACGCTTCATCCGGGCCAGCGAGCTGGCCGACGCCAAGGCGGCCTACGCCCACGCCCGGGAAACCTACCGGCGGCTGCTCGCCGAGTGCACCGTCGACTGACCGAGTCATCGCACCGTGTTCAAGCTCGCCCTGCTCCAGCTGCGCGTCGACGGCGGCGCGATGGAATCCAATCTTCGTCGCGCCGAGACGGGCATCGCGACCGCTGCCGCAGCCGGGGCGCAGGTCGTTTTGCTGCCGGAAACACTCAACCTGGGCTGGACGCACCGTTCCGCCCTCCGCGAAGCCGACGCCATTCCCGATGGCGACGCCTGCGTGCGTCTCCGCGCCGCTGCGCAACGCCACGGTGTCTACGTCTGTGCCGGGCTGGTTGAGCGGGCGGGTGCTTCACTCTACAATGCCGCGGTGCTGATCGATCCGACCGGCGTGGTGCGGTTGCACCATCGGAAGCTCAACGAGCTCGATCTCGCGCACGACCTCTACGCCCAAGGTGATCGGCTCGCGGTGGTCGCCACGCCGCTCGCCACCTTCGGCGTGATGATTTGCGCGGACGCGTTTGCCCGGGGCCAGATCGTCAGCCGCACGCTCGCGCTCATGGGAGCCGACGTGATTCTCTCGCCGTGCGCGTGGGCGATGCCGGCCGATCACGACCAAACGCGCGAGCCCTACGGCGCGCTCTGGCGGGAAAACTACGGTCCGGTCGCGCGCGACTTCCGCCTCTGGATCGCCGGTTGCAGCAACGTCGGTCCGATCAACGACGGACCGTGGCAGGGCCGCAACTGCATCGGTTGCTCCCTCGTCGTCGGCCCGGATGGTGCCCCGGCGCTGACCGGACCCTACGGCCCCGACGCGGAGACCATGTTGCTCATCGACATCCCGCCGGTGCCCCGCCCCGCGCGCGGCACCGCGTGGGAGAACTTCATTTCACCGGAATCCGCCCAATCTTCGATCCAACGCTGACTCTCCGTCATGTCCCTCCGCCGCCTCATTGCCCTGGTTCCATTCGCACTGTGCGCCGCCGAATCCGCTTCGCCGGCTGGCGGCATCCAAGTCCCACCCGGCTTCGAAATCACCCGTGTCGCCGCGGCGCCGCTCGTGAATTTTCCGATGATGGGCGGTTTCGACGATCGCGGCCGGCTTTTCGTCGCCGAGAATGCCGGCGTAAATCTCGACGAGAAGGAACTCGCCGCCCACCCGCCAAGCCGCGTCATCGTGCTCGAAGACACCGACGGCGACGGCACCTTCGATCGCTCCGCGGTATTCGCCGACAAACTCACGTTTCCGCAGGGCGTGCTGTGGCTCGACGGCGCGCTCTATGTCGCCTCGCCGCCGTCGATCTGGAAACTCGAGGACACCGACGGCGATGGCCGCGCCGACCAACGCACGGAGATCGCGACGGGCTTCAAGTTCACCGGCAACGCCGCCGATGTGCACGGCCCGTTTCTCCACCCGAACGGCCGCCTCTACTGGTGCCACGGCCGCAAGGGCCACGAAGTCCACCAGCGCGACGGCACGCTCGTCTCCAAAGCGCTCGGCGCCCGCGTCTGGTCGTGCCGGCCCGACGGCAGCGACATCCAGGTGCATGCCGGCGGCGGCATGGACAACCCCGTCGAGCTCGCCTTCAGCCAGGAGGGCGAAATTTTCGGCGACGCGAACATCTTCCAAGGCTCACCGCGCGTCGACGCGATCATCCACTGGATCTACGGCGGTGTTTATCCGCGCAACGACATCGAAAACGTGCTCGCCGAATTCAAGCGCACCGGCGACCTGCTCGGCCCCGCCGCGCCACTCGGCCACGTCGCACCCTCGGGTCTCACGTTGCTGCGCACCGACGCACTCGGCGCCGGCTTCGCGGGCAGCCTGATGCTCGCCGAGTTCAACACCCACCGCCTCATGCGCATCCCGCTTGAGCGCGACGGCGCGACGTTCCGCGGCCGCCCGGAGATCTTCGCCATCACCGCCGACACCGGCGTGCATTTCACGGGCGTGATCGAAGACGCCGACGGCAGCCTGCTCGCGATCGACACCGGTGCATGGTTCCGCCGCGGCTGCCCCACCTCGGGAGTGGCCCGCACCGACATTCAAGGAGCAATCTATCGGATTCGCCGCGCCAACGCGCCACGGATCGCCGATCCGCGCGGCCTCGCGATCGGGTGGGCGAAAGCCGCCCCCGGGGAACTTGCCGCGCTCCTCGGCGACACCCGGCCCTTCGTGCGGGATCGCGCGATCCGGGAATTGGCGAGGCGTGGCGACGCCGCAGTTCCCGCCTTGCGCGCCGCGCTCCCTGGCGCCTCCGCGCTCGCCCGCAGCAACGCCGTCTGGGCGCTCACCCGCATCGGATCTGCCGCAGCTCAAGCCGCGGCCCGCGTCGCTCTGTCCGATTCCGAGGCCAATGTGCGGCAGGTCGCCTGCCAGAGCGCGTTCGTCACGGCCGATCAATCGGCACACGCAGCCCTCGTGCGACTCCTCGAAGACCCCGCCGCGCCGGTTCGCCGCGAGTCGGCCCGCGCGCTCGGCCGGCTCCGCCAACCGAACGCCGTCGCGCCCCTCGCAAACGCCGCAGCCGTGGCCGCCGATCCGGCGCTGACCCACGCCCTCATCTTCGCCCTGATTGAGATTGGTGCACCTGAGGAAACACGACGGCAGCTTTCGCACGCCGCGCCCCGCGCGCGCCGCGCCGCCTTGATCGCCCTGGACCAGATCGCCGGGGCCAACCTGGAGGCCGCGTCGGTTTTTTCGGCGTTGCGCTCGACCGAGGCCGGCCTGCGCAGTGCGGCGCTCGCCATCGCCGTGAAGCACCCCGAATGGAGCCGCGAAGCCGCGGAGTTTCTCTCGTTCGCGTTGGCCGATGCCAGGGACTCCGCCCGCAGCGAATCCGGCCGGAGCATCCTCGTTGCTTTCATCCGCGCCGCCGGCGTGCGTGATTGGCTGCGCGCGCAGTTCGGCGGCGGGAAAATCGACCCCCGTGTCGCCCTCGATGCCATCGGCACCACGGCAGAGGCGTGGGACGACGCGTGGCGCGGTTTTCTGGTCACCCACCTGCGGTCGCCGGACGCCGCGACCGCCCAGGCCGCGCTGCGTGCGATCGGCGTGCATCGCGCGCGGGATTTTTCCGCGGCCCTCCGGGAAGTGGCCCACGACTCCGGCCGCCCGGCCGCATTTCGCGTCGCGGCGCTGCAAGTGGCAGCCGGTGCGGGCAAAGTGCTCGACGCCGATTCGTTGCAACTCCTGACCGCGCCATTTGCAACCGGCGGCACGCCGGAGGCACGGGCCCAGGCCGCGACGGTGCTCGGCGCGGCGACGCTCGATCGCTCCCAGTTGCTCAAGGTGATTGCGCTCCTGCCGCAGGCCGGCCCCCTCGAACTCACGCAATTGCTCGGCGTGTTCCAGCGCGGTCCGACCGACCTCGACCTTGCGGCCTCGCTTCTGGCCAGGTTGAGAGAAACACCGTCGCGCTTCGGCGTGACGGGCGGTGCCGTGCAGGCGGCGTTCCGCCGCTTTCCCGAACCCGGCCCCGCCAATGCCGCTCCGTTGGTTTCCGAGATCATGAACGCCGCCGTCGCCAAGGACAGCCGCGTGCTCGAACTCGAAAAGCTCACCGCCGGCGGCGACGCCGCACGCGGCCGCGCCGCGTTTCTCGCCGGCGCCGGTGCCTGCCAGGGTTGCCACCGCATCGGCGAGGCCGGCGGCCGCGTCGGCCCCGACCTCTCGCACATCGGCGCCATCCGCACGGCGCGTGATCTCGTCGAGTCGATCGCGTTTCCCGATGCGAGCATCGCGCGCGGCTTCGAAGGCTTCCGCCTCGAACGCCGCGGAGGAGAGCCGTTGCTGGGCATGATCCCGCGCGAAACCGCCGATGCGATCGTGGTCGCCACGCCCGACGGCCAGGAGCACGTCGTCCCGCGGGCCGCGATCGTGAAACTCGAACCGGCGGCCAACTCGCTCATGCCGCCGGGCCTCGACCGCGTGCTCGAGCCCAAGGTTTTCGCCGATCTCATCGCCTTCCTGAAATCGCTCCAGTGAAGATTCTCGGGACAAGCCCCGGGGCATTCGACCAAACCACCATGCAACCTTCGACCACTCATCGTAGCGGCGAGCGCCAGCGAGCCGACGCGCTTCGACTCGCTGGCGCTCGTCGCTACCCAACCAAGGCGAAGCATGCTTCGCGGTCTCGAACCCAACGAGAGTGAAACGACCGCGACGCCGTCGGCCCGGAACGCATCGAATTTTTCAACCCCACCCTGCCCCATGAACCCCCAATCCTCCCTCCGCCTCAAGCTGTGCGTCTTCATGTTCCTCCAGTATTTCATCTGGGGGGCGTGGTATGTCAGCATGGGCACCTATCTCGCCAACGTCCTGAAGTTCGGCGGCGAGCAGATCGGCGCCGCCTACGGCGCCTTCGCCATCGGCTCGATGATCTCACCCTTTTTCGTCGGCTTGATCGCCGACCGGTTCTTCGCCTCGGAAAAACTGCTCGGCGTGCTCGGGCTCGCGGGCGGCATCGCCCTGTGCCTCCTCGGGCGCGTCGCCTCGTTCAGCACGTTTTACCCGACACTCATCCTCTATTGCGCACTCTACGCCCCGACACTTGCGCTGGGCAACTCGCTCTCGCTGCATCACCTCGCCGATGCGAAGCGGGACTTCCCGCGCGTGAAAATCCTCTCCGCCGTGGGTTGGATCGCCGGTGGCGTGACCCTGAGCCTCCTGCACGGCGAACAGTCGCCCGTGCAATTCTACCTCGCGGGCGGCATCTCGATCGCGTTCGGGTTGTTCGCGTTCACGCTGCCCCACACCCCGCCGAAGAAGATCGGCCAGAACGTCTCGTTTGGCGAAGTGCTCGGGCTCGATGCGCTCGCGCTGATGAAGAAGCCGTCGTTCGCCATCTTCATCCTGTGCATGTTCCTGATCTGCATCCCGCTCTATTTCTATTTCGTGATGATGGGCATCTACGTCACGGAACTGCAGTGGACCAACCTCGCCGGCAAAATGACGCTGGCCCAGGTTTCCGACGTGGTGTTCCTGTTTCTCCTCCCGCTGATGCTGAAGAACTGGGGCTACAAGAAGACCATCTTCCTCGGCATCCTCGCGTGGGCCGCACGTTATTTCCTGCTCGCGCAGAGTGTCGGTGCCGCCGAAGCCCAGACCTCACTGATCTTCGCCGCGATCCTGCTGCACGGCGTGTGCTACGACTTCCTGTTCATCGCCGGCCAGCTCTACGTCGATGCCGAGGCGAACGAACGCATCCGCGGCGCCACGCAGGGCTTCATCGCCTTCATCCTGTGGGGCGCGGGCGCGTTTGTCGGCACGCTGCTCGCCGGCAAGGTGCTGGCGGCCCACACGCTCGCCACACCCCGCGGCGCGATCGCGCACGACTGGCAGAAGATCTGGATGACTCCCGCGATCGGCGCCGCCGTCGTGCTCGTGGTCTTCCTCATCTTCTTCCGCGAGCCGCCGGCCAAACCAGCCGCCGCCACGGTGAAGTAGGCAGCCCGCCGCGTCCGGCCCGGCCTCCTTCGGCGACCAGCGCACTCCGACGTTGCGCGAGGTCCCCGGGCCCCTGCACAATCTCGCCGTAACCCGCCGCATGGTGCGGCCGGCACCGCCACTCGTTTTTCACCCCATGGATACCTCGATCACCCGTCGGAACTTCCTCAAGACCACGACCGCCGCGAGCGCCCTCGCGTTTCCCGCGGTCCTCCGCGCCCAGGCGCCCGGCACGCCGACGCCGAACAACCGCGTCAACGTCGCCGTCATCGGCGCCAACGGCCGCGGCGGCGCCGCCGTCGAGGGCGTGCACAACGAAAATGTCGTCGCCCTCTGCGACGTCGACGCCGAGCGCGGCCGCGAGGCCGTGAAGAAGCTCAAGGGTCGCTTCCCCGAGGAGGCCGCGAGCGTCGAGGGCGCCGAGCACTTCCAGGACTACCGCAAGATGTTCGACAAGCTCGGCAACAAGATCGACGCCGTCACGATCTCCACGCCGGACCACATGCATTTCCCGATCGCGATGACGGCGATGTCGCTCGGCAAACACGTCTACGTCGAGAAGCCGCTCGCGCACACGGTGTGGGAGACGCGCGAGATGACGCGCCTCGCCAAGGAGAAGAAGGTCATCACGCAGATGGGCAACCAAGGCCACACCCACGACGGCACGCGCCTCTTGAAGGAGTGGGTCGAGGCCGGCGTGCTCGGCGAAGTGCGCGAGGTGGTGAGCTGGACCAACCGACCGTTCTACCCGCCGTGGCGCGAGCCGGTCGGCTCTTTCAAGCTGCCCGACCATTCCAAGTTCATGCCGGTCATGCCGAAGTCGCTCAACTGGGACGCGTGGCTGGGCGTCGCGAAGGAACGCGAATACGATCCCTGCTACATGCCGTGGAAATGGCGCGGCTGGTGGGACTTTGGCACCGGCCCGTTTGGCGACGTCGCATGCCATATCATGGACGGCGCGTATTGGGCGCTGAACCTCGGCGCGCCGACCTCCGTCGAAGCGATGTCGACGCAAGCCACCGACGTCGCGTGCCCGCTCGCCTCGATCGTCACGAGCCACTTCCCGGCGCGCGGCTCGATGCCGCCGGTGAAATACACGTGGTCGGATGGCAGCCTCATGCCTCCGTTCCCGGTCGATCTCGAGTTGGATCGCTCGCTGCCCGACGAAGCCGGCACGCTGCTCTTCGGCAGCAAGTGCACCGTGCTGTGCAGCTTCTACTACGAGACCGTGCGCATCATCCCCGAGGCGAAGATGCGGCAGATGGCGCCGAGCCTGCCGGCGAAGACGATTCCGCGCGTGCAAGGCGGACCGTTCGCCGAGTGGCTGCGCGGCATCAAGGGTGGCCCGAAGCCGGGATCGAATTTCGAATACTCCGGCCCGTTCAGCGAAACGGTGCTCCTCTCCAACGTCGCCATCCGCTCCCGCCGCCGCATCGAGTGGGACTCGAAAGCCATGCGCGTCACGAACCTCGAGTCGGCAAACAAGTTCGTGAAAAAAGACTACCGCCCGGGCTGGTTCTGAGACCACAAAGTAGGGCGGGGCTGTGACCCGCCCTTTCACGCGCGGAATCTTCGAACCGAGGGCGGGTCACAGACCCGCCCTACCGTCCCTGCGTGGTCTTTAGCGAAACCCGAACTTCGTCCCCAGCGCGCGGCACTCGTCTGCCGAGCGCACGCTGCCGGAGCAGGTCGTGTCGTAGAGATTGGCCGCCGCCGCGCAGACGCCGAGGCGCAGGCTTTCGCCCATCGGCCACCCATCGTGCAGGCCGTAGAGGATGCCCGCCGCAAGTGCATCGCCGGCACCGGCCGCACCCTTGATGTCGCCGGGCGGCACCCGCACCGACGGTTGCCACACCGCCTCCGACGGACTCGCGGCGGCCACGCCCGCGGGCGAGTGCACGAAGGCCCATGATTTCACGCCGGCCGCGATGAGTTTCTTCGCCGCCGCCATCATCGACGCCGGGTCGCGCGAAGCGTCGCCATCGAGCGCGACGCCCGTCAGGCGTCCCGCCTCGAAATCGTTGGCGAAGAAATAATCGATATGCGGCAGCGATGGCGCGACGGTCGCCACGAAGCGCCCGCTCTGGTCGCTCACGCAGTCGGCCGAGGTGATAAACCCCGCGGCGCGCGCGGCCCGGAGCACCTTGGTTGCGCCGGTCTCGCCGTCGGCCCCGATCGCATCGAGGCGGTCGAGCAGGAGCAGGTAACCAAGGTGAAAGATCTTCGCCCGCGAGCGGGTGAAGTCGAAATGCTCGGGACCCAGTTGCGCGTTGGCGCCGCGCTGGTGGAAGAACGTGCGCCGACCGGTGCTTTGCACCGTCATCACGTCGGTGTAGCTCGTGGCCGCGTCGCGCGACACGAGCAACCGGGTGGTGTCGATGCGATGCGTCGCGCAATCCTGCGTGATCGCGCGGCCATCCGCGTCGTCACCGACCAGCCCCACGGCCTCGAGCGGGAACGTGCCACCCATCAGCGCGATGTCCTTGAGGATGTTGTAGGGCGAACCGCCGTTGCCCCACGATTGGGACAGGATGTTGGCGAGCGCGTCTTGTTGCGGCCAGGCGTCGACCACCTTCACGTGGTCGACGATCCAGTTGCCGCCGGAGAGAATACCAGTGCGAGACATGAGAGAGGAAGAAGTCGTGGACGGGGCGTCCCGCCTCGTGCTTGGGGTTTCGCGTCGAAAAACGAGGCGGGACGCCTCGTCCACGACTTGGCTCAGAGTTCCTTGATCGAGATGTTGCGGAACTGCACGAGCGAGGAGGCGGGGTTGTATTTGCCGTCCTTGAAGCCGCCGTGGTGCTGGAGGGCGAGCGCGCCCTTCGCCGGGACATCGGGGAGCTGGGCGTTTTCGATCACGGTCTTGCCGTTGAGCACGACCGTGAGGCGGTCGCCCTTCATCGTGATTTCAAAAGTATTCCACTGACCGACGGGTTTGTCGGCGTTGAGCTTGGGCGTGACCCCGGCGCGGACTGCGGGCGGCATCTTGGCATCCATGCGGTAGCCGTAGACTTCGCCGGAGCCGATCGGCCAGCACCAGATGTTGAGCTGGGCCTTGCTCGTGCCGCGGAGGTAGATGCCGGAATCGGCGTTGGCCGTGGGCGTGATGATGTCTTTGCCGTCGGGACCCTTTTTGTGCGTGCCGTCGGGGAGCACGGTGGGCACGGGATAGAGGCCGGTGGTCTCCTTGATGCGCCAGTCGATCTTCAGGACGAAGTCCTTGTATTCCTTCTCGGACCAAAGGTTCTTGTCGCCGGGCGCCTCGCTGCGCGCGTCGTAGTCGATCACGCCGTTGAGGACTTTCCAGTGGCCATTGTCGCCGGTAGGGATTTTCCAGCCGGCGAGATCCTTGCCGTTGAAGAGCGAGGCAAAGCCGCGGTCGGCGGCGAAAGCCGAACCGGCGGCGAGCAGGGTGACGATGAGGAGGGCGGAGTTTTTCATGGGGAAAATTGCGGGAGGGGCTTTACGCCCCGATGGATGGCAGCTGCCCGCGCTTCGGGTCGGGGCATAAAGCCCCTCCCACAATCTCGGCGCGAGCGGATTCATGCAGTCTGAAGGTCGCTCATTTGGCCGAGGTGCTTTTCGTGCGCGGGGTCGGTTTGGGTCCGGGCGCGCGGCCGTCGAGCTGCGGCACGAGCCAGTCGAGGCCGTCAAGATTGTCGCGGAGACGCAACTCCACATCATCCTGCGTGTGACCGAGGAGGCCGATCGGGCCACGGTAACCGGAGTCGCGGATCGTGCGGAGCAGGCCCAGGTCGAGGTCGCCCTGCCCCAGCACGAGGATCTTTTTGCCGAGGCGCTCGCCGTCGCGGATCATGCCGTTGAGATTCAGGCACAGCAGGTGCGGGCGCATGAGCTCGAGATATTCCGCGAAGCGGTCGAGGTGATCGTGGCCGTGGTGAAGATTGTAAACGATGCCGACGTTGGTCGCGCCGTGGCGGTCGCGGAGTTCGCACAGCACGCCGACCATGGTCTCCGGTTCGCCGGCCCAGCCGCCGTGGTTGTAGAGGCCGATCTGGGTGCCGAGGGTGGCGGCCTGGCGCACGCGCGGAAGAAGTTTCTCCGCGGCGAGTCGGATGCGCTCGGCCGGTGAGGCCGCGGCGGTGGCCGGGATGTTCGGCACCGACACCCAGATTTGCGGGCGGAGTCCGTGTTTGGCGAAGAGGGCGATGGCGTCGTCGTGCCAGTCCCAGAACGCGGCGTATCGCAGGCCGTGCTTTTTGTATTCGAGGATTTCCTGCTCGAACTGCGTGACGTGCTCCTTGCGCCAGTCGTAGGCCACCGCGGAAAACCCGAGGCGCTTGACCATCTCGGCGCGCTCGGCGGGGCCACGTTTCTTGGCGTCGAACGGCACGATGCACCACGCGACGAGATTCTCGCGGGCGAAGAGGTCGGCGGCGGGCGCGGCATCCGCTACGACTGACAACGCAACGAAACTCGTGAGGAGAGCCACAAGGCCTCGTAGCGGCCGACGTAAGGAGGCCGGCGGACAGTGAGCGCACCCGCCAGCCTCGTTACCTCGGCTGCTACCGAACGTTGTCGCGGACGACGGCATGGGCCGGCCTCAATGCATCTCCACCGCGCAGGAGCCGATGCCGCCGCGGTAGAAGTTGAACTGCACGTTGGGGTGATCGGCGAGGAGCGACATGGGCACGGCCGAGTCGGCGAGGCCCTTGGCGATCATGAGCGTGGCGAGGCGCTGGCCGAAGGGATTGTCGTGATTGCCGGCGTGCCAGATCGATACCTTCTCCGCCTTCCACGTCTCCACTGGTCCGACGGTGATCGCCTGCGTGGGGACGAGCGTGACGTTGCCGCCGCCGCTGGTGCGGGCGTTTTGCGCGATCGTCACCGGGTGCAGATTGACGACGCGCGTCGCGAGCTTGCGGTAGTCGGCGACCGGCGGCGGGGCGTTGCGGTGTTTGCCGCGACGCGGGAGCGGGTCGTTGAAGGCCCAGTGCTTGATGTCGCCCTGGCCGCCTTGCATGACGACGCAGCGGATGCCCGCGTCCCACGTGGCGCGGTAGGCGCGCGTGTCGGCTTTTGGAAAATGGAGATTGGCGTCAGGCATCACGAACTGGCGGTCGATGCGATCGAAACACATCTCGCGATCACATTTCTCGAAGGAAAGTGGGTGCGTCACGGGTGCCTCGCGGCCGTCGATCACCCATTCGTCCATGCCCCAGAAATGCGCGGCGTGGAGTTTCAGGCCGATGGCGTTGACGATGCGCGCGACGAGCGGGAGTTGCTCGGTCGGCCCGATGGGACCGCAGATGCCGGCGGGATTGTCGGGGGTGGCCTGGCGCCAGGCGTCGATGTATTCGAGGGCCTCGGCGCAGTAAAAATCCTCGAGCGTATCGTAGAACACGACCTTGAAGCCGGGGCGCGAGAGCCTGCGCATTTTCTCCGGCGTGAGCGCGGCGGCATCGGCGATGAGTTCGCGGTCGAGCGTGGTGTAGTCCCACCAATCGGGGGCGAGGGAGGAGAGAGGACGGGGCATGGGGTTAAGGGGACGGCTGAAGGAGAAACCACTCAACACACGAAATACACGAAAGCTCAAACCCGCAGAATCGGCAGAATCAGTCCGGCCCGCGTGCTCCGGCGCGGGCAACGCCAACACTCGTCCTCGGGATCATTTTCGTGTGTTTCGTGTATTTCGTGGTGCCTAAAAACTCACGGCAGCTCGCGGATGCGCAGCGCGCGGAAGTGGATCGGCGAGCCTTCGGATTCGAGGCAGAGGAAACCGCGCGCGGGATCGGCGCCGTTGCCGCCGGAGACTTCCTCACCGTTCACCCAGAGTCGGACCTCGCCGTTGATGGCGCGGATGTAGTAGTGGTTCCACTCGCCGGAGCCCTTGGAGAGGTTCTTGCGCGGAAAGCTCCGGCTGCCGTTCGGCGAACGCGGCTCGAAGTGATTGAGCTTCACGCGCACGGCAAACACGTCGCCGTTCGTGGTGAACCAATCCGCCGGTTTCTTCGGGTTCTTCTGCTTGTATTGATCCGTGAACGCATGATCGAGGATCTGCACCTCGATGCCGTCGGGCAGGCCGGGCTTGCCCTCCTTCGTGAGCTTCTCGATCGAAGCCGGTGTGGCCCACAGGAACACGCCGGAGTTGCCGGCGGACTTCTGGTGCATCCACTCGACAACCAGCTCGAAGTTCACGAACTCCTTCGCCGTGCGCAGCACGCTCACGGGCTGGCCGGTGCAATGCAGGCCGTCGGCTTTCCACGACCAGGTGTCGGGCGCGCTGTTGACGGCCGCGAAGTCCCCGGCGCCGAGCGTGCGCCAGCCGGGGCCCGTGCCATCGATGAAAGCGCGAGGGGGTGGATCAGCGGCGAGGGCCGTGGCCGCGAAGAGCAGAGTGGAAGCGAGGAGGGCGAAGCGGTTCATGCGGGGTAGGAGTTCGGCAGACTGGGCCACAAAAGGTTCAGAAGGCACAAAAAAATTCGACCTGAAGTTCAGCTCGCAAAATCCCCGCGCAGGTGGGGCGGACCTTTGCGACATGCGCCTGCGTTCCGACTTCTGCGCCTTTTGTGCATTTTGTGGCCATTGCCTCGGCGGTCCGGCTCAACGCGCTTCAACGCAATCTCCTCCGAGCGCGTCGCGCAGCGGATCATCGGCGGCCGCACCGAAGCCGAGATGCAGGTGGCGCGTCCAGCCTTCCGCATGCGTGAATTTCTTCGAGCGGCGGCCGAGTTCACGCGCCTCGTCGGCCGCGGCCGCGAGATAACTGTCCATTTTCTGCGTCGCATCGAGCCAGGCCCGCTGGCTCCGGTGGCACGCGAGCGCGGCGAGACGCTCGCGCTGCACGGCGGCGGTGTTGACCCACGCGTCGGGCCGCCACTCGCGCCGCAACGGATCGCACAGGCCATGCGGCATCGCGTGATAAAGCGCAACCGACGCCAGCGTGGGCGGGCGCGCCGGAATGCTGCGGTAGTTTTTCATTCCGCGGGCAAACGCCCCCGTCACGGCGAGCCGGCACGCGTTCATGTGGTCCTCCATGTAGTCGAGCGGCGGGTGCGTGAGCACGATGTCCGGTTGCACGCGGCGCACGATCGCGCACACCTGCCGGATCGCCCGATCCGTATAAAACAACTCAAGGTCCCGCGCGATCGGCGGATGCCACCTGGCGCCGAGCACGCGCGCCGCCGCCTGCGCTTCGCGGCGGCGCACCGCGGCGGCGCGCGCCGACGACATCGTGGCACTGCCGAGATTGCCGGCGCAGAGGTTGCAGTAGTGGATCGCCCAGCCGCGCTGCGCGAGCAGGAGCATCGTCCCGGCAGCCCGGAACTCGATGTCGTCAGGGTGCGCGAAGAGGGCGAGGGCCGCGGGCATGGGGTATGCGCAAAATCCAACGCCCACCCCGCAACGTGGCGAGAGCGGAGTTTGGCGGTGCGGACACGTGGCCAACCGGGGACGGTCTGATCCCGCGAGGCCAATCAACCATTTTGGCCGGACCCGCGCGCGGGGTCGCGGCAACCGCGGCGGACGCTGCACCGGCCGCCCCGCGGCCCGTGATTCCAGTTCGCTTTCAAGATGAGACGCGCGCGATTTGTCGAAGCCGGCCGGCCGGCGATGGGCGGTTTCCCGTCGAGGGCGCGCCGGACTCCGGGTTCGACGACCCCGCGTGCCGTGGCTCGCCTGACCGTCCGCTGCGCTGCCGTTCGCCACCGCGGTCACCGTCGCACCACGCTGTCCGCCCGCCTCCCCATGAACCTCCGCCCCATCGTCGCACCCGCCGTCTTTGTTCGTCGTTCCGCCGCCAGACGGAATTCACCCGCCACCTTCCGCCTGACGGCGGGGCTGCAAACACTCGGCACCGCCATCGCGTTTCTCCTTTCGTTCGCCGCCGCCGCGCAGACGCCGGCCCCCGACCTCAAGAAAAACCCCGCGCCCACCATCGCCCCGCTCAATCCCGCGCTCCCCACGCTCTTCGTCGCCGGCGACTCCACCGCCGCGCGCGGCCGCGGCGAGCGCCAGCAGGGCTGGGGCGTGCCGCTGGCCGATTACTTCGATCCCGCCAAGGCCAACGTCGCCAACCGCGCGCGCGGCGGACGCAGCAGCCGCACGTTCATCACCGAGGGCTCGTGGGACAAGCTGCTCGCCGAGATGAAGGCCGGCGACGTCGTCCTGATCCAGTTCGGCCACAACGACGGCAGCCCCGTCAACGAGGAGCCGTCCGTGCCCGTCTCGGCCCGCCGCGCCCGCGGCACGATCGGCGGCCTGGGCGACGAGACCCGCGAAGTCGACAACATCATCACCAAGCAGCACGAGGTCGTGCACACCTACGGCTGGTATATGCGCAAATACATCGCCGACACGAAGGCCAAGGGCGCCTTCCCCATCGTGGTCTCGTGCACTGTGCGCAACATCTGGAAAGACGGCCGCATCGAGCGCGGCCCCGGCAAGTATCGCGAGTGGTCGTTCGACCTCGCCAAGGCCGCCGCCGTGCCGTTCATCGACCTCTCGACCGCGATGGCCGATAAGTTCGACGCGCTCGGCGAGGAAAAGACCAAGGCCGTCTATCAGCAGGATCACACGCACTTCGACGCCGTCGGAGCCGACCTGCACGCCGCCGCCGTCGTCGCCGGGCTCAAGGGCCTCCGCACAAAAAACGTCGATCCGCTCCTCACCGCACTCTCCGCCAAAGGCACCGCCGTCGCCGCCGACAAATTCACCTGGCTGCGTCTGCCCGTGCCGCGTGACCGCTCGCTGCCGTCGCTCTTCCTCGCGGGCGACTCGACCGTGCGCCAGGGCCGCGGCGACGGCGCCGAGGGCGGCCAGTGGGGCTGGGGCGATTACATTTCGCCGTTTTTCGACACGGACAAAATCAACGTCGTCAACCGCGCCGTCGGCGGCACCGGCGTGCGCAGTTTCATCGCGCCCGGTTCACACTGGGAAAACCTCCTGGCCCTCGTGAAACCCGGCGACTTCGTGATGATTCAATTCGGCCACAACGACAACGGCGCCCGCGGTCCGCTCAAAGGCATCGGTGACGAAGTCGAGGAACGCGCCGCCACCAAGGACAGCCCGGCCGGCACCGTGCGCACGTGGGGCTGGTATATGCGCCGCTACATCGCCGACGTGCGCGCCAAGGGCGCCACGCCCATCGTGTGCTCGCTGATTCCGCGCAAGCGTTGGGAAAACGGGAAAGTCGTCCGCGATGCCGCCACCCACGCCGGCTGGGCCGCCCAAGTCGCCGCCGCGGAGAAGGTCGCCTTCTTCGATCTCAACGAAAACATCGCCCGCCGCTACGAGGAACTCGGCGCCGAAAAGGTGAACGCCTTCTTCGCCGACGAGCGTGTTCACACCAGCCTCGCCGGCGCGAAGCTCAATGCCGAGATCGTCGTGACCACGCTCCGCACGCTCCCGACCGATCCCCTCGCGGCGTATTTGAGGTAGGAGCCTGCTTGCAGGCGATTCGTAGCGACGAGCGCCAGCGAGTCGAGGGTTTGTCGGCTTGCTGGCGCTCGCCGCTACTGCGGCGATCGACGACGGGAGGCACCTGCCCTTCCGCTCCCGACCATTGCGGAAAACTTGCGCGCGGTCGCAGTTGCGTTTCTTTCGTCGCGCGGGCGCGTCTGGCTCCGCACCGCTTTCGACCCACCCCCATGAAAATTTCCGCGCTCTTCGCCGCGTCCGTTCTCACCGTGTCCGCCTTCGCCGACGTCGAGTTGCCAAAGGACGCCACCCCGGTCCTCGCTGCCATGCGCGCCGAACTCGACCACTCGCTCGCCGCGCTCAAATCACAGCCGACCCCGCCGTATTTCCTCAGCTACGAAATCACCGAGACGCGCCGCACCGCCGTCAGCAGTTCGTTCGGCGCGCTCGTTTCCAGCAACGAAAGCACCTCGCGCTCGCTCGACATCGACCTGCGCGTCGGCAGCCCCGCCCTCGACAACACCCACGCGATCCGCGGCGCCGGCGGCTTCGGTGGCGGCGGCAACACCGGCGGCGGCAGCGCCTCGATTCCGGTCGAGGACTCCCCCGATGCCATCCGCTCCACCCTCTGGTATCAAACCGACCGCCGCTACAAATCCGCCGTCGAGCAGCTCACGCGCGTGAAAGCCAACGTGCAGGTGAAGGTCGAGGAGGAGGACAAGTCCGCCGATTTCGCCGCCGAGCCCGCGCAAAGCCACGCCGAGAAACCCGTCGCCTTCACCGTCGATCGCCGCGCGCTCGAGGAAAAAGTCCGCCGCTACACCGCGCCGTTCGCCGCCCACCCGCGCATCTATTCGGCCACGGCCTCGATCAGCCTCGGCGTCGAGACGCGCTGGTATGTCAACAGCGAGGGCACGTTGCTCCAGACCTCCCAGCCCACCTGTCGCATTTCGGTCAACGCCACCACCAAGGCCGACGACGGCATGGACCTTCCGCGTTTCCAGACCTACTTCGCGTTCCGCCCCGAGCAGCTCCCGTCCGACGAGGCGATCCTCGCCGACGTGAAGCAGATCATCGCCGACCTCGCTGCGCTGCGCACCGCCCCGCTCGTCGATCCCTACACCGGTCCCGCAATTCTCTCGGGCCGCGCCGCCGGCGTGTTTTTCCACGAGGTATTCGGTCATCGCATCGAAGGCCACCGGCAGAAGCGCGCCGAGGAGGGCCAGACGTTCAAGAAGATGCTCGGCCAGAAACTGCTGCCCGAGACGTTCACGGTCTACTGCGACCCGACCATTCCGAAATACGGCCCCGTCGAACTCGGCGGCCACTACCTCTACGACAACCAGGGCGTGAAAGGCCGCCGCGTGCCGCTCATCGATCACGGCGTGTTCTCCGGTTTCCTCATGGCCCGCATCCCGATCGACGGCTTCCCCGCCTCCAACGGCCACGGCCGTAAGGCCGTCGGCTCCTCCGTCGTCTCCCGCCAGTCCAACCTCATCGTCGAAGCCGCCAAACCGATCTCGCACGCCGCGCTCAAGGCCGAGCTGCTCAAGCTCGTCGCCGAGCAGAAGAAACCCTACGGCCTGCTCTTCGACGACATCGAGGGCGGCTTCGCGCTGACCGGCCGCTCGCAACCCAACGCCTTCAACGTGCAACCCATCCTCGTCTACCGCATCTACGCCGACGGTCGCGAGGAACTCGTGCGCGGCGCCGACTTCATCGGCACGCCACTCTCGGCATTTTCCAAGATCGTCGCGGCCGACGACGCGCCCGGCGTCTTCAACGGCGTGTGCGGCGCCGAGTCCGGCTGGGTGCCCGTGTCGGCCGTGTCGCCCGCGCTGCTGCTCTCGCAGGTCGAGGTGCAGAAAAAGGAAAAATCCCAGGAACGCCTCCCCCTACTCCCCGCGCCCGGCGCGAAATCCGAGTAACCCGACGCGCTGCCGACCATGCATACTATTTTTCACCTCGCATCGCTTCGTCGGACCACCGTCCGCCATTTCGCTGAGGCGGGACGCCTCAGCCACGTGGACGAGGCGTCCCGCCTCGTCTCACCGCTCCGCCCGCTCCTCTTCGCACTCCTCGCCGCCCGCCTCGTCCGCGGTGCCCCAGCCCCGAAGGGGCGAAAGTCAATAGCCCAGGGCAGCGCCCTGGGTTTCGGCTCGAATAGATTGTCGAGCCCTGAAAGGGCGACACCACGCCGCGCCCTCGGCATCCGCCCGCTCCTCGCCCTCATCCTCGCCTCACTCGCGCCGCTCGCCCGCGCCGCGACCGCCGACGACACCGTCATGCGCGCCATGCGCGACGAGCTCGCCCGCTCGATGTCCCAGCTCCAGCTCGAAAACCTCGAGAAACCCTACTTCATCGCCTACCGCGTGCAGGACGCGCGCAGCCAGGGCGTCGCCGCCCAACTCGGCAGCGCCCTCGGCCGCTTCGATGGCCGCAACCGCACCGTCGCCATCGAGGTGCGCGTCGGCAGCCCCGCCTTCGACAACACCAACTTCCAGTCCTTCGGCCCCGGCGGCTCGAGTTCCGCGACGCTCGCGCTCGACGACCACTACGACACGCTCCGCCGCCAGCTCTGGCTCGCCACCGACCGCGCCTACAAAGCCGCCGCCGAACAATTCTCGCGCAAAAAAGCCGCGCTCCAAAACAAGACCCGCACGGAAGTGCTGCCCGATTTCTCACCGCAAGCGCCCGTCACACTCACCGACCTCCATCCGGGCAAACCCATCGACCTCGACCGCGCCGAAGCGATGGTGCGCGAACTCTCGGCCGTGTTTCGCGAACCGCCGCTCGTCGACAGTTCGATCGTGCGTCTCACCGCCGTCGAGGAGACCACCCGCTACGTCAACAGCGAGGGCAGCGCCTTCACGCGCACGGAATTTCAGATCTCGGTCGTCGCCGGTGCCGCCACGCAGGCCCCCGACGGCTTTCCGCTCGACGATCACTTCATCACCCACGCCCGCGCGTGGGACGCACTCCCGCCGAAGGCCGAGCTCGCCGCCGCCCTGCGCCAGCTCACCCGCCGCCTCGCCGCGCAGCGCGACGCCCAACTCCTCGACCAATACAACGGCCCCGTCCTCCTCGAAGGCCAGGCCGCCGTGGAGATTTTCGCCCAGGTGATCGCACCGCTGCTCGGCGCGCGCCCGCGCCCGATCGTCGACTCCGGCGGCCGCGGTGGCCGCGGCGGCTTTGGCCCCTCCGGCGCTTCGGAAAATCCGTTTCTCGACAAGCTCGGCGCCCGCGTGCTGCCCGACATGTTCACCGTCGTCGACAATCCGACACTCACCACGCTCAACGGCCAGCCGCTCTTCGGCGATGCCCGCATCGACGATGAAGGCGTGCCCACCCGCGCCGTCACGCTCGTGGAAAAAGGCCGCCTGCGCACGCTGCTCACCTCGCGCGCCCCCGTGCGCGGCGTGCCGCGCAGCACCGGCAGCGTGCGCAACGGCAGCGTCGTCCCGTCCAATCTCATCGTCTCCGCCAACGACGGCCTCGACGCCGCGGCGCTCAAGGCCGAGCTGCTCAAGCTTGTCGAGCAGCGCGGCAAGGACTACGGCGTGATCATCCGCCGCCTCGGCGATCCCAACCTCCGCGCCGGCCCCGGCCTCAGCGGCCGCACCGGCGCCCGCGTCGAGCCGGTCATCCTCGCCGTCAAGGTCTTCCCCGACGGCCGCGAGGAGCCGCTGCGCAACGTCGACATCGCCGGCATCGAGCCGCCGAGCTTCAAGGACATCCTCGTCGCCGGCCGCGAGCCGCACCTCAGCACCGTGCCGTTCCGCAGTTCGACGTGCTCGTTCGCCGTGCCGTCGCTCCTCTTCGAGGACCTCACCCTCAAGAAACCCGCCGGCGAAATCTCGCGCCCGCCGATCGCGAAGCACCCGCTCGCCAATCGGTGACGGTCGCACGCGCACCGGGCCACCCATCCACCCGCCAACGCCGCCGCACAAGGAGCGGCGCTTTGAAGGGGCGTATCTCACTTTCTTGCCATGCGGAGGGGCGCTTTTCCAAGCGCCCAGGCTCGGCGGTTGAAAACCGCCGTTCCGTCGCGCTCACCGGACGGCAAGAAACTGCGATACGCCCGCTTTGAAGGCGCCGGGGTTCCTGGGGTGGCGTCTGATCTCAACGTCGCGTAGCTTTCAGCCTGAATCCCGCAATTGAACCGCAGAGGGCGCAAAGAGCGCAGAGAGAAAAAACTCGTTTGTTGCCCTTCATGCGCATTCACCTCGCGGTGAAGGTCTCCCGCCCGGTCAGAAAAACCGGAGAGTCTCTCTTTGAGTTCTTTGCGGTTAATTCCAACTGCGCCTGTTTAGGTTCGATTTTTCTGTTGCCGGCCCGGCCGCCGGCCGGGCCGGCAAGGCCGAACCGCAACATAACTGGTATCACCTCCGACCTTCCGACCTTCCGACCCCGGCGGTCGCCGGCCGCTGCCACGACCGGGGCTCCCGGCGCTGACCTCCGGCTGAACCACACCTCCGGCTGAGCCTGGTTCCGGGTTGTGTTTGCCCACCCGGTCCGATGAATCACGCCGGATGACGGTGCTTGCAGACATCGGGCGGCGGCTGTCCGGCCCTCTCGGGGCCGGCCTTCTCCTGTTCGTGCTCTATGTCGCACTGCTGGCCGGCGGCCGCGACAAATCACCCGCGATGGACGAGCCGCTCCATGCCGCCGCCGGGCATGCGTATTGGAGATTCGGCGACTTCCGCATCCATCCGGAGAACGGCGTGCTCCCGCAGCGCTGGTTCGGTCTCGCCTTGCTGGGCGACTCGATCAATCCGCCCGACCGGGCGTCGCCGAGCTGGCGGGAATCCCGCCAGTGGAGCCTCGCCTACGAGTGGTTCCATCATTCGGGCAACGACCCGGCCACCCTGCTCCGCCGCGGTCGCGCCGCCGCCGCGCTGCTCACCGTCGCCCTGGGCGCGCTCGTCTGGTGGTGGTCGCGGAGCCTGTTCGGTCCGGCCGGCGGCCTGCTCTCGCTCGCCCTGTTCGCGCTCGATCCAACCATCCTCGCCCACGGCGCCCTGCTCACCTCCGACCTGTGCGGCGCGCTCTTTTTCCTGCTTTCGCTCTGGACCGCGTCACGCGCCCTGGAGGCGTTCACTCC
The DNA here is from genome assembly GCA_016235555.1 of Verrucomicrobiota bacterium. GTDB lineage: Bacteria > Verrucomicrobiota > Verrucomicrobiia > Opitutales > Opitutaceae > JACRKC01. The sequence continues at coordinate 97,656 of JACRKC010000074.1, forward strand.
GGGGCGGTTGCTGGCCAGCACGCTCGCCCTCAGCGGTCTCTTTCTCTCGAAGATGTCCGCGCCGCTCGTGCTGCCGGTGCTCGCCCTCCTGCTTGGCGCCCGGCTGTTGTCGCCCGCGCCCTTGCCGCTCGGCGTCGCCCCGCCTCTCACCAGCCGGCGCGCGCGCGCCCTCGCCCTCGCCGCCGGCGTGATCCTGCACCTGGCGGTGGTCTTCGGCGCGATCTGGCTCGCCTACGGGTTTCGCTTCACGGCGTTCGCGGCCGGGCCGCCGGGCCCCGCGCAGTTCGACTATCCGTGGGAATGGGCGCTCGACCGCCCGGACCACATCGCGTTGGTCAACCAACTCGACCTCACCCCCGACCAGACGAAACAGGTGGCCGCCGTGTTGGCGCAACACGGGGCCGGCCATCTCGGTTGGGACCACGCCGCCGTCGCGGCCCTCGCCGAGGTGCGGCGCACGGTGCTCCGGCCGGAGCAGGCGCGGACCCTCGCACGTCTGCTCGCCGCGCCGCCGCCCGCGTTGCCCACCCGTGCGGTGGAGTTCGCCCGCCGGCATCGCCTGCTGCCCGAGGCCTTTCTCTACGGCTACGCCCATGTGTGGAAACTCTCCCGCAGCCGCACCGCGTTCCTCAACGGCGGGACCAGCCAGACCGGGTGGCGCTCGTTTTTTCCGTTCACGTTTCTCGTCAAGACGCCGCTGGTCCTCCACCTCCTCGCGTTGCTCGCGGTGCCCGCGGCCGTCGCCCGGTGGCGCCGCGCCCGCCGCTCCGACCCGGCGCACGCCGCCGCCCTGCTCCACTCCGGAGTGCTCCCGCTCGCCGCGTTTGCCGCGGTCTACGGAGGCGCGGCGATCCTGAGCCACCTCAACATCGGGCACCGCCACCTCCTCCCGCTGTATCCCGTTCTGTTCATCCTGTGCGGCGCCACCGCCTGGTGGCTCCAACCGGTTCCCGCCGCGACACGCCCGCGTCTTTTTCCACCCGTGTGGCTGGCGGCCCCGTTGGGCGTGCTCGTCATCGAAACGGCGGCGTGGTTTCCCCACTACCTGTCCTATTTCAACGGCCTCGTGCGCCCGTCCCGCGCCTACCGCCACCTCGTCGATAGCTCGCTCGACTGGGGTCAGGACCTTCCGGGGCTCCGGCGTTACCTCGATCGACATCCGCCCGCCGGCCGCTCCTACCTCGCTTACTTCGGCATGGGCCGGCCGACCTACTACGGCATCACCGCCACGCAATTCTACGGCCACCTGGGCTTCGAGGTCGTCGCCCAACCCGCCCTCCGCGTCCTCCCCGATCTTCAATCCGACCGCGACCGTGCCAAAATCGCGGAGTTCTTGCGCAACGAGCCGGTCTACGATCCCGCCCTCCTCGCCAACGTCGAATTCGGCGCGACGCGCGGCGCGCTCCTCGTCAAACGCCCCGACGCGCTGCGCCTCGCCGGCGGCACCTATTTCATCAGCGCGACGCTGCTCCAGCCCGTGACCTACTCGACCGCCTTCGGCCCGTGGAACGCGCAACACGAAGCCGCCTACCAGCGCCTGCGCGAAACCGTCCGGCCGCTGCTCGACGACGACGTGCGGGTCCGCGCCGCCGCGCTCGGCCAGCACTCGATGGTCGACTGGTTGCGCGCCTTCGACGACTACGCCGAATATCGCTTCGCCCGCCTCACCGCCTTCCTCCGCCAGCGCGAACCCGCCGACACGATCAACTATTCGATCCTCGTCTACCACCTGACGGATGCCGATCTCACCCGGGCGCTCGACGGCCCGCCGCCCAAGTAAACAGCCCCGGAGCATCCGACCAAACCGCCATGGTTCGCACCCAGCATCGCTCGTTTCGTGGCACGGGTTTCCTGACCCGTGATTCCGTTCTCCACGGGTCAGGAGACCCGTGCCACCTCCCAACCAAACCGGAGCAAGCTCCGGGGCATTAGACCAAACCATCCATCATGTCCTCCCCACAATTCCCGGCTCTGGTAGCTGCGAGCGTAAGCGAGTGGTTTCTCGTCCACTCGCTCACGCTCGCGGCTACACCAACCAAGCCGGACCAAGCTTCGCGGTATCAAATCCACCGCGAATAACGACTCGACCGCCATCGCCGCCCGATGAACATCGCATCGCCATTGCGGCCCGAGGCCTCGTCGCAGTGGGGCCGTCGCCTCACGAGTCCGTGGGCGGCGCTCGCCGTGCTGGCGGTTTTTTTTGCCACGCTGCTGGGCGTGGCCCGCCGCCACTCGGCCACGATGGACGAGCCGCTCTACGCGACCGCCGGGTTCACCTATTGGAAACTCAGCGATTACCGCATCCAGCCGGAAAACGGCATTTTGCCCCAGCGCCTGTTCGGCCTCGCCCTGCTCGCCGGAGATTTCCACCTGCCGGCGGCCGAAACCGCCGCGTGGCGCGAATCGAAACAGTGGGAGATCGCCTACGAGTGGATTCATCAGGAGGGGCACGATACCACCGCGCTGCTCTTTCGCGGACGCGCCGTCGCCGCGTCCCTCGCGCTCGCCCTCGGCGCCGTGGTCTGGCTGTGGTCCCGCCAGATCTTCGGCCCGATCGGAGCGATGCTCTCCCTTCTGCTCTACGTCCTGAACCCGACGATCCTGGCCAATGGCGCGCTCATGACCTCGGACGTGGGCAGCGCCTTGTTTTTTCTGCTGGCCCTGTGGGCCGCGACCCGCGCGCTGCACGATCTCTCCCCGCCGCGGGTCCTCGCGAGCTCCGTCGCCCTCGGCGCGCTCTGCACGACGAAGGTGTCCGCCGCGCTCCTTGTTCCCGTGCTGCTCGTGCTGGTGGTCCTGCGCGCGCTCGACGGCCGCCCGCTCGCCCTCGGCCGTTTCGGCCGCGCGGATACCCGCGGGAGCAAAGCGCTGGCACTGGCCGGCGCCACGCTCGCCCACGCCGTCGTCGCACTGGCGGTCATCTGGGCGGCCTACGGGTTTCGTTTCTCCGCCTTCGCCGGATCCGCGACGCGAGCGGCCCGCTTCGAACACCCGTGGGAATGGGCGTTGGACAAGCCCGATCACCTCGCGCTGCTCGATCAGCTCAACCTCGACCCCGCCACCCACCGGCGCGCCCGGGAGCATTTCGAGCGCCGCGGCGTCGCCTTTCACCGCTGGTCGCACGACGCGCTCGTCGCGCTGGAGGAGGTGCGCCGCACGGTGCTGACGACCGAACAGGGCGCGCGATTGGAGGCGCTCCGGCGTGCGGCCCCGCCGACGCTGGTCACACGGGCCGCCGAGTTCGCACGCAGCCACCGGTTGCTGCCCGAGGCATTCATCTTTGGCGCCTGCCACGTGTGGATCCTCTCGCGGGAACGCACCGCCTTCTTTCGCGGCGAAGTGCGGACCACCGGCTGGCGCGGGTTCTTTCCGTTTACCTTCCTGGTCAAAACTCCCCTCGCCACCCTCGCACTCCTGGCGCTCGCGGCGATTGCCGCGCTGCGCCTCGCGCGGCCCGGAATGCGGTCGGACGCGTTGATCGGCCTCTGGCAATCGACGGCCGCGTTGTGGCTGTTTCTCGCGATCTACTGGCTCAGCGCGATCGCGAGCCACATCAACATCGGACACCGGCACATCCTGCCCACCTATCCACCGCTGTTCGTGCTCGGAGGCCTTCTGGCAGTGCCGTTGGTCCGTTCGTCCGCCGATCCCGCCCGGCTCACGCTGCTTGCACGCCGCGCCTTCGCCGGCCTCGCCGGCCTGTGCTTTCTCGTGCTCGGCGTCGAGATGGTCGCATGGTTTCCGAGCTATCTCGCCTACTTCAACGGCCTCGTCCGACCGGCCCGTGCGTATCGCCACCTCGTCGATAGTTCGATCGACTGGGGCCAGGATTTGCCGGCCCTGCGGCGCTATCTTGATCAACACCGAAATCCCCAGCCCGCCTATCTGGCCTACTTCGGCATCGCCAACCCCGCGACCTACGGCATCACCGTGCCGTTGATCTACGGCAACGGCGGCTTCGCTTCCGCCCGCACTCCGCCGATGCGCATCCTGCTCGGCGTTTCGAAGGACCAAGACCTCGCTGCCATCCAGTCCTTCGTCCTTCGCGAGCCGAGCTACGATGCGCGCGTGCTCGCGACGGTGGAAGTCGGCGGACAATCCGGCACCCTCTTGCTGCAACAACCCTCCGCGCTGCGCCTCACCGGCGGCACTTACTTCATCAGCGCCTCGTTTGTGCAACCGGTGGCGGAGTGGGAGGCCTATGGCCCATGGAGCACCGCGCACGAGGCCACCTACCAGCAGCTCCGCGCGACCGTCGCGCCGCTGCTGTCGGACGACCTCCGGCAACGCGCCGCCGCGCTTCCCTCCCGCTCCACCGACGAGTGGTTGCGCGCGCTGGGTCGTCACGCGGAATATCGCTTCGCCCGCCTCACCGCCTTTCTCCGCCAGCGCGAGCCCGACGACACCATCAACTACTCGATCCTCGTCTACCAACTCACCGACGCTGACATCGCCCGCGCCGTCGACGGGCCACCGCCATGAACTCCCGACCCGTGCTCCGTCCGGCGCTCGCGCTGCTGGCCGTCCTCACTGCGGCCTTCCTCACCGCGGCCGAAACGTCCGCCGGCCTCGCCGCCCGCTACCCCGGCGACCGCGGTCTCGCGCGCGATCCCGCGGTGTTGTTCGCCGATGATTTCGAATCCGGCGACCTCCAGCGGTGGGACGAGCTGCGCGGCCGTCCACTCGTCGTCACCTCCGCACCGCACACCGGCCGCTCCTGCGTCGAGATGGAGATGGTCCGCGGCGTGAACACCGGTTGCGACGCGAAGAAGTGGTTCCACCCCGGCGCCGACACCGTGCACGTGCGTTTCTACGTGAAGTTTTCCGCCGGCTACCGCTACAGCCACCACTTCGTCTGGCTGCTGGCGAATCAGCGCGCCAACAAATGGTCCGCCTTCGGCAAAGCCGGCCAGAAACCCGACGGCACTTATTTCTCCACCGGTATGGAACCGTGGTTCGCCTGGGGTGCGAATCCCCCGCCCGGCGAGGTCAATCTCTACAGCTACTTTCTCGACATGGAGCGCGACCCCAAGATGGACAAATACTGGGGCAACGGCTTCTTCCCGCCCGGCCCCGGCAAGGGCACCGCCGCGGGACCGTCGCGCGCCATCCCCGCCCTCGACCGCTGGCAGTGCTGGGAGTTCATGATCCAGGCCAACACCGCGCCCGGTGTCGCCGACGGCAAACAGGCCATGTGGCTCGACGGAAAACTGGTCGGCGAATTCACCGGAATCCGCTGGCGCGATGATCCGCAACTGACCGTGAACTGCCTCTGGCTCGAGCACTACGGTTTCGATCCCGGCGATCCCACGAAAGGTCACTGGCCCGAGCGGCAGACCGTGTGGTTCGACGATGTGGTTGTCGCGCGCACCTACATCGGTCCAATGTCCCCGCCATGAAATCGCGCGCCCTGCCCCTCGTGGCGTTTCTCCTCACCGTCGCGTCCGTCTTCGCCGCCGATGCGCCCACCCGTCGCGAGTGGACCATCGAAGGCGTGACGCGCGAAGCCCTTGTTTACGTCCCCGCCAGCGCCGCCACCCAGCCCGCTCCGGCGATCTTCGCGTTTCACGGCCACGGCGGCAACATGCGCAACCCGGCGCGCACGTGGGCCTATCACCAACTCTGGCCCGAAGCTATTGTCGTCTACCCGCAGGGCCTCAACACCCCCGGCCGCCTCACCGATCCCGAGGGCAAGAAGCCCGGCTGGCAGCACGGCCCCGGCGCCGAGGGCGACCGCGACCTGAAATTCTTCGACGCCATGCTCGCCAGCCTGCGCAAAGAGTTCCGCGTCGACGACCGTCGCATCTACTCCACCGGCCACTCCAACGGCGGCGGCTTCACCTACCTCCTCTGGGCCGAGCGCGGTGACCAGTTTGCCGCGATGGCCCCGACCGCCTCGGCCGCGGCGCAATCGCTCGCCAGGTTGAAACCCAAACCCGTGTGGCACCTCGCCGGGAGAAAAGACCCGCTCGTCAAATTCGAGTGGCAGGAGCAGACGATCGCCGCTCTGCGCAAACTCAACCAATGCGGCGAAGCGTCAGCCGCCGCCGGCCAACCGCTCACGACCTACCTCTCGAAAATCGGCACCCCCGTCGTCACCTACATCCACGACGGCGGCCACGAATTCCCCGCCGCGAAGGCCTGCCCGCTCATCGTCGCGTTTTTCAAACAGCATCCGAAGCCGTAGCCCGTAGCGGCCGACGTGAGGAGGCCGGCCAGGTGCGCGCCGCGATCCAGCCTCGTCACCTCGGCTGCTACCCGTTCGCGCAACGCGCCCGCCACCCGCGCGTCAATCTCCCCATGCGCCCCCTTTCGCTTCCCCGCCGCGTCCGCACCGCGCTCGGCTTGCTCGCGCTCACCGCCACCGCGCTCGCCCAGCCCGCCCCGCTCCCGGTCAAACCCGATCTCACCGTCGCCGCCGATGGCTCCGGTGATTTCACCACCATCCAGGCCGCCGTCGCCTCGATCCCACGCGACAACCGCGAGCGCCGCATCGTCTTCGTAAAAGACGGCACCTATCGCGAAAAAGTCCGCGTCGACGCCAGCTACGTCACCCTCCGCGGCCAGAGCCGCACCGGCACGCGGCTCGAATTTTCGCAGGGGATGAACGACTATCGCGCCAATCGCGGCGACACGCTGGGCCAGGCGGTGCTGAACATCAACGGCGACGATTTCGTGCTCGAGAATCTCACCGTCGAAAACACCCACGGCGTCATCGGCACCCACGCCTTCGCCATCTACGGCCGCGGCGACCGCACCGTCATCCAGGACTGCGACGTGTTCAGCCAGGGCAACGACACCCTCTCCCTCTGGCGCACCGGCAACGGCCAGTTTTCCGAGGACGCCGCGAATCACTCCAGCCCCAACGGCCGTTACTATCACGCGCGCCTCAAAGTCCGCGGTTCCGTCGATTTCGTCTGTCCGCGCGGCTGGTGCTACATGACCGACAGCGAACTCTACGAGGTGAACCCGAAGGCGGAGGCCGCCATGTGGCACGACGGCAGCCGCGACCCCGACATGAAGTTCGTCATGCGCCGCTGCCGCTTCGATGGCGTGGAAAACTGGGGCTTCGCCCGCTGGCACCACGACGCCCATTTCTACTTCGTCGATTGCACATTCTCGCAGGCGATGCGCGACCGCGCGCCCTACCGCGTCATCTATCCGCTCAACGGCGGCGAAGCCACCGACGCCGACCGCAAGCGCAACGCCGAACTCGCCGCCACCAACGTGTGGGGCTACCGCGCCTACTTCCACCACAGCCACCGAGAGGGCGGCGACTACGCGTGGCACCAAGACAGTCTCGCGAAAGCCCCCGGCGCCCCGCGGCCCGAACAGATCACGGCCAAATGGACTTTTGCCGGCAAATGGGATCCGGAAAACCCAACCGGCCCCGCCGTAAAAACCATCTCCACCGCCGGCAACGAGATCACGGTCACGTTTTCCGAACCCGTCACCGTCAAGGGCCAGCCGCTCCTCATGCTCAGCGACAGCAGCGCGGCCGACTACAAGAGCGGCAGCGGCACCGACACCCTCGTCTTCACCACCGCCAACGCCTACGCCGCCCCCACGCGGATCGATTTCAACGGCGGCGCGATCATCGCCACCGAGGCCGCAGCGGCGATACGCTTCGCTAGCGCCGCGCTGCCGTAAATTGAGGCCACCCTGGGTGTGACTCAAACTGCGGTCATTTTCCGAATGCCTCGGTTGTAGCGGCGGTCTATGACCGCCGTCGTTGCGCCAAGGGGATTCGTTCGGCGGTCATAGACCGCCGCTACAATTCGAACTTCTTCGTGCGGTGGGGCGTCCAAATGCCCGGCACCGCCGAGGTAGTGCGGCTCCTCGAACTGCATCGGACCACCGCGCGGGGCCCTGTCGCCGTGACGTGGCTACGCTGGCTGGAAATCACGAACGCATTTCAGCAGATGGTCTTTGCCGCCCGCCAGGGGACAGGCATCAACCTCACGCCCGACCAGCCGCGCTCGCGCTCGACCGGTTCGAGGAACACATGGCCGCCGGCGTGCATTTCCGCGAGGTTGCCCTTGCGCCGGGAACGCTCGTGCAACGGGCCGGCGAACTGAGCCTCCGGCACACCGCCAGCCACGGTTTTCGCGCCTACGACGTCGCTCACGTCGCGAGCGCCTTGCTGCTGGGCTGCGACGCGTTCTGGAGCTTCGATGCGAAGGCCAGCCAACTGGCGAAACGGGAGGGACTGAAAACCCTGTGAGCGGATTTCACGGATGGACACCGCCCGTGATCCGGGAATCATCCGCGTCCATCCGTGCAATCCGCGGTCGATCTGATTCCTCCTACCGCTCCCTCGCCCGAGGTGGATCAGCCGTGGGCCCGGCGCCTCACCAGTCCCGCCGCCGCCGCCCTCGTGCTCACGCTGTTCTGGGCGGGCCTGCTTCTCAGCCTGCGCGATAAATCCGCGACGATCGACGAACCCGGCCACGCCGCCGCGGGCGCCTCTTACTGGAAGTTCCACGACTACCGGCTCGACAACGAAAACGGCAACCTGCCCCAGCGTTGGGTGGCTTTGCCGCTCGTGCTGGCCGGTTTTGAATTCCCGCCGACCACGTCGGAGGGCTGGCACAACGCCGAGATGTGGACTGTCGGCGACCAGTGGTTCAACACCCTGGGCCACGACACGACGCGCATGCTGCGGCTGGGGCGCGCCGCCGCCGGCCTGCTCGCCGTCGCGCTCGGAGCGGTCGTGTGGGCCTGGTCGCGCCAGCTCTTCGGTCCGGCCGGGGCGATGCTCTCGTTGCTCCTTTACGTGCTCGACCCCACCGTCCTCGCCAACGGTGCGTTGATGAAGGACGATATTGCGGGCGCGCTCTTCTTCCTCCTCGCGGCCTGGCGGGTGTGGGCGGTGTTGCACCAGTGCAGCGCACGCAACGTCCTGCTCGGCAGTCTCGCGGTGGCGGGTCTGTTCGTCTCGAAAATGTCCGCGTTTCTCCTCGTGCCGGCCGCCGCCATCATGATCGCAGTCCGGCTGGTCGAGCGGCGGCCGCTGGCCGTGACTTGGTGGGGCAACCTGACCCGTCGCCGCGCGCAAGTCGTCGCCTGGTCAGCCGCCGCGGTCGTCCACGTCGCCGTCACCGTGCTCGCGGTGTGGGCGCTGCACGGCTTCCGCCATGGCACGTTCGCCCCGGACCAGCCTGAGCCCCGCCGTCACATCCGCCCCTGGGAATGGATGCTCGAGCAGCCCAGCCATCGCGAACTCCTCGCCGCCCTCACGCTCGAACCGGCCCAACAGGAACGCGCCGCGCAGATCCTCGCCGCGCACGAGGTCACCCGCGACGAATGGACCTACAACACGGTCGATGCCCTCGCGGCGATCCGGCAGACCGTGCTGAACCCGGCTCAGGCCGCCCGCCTCGACCAGCTGCGGGCGCGGCCTCCGACCGGATTCGTCGCGCGGTCGATCGCCTGGGCGCGGGATCACCGCCTCCTGCCCGAAGCCTACCTGTTCGGCTTGCTGCACGTCTGGCGATTGTCCCAAGCCCGCACCGCCTTTTTCAACGGCGAGGTCCGGGATCACGGCTGGCCCGCATTTTTCCCGTTCACCTTTCTCGTCAAAACGCCGCTGGCCCTCTTCGGTGTCATCGCAATGGCCGGCGTGGCTCTCTGGCGCACCCGCCGCGAACGCGCGTGGTGGCTGGTCACCTGCCCGCTCTGGGCGCTGCTGGCCGTCTACGCCGTCACGGCGATCCTCAGCCACCTGAACATCGGGCACCGCCATCTGCTGCCGGTGTATCCGCCCCTCTTTGTGCTCTGCGGCGCAGCCGCCCCCGGGCTTGCCACCGTTTCCAGCCGTTGGCTCTCGGCGCTGCCGGCGGTGTTGGTCGCGGCCCTCGGACTCGAAACCGCCCTGCGCTTTCCGCACTACCTCGCCTACTTCAACGGTCTCGTGCGGCCCGCGGAAGCCTATCACTATCTGACGGACAGCTCCCTCGACTGGGGCCAGGACCTGCCGGGTCTGGCCCGTTATATCCGGGAGCGCCGGCCGCCTCCGCCCTACCACCTGGCTTTCTTCGGCATCGGCCGGCCGGAGTTTCACGGCATCGAAGCCAAAAAGATCTACGGATTTCCCGGCTACGATCGCCGCCGTTCGCCGCCGGTCGGGCTGCTCATCGGCATCACGCCCAGCGCGGCACATCCCGTGGTCGCGCACTACCTCCAGGAACACCCCGACTACGATCCGGGCCTGCTCTTCGGCACCCAAGTCGGCGACAAACCCGCCGCCGTGCTCGTCAAGCGCGCCAGCGCCCTCCGCCTCGCCGGCGGCACGTATTTCATCAGCGCCACGCTCATCCAACCTTCGATGCCCCCGCTGGCGAGCGGACCGTGGGACGCCGCCAAGGAAACGCGCTACCAGCAGCTCCGCGCGACCGTCGCTCCCCTGTTGGTCGATGATCCGGAGACCCGCGGTCGCGCCTTGGGCCGGATGAACGCCTTCGAGTGGCTGAAGGTCTTCGACCAGTATGACCAGTTTCGCTTCGCCCGGCTCGCCGCGTTTCTGCGCACGCGCGAACCCGCCGATCTCATCCACTACACGATTCTCGTCTACCGGCTCAGCGACGCCGACGTCGCGCGCCTGCTCGACGGCCCGCCGCCGTTCCCCTGACGGCTGACCCACGACCGCGGGCCCGATGGCCCCACGCTACGGCCAGTGCTGTTTCAACTTCGCGCGCACGAAGCGCACGCTCGCCGCGAGCTGCTCCATGCCATCGACGCCGTCCTCGATGCTCACCCAGCCGTCAAAGCCCGCCGCGCGCAATGTGGAGAAAATCGCATCGTAGTCGTTCAAGCCCTTGCCGATTTCGCCATGGCGGAGCCGCTTCGCGTAGCCTTCCGCCCCGCCCTCCTCCCGCCGCAAATCCTCCAGCGTGCCGGAAATCAGCGACCGGTCGCTCGCGTGCATCGTGACCACGCGATGCTGCACGCGCCGCAGCAGTTCCAGCGGATCGTCGCCCGCGAGGTAGGCGTTGCTCGGATCGTAATTCACCCCAAAGCGCGGATGCCGGATGCGCTCCACTAAGTCGCAAAAGACATCCATCTTCTGCGCAAACTCCGGGTAGCTCCAGAAATCGTCCTTGTAGTGGTTCTCGATGATGAGCGTGACGCCGCAACGCTCCGCCTCCGGCAGGCACGCCTCGATGCTCGCCGCCACGAGCGACAGCCCCTGCTCGCGCGTCAGCTCCGGCCGCCGCTGCCCCGACAGCACGCGGCAATAACCGGCACCGAGTGCCGCCGCCATGCGGATCCAGTTTTTCTCCTTCTCGATCTCCCGCGTGCGGAAGTCCGCGTCCGGGTGCGAAAAATCGGGCGAGCAGCACAGCATCGGAATCACCATGCCCCGCGCTTCGACCGTGCGTCGCGCCTCGGCCCAGCGCGCCGGATCGGCGAGTTCGAGCATGCCGCTGTAGTATTCGAGCCCGTCCACGCCGAGCGGCGCGGCAAGATCGACCCACTCGCGCAGCGTCATCGTGCCGTCTTTGCAGAGCTGGCGCATGAACGCCTTTGGAAACGCAGCGAGCTTGGGCATGACGTGGATTACTTTACTTCGCGCTTGTTGGGATTGCGTCCGATCACCGGGAACTGCTCGAAATCCACCACCGAGCCGCTGACCGGCCGCGATTCGTCGCCGAGCCAGTAGACCGCCGCGGCGGCCACTTCCTCCGGCTTGATCAACCGGCCCGACGGCGCGAATTGCTCCGGCACCCGCTGCGGCCAGTCCGGCGGCATGCCGTGCTCGATCTGGTGATGATACTCGCGGTCCGTCAGCACCCAGCCGACGTTGAGGTGATTGACGCGCACGTGTTCGTAAGCGAGCGCATTGGCGAGATTGCGGGAGAGCGTCTGGAGCGCGCCCTTGGTGAGGCTGTAGTCGAGGAGATTGGGCTGCCCGCTGTGCGCGTTGATCGAGCCGACGTTGAGCACGCTGCCCTCGCTCGCCTTCAGGTGGGGGAACGCCGCCTGGATGAGAAAGAGCGGCGCCCGCGTGTTCACCGCCATCATGCGGTCGAAAAACGCGACCGTCGTCGTCGCGAGATTGGTCCGCGCGACGATCGCCGCGTTGTTGACGATTCCGTCGATCCGGCCGAACGCCTGCACCGCCGCCGCCGCGATGCGCGGCGGACTCGCCGGGTCGGCCAGATCATCGAGGTGCAGCGCCGCAGCCGCCCCGAGTTTCGCGACGATTTTCTCGCCGTCCGCGCGCTCGATGCCGTGCACCAGCACACGGGCGCCTTCCGCCACGCAGCGCTCGGCGATAGCGGCGCCAATTCCACTCGTGCCCCCGGTGACGATGATGACTTTGTCTTTCAGTCGCATTTTCGGAAAAGAAGAACCACGGATGGACGCGGATAGACACCGATTCCGGCCCCACCAATGCCGGCTATGGATTGGCTCCGATCCGTGTTCATCCGTGTCAATCCGTGGTTCAAAACCTCAGGCAGGTTTCAGCACCGCCTTCACGATTTCGCCGCCGTGCATTTTTTCGAACGCCTCGTGCCACGACTCCAGCGCCCACACGCCGCCGAGCACCGGTCGCACGTCGAGTTGCCCCGAGGCCAGTAATGCCAGCACGCGCTCCCAAATCGGCCAGTTGTGGCTGAAACTGCCTTGCAGCGTGATGTTTTTCTGCACGAGCGGATCGAGCGAGAAACCCAGCGGCTGCGGGCCCCAGCCCACCTTGCTGATCCAGCCGGCCGGCCGCACCAGTTCCAGCGCGATCTTCAGCGCCACCGACGCACCCGCCGCATCGATCACGCCGTCGACGCCCAGCCCGTCGCGCGCCATCGCCCACGCTTTCGCGTCGCCGACGATCGTCTCGCAACCATACGCATTGGCGACATCGAGCCGCGTGCGATCCCGCTCGAGCCCGACGAGCGCCACCTCGGCCCCCGCGAGCCGCGCCATCGCGGCGCACAGGATCCCGATCGGCCCCGGCCCGAGCACGAGCACGCGATCACCCGGCGTGATGCGGGCATTGTGAATGACCGCGTTGTAGGCCACGCAGCACGGCTCCGTGAGCGCGGCGTGTTCGATCGCGAGTTTCGCCGGCACGCGATGCAGGCAGCGCGATGGCACGCGCACGTAGCGCGTCATCGCGCCGTCCACGCCATAGCCGAAGCCCTTGCGCGTCGGATCGAGGTTGTAGAGGCCGGCGCGCGACATCGGGTTGTTTGGATCGATGACGGCGGCGGTTTCGCTGACGACGCGGTCGCCTTCGCTCCAACCTTTCACGTTGGCGCCCAGCGCCGCGATGCGCCCACCGAACTCGTGGCCGAGCACGACCGGGTAATTCACCTTCCAACTGTGCGAACCCGTCCACTGGTGCAGATCGCTGCCGCAGACGCCGACCGCCTCGACGGCGAGGATGACATCGTCGGCGCCCGGCTCGGGACGCGCGAACTCACGCAACTCCACACTGTGCGGCGTGGAGGAAAAATTGACGACGGCGGGTGATTTCATGGAGCGCGGATTTCAAGCAGGGCGGATCTGTGACCCGCCTTCGAATATCATTTCGTCGGCGAGGGCGGATCTGTGACCCGCCCTACTTTCACGTCGCCGAAACCATGCACGCGCTCGCAGATGATCCGGAGCGTGCCCTCCAGATTGCCGTCCGCCGTGCGAAACGCATCCGCATCCACCGCGAGCGGCGCGCCGATCACCACGAGTGGCGCACCGTATTCCGGCGTCCGCACCGCCTGTTCGAGCGTGAGCCCGCCGACGGCCTGCACCGGCACACTCACGGCGGCGACGACTTCGCGCAATTGGTCCAGCGGGCTCGGCATCCGGCGGCCCGCGGCGGCGATTCCCCGGCGCTCGTCGTAGCCGATGTGATGGATGACGTAGTCGCAGCCGAAATCCTCGATCAACTTGGCGCCCGCCACCATGTCCGGGCAGCCCAAGTTGTCGCCCATCACTTTCACGCCGTGATCGCGGCCGGCTTTGACGACGCACTTCAAGGTTTCTTCGTGCGCCCGCGCCATCACCACGACATGCGTCGCACCCGCCTTGGCCATCATCTCGGCCTCCAGGTAACCGCCGTCCATCGTCTTCAGGTCGGCGACGATCGGCACGCCCGGGAAGCGTTCGCGGAGGGCCCGCACGCCGTGCAGTCCCTCGGCGAGGCTCAGTGGCGTGCCGGCCTCGAGCCAGTCGACACCGGCGCGCCGCGCGAGCGTCGCGGTATCGAGGGCTTCCTTGAGATTGGTGAGGTCGAGCGAGATCTGAACGATTGGTCGCATGGGGCAAAGGGCGGAGATTGGGCAACCGTCCGCCCGCACGTCAACGCGCGAGACGCCGTCCGCGACCTCGCGGGCGAATTTCATTTTTTCTGCAATCGACGAGGCGGGACGCCTCGTCCACGTGGCTGAGGCGTCCCGCCTCAGTCAGAAAACTGGGATGCGCTCCGGCCTCACTTCGGTTTCACGCGGCGAGAACCGATCTCTCGCGATTCGCGGCGACCGCAGGCCCGGCGGTCGCGCGGGCCGGAGCCCGCTCACCCAAAAACTGCGCCAGCTCACTGCGCAGCGTGCCCGCATTGGCATCGAGCTGCCGGGCGGCGCTCGCCGTCTGGTCGGAGGCACTGGCGTTGGTCTGCGTGAGCTGGTCGATCCGGTTCATCGACGACACCGCCTGGTCAAGACCGCGCGATTGCTCCGCCGAGGCTTCGGCAATCTGGCCGATCAACTCGTCGACCTGGCGCGTGCCCGCGATCATGTGCTGGAGCGATTCGCCCACGCGGTCGGCCAGCTGCGCGCCGTGGGAGCTCTTGGCAATCGCGTCTTCGATCTTGCCGGCGGTTTCACGCGCGGCCTGCGCCGAACGCTGGGCCAGGCTGCGCACTTCCTCGGCCACCACGGCGAAACCGGCGCCGGATTCGCCGGCCCGGGCGGCTTCAACCGCGGCATTGAGCGCGAGGATGTTGGTTTGAAACGCGATCTCATCGATCGACTTCACGATCTTGGCGATGTTGCCGCTCGCCGCGCTGATTTCCTTCATCGCCGTTTGCAGCTCCGTGACTTCGACGGCGCTGCGGTCGGCGGCGGCGCGGTTGCCATGCGCCACACCCCGCGCCTCGCGCGCGTGATCGGCATTCTGCTTCACCGCGGCGCTCACCTCGGTGAGCGAGGCGCTGCTTTCCTGCAACGCCGCCGCCTGCTCGGACGACGTCGTGGCGACCTCGGCGCTGGAGGCGGCCACCTGTTGCGAGGCGCTCGCGACCGCCGCCGTGCGCTCCAGCATCCGCGTGGCCACCGTGCTCAAATGCCGGGCCACACCGTGGCTCGTCCACCAGCCAAAGACCACTCCCAGCGCGACTCCGGCCACGGTGCCGGCGGCCATGATCCACTGCAACCAGCGGCTGCGTTGCTCGAGGGCATCGTGAGCGGCGGCGGTTCGTTCATTCGCCCCGCGCTCGATCCCTCCGGCCAATTGTTCGAACGCTGCCGTCGGCGCGTGGTCCACATCCGCCACCAGCCGATCGACCAGCGCGGTCGTCGCCGGATCGGGGAGGGAAAACTGTTTCAGCGCCTCGCGATAGCGGCTGCCCAGCAGGCGGTGGGATTGCCGCGCGGCCTCAACCTCGCTGGTGTCCACCCCCAGTGGCTTTAACAGGGCGGCCGTCTCGTCCAGCGCCCGCCGCACCGCCTCCTCCGCCGCGACCAAGCCGGCGTGATGCCGGTCATAAGCCGTCCGGTCGTGTCCACGCAGCAGGATGTTTTTCCACTCCTGCACCTGGAGTTTGAACGACGACCCGGCGCGCCGCGCCGCATCGACCGCGCCCCGTGTCTGGTTCCCGAGGTCCAGAGCTTCATGCGCGCGTCGAGCCGCGTCGCGGTGTGAGAACAAGCCGACGCCGCCGCCGACCAAGGGGATCGACGCAACGATGGCAAAGGCAAAGACGAGTTGGCTCCGAAGGTTCATGCGTAGACAAACAGGCGGCCGGATTTCGCGGGAAATCCGGTCCAACCCCGTATCGTCACAAACCCGCCCGGTCTGAGGCCAATCGCGCCTGCGCCCCTGCGCCGACAACGCGGTCGGGGAGCCTCCGCCGGCCTAACTGGCCGCCGCCATCGACAGCGCACTGCCGATCAAGCGGCCATTCAACGCATCCAGTTGCACTGGCACTCCGCCCACGGATTCCACGGTCAGCACACCGTCGCGCTCATCCACGATTCGGCCGCACGGGTCGTTTTCCAACGGCCATTCCGCCATCCACAGGAGGCGATGCGCCCCGTCCAGGCAGTAGAGATTGGCGAGCCCGGGCAGCAACCCGTAGGGATGTTCCCGCACGTAAGTCCGAAACGGCCCGCGCCGAAACTCGACGACCGCGCTGGCCAGCGGGCGATGCCACACGGCCCGACCGCCGGAACGACCGACACGGCAGAGTGCGCCTTGCATCACAACGAGGGCTGAATGGGGGGTAGTCACAAGCTGGGACCGGGTAGAAAGACAAAGGACGCCCCCCTGTGCCAGCACTTTTTTTCGCACCGACCTCGCCGGGTATAACTCAAACTGAGGTCAATTCCGAAGGCCTTGGCTGTAGCGGCGGTCTCAGTTTGAGTTACACCCGACCGCGCCCGGCACGGCTTTCCGGTTTGGTTTCGTCACTGTCGGTCAGCTCGCTTGCGAGCGCGGTTTGGCGCGCGCCAGCGCGCTGGCCTACGCGGGAACAATTTGTGCATTCAAACCGGAAAGCCGTGCAGGGCGCGGGAGCATCTCACTTTCTTGCCGCGAGGCGAAAGGTGGGCCGACCGCTCCGCGGGCGGCCAGGGGCGAGTGAAAACTGAAGTCAACTGGCCGGGCGCGGAGCGCCCGGCCCACCCACTGCCGCGCGCACTTTGCAGAAAACTGAGATGCGTCCCCAGGGCGCGGGCGCTTCGCCGTCGCGTGCAGGGACCTTGCCGAAGCGTGACAGATTGCAGAGCCATCGCTTCGTCCACCCGGTCCGTTGCCGGCAGCGCGCTGCCACGATTGATGCCATGCTCACCCAGACGAGCGACCGCTCGCCTCCGCCGCTTATTCGAGTCGGACCTCGCCTTCGTAACGGCTGCAGACCGGGCAGCACCACCGACCACTCAGCGCACCTGCAGGGTCTCGCCGCCGAACTCCAGCCCGAGCGACGGGACGACGACGGCCTTTTTCGCGCCGTCCTTGTGCGCACGACCGGCGAGCCACGCGTCGTAGCCGGTCGCCTGCGCGGCGGCAAGGGTCGCCTCCGCGTCGCGCGGCGCGACGTAGGCGGCGAAACCCACGCCCATGTTGAACGTCGCGTAGGCTTCCCGTTCGTCGACCGGCCCGTTTTCCATGATGAAACGGAAAATCGCCGGCGCGGCGCGCGGTGCCGTGATTTCGTAGATGAACGGTTCTTCGAGCCGCATGATCTTGCGCCAGCCGTGGCCGGTGATGTGCGACACGTAATTGAGTTTGATCCCGCGGCGCTGGCACTCCCGCACAAAGGCCACGTAGATCACCGACGGCGCGAGCAGCGCCTCGCCGTAATCGCGCGCCTCGCCGTGGCCGATCGGCGTGCGGTAACCCTGCGGCAACTTCTCCGCGAGCTTGCGGCAGAGCGTCAGACCGTTGGTCTGCACGCCCGACGAGGCGAGAAACACGATCGCGTCGCCGTCGCGCACATCGCCCGTGATGCGGAGATTTTTCGGCGAGATTTTTCCGATGGCTGAGCCGGCCAGCACGATCGTCTTCGGGTCGACCACGCCGCGCAGCGTCGGCGTCTCGCCGCCACCCCAGACGGCGCCGGCCTGCCGGCAGCCTTCCGCGAAACCATCGACGAGCCCTTGCGTGCGCTTTTCGTCGCGGAACCACGACGAGTCCCCCACCGCCGCGTGCATTGCCACGGCCATCGGCAGCGCGCCGCAGGTCACGAGGTCGTTGACGATCGTCGCCACCAGATCGATGCCGATCTCGCGGTAGAATCCGCGGCCGCTCGCCGCGTAGTAGGCGTCCGCCACGAGGTTCTTCGTGCCGAGGCCTTCCTCGACGTGGGCCAGATAATGATCCGCCGCCTCGATCAGGTAGGCGCTCTCGCCCCGCGTCGTCGCGGGCTCCTGGTAACCGTGCGCCGTGAGCAGGCCCGCCGTCGACGACGCCGCCTGCTGGCAGGCGCGCTTGAACGCATCGAGCTCATCATAGCGGACACCGGAGGACTCGTAACTGAGTTTCGCTTCAGCCATAGGCGCGCCCGTCGTTCTTTTCGTAATAGTTCACGTAGGCCTGGTTCACCACGCGGTAGCCGCCGGGCGTGGGATACTTGCCGGTGAAATACCAGTCGCCGCGATGATTCGGCACGGCCGCGTGCAGTTCCTCGATCGTCTGGAAAATCACCTCGACCTCCCCCCGCCACTCGAGGTTCTTCGGCCTGACGAGGTCCACGACCTTGGCGGAGATTTCCTGCGGCGTGAAGGGCTTGTAGATCCGGCGCACCTGGTTGGCCGTGCCGCCTTTTTTCACTTCGTCGCGGCAGAGTTCGTAAACCTCGTCGAGCAATTGCGCCTGCCCGCGCTCCTTGATCAGCGCCACCGCCGCCTCGAACGCGATGAACTTGCCCAGCTCCGACATATCGATGCCGTAGCAGTCCGGGTAGCGGATCTGCGGCGCCGTCGAGACGACCACGATCTTCTTCGGATTGAGCCGGGAGAGGATGCGCAGGATCGAGCGCTTCAGCGTCGTGCCGCGCACGATCGAGTCATCCACGCACACGAGATTGTCCTGCCCGGCGCGCACCGAACCATACGTGATGTCGTAGACGTGGCTGGCGAGCTGGTTGCGGAGATTTTCCTGCCCGATGAAGGTGCGGAGCTTGATGTCCTTGCTCACGACCTTTTCGCCGCGCGGCCAGTTGCGCAGAATGACCTCGTCGAGCAGTTCCTCGGTGATGCGATTCTCCTTCGCCGCGTTCAATAACGTCGCCTTCACTTCGTCGCGGCGGCGGGTGCGCAGCGCCGACATGAGGCCGTAGTAGGCGACTTCCGCCGTGTTGGGGATGAAGCTGAACACCGTGTTGGCCCAGTCGTGGTCGATCGCCTTGATGACCTGGTCGGCGAGCCCGCCGCCCAGCGCCTGCCGTTCGCGGTAGATGTCCACGTCGTTGCCGCGCGAAAAATAGATCCGCTCGAACGAGCACGACGCCCGCGGCATCGGCGCGGTGAACTGGTTCTCGGACACCGTGCCGCGGCGTTTGATCACCACGACATGACCGGGCGAAACCTCCTTCACCGCCGACACGTCGAGGTCGAACACCGTGAGCAACGGCGCCCGCTCGCTCGCAAACGCCACGACCTCGTCGTTCTGGAACCAGAAACACGGCCGGATGCCCGACGGATCGCGCGCGACGAAGGCGTCGCCGTTGCCGATCAAGCCGCCCAGCACATAGCCGCCGTCCCATTTCTGCGACGCGCGGGTGATCACGCGCGTGACATCGAGTTCCTCGCTGATCTGCCGCGACATCGCGGCGCCGCTGATGTCGCGCTTGCGCAGGAAGCGGTAGATGTCCTCGTGCTCCTCATCGAGGAAGAAGCCGATTTTTTCGAGGATCGCCTGCGTGTCCGTCGCGAAGATCGGGTGCTGCCCCATCGCGATCAGCGAGCGGTTCAGCTCGTGCGTGTTGGTCAGGTTGAAGTTGCCGCAGAGCGCGAGGTTGCGGGTCGGCCACGGGCTGCGCCGGAAATACGGGTGGCACGACGAGATGTTGTAGCCGCCGCTCGTGCCGTAGCGCAGGTGCCCCATCAGCAGCTCGCCGCCGAAATCGAAATTCTTCTTCACCGTGTCGGTGAACTCCGGGTGGATCACCCCGGCGCGCACGTGATCGTTATACTGGCCGAGCAGCGACCGGAAGATCTTGTCGAGCGGGTTGGATTTCACGTTGCGCTCGCGAAACATGAAGGGGTCGCCCGCCGGCACATCGAGCTTCACGCAGGCCACGCCCGCACCGTCCTGCCCGCGGTTGTGCTGCTTTTCCATCAGCAGGAAAAGCTTCGTGAAGCCCCACAGCGGCGTGCCGTATTTCTCCTGGTAGTAGGACAGCGGTTTGAGCAATCGCACCAGCGCGACGCCGCATTCGTGGCCGATGTGGTCGCTCATGAGTGGTGTTGCCCCGGAAAGTCCGCCATGGAAAACCGCTGATTCCGCGGACCGGGTGCCAATGGTCAACGGCTTTCTGGCGCGCGCACGTCTTAAGTGCGGGACGGGGCGGATCTCTCGCTCTTGCCTCGAGCCGATAGGTGGGCCGGCCGCTCCGCGGGCGGCCAAAGGTGCACAGCAACCGAAGCGCTCTGGCCGTGCGCGGAGCGCCCGGCCCACCCTCCGCGACAGGCACTTTGCAGGAAACCGCGCTGCGCTCTGCCGCGCACCATGACCGCGCGCCCGCTTGACCGCGCGGGCGATGCTGTTGGAGTCGCCATTTTCCGACCATGTTGACGCTCCGCGGTTCACCGGCCCTCTCGACTTTTCGCCTCCAGAAACTGGTTCAGGACCTCACGGCCGCCGGCCTGCCGGTGCGCGCGCTCACGGCTGAATTCGTGCACGTGGCCGAGGTCGCCGGCGAGCTGACCGCGGCGGAGAAACACGTCCTCGAACGACTGCTCACCTACGGGCCGGCTCGCCCCGCGACCAGCGTCCGCGGCTTGTTGCAGGTGGTCGCTCCGCGCCCCGGCACGATCTCCCCGTGGTCCTCGAAGGCCACCGACATCGCCCACATCTGCGGCCTCGCGCCGGTGAAGCGCATTGAGCGTGTCGTCGCCTTCTCGGTGCAGTTCGACGAGACCGCGGTGCCGTTTCCGTTCAGCGCGCTCACCACCGCGCAGCTCACGACGCTCCGCGCCAAACTCCACGACCGCATGACGCAGGTCGTCTTCGGCGATCTCGCCGCGTGCGCAGTGCTCTTCCGTCACGAGACACCCCGCGCCTCCACGAGCGTCCCCGTGCTCGCCGCCGGCCGCGCCGCTCTCGTCGCCGCCAACGCCGAGCTGGGCCTCGCCCTCGCCGACGACGAGATCGACTACCTCGTGAAAAACTTCACGGCGCTCGGCCGCGACCCGAACGACATCGAGCTCATGATGTTTGCGCAGGCCAACTCCGAGCACTGCCGCCACAAGATCTTCAACGCCACCTGGGAAATCGACGGCGCCAAGCAGGACCGTTCGCTCTTCCAGATGATCAAGAACACCTACGAGCTGCACCGCGACGGCATCCTCTCCGCCTACCGCGACAACGCCGCCGTCATGGTGGGCTCGCGCGGCGGCCGCTTCTTCGCCGACCCGCGCTCCAACGAATACACCACCTCCACCGAGGACATCCATCTCCTCTGCAAGGTCGAGACGCACAACCACCCCACCGCCATCTCGCCGTTCCCCGGTGCGGCCACGGGCTCCGGTGGGGAAATCCGCGACGAGGGCGCAACCGGCCGCGGCGCGAAGCCGAAGGCCGGCCTCGTCGGCTTCACCGTCTCCAACCTGAAACTCCCCGGCGCCGTGCAGCCGTGGGAAAAGGAGTTCGGCAAACCCGGCCGCATCGTCAGCGCGCTCGACATCATGATCGAAGGCCCGCTCGGCGGCGCCGCGTTCAACAACGAATTCGGCCGCCCCGCGATCAACGGCTACTTCCGCACCTTCGAAATGGAAGTGCCCGCCGCGTGGTCTGGCTCTCAACCCTCAGCCCTCAACTCTCAACTCCCTGCCACCGAACTCCGCGGCTACCACAAACCCATCATGATCGCCGGCGGCCTCGGCAACATCCGCGCCGACCACGTGCAGAAGGGCGTGATCAATCCCGGCGACAAACTCGTCGTCCTCGGCGGACCCGCGATGCTCATCGGCCTCGGCGGTGGCGCCGCCAGCTCGATGGCCAGCGGCCACGGCAGCGAAGACCTCGATTTCGCCAGCGTGCAGCGCGACAACGCCGAGATGGAACGCCGCTGCCAGGAGGTCATCGATCGCTGCTGGGCCCTCGGGGCGGAGAATCCCATTTCGTTCATCCACGACGTCGGCGCCGGCGGCGTCTCCAACGCCCTCCCCGAGCTCGTCAACGATGGCGGCCGCGGCGGCCGTTTCGATTTGCGCAAGCTGCCCAACGACGAGCCCGGCATGAGCCCGCTCGAAATCTGGTGCAACGAATCGCAGGAGCGCTACGTGCTCGCCGTGCCCGCCGCGCGCATCGCGACGTTCGTGCAGCTCTGCGAACGCGAACGCTGCCCCTACGCGATCGTCGGCGACGCCACCGAGGAGAAGCGCCTCGTCGTCGAGGACCCCCATTTCAAGAACAAGCCCATCGACATGCCGCTCGAGGTCCTGCTCGGCAAACCGCCGCGCATGCACCGCAAGGAGACTTCGCTCCAGCGCCCGCAGCTCCCGCTCGACCTCGGCGACCTCGAGGTAGCGGCGGGCGTCCCTGCCCGCCGGGATTTGCCGAATGTTCCAACCCCGCAGGCAGGAACGCCCACCACGGCGAATGCCGCTCTCGCGGAAGCCATCCACCGCGTGCTCGCCCACCCCGCCGTCGCTGACAAGACGTTTCTCATTTCCATCGGCGACCGCACGCTCGGCGGCCTCATCGTGCGCGACCAGATGGTCGGCCCGTGGCAGGTGCCCGTGGCCGATTGCGCGGTGACCGCCGCCGCCTTCGATGTCTACGCCGGCGAGGCGATGGCGATGGGCGAACGCACACCCGTCGCGGTCAACAACGCCGCCGCGTCCGCCCGCCTCGCTGTTGGCGAAGCGCTCACCAATCTCGCCGCCGCCCAGATCGGCGACCTCGGCAAGGTCAACCTCTCCGCCAACTGGATGGCCGCACCCGCCGTCCCCGGCGACGCCGCCGATCTCTACGCCGCCGTGCGC
>JACRKC010000077.1 GCA_016235555.1 Verrucomicrobiota bacterium
ACCCCGCCCTACAGCGGCAGGCTCACTCCTCGCCGTCCCAGTAGTCGGCTTCGTTCAACCGGAAAAATTTTCGCGGTGCACGCAGACCCCATTTGCCGGAGTCGGGGTAGTGCCAGTAATCGACGGGCGGGTTGTCGGCGATCACCCACATCACGAGGTCGTCGGTCGCGGACGCGTTCGTGATCTGGTGCGCCTCGCCGGGCGGATGGAGCACGATCTCGCCAGTGTGCAGCGTGTGGGTCGCCTCGTTGGCGCGGACGGTGGCCGAGCCGCTGAGCAGGAAATAGAGTTCCCATTGCGCGGCATGCGAATGAAACGGGCAGCCGGCGAATCCGGGCGGGAGTTTCTGCAACTCGAGGTCGAAGGGATGACCGCCGAGCGCGGTGGGCGTGTTGCGTTTCGCGCCGAGCGCGATCGAAACCTCCTTGCTGCTGCCGCGGAATTTTTTCCCCGGCGAATCATAGACGTCCCACGCGAGGGCGTCGACGTGCAGCTTGCGTTGCGAAAATGGCGTCACGGCCGGAGCGGGCGTCGGCGGCGGAGCGCGGAGGGTAGGCGCTCCCGGGGCAGGCAGCGCGTCCTCGCCCTCGAAGTAGTCGACCTCGGTGAGGCGGAAGATCTTGCCGGGCGGTCGCACCGCCCACTTGTCCGAATCGGGATAATAGCAGCCGTCCATCGGCGGGTTATCCGCGATGATGAGCACTTCGAGGTCGACGCTGCCGGTGTTCGTGAGCTGGTGCGCGGCGCCGGGCGGATGGAAGAACACCTCGCCGGTGGTGATCGGGGTCCGGCCATCCGGCGTGCGGACGCTGCCGGCGCCGGCGAGCACGACGAACATCTCCCACTGCGCGAGGTGCAGATGATAGGGGCAGACGGAGGCGCCCGGCGGCAGGCGGCGGATTTGGAGATCGAACGGGTGGCCGCCGCCCCACGTGCCGGCGTTGCGGGTGCCGCCGAGGGCGAGCGAGAGGTTGCGGTAGAACGAGTGGAACTTCTTGGTCGGCGAGGCGATTTCCTCCCACGGCAGGTCGGCGACGCGGATGCGGTGCATGGCGGCGAGTGTGGGGTGGGTCGCCGCGGCGGCAAGCGGTCCACGGCAATAAATGCGCGAAGATTTTCGCGGTAGCTGTATCTTCGCCCGCGCGAGTCTGGCATGCTGGCCGCCATGAAACCCCACCTGAGCCGGAACATCGCAGTCGGATTTGTTCGAAACCGGGTAGCAGCCAAGGTAACGAGGCTGGTTGGCGCGGCTCACCTTGCTCCAGCCTCCTCACGTCGGCTGCTACGCCCGACTGCCACGTTCCTGCTGAGACTGGCCGGCCTGGTGCTGTTCGCCGTGATGACGCGCGCGGCGGATGAGCGTTTTCCGTTTGTGATTCCGGGCGACGACGCTTCGCCGTCGGTCACCAACATGGCGGCGCTGTCGCCGCGGGCGGCGGGCGCGGATGGTTTCGTGCGCATTCGCGACGGACATTTTTTCACCGACGCCGGGCGCCTGCGCTTCTGGGGCGTCAATACCTGTTTCGGCGCCAATTTCCCCGAACATGCCGACGCGGAGAAGGTCGCTGCGCACCTGGCGAAGCTCGGCATCAACGCCGCGCGCATGCACCACCACGACACCTCGCCGGCGCCGCGCGGGATCTGGGGGCCGGTGGTCGGCGGGCATCGCACGCTCAGCGCCGGGCAGGTGGAGAAGCAGGACTACTTTCTCAACGAGCTGCACAAACACGGCGTCTACGCCAACCTCAACCTCCACGTCGGCGGTGAACTCGGCGACGCCGCGGGCTTCGCGCGCGCCGGGCTGCCCTACGCGACGCGCTACGACAAATACCTGCTCTATTTTGAGCCGCAGCTGCGCGAGGCCTTCAAGGCCTTCTGCCGCGACTACCTGCTGCACGAGAATCCCTATCGCAAACTCCGCCGTGTCGACGATCCCGGCATCGCCGTGATCGAGATCACCAACGAAAATTCGTTCAGCACGCTCGGCCCGACGATCGCGGCGGGACTGCCGGAGCCGCACCGCGGCGAGTTCAAGCGGCAGTGGAACGCGTGGCTGGCGAAGACTTATCCGAGCACCGATGCGCTGCGCCGCGCGTGGGGTGGCGCCAACGAGCCGCTGGGCCCCGCGCTCGCCGACGCCGCGACGTGGCGGGAAGGCGCGCCGACGCTGCGCGTGAAACAGAGCCGCGAGTTTCCCGTGCGGGTGAGCTTCGGCCAGCCCGGGCCGCAGCCGGACATTCCGGCGGTGCTGGTCGAGCCGCAGGGCGTGGCGCCGGAGGTGAGCACGCAGGAGCTGCATTGTCCGAATCTCCAGCTCGCGGCCGGGCAGATTCACACGCTGACGTTTTGGATCAAGGGCGCGGGCAAGCGGACGATGTCGGTCGACGTGTCCAACGCCGGCCCCGGCAACTGGAACGCGATCGGGTTTCACGAGACGCTCCAGCTCGGGCCGCAGTGGCAGCGCGTGCATCGCGTCTTCCGCACGAGCGACACGATCCCGGGCGGGGTGCGGATCGCGTTCAAGTTTGGCGGCGACAGCACGGCGTTCTCGCTCGCGGGCCTGACGTTGCGCCGCGGAGGCGACTGGATCGTGGTGCCCGAGGGACAGAGCATCGAATCGCGCTCGGTGGAGATTCCGGTGGCGGGTTTGAGCGAGGCGGCGCAGCGCGATGTGCGGAGTTACATGGCGGAGACCGAAACGGAGTTCATCCGCGAGATGATGGCGTTTCTCAAAAAGGACCTCGGCGTGAAGGTGCCGATCACGGCGTCGCAGATCACGTATCACGGCGCGGAGATCGTCGCGGCGACGTGCGACTTCGCCGACATCCACGCTTACTGGCAGCACCCGCGTTTTCCGCGCAAACCGTGGGACCCGGTCGACTGGACAATCGCGAACACGCCGATGGAGCGGGTGCCGGGCAGCGACGCGATGCTCGGCCGCGCGCCGTGGCGGCTGCTCGACCGGCCGTTCACGATGTCGGAGTGGAACATCCCCGATCCGCACGACTACGCGGCGAGCGTGGTGCCGTTTGCGGCGATGGTGGCGGGGTTGCAGGACTGGGACGGGATTTTTTTCTTCCAATACCAGAGCGGTGGTGAGCGTGGCTGGAACGCCGACCGGCTGCAGGGGTTCTTCTCGTTCAACGGGCAGCCGGTGAAGCTCGCGTTGCTCGCGGCGTTCGCGCCGATGTTCCGCCGCGGCGACCTTGCGCCGCTGCCGGAAGTGGCGCGCGGCACGGCGAAGAAGATGTTGCCCGCGACGGCGGCGTTGGCGCGGCGCATTGGCATCGACCCGAAGGCGACCCAGGCCGACACGGTCGCGGTGGCGGCGGCCGAGAAAGGGAAGGGGCTGCGGCTGGCCTCGCCGGGCAACTCAGTGGTGTGGGATGCCGCCACCGAGCGCGCCCATGTGCTGCTCGATACCCCGCCGACGCGTGGTGCCTGGGGCATCATTGGTGGAGGCGATTTTTCGTTGAGCGGCGTGCGGCTGGAGATCGGAGCCATCGCGCGCGACTATGCCGCGGTGGTGCTGACCAGCCTCGATGGCGCACCGCTGGAACGCACCAAGCGGGCGCTGCTGGCGGCCGTCGGTTCGGCGGAGAATCGCGGCATGAAGTGGAACGACGCCCGCACGTCCGTCGGCAACCAGTGGGGCGCCGGACCGGCCGAGGTGAACGGTGTGCCGCTGGAGATCACGCTGCCGCGCGGCGGCGCGCGGGTGTTTGCGCTCGATGGACGCGGCCAGCGCCTCGGTGAAGTCGCGGCGGCGGATGGCAGGGCCGGGACCCGGTTCAAAGTGGGGCCGGAGTTTCGCACGCTGTGGTATGAGGTGGAGTGGTAGGAAGGACAGAGTTTGTCGCCGCACCATTCCACCGGCGCTCGCTGACACGGGACGCGGTTCAGGTTCGGGCCGATGAGCCGATAAGGAGGGCACAACCGCGTCGTCCGCGCCGGGCGCGCGGTCCTTCGCCATGTCCCAATGCAATCCCACCACCGTGGTGCATCGCGCCGCGTGCGCCGGCCTCGCGCTCGCGCTGGCAGGTTGCGCAACGCCGCCGGTGGCCAGGCGGGAGGGCGCGGAGGCGCCGGCCCGCTTGCAGGTCGTCAACCTCACGGACCATGCGTGGCGCGTCGCGTTTGTCCCGACCGGCACGCAGCTCGCGCGAACGGTTGAGATCACGCCGCGGGCGCGGACGGAAATCGAGCTGCCGGCCGGACCGTGGGCGATCGAGCAGGCGATGCTGCGCGCGGACGGGCGGCCGGGCCAGACGCGGAGGTTTCCCGCGAGCCTGGCCGCGGGGGAGACTTATCACTGGCCGCTGGCCACGCTGCTGACGCTGACGGACGAAGGAGGCGCGACGCGATGAAAGGCGGGCCGGCGCTGCGACTCGCCGCCGCGGAGATCCACTGGGGCCGCGATCGCGGTGCCGTCGCGTGGATCGGCAACCGGGCCTTGCATCAATTCTGGACGGTGCTGGCGCCGTATTTCCGCGACATCCTGCTCGCGCCGCAGCGGCGGCCCGACGACGAGAAGGTGACGTGGAACTGGCGGGAAGGGGTGGAGCGCCGGGTGCCGACGGGATCCGAGCTCACCGCCCTGCGCAAGCGGCTGGCTGGCGACCAACGGGCGTTTGCGAGTCACGTGCGGGAAGCCGGGGCGGCGGGGGGCGGCCCGGCCAACCTGCGCGAGATTGGCAACGCGATGGAGCAGACGGTGGAGCGGTTGCTGTCGCTGCCGGACGCCGAACTCACGCGGTTTGTCGCCGCCACGGAAACCGGATTGCGCCTGCACAGCTGGGGTGCCGCGCGGGCGGCGGAGACGTTTTTTCCGGAAGAGCGTAAACCGGAGGCGGAAAACATCGTCGTTGCGCCCGGCGGGCCGGTGCAACCGGTCCGCCGGCGGCGCAGGGGCGCGGTGATCTGGATCGTGATCGCGGGCGGCGCCGTGGGCGTGGGTGGGTGGTGGCGGATGTCTCCGACCGGAGCGCCGGCAGGGCAGAGTGCGCGTGCCACCGAAACCGTGGCGAAGGAGTTCGCCGTGGGGCGGGCCTCGCCTGAACCGGGCGAGGGCGGCGAGCGGAGGCCGGAGCCGGCGCGCGCTCCGGCGGTGGCGGGTGCGTCCGTCGCGGCAGGGAGCAAAGCCAGGCCCACCGTGGCGGCAGACGGGGCGAGCGATGTGGCAGGCGACGTGGCGAGTCGCGGGTTGCTCGAGGAATTTGAATCGAAACGGGCCGTCCCCAAGGCGCTGCTGGCGCCGCCGGATGCGGTCGTGGCGGGCGCAGCCGATTCCGCGAACATCAGCGCGGGCGCCGCGGGGCCGGGCGGGATCGCGGCGGGTGCCGCGGGTGGGACGGGCGGGAGCGGCGGTGACCGTCTGGCCGCGGGCGAACGCGGGCGGGCGCACGCCGCCGCGGAGGAGGCGCGCGAGACCAGCCGCGTCGAGCAGGCGCTCGCCGCCGCCGAGGCGCGCAGTGTGGAGGCGGAGTGGCGCGCGCTGGAGTCCGCGCGTCGGAAACCGCGGGCGGCGAAAGAGCGGGAAATGCCCGCGGGTGCGGAGGCGCGCGCGGCGACGGGCGAGGGGAGGGTGGCGGCTTTCACCCCGTCGGGCGGCGCCGCGTGGGCTGCGGCCGTCCGGGTGAATGTGACGCGTTGGAACGTGCGCTTGCTCGCCGATGCGATCGTGCCGACCGAACCGATGCGTGTCGGGTCGGTCGGGGCGCTGGCTGCGGCGCGCGAGCGGACGATGGCGGAGTGGCGCGCGCGCTTGCCGGCGGCGTTTGCCGAGGTGCGCGGCCGGCGCGGCGTGGCGATCGAGTGCGAGCGGGGCGCGCTCCGCTGGCGGACGCCGTTCGGCGTCGAAGGTGTGGCGACGAAGGCGGACGACGGCTGCGCCGAGCTTTCCTGGACGGAGGGCGGGCCACCGCCACGCGGCATCTTCGAACTGGTCGACGAGCGCGAGCGGCGCATCGCGCTCGTGGAAACGGAAGCGGGCGGCGACGCCGTCCTGCACGTGGCCGACGGGGCACGCGCGTGGTTCTGGCGCTCGGTCGAGGGCGCGGCGGACTATGTGTGGCGACCCGAGGCGGGCGGCGAACTTCCGCCCGGATGGCGGCAGACCACCGACGGCCGCGCGGCGCGGCTCGACGTGCCGCTCGACGTGATGAGTGGTGCGACCGCGAGCGAAGCGATGGCGTTGTTCGACGCGGCCAGCGGCTGGGCGATCGTGAGCCGGGTCACGCGCGCGGCACCGGTGACGCCGCCGTGAGGGTTCCGCCAACCATGCAGCCGGCCGTGGCAGCCGACCCGTCGGCCAGCTCAGGGCAGGCGGTGAGGAGGCTGGGATCAGGTGATGGTCGCACCACCGCCTCGTGACCTCGGCTGCTACTTCGCTGCGCGGATTTCGACTGCATGGCGGGCTCAGCCGGAAGGGTGCGGCCGGGCTCGCACTCAGACCAACGGCCGCGTCTCGCGAAATTGGGCGACAGCGAGTCCGGCGGTTCGGGGAGCGCACCCGTCCCGGGTGCTGGTGTCGGCGTCTCGCCGACACCTCTGAAGTCCTCGGCGAGACGCCGCGGACGGCCCGCGGGACGCGGGCGCTCCCCGAGCCACCGCGTGTCACTCAATAATGCGAACCTCAGTATTTGGATCTTGCAGGCCCGCCCGCCGGGCGGGTTGCCCGGCCACCGGCCGCGCCTACAATCCAAAAGCTCTCCGTAATTGGCCTCACTTCTTCTTCGCCGCGCTGGGATCGCCCGTCGGAGGCGGGGCCGAGTCAGTCGCGTCAGGCGGGCCCAGCAACTCGGTCAGCACGGGCTTCAATCCGGCGGCCCACACCTCGTAGCCCTTCAGACTCGGGTGCAGCTTGTCGCCCATCATGCCGTCGAACAACCGCCCGTCCTGGTCGGCCAGCCGGTCGTTGACATTGAGAAAGCGCACGGCCTTGCCGTCGGCGAGGCGGGCGAGGTTTTCGTTGATCCGGTTGATGCCGGGCATGACCTCGGGGTTGTCGTTGCGCGGAAAAATCGCCGTGACCACCAGCGTCGCTCGCGGCGCCTTGGCGCGGCACGTGTCGATGATCGCTTTCAGACCGCGCGTGATCCCGGCGATTTTCGCCTCGTCGGGCGGCGTGCGGCTGACGTTGTTGGTGCCGGCGAGGAGGACGATCACCTTGGGGTTAACGCCTTCGAGTTCGCCGTTCTGGAGGCGCCAGAGGATGTGCTGCGTGGAATCGGCGCCCCAGCCGAAGTTGCCCGCGTTCCAGCCGTGGAAATTTTTCTGCCAGTGGGCGAGGAACTCCGGGTAGTCCGTCGCGCCCCAGCGACGAGTGATCGAGTCGCCTACGAAATAGAGGTCGATCCGGCCCTGCTTGGCCTTGGCGAGCAGCTGCTCGTGCGCGAGGCGTGAGTTGGAGTCGGTGCGGGGCGCAGCCACGTCGGCGGGCTGGGCTTGGGCGAGGGCGACGCACGCCAAGAGCGCGGCGGTAGTGACGAAGCGGCGGAAAGTGTTCATGGTGGATGGTAGCGGCCGACGTGAGGAGGCCGGCCAGCCTCGTGACCTCGGCTGCTACGGTTTCGGCGGTGGCGTGTGGCCGATGAGTTGGTTGGCCCACGCGATGAAGTGTTTCATGTTGGAGCGATCCTCGTGGCCGCCGTCGTGTTGGCGCCACGCGAGGTGGCCGTCGAGGCGGCCAAAGGTGGTCGAGGGCATGATCGCCGCGCGGTAGTCGGTCTTGTCCCCAACGTCCTTTACGCCGAGCAGGCGGAAGGCCTCGCCGGCGGCGACGGTGGCCATGTAGCTGCCGTGCTGATCGAGCCAGTGGGCGTCGCCGCGCTCCGGCACGCCGTAGCTGATGAAGGTCGGGCGCGGGGCGCAGAGGGCGATGAGCTGGTGCGCGTCCACCGGGATGTCGCCCGCGGTGAGGCGGCCGGTTCTTCCCTCGTCGGCGCCATACTTGATAAAGCTGCCCGACATCCAGTGATATTGGCCGGTGCCGGTGAGATTTTCCACGGCTTCACCGAAGTCGCGGCGGTGGGGCTTGGCACCGCCCTCGCCAGAGGAGCCGACCAGCACCATCGCGAAGCGCGGCTCAAGGGCCATCGTGACGAGCGCGGCCTTGCCGTAGCGGGACACGCCTTCGATGCCGACGCGCTTCGCATCCACCGCGGAATCAGTTTCGAGGTAGTCGAGCCCGCGCGCGGCGCCCCAGGCCCAGGCGCGGAGAGAGCCCCATTGCTCGGGTGTGCGGAACTGGCCCTTGTTGGTGAGGCCGATGATGCCCTTGGTGAGGCCGGCGCCATTGTCAGCCTGGATGCTCGCGGTGCTGATCGAAACGTAGCCCCAGCCGGCGGCGATCAACTGTTCGGTGGAGGGCGGGCCGGCGGGGGCGGGGGGGGCGGCTTTCTTGGTCGCCTCGGACGGGCCCTTGCCATCGCCGCCTTTCTTTCCGCCGAAGCCACGGCCAAACGCGGGCTGCTCACCCGGCATCAGGCCACCGCCAAACATCATCAGCACCGGCACGGGGCCGGAGGATTTGGCCGGAGTCACGACGGCCATGCGGATATCGACCGTGATCGCCGGATGCGCGGAGTTGTCCACGTGGCCGATGACACGCTTCGCCACGACGGGGATTTCGCCGACCTTGGTGTTGACCGTTTCCGTGACCTCCCACGTCACCTTCGGCACAATCTTCGGCACGCGCCCGACGACCTCGCGTTCAAACTCCTCGACGATTTCGGGGCGGCGCTTGCTCCACCACTGCTCGGGAGTGGTAATCTTCGTGCCGTCCTTGGCCACCATGATCTCCGGCCAGTTCGGGTAGGGGTTGGCCTTGGTCGGATCGTAGTTGGGCGGGTTGGTCGTGCCGGCGTTGGGGTTGCGACCCGGGCGGAGCTTGGTGATGCCGAGTTGCCGCAGCATGTCGGCGTGGTCCTGCGCCGCAGTCCACGCCCCGGGATCGGTGGCCGCGGCCGTTTGCCCGTTGAGACGGACTTGCGCTGCGGTGAGCGCGAGCATCACGAGCAGGCTGCCGCAAGCGCGGCGGGTCGAAAGAGGAGGAATGATCATGGGGTGGGGTGGTGTGATCGGTCCGCCGCAGCGTGGGCGGGCGACGGGTTGATCTCTGGGGTGATGGGACAGTGGCAGCCTGACGTTTGCGACGGGAGATGGTTTTCGCTCTATCGTTAGCCTGATCCTCGCTTTCCTTTCGACCGCCCGGCGGCGACAATCCCGCGGCCCGGCCACCTCGACTGAGGTCAACCGGTCCAGCCCCGTCACCATGAACCCTTCGCGTTTCGCCTCCTTGGTCCTGATGCCTTTGTGCGCGCTCGCCACCGCGGCCGCCGCCGACCTGCCGTCGCTGCGCCAGCAGGGCACCGCCACCCAACTCATCGTCGACGGACGGCCGTTCCTTATCCGTGGCGGTGAGCTCAGCAACTCCCACGGCGAGCCCGCCTACCTCCGGCCCTTCTGGGCCAAACTCAGGGGCCTCAATCTCAACACCGTCGTCGCCCCGGTCTACTGGGACGTCGTCGAGCCCGCCGAAGGCCGCTTCGACTGGGCGAGCGTCGACGGCCTGCTCGCCGATGCGCGCGCCAACGACCTGCGGCTCGTGCTCCTGTGGTTCGGTTCGTGGAAAAACTCGATGTCGTGCTACGCGCCGGCGTGGGTGAAAACCGACACCAAGCGCTTCCCCCGCTCGCGCAACTCCGCCGGGCAGCTGATGGAAATCCTCACGCCCTTCGACGCCACCAACCGCGATACCGATGCGCGAGCGTTTGCTGCGCTCATGCGCCACCTGCGCGAGACCGACACGGCGCGCACGGTCGTGCTGGTGCAGGTTGAAAACGAGATCGGCATGATCCCGGAGGCGCGCGACCGGCATCCGGCGGCCGATGCGGCCTTCGCCGCGCCCGTGCCGGCCGAGTTGATGAGCTATCTGACAGCGCACCGCGACACACTCGCGCCCGAGTTGCGCGAACGCTGGACCGCCCACGGCGCACGTGCGGCGGGCACGTGGACGGAGGTGTTCGGCGAGAGCCCGGCCACGAGCGAGCTGTTCATGGCGTGGTTTTTCGGCCGCTACACCGACGCCGTCGCCAAGGCCGGCCGCGCCGAATACGCCCTGCCGCTTTTCGCCAATGCCGCGCTCATCCGCCCCGGTTATCTGCCGGGCCAGTATCCGAGCGCCGGCCCGTTGCCGCACCTGATCGATGTGTGGCGCGCCGCGGCGCCCACGCTCGATTTCATCAGCCCCGACATCTACTTCCCCAATTTCACCGAGTGGGCCGACCGCTACACGCGCAGCGGCAACCCGCTCTTCGTCCCCGAGGCGCTCCGTAGCACCGATGCGGCAGTAAACAACCTCTACACGTTCGGCGCGCGCAGCGGAATCGGCTTCGCGCCGTTCGGCATCGAGTCGATCGGCGAGCCCGCTGCGACGATGCTCCGGGCCAGCAACGACCTCATCCGCCAGCTCACGCCGCTTATCGTCGCCCACCAAGGCAAGGGCACGATGACCGCGCTCTTGCCCCCGGCGGCTGAGCAACGCAAACCCCACGAAGTCCTCTTCGGCGGCGTGGTGCTCGGCACGACCTACGAGCGTCTCGAGGCACCCGGCCTCGCCGACGGCGTGATCAATGAGTCCGGCGATCGCTCGGCTTCGCGCGCCCCGCTCCCGGCTGGCGCGATCGTCATCCAACTCGGCCCGGATGAGTTTCTGTTTGGCGGGATCGGCGTCACCGTCACCTTTGCCGCGCCGACGCCGGGCGATCCGATCCTCGGCATCCTCAATTGCGCCGAGGGCCGCTACGTCGACGGCCAGTGGCAGCACCTCCGCTGGCTCAACGGCGATCAAACCCATCAAGGTCGTCACCTCCGCCTTGAGCCCGGCCGCTTCACCCTCCAGCGCATCAAACTCTACCGTTACCGCTGATCGACCTTCGCGCTCCCATGCAAGCTCTCGTCCTCGAAGAAACCAAACGGCTCCGCCTGCGTGACATCACGCTCGACGAGCCGTTGACGCCGCACGACGTGCGCGTGCGCATCCATACCGTCGGCATCTGCGGCAGTGACGTGCACTACTACCAACACGGCGCCATCGGGCCGTTTGTCGTGCGCGCGCCCATGGTGCTCGGCCACGAAGCCGCGGGCGTGGTGGAGGAAGTGGGCGCCGCGGTCACCACGCTGCGGGTGGGAGACCGCGTTTGCATGGAGCCGGGCATCCCGGACGCCAACAGCCGGCCCACCCGCCTCGGGCTCTACAATCTGGATCCGACCGTCCGCTTTTGGGCGACGCCACCGGTGCACGGCTGCCTGCGGCCGACCGTGGTGCATCCGGCGGCGTTTACGTTTCGACTGCCGGATAACGTCTCCTTCGGCGAGGGCGCGATGGTGGAGCCACTCGCAGTCGGCCTGCACGCGGCCAATAAGGCCCGCATCAAACCGGGCGACGTCGCGGTGGTGCTCGGCGCTGGCCCCATCGGCATGGTCACTGCGATGGCGGCGCTGGCCGGCGGTTGCAGCCGGGTGTTCATCACCGATGTGCAACCGCCCAAGCTCGCGCTCGCCGCTACGCTCGGCGCCATCACGCCGGTCAACGTGCGCGACGAAAACCTCGGCGACCTCGTGCGGCGCGCCACTGGCGGGTGGGGCGCCGATCTGGTGTTCGACGCCGTGGGCGTGCCGCAATCGCTCGCGCAGGCCCTCGACGTGCTTTGCCCCGGCGGCGCGATCGTGCTCATCGGCATGCCGGGCGCACCGGTGCCGTTCGATGTGGTGGCGGCGCAGGTGAAGGAAGCGCGCTTCGAGACGATCTTCCGTTATGCGCACGTGTTTCCCCGCGCCCTCGAGTTGATGGGCAGCCGCAAGATCGACGTGCGCCCGCTCATCACCGATCGCTACGCCTTTGCCGATTCCATCGCCGCCTTCGACTACGCCGTGCGCCCGCGCCCGACGAGCGTCAAGGTCCAGATCGAACTTTGACGATTCGACCGGCGCGCGGGCGCCGCCATTCGGCTTGCCACCCTTGGCGTAATCGCCGCGCATGGGTTGCCGTCAGTCTGACGCAGCCACCCCATGCATGTGCCGAACCCGTCCCGTGTTCTCCCGGTCCTCTTGTTCGCAGCGCTGACGTTGGTCGCGCCGCCGACTCTCGCAGCTGACCGTCCTCCCAACATCGTCGTCATCCTCGCCGACGACTACGGCTGGGGCAGCATGAGCTGCCAGGGCGCCAAGGGCGTCGAGACTCCCAATCTCGACCGGCTCGCGAAGGAGGGCCGCCGCTTCACCCACGCCTACGCACCCGGCTCCGTGTGCTCGCCCACGCGCTACGGCCTCATGACCGGCCGCTACTACTGGCGCACCAGCGTCAAGGACGGCCGTGTCCTCCGCTACAACGCCCCCCTCCACATCGAAACCAACCGCACCACGCTCGCCACGCTCTGCAAGTCCCGCGGCTACGCGACCGGCGCCTTCGGCAAATGGCACCTCGGCTGGACCAGCGAGACCGTCGAGGACTGGAACCGGCCGCTCACGCCCGGCCCGCTCGACATCGGCTTCGACTATTACTTCGGCATGGCGGCCAACATCGGCAGCGGCCCGCACAGCTTCATCGAGAATCGCGGCGTCACCGGCGCGCTCCCCGGCAAACCGATCACGATCGCCGGCGGCAGCCGCGAGGGCGACACGACCAGCGGCATCGAAAAATCGTGGTTGCCCAACCGCGTGATGGAGACGCTCACCGGCCGCGTCACCGGCTGGATTGAAAAGCAGCAGCGCAACGAACCGTTTTTCGTCTATTTCGCGCCCAACGCCGTTCACGAGCCGATCGTGCCCAATCCCCAGTTTTCCGGAAACGCGCTCGGCAAATACGGCGACTTCATCCGCGAGCTCGACTGGAGCGTCGGCCAGGTGCTCGGCACGCTCGATCGCCTCGACCTCGTGAAGAACACCCTCGTCATTTTCACGAGTGACAACGGCGGGGTCGTCAATCCCGGCAATGAAAGCGCGCAGGCCGCGATCAAGGCCGGCCTCGCGATCAACGGCCCGTTGAAGGGCGGCAAGCACAGCGAGTGGGAGGGGGGCTTCCGCGAACCCTTCCTCGTTCGCTGGCCCGGCCGCGTCCCCGCCGGCACCGTCAGCGAGCAGGTCATCTGCCTGACGGACATGGCCGCCACCTTCGCCAGCGTGCTCGGCGTGCCGCTCACGAAGGGCAACGCCGAGGATAGTTTTGACGTGCTGCGCGCCTTCACCGAGGCCTCGCCCGGCGCGCCCGTGCGCGATCACGTGATCCTCCAGTCCGCCGACGCCGTCTACGATCTCCGCCAGGGCGATTGGAAACTCGTCGAGCGCCAGGGCGCTCCTGCAGTCGAGCAGCTTCGCAACAAGAAGAAAGCCGCCGCAGCTGAGAAGAAGAAGGCGAAGCAGGCCGGCATGAAGGACGAGCTCTACAACCTCCGCGCCGATCCCTCCGAGGAGCGCGACGTCGCCGCCGCCAACGCCGATCGCGTCACGCAGATGAAGCAGGCCCTCGCCGCCGCCCGCGACCGCGGCTACACCCGCCCCGGTGCCGGCCAATAGTCGTTCGATGAACTCCGTGCGCCTCCTTCGTTTCCTCGCGGCGGTCGGGGCGCTCGCCTTCGCCGGCCGGCTGTCTGCCGGTGAGGCTCCGCGCCCGAACGTCCTCTTCATCATGGCCGACGACTACCGGCCGGAGCTCGCCACGTTCGGCTCTCCCGCGGTCACGCCCAATCTCGCGCGCCTCGCGCGCCGCGCGGTCCAGTTTGACCGCGCGTATGCCCAGCAGGCCGTGTGCAACCCGTCGCGCTCGTCGCTGCTCACCGGGCTGCGCCCCGACACGTTGCGCCTCTGGAACAACGGCACGCACTTCCGCGAGCTGCGCCCCGACGTCACCACGCTGCCGCTCCATTTCAAGCAGCACGGCTACGACACCCGCTGCGTCGGCAAGATCTTCCACAACTGGCACACCAAGGAAAAGGGCGACGCCCGCTCGTGGAGCGCGCCGGAATTCCTCCACTACGCCACGCACGGCGACGATGGCCCGCAGGTGAACGGGCCACTCCCGCCCAATCACGCCACGGGCGGCATCCGCGCCTACACCAACGTCCCGATGTGCGAGGCGCGCGACGTGCCCGACGAGGCCTACTACGACGGTCGCGTCGCCGCCGAGGCCGTGCGGGTCCTGGCCGAGATCAAGGCCCGGCCGTTTTTCCTCGCCGTCGGTTTCTGGAAGCCGCACGCGCCCTTCAACGCGCCGAAGAAATACTGGGATCTCTACGACCGCGCGAAACTCCCGCCGCTCGATCCGCGCCGCCCCGCCGGCGCGCCCGAGATCGCGTTTCACGACAGCCGCGAAATCCTCGGGGCGGGCGCGGCGCGCGTGGTGCCCACGGAGGCCCAGGCTGCCGAGATGCGCCACGGCTACTTCGCCAACATCTCCTACATGGACGCCCAGCTCGGCAAGGTGCTCGATGCCCTCGATCGCAGCGGCGCCGCCGGCCGGACCATCGTCGTGTTTGCCGGCGACCACGGCTACCACCTCGGCGAGCACGGTCTCTGGGCCAAGACCTCGAACTTCGAGCTCGATGCGCGCGTGCCGATGATGATCGCCGTGCCCGGCACCCCGCACGGCGGCCGCCGCTCGGCCGCGTTGGTCGAGTTGCTCGATCTGTTTCCCACGCTGAACACGCTCTGCGCTCTTCCTGCGGTGCCCTCGCTCGAGGGCCGCAGCCTCGCACCCGTGCTGGCCGATCCGGCGTCTGCCGCGGTGAAACCGGCCGCGTTCACGCAACACCCGCGCCCCGCCTACTACGACCGCGAGCCCGACAAGCAGCCGCGCGCGATGGGCTACAGCGTGCGCACCGCTCGCGTGCGCTACACCGAGTGGCGCGACTGGAAGACCGGCGCCACCATCGCCCGCGAACTTTACGAAGACGCCGACGAGCCCGCCGAGACGCGCAGCCTTGTCGGCGAACCGCGCTTCGCCGGGGCCCAAGCCGAGGCCGAGAAACTCCTTCGTGCGCAGTTCCCGCCGTCGAAAAACTAGCCCGTTTGCCCCATGCGCCACTTCCTTGTCGCCCTCGTTCTCGCGCTTTCCGCCGTCGCGGCCGATTCGAAACGTCCTAATATCCTATTCATTCTCGCCGATGACCTCGGTTGGGGCGACCTGAGCTGCTACGGCAACACCTTCCTCAAGACGCCCAATCTCGACCGGCTCGCCGCGCAGGGGAAGCTGTTCACCAATTTCTACGTCGCCGGCTCCGTCTGCTCGCCGAGCCGCTGCGGTTTCTTCACGTCGAACTACCCGGCGCGTCAGCGCATCCACGGCCACTTCGCCACGCCCGAGCTCAATGCCTCGCGCGGCATGTCGCAGTTCCTCGATCCCAAGGTGCCCAACGTCGCCGCCACGCTCCGCGCCGCCGGCTATGCCACCGCGCACGTCGGCAAATGGCACCTCGGCAACGGCTCCGGCGGCCCGCCCATCGCCGATTACGGCTTCGACTTCGTCGGCTCCGGCGAAGGCCCGGCCGGCGCCAACATCGTCAAGGGGGATCCCTACTATCGGGCGAAGTCGACGGCGATCTTCGTCGATGAGGCGCTCAAGTTCATCCAGGGCCGCGGCGAGAAACCGTTCTATCTCCAGCTCTGGACGCTCGTGCCGCACGCGACGCTCAATCCCATGCCGGAGCAGATGGCGCCGTTCGACCGCTTCAGTAATCCGGACATCCCGCACAAGAGCGCCCGCACGATTTTCTACGCGA
Source organism: Verrucomicrobiota bacterium (assembly GCA_016235555.1). Classification (GTDB taxonomy): domain Bacteria; phylum Verrucomicrobiota; class Verrucomicrobiia; order Opitutales; family Opitutaceae; genus JACRKC01. The sequence goes on from JACRKC010000077.1 coordinate 15,777, forward strand.
GCGTCAGCGACCTCGACCAGCAGATCGGCCGGCTGCTCGACGAGCTCACGAAACTTGGCGTCGCGGACAACACCGCGATCTTCTTCTCGAGCGACAATGGTCCCGAGGAAATCTTCATCGGCAACGCCGGCCACAGCGGCGTGGGCTCGCCGGGTCCGTTTCGCGGCCGCAAGCGCAGCCTCTACGAGGGCGGCGTGCGCGAGCCGTTCATCGTGCGCTGGCCGGGCCACATCCCTGCCGGCGTGATCGACGACTCCTCTATCATGAGCGGTGTCGATTTCATGCCCACGGTGTTGGAGCTCGCCGGCGTGCCCACGCCCGCCGGCTGGCGGCCCGATGGTGAGGATGTGTCTGACATCCTCGTCGGCGCTTCGCGTTCACGGAAGGAACCGTTGATGTGGGAATGGCGTTTCAACATCGCGGGTCACGTCAACAACCGCAGCCCGCAGCTCGCGATCCGCGACGGCGATTGGAAGCTTCTACTCAACCCCGACCGCAGCCGCATCGAACTCTACGACCTCCCGCGCGATCGCATGCAGGTCGACAACGTCGCCGGCCAGCACCCCGACATCGTCGCGCGCCTCTCGGAAAAAGTGCTCGCGTGGGCGCAGGAACTCCCGCCCGGCCCGCGCGATCCCGGCGCCGGGCTGAACGATTACCCGTGGCCTGGCACCACCGCGCAGAAAGCCGCGCCCCCGGACGGTGCGGCGAAGAAGAAGGGGAAGAAAAAATCCTGACCGGCGTCGCGGCGCCCAAATCGGCGGGTGCCGTCAGTAGGGCGGGTAGGGACGCCTCTCCGAGGCGTCCGCGGACCGCTCGGAGAGCGGTCCCTACCTTCCCGCGGCCGGCTACTCTTTCTTGCCCTTGCCCTTCTTGGGCGTGCCGGCCGTCGGGCTGAAACTTGGATCGTCCTGCTTGCCGAACTTCGCGCGGCGATCGCGTTCGTGCAGATCCGTGCGGGCAAAGGTGCCCTCGCGCACGGGCTCGTGCGCGGCGGCGGCGAGGGCGGTGAGCTTGGCGAGCACCGCGGGTTGCGCCGACGCGACGTCACGCGACTCGGCGGGATCGACGGCGAGGTCGTAGAGTTCCCACGCGCGGGCGTTGGCCGGCTTCACCGCGCGCCAGTTGCCCTGCCGGATCGCGGTCCAGCCGTTGATTTCCCAGTAGAGGTAGTCGTGGATTTTTTGCTCCGCCGGGCGGCCGAGCAGCGTGGGGAGCAGCGAGAGCCCATCGACGCCGGCGGGCACGGTTCCGCCGGTGATGGCGGCGAAGGTCGGCAGCAGGTCGGGAAAATACGCCAGCACGTCCGTGCGCGAGCCCGGGGTGATCTTGCCGGGCCAGCGCGCGGCGAACGGCACGCGCAGGCCGCCTTCGTAGAGGTTGCCTTTCTTGCCGCGCCATTCGGCGCCGGTGTCGGGATGCTTGTTGGCGGAGTGGATGCCACGCGGATGCTGGGGCGTGACGAAGTAGTCGTTGCCGCCGTTGTCGCCGCTGAAGCAGACGAGCGTGCGATCGTCGAGGCCGAGTTCTTTCAGCAGGGCGAGGATTTCACCAACCTGCCGATCAAGCATCGTGACCATCGCGGCGTAGCGGCGCGCCTCCATCGGCCACTCCGCGCGGTCGCGATAGAGCGCCCAGGCCGGATCGCTGTCGGGGATGCTGAAGTTGCCGTGCGGCGGCGTGTAGGGCAGGTAGGCGAAGAACGGGCGCCGCGCGTTTTCGCGGATGAAGGCCTTGGCGGCATCGTGGATCAGATACTGCGCGTAGGTCGGCGCGTGATTGCGGTCGCTGCCGTCGTTGCCGGGGATCGGCACCTCCACGCTGTTGCGGATGAGATACGGCGGATAGTAGCTGTGCGCGTGCACCTGATCGTAGTAGCCGTAGAACACATCGAAGCCGTGCTTCTCCGGCACGCCCGTCGAGCCGCGGCCGCCGCAACCCCATTTGCCGAACCCGCCGGTCGCGTAGCCCAGCGGCTTGAGCACCTCGGCGATCGTGACCTCGTCCGCGCGCAGCGGCGTGCCGCCGCCGTTCAAGCGAATCGACGCGTGCCCCGAATGTTTGCCGGTCATCAGCGAGCCGCGCGTGGGCGCGCACACGGACGAACCGCCGAACATGTTCCTGAACACCAGGCCCTCCGCCGCGAGCCGATCGAGATTCGGCGTGCGGATGGTTTTTCCGCTCATGAAGCCGGGTTCGTAGTAGCCGAGCTCGTCGGACACGATGTGAACGATGTTGGGGCGCGCGGACGGTTCGGCGGCAAACGCGACCGTGGCGGTGAATGGGGCGAGGACGAACGCGACAAGGGGGAGGCGCATGCCGACATGCTGGCGGACGCGTCTGCGCGCCGCAAGCCGCCGGGAGCTCCGCACCGGTGATTCGTTCCGCGTGCGCCGGACGTGGCGTGTGCCGCTCCGCGAGCGCCGAAAAAACGTGCCGGGCCGAGTAGCGGCGGGCGTCCGCCGAGGTTTGTCGAACACCCTGAACCGGCGGTCAGGGACGCCCGCCGCTACGCCGCCGGTTGCCACCCGGTCCCGGTCGCGGACCGTTTTCGACGCTCTCTCCAGGCCGCCTGCGGAGCGGCCGGCCCACCTTTCGGCTTGCTGCAAGAAAGTGAGATGCGCCCTCCGTTCCTTCTCCGGCGTCGCGCCGCTTGACCGCCTCGGTCGCGCCGACGATTCTCGACCACCCCTGTTCTTCCGCCCCGTCATGAACCCTTGCCGCTTCCGCCCGTCTTGGTTTTTCGCCGCCGTCTTCGGCGTCGCTCTCGCCCTCGGTGCCGCTCCGACGCCCGCCCGTGCCGCCACGCCTGCCGGCGATCGCCCGAATGTCCTCTTCATCATCTTCGACGACTGGGGCTGGCAGCACGCCGGCGCCTACGGGAGCACGTGGGTCAAAACCCCGAACTTCGATCGCGTCGCGCGCGAGGGGGCGTTGTTCAAGAACGCGTTCACGTCGAATCCCAAGTGTTCGCCGTGCCGCGCCACCATCCTGACCGGGCGCAACAGCTGGCAGCTCAAGGAAGCCGTCTCGCACAACGGCTACTTCCCGGCGGGCTTCGAGGTTTACCCCGATCTGCTTGAGCGGGCCGGCTACACGATCGGGCTCACCGGCAAAGGATGGGGCCCCGGCGATTTCGAGACGCTCGCCAAGCGCACGCGCAACCCCGCCGGCCCGGCCTTTGCCACCGCCACGACCGTGCCGCCGGCCACCGGCATCAACCGCAACGACTACGCGAAGAACTTCGATCTCTTCCTCGCCCAGCGTGCGAAGGACAAGCCGTTCTGTTTTTGGATGGGGTTCCACGAGCCGCATCGCCAATACGAACTCAACTCCGGCGTGCGCCTCGGCAAGATGCTCAAGGACGTCACGGTCCCGCCCTATCTGCCCGACATCGCGCCGATCCGTGGCGATCTCGCCGACTACGCGATCGAGGTCGAATACGCCGACGCGATGATCGGCCGCGCCCTCGCTTCCCTCGAGGCCAGCGGTCTCGCCGAAAACACCCTCGTCGTCGTCACCTCCGACCACGGCATGCCCTTTCCCTACGTGAAAGGCCAGATCCACGAGGACGGCTTTCACCTACCGATGGCCATGCGCTGGCCGAAGACGATCAAGCCCGGCCGCGTGATTGATGATTTCGTCAACGTCCGCGATCTCGCGCCCACTTACATGGAAATCGCCGGGCTCGCGCCGCACACACAGATGACCGGCCGCAGCCTCGCCGCGCTGTTGCGTTCGCCCGCCTCGGGCTGGGTGGAGAACCGCGACGTCATGCTCATCGGCAAGGAACGCCACGACATCGGTCGCCCGAACGACTGGGGCTATCCCGTGCGCGCGATCCGCACCAAGGACTTTCTCTACGTGCACAACTTCCACCCGGAGCGCTGGCCCGCCGGCAATCCCGAGACCGACTTCGGCAACGTCGACCCGAGTCCGTCCAAGGAAATCGTGAAGGCGATGGGCGGCTACTTCTACGAGCTCTCGCTCGGTAAACGCCTCCCGGACGAACTCTACGATCTGCGCCGCGATCCCGCCGGCGTCTACAACCTCGCCAACGATCTCACCTATGCCGCCACGCTCGAGTCGATGCGCACCCGCATGATGACGATGCTCAAGGAGGAGCAGGACCCGCGCGCCCTCGGCCAGGCCGCCATCTTCGACACCTACCAATACACCGGCCCGCGCACGAAGGGCTACGACACGTGGCTCCGGCTGCAGGAAGAAAAAATCACCGGCCAGAAATCCGAAACGCCCCTGCCGGCCAACGACCGCAAAGCCAGCCGCAAGAAGAAGGCCGGTGCGGAAAACTGAGCCGACATGTCGTTGAAATCCGCACGCCGTGGTAGCGGCCGAGGTCACGAGGCCGGCCTCCTCACGTCGGCCGCTACGGCCATTGCTCTCGTCGCCCTTTGGGGCGCTCCCGCGCTCGCCGCTGAAAAACTCAACGTCCTCCTCATCGTCTCCGACGATCTGCGCGACACGCTCGGCTGCTACGGCAACACCGCGGTCAAGACGCCGCACATCGACGCGCTCGCCGCGCGCGGCGTCCGCTTCGATCGGGCTTACGCGCAATATCCCGTCTGCAACCCGAGCCGCACCTCGTTCCTCACCGGTCTCCGCGTCGAGCAGACCGGCGTCGTCGGCAACGCCACGCTCTTCCGCTCGCTGCTGCCCGACATCGTCACGCTGCCTCAACTGCTCCGACAGAGCGGCTGGCACACTGCCTCGTTCGGCAAGATTTATCACGCCGCCGGGGCGAACGGCGACGAGCGCAACCGCTGGATGGACCTCGGCAAATCCTGGGACGTCGCGCAGATGTTCGCCGCCACGCCCGCGGGCAAAATCATCGAGGGTCGCAATCTCACCGGTGGCGCGCTGCGCTGGTGCGAGTGGGGCATGACCGCCGGCACCGACGACGACCAGCCGGACGGCCAGACCGCGTTGCACGCCATCCGCACGATCGAGGAGCGCGCCGCCGCCGGCCAGCCGTGGCTGGTCGGCGCCGGTTTCCACCGTCCGCACGATCCGTTCGTTTCGCCCAAGAAATATTTCGAACTCTACCCGCCCGGCTCGCTGAAGATCTATCGCGACCCCGCCGACACGACTCCGCTCAAGCCGCTCTCGCTCCCTGGAGCCATGCGCGAAGCCTTCGCCGCCTTCAGCGACCAGGAGCGGCAGGAATTCCAGCGCGCCTACTACGCGGGTGTCTCGTTCATGGATGCGCAGGTCGGCCGTCTCACCGCGACACTGGACCGGCTGAAACTCTGGGACCGCACGCTCGTGATTCTCATCGGCGATCACGGCTACCACCACAACGAGCGCGGTTGGTGGAACAAGAACACGCTTTTCGATCGGAGCGGCCGCGTGCCGTGCGTCGTGGTCGCGCCCGGCGCGAAGCCCGGCACGACCGCCCGCGGCCTCGTCGAGCTCGTCGATCTTTATCCGACCGTCGCCGACTACCTCGGGTTGAAAGCGCCGCATGCGCTCGCGGGCCGCAGCCTGCGCCCGCAGCTGGAGAATCCCGCCGCGCCCGGGCACGCCGCCGCGTTCACCCTCGTCACGCGCGGCGCCGCCCACGGCCAGGCGGTGCGCACGGAGCGCTGGCGTTTCATCCAGTGGAGCGACGGCGCGGCCGAACTCTACGACCATGAGCGCGATCCGGAAGAGACCCGCGACGTTTCGGCCGAACCGGCCAACGCCAAACGCGTTCTCGAACTAAAGGCGCTCATCGCCCAGAAAGTGGGCCCCTATCGTCCGCGCGAAATCGCCGCCGAAGAGGCCGCCTCCTCGAAAAAGAAAAAGAAAAAATCCTGACCCTGAGCCAAGCCGAGGGAGAACCACGAATGGACACGAAGGCACACGAATTCAGCAGGGCTGGGCCGCGGTTCGGTTCTCGTCTGGCCATCACCGTTGGGTGCCTGCGATGGGGCGCGACGTGGTCTCTCGACCTCATTCGTGTCAATTCGTGTGCATTCGTGGTTGGATTGAATCGTTCCATATAGCCACGTTTCCTTTCTCGTTTTCTCCCATGCGCCACATCCGCTCTATTCTGCTCACTCTCACGCTCGCCCTTGCGGCCACCGCGCTCCTTCGCGCCGCCGATCGCAAACCAAATTTCCTCTTCGTCTACTCCGATGATCAGCGCTTCGACGCCATGGGCGTCGTCCAACGTGAGCAGGGCGAGCGCGCCCGCTGGCCGTGGTTCAAGTCACCCAACATGGACCGCCTCGCCGCCGAGGGCCTGCGCTTCCGCAACGCCTTCGTCACCCTCTCACTCTGCGCGCCGAGCCGCGCGGCCTACCTGACTGGTCGCTACAATCACGCCAATGGCGTCGCCAACAATCACACACCGTTTCCCGTCGACAGTGTCACCCACGCCTCGGTCCTCCGCACCGCTGGCTACAAGACGGCCTACATCGGCAAGTGGCACCACGGCAGTCAGAGCGGTCAGCGCCCGGGCTTCGACTACTCGGTGAGCTTCGTCGGCCAGGGCCGCTACAACGACTGTCCGGTCGAAATCAACGGAGTCTCCACGCCCACCAAAGGCTGGATCGACGATGTCGACACCGCCTATGCGATTGAATGGATGAAGCAGAATCGCTCCGTGCCGTGGTCGATGGTCGTCGGTTTCAAGACTCCGCATGGCCCGCGCGGCGGCGAAAACCTCCCCGAGCGGCTGCGCAATCTCTACGCCGGCGAAACCACCCGCCCCGTGCCAAATCTCACCGCGCGCGCCATCTATCTCGCCCCGGGCCAGACGGCCACCAAGGGCGCCGCCGAGCAGGTCGTCGGCGTCACGCCGGCCGCGCAGGCCGCGCACCTCGACTATTTCCGCCACATCGCCGGGGCGGACGAAAACCTCGGCAAACTCCTCGCCGCCCTCGACGAGCTCGGCCTCGCCGACGACACCGTGGTCGTCTACTCGAGCGACAACGGTTACTACCTCGGCGAACACGGTCTCGGCGACAAGCGTTCGCTCTATGAGGAGTCCCTGCGCATCCCGATGGTCGTCCGCTACCCGCGCCTCTTTGGCAAAGGCAAGGTCGTCGACGACATGGTCCTCAATATCGATCTCGCGCCCACCTGGCTCGACCTCGCCGGTGTGGCCGCGCCGCGGGAGATGCAGGGCCGCAGTTGGAAACCGCTTGCCGCCGGCCAGAAGGTCGTCGACTGGCGCACCTCGTTCCTCGCCGAGTATTTTTACGAGAACAACTTCGCGACCCCCACCATCGTCGGGGTGCGCACGGCCAACGCGAAGCTCGTCAAATATCCCGGCCATACCGAGTGGACCGAGGTCTTCGACCTCGCCGTCGATCCCTACGAGCTGAAGAACCTCGCCGGTGATCCGGCTGCAGTCGCCCGCCTCAACGCCGAATTCGATGCGCAGGTAAAGGCGGTGAATTACGCCGTGCCGCCCAACATGGACGACCCCTCCACCGCCGGAGAGCGGGCCGCGAAGAAAAAGAACAAGAAGAAGCAGGATTAGCGCGGCCGCTATTGCGAGGTCAGGACCGCCGGTGCGCAGCGTGGCGGGGGCGTCGTCGTCTTCACGACGATGCGACTCTCAATGCTTCTTTCGCGCGTCGGACTGCGCTCGCTCATTGTGGCGGGCTTTGGGGCGCTGGCGACGATGGCCCAGGACATCACCCCGACGACGGGCGTCGATCTGCCCGTCATCGGCCGGCTCGCGACGCGCGCAGCGAGCGAGATTGCCAGCTCGCCGTGGTCGATCGGCGGAGAGACGCTCGATCGCGACTTCGCGGTTTACGAGCACTACAAGCGCTATCTTGGCCCGCTCGGGGCGAAAGCGATCCGCCTGCAGGCGGGCTGGGCCAAGTGCGAACGCCAGCCGGGCGTCTATGACTTCGCCTGGCTCGATGCGATCGTCGACGTGGCGCTGCCGCGCGGGCGGTTTGTCGCGCCGGTGCTCGTGGATTTGCGCACGGGTTTGGTCTGCGAAATCGGCGCTGGACGTTGGAAACAGACTGCCGTCGGCGCTGAGTTTCGCGCCCTCCCGCTCTACGACTCGCCGATGCTGATCGCGGAGCGGGCGGCGCTGCGGTTGCAGTCCCCGCTCAGTCGGTAGGCGTGTATTTCCACTGGTGGTCTGGCTTCCGATCGGGCCGCCTGATGGATCGGTCGGCAAGTGGGTGTCTCCCGCACGAGGAGCAACTGCGACCGATGAACCACGGGACCCGCGCGTCGGGCGATCAGCGCCGGTTTGCTCAAGGGTGACTTCGCGCCGGCGCGAGGGCGGGCAGCGTGCTCGCGGGCCGGCGGAAACTGATGGACCGCTACGTCCCGTTATCAGTTTCACCATTCTGGCCGAGACGCGTGAGAATTTCCTGGGTGAGCTGGTCGAAATGAAACGGTTTGGGAACGATGGCGACAGCTCCGGCGGCGCGGGCCCGCCGCTCATCTTCCGGCTGATAAAAGCCGCTCATCAACCAGACGAGCGGCGCATGCCCCCGGTCCCGGGCCAGGGACTGCAGCGAGCGGCAGACATCGGCGCCGTTTTGGTTGGCGAGGCGGAGGTCGATCAGCGCGGCATCGATCGGATGGCGTTGCGCCTGCTCCAGCGCCTCGGCTTCGTTCTCGGCCATCAACACGACGAATTTTTGTCGGGTAAACCAAAGGTCGAGCGTGGCACGGATCGCGGGATTGTCGTCAACGACGAGAAGAGTTTGCATGGGCTGGAAAGGCGCTGGGACCAGCCGTAGTATGGCGTAGCGTTCGGGGTGCTGCCACGGTGGCGTTTACCTTTTAAAAGGTAGCGGGCTACAGCGTCCGCGGCTGGCGGCGGAGGCCCCCGGATTCTCGGTCCGGCGGATCAGGACTGGCTTTCGGTCGGGAACCGGGATTATTGAGTCAACTGTTCACCTCATGAATCTCCGCCACCTCGCCAAGGTTGCCGACCTTTCCCCTTCGGCGGTTTCGCTGGCCTTGCGCGACAGTCCGAAAATCTCCGCGGCGACAAAGAAACGAGTGCGCCGCCTCGCCGAGAAAATGGGCTACCGTGCCGATGCGCGGGTGGTCGCGATGATGAGCCACCTGCGCAAGCCGCGCGCGGTCCGGCAGGCGGCGTGTTTCGGCGTGATTTCGTTTTATCCCCAGGAGTTTGCCTGGGATTCGTCGCCGCACCTGCGGCGGATTTTCTCGGGCATGAAGGAGCGCGCCGACGCCTTGGGCTACCGGCTGGAACCGGTCTGGTTGCGGGCGCCCGGAATGACGTTCCGGCGTGCGCGCGAGATCCTCGATACGCGGGGCATCGAGGGGCTGCTGTGCTTCGGCAGTCCCGATCTAGAGGAAGAGTTTCCGCGGGAGCTCGGCCATTACGCCGTGGTGACGATCGGCGTCAGCATCAGGACGCCGCTGCACCGCATCACCAGCCGGTTTTACTTCGACATGATGACGGCGTTGAACCGCGTGCATGCGCTCGGCTATCGCCGGCCCGGCCTGGTGATCGGCACCGTCGAGGAAGCCCGGAGTGCGCACATGCACTCGGCGGCGTATCTGAGCTGGTGCGAGCGCCTGCTGGGCGCGAGCAAGGCCCTGCCGATCCTGCGCGTGACCACCGTCGAAAAAAAGCCGCTCGCCGAGTGGCTGGAGAAAAATTCGCCCGACGTCGTCGTTTTCGTGCACCTGCCCGAGGCGATTCCCCAGTTGCGTGCCGCGTTGCGGGAACAGCGACGCCGCGTGCCGGCGGAACTCGGCGTGGCGGTGCTCAGCCATCTTGTCGAAGGCACGGGCTTCTCGGGTCTGCAGCAAAACCAGCAGCTCATGGGAGCCTGGGCGGTCGAGATGCTCGCGGCGCGCATCGCCAATCGCGATCTCGGCCTGCCGGCTCATCCGCGCACCGAAATGGTGGAAAGCGAATGGATCGACGGCGGCTCGCTGCCGACGCTGCGACGCGGGCAGACGGCGTGACGCGCAGGGCGGATGTCACGCCAACGGCGGTTGATATTTGGACGATCGTAGGTCGGGCTTTACGCCCGACACTTGTCCGCGTGCGGTCTACGTCGGGCGTAAAGCCCGACCTACCCCACGGTCAACAGTTGAGCTGGGTTTCGTTCGCGGCGCGGAGCCGGTCGGGTAGGGTGGTCGCTCCACCCCATGAAGCTCGGCCTCGGCCTCTACCGCCACATGCTCGCGCCGGAGAACTTCGCGTTCGCGAAGCAGGCCGGCGCCACGCACGTCGTCGCGCACCTGGTGGACTATTTCCGCGGCGGCGGGCATGTCGGCCCCGACGACCAGCCGACCGGCACCGACTGGGGCTGGGGTCTCGCCGGTGATCCGGACAAACTTTGGACCGCCGAAGAGTTGGCCGCGTTGCGCCGGCGGGTCGAGGACGCGGGCCTCGTGCTGGAGGCGATCGAGAACTTCGATCCGGCCCACTGGGGCGACATCCTGCTCGATGGCCCGCGACGCGCGCAGCACGTCGAAAACGTGAAGACCATCCTCCGGCGCCTGGGCGAGGCCGGCATCCCGATCATGGGTTACAATTTCTCGATCGCGGGTGTCGCCGGCCGCACGAAGGGCAATTACGCTCGCGGCGGTGCGCCGTCGGTCGGAATGGAAGGTCCCTACGATCTCCCGATGCCCAACGGCCTCGTATGGAACATGGTGGTCGATCCCGCCGCGCCATCGCGGGCGAACACCGGCACGATCCCGCCGGCGACGTCGGCCCAGCTCTGGTCGCGTCTCGAACGTTTCCTCCACGAGGTGCTGCCGGTCGCCGAGCAGGCGGGCGTGCGTCTCGCGCTGCACCCCGACGATCCGCCCATGCCGACGATCCGCGGCCAGCCGCGGCTGGTTTTCCAACCCGATCACTATCAGCGTGTGATCGACCTCAATCCGAGTCGCGCCAACCAGCTCGAGTTCTGCGTCGGCTCGATCGCCGAGATGACGGAGGGCGATGTCTACGAGGCCACCCAGCGCTATGCGCAGAAGAGCCGCATCGGCTATGTCCACCTGCGCAACGTCCGCGACAAGGTGCCGCACTACAAAGAAACGTTCATCGACGACGGCGAGGTCGACGTGCTGCGCGTGCTCGCGATCCTGAAACAAAACAACTTCGACGGCGTGATCATCCCCGACCACGCGCCGCAGATGAGCTGCGCCGCGCCATGGCACGCCGGCATGGCGTTCGCGCTCGGCTACCTGCGCGCGGGATTGCAGGCACTGGAGGCGAAGCAATGAAGCAGACGAGAACAGCGAGGGTTGTAGGGCGGGGTCGCCGAACCCCGCCTGTTTGCGCACGCACCGCCACCTCGGAGGCGGGGTTCGGCCACCCCGCCCTACAACTGGAACGATGAGCGTCGACCTCCATCTGAATGGCCAGGTGTGTCCCGCCGAAAAGGGCGACACGTTGTTCGATCGCGCCGAGGCGCTGGGCGTGCGCGTGCCGACCTCGTGTCGCAAGCTCGGCAAATGCAAGGAGTGCATCGTCGAGGTGACCGAGGGCATGGACTGCCTCACGCCGCGGGCGGACACGGAGAAACACCTCGCCGGCAACTACCGCCTCTCCTGTTGCACGCGCATCGCGAAGGCACAGGGCGAGGTGCGATTCCATACCATGCGCCGCGGCGCGATGGTGATCGAGAAACACGCCTTCGAGCTGCCGACCGGCGCGCGCCA
>JACRKC010000078.1 GCA_016235555.1 Verrucomicrobiota bacterium
CGCCGAACCCCGCCGCTGGGCGAACGGGGAATCCGGTTTCGAATCGGCGGGGTTCGGCGACCCCGCCCTACAGCAGCCGCAGCTTCGCCAGAAACGCCCGCGTCATCTCGCGCGTTTTCTCCCGCCACTCCGGCATCTCGCCGCCGTAGTTGTGCGAGCCGCCCGGCACGCTCACGAACTCGCACGTGTTGCCCGTCGCGCGGTATTTTTCGTCGAGCGCGATCGACTGACGCTGCGGCACCGTCTTGTCGGCGTCGCCGTGGAACAGCAGCAGCGGCGGCATCTGCGCGTCGAGCTGGTGCACCGGCGAGAGCGCCTCGGCATCGTCTCCGAAGCGCTGCGGCGTGTAGCCCGTCGCCTTCGACGTGTCGCTCACGGGCGCCGTGAGCACGAGCGCGGCCGGCTTCACGAGCGGAGATTCCTTCGCGTCGGAGCCCGGCGGCGCCTTCGCGATGCCGGTCCACAGCGCGACGTGACCGCCGGCGGAGTTGCCGCCGACCACCACCTTCGCCGGATCGATGCCCAGCTCGGCGGCATGTTTCTGCACCCACTGGACGGCAGCCCGCGCATCGGCGACCGACGCGTGCGGCGGCGTGTCGTGCCGGCCCTTGGTGCGATAGTCGGGCGCGATCGCCACCATGCCCCAGCCCGCGGCGATCTTCGCCCAGTAGGCGGCGTTGGCCGGCGTGCCCGTCGTCCAGCCGCCGCCGAAAAACCACACGAACACCGGACGCCGGTCGCCCGCGCGCCAGCCGGCGGGCTTGAAGACATGCAGCCTCATCTCGCCCTGCGGCGTAGCGTGAAATACGTGCGTCTCGGCGCCGTCGAGCGTGAGCGGGGTCACGTCGGGCGGGCGTTTGGCGGCGGGCGCCTTCGCCGCCTCCTGCGCCGGCAGCGGCGCGATCGATCGGGAAAAAACGAAAATCAGCGATAGCAGGTTGAAGAGCGTGATTTTTTTGCGCATGGAAACAGCCTCGGCCGCCCCAGCCGATGCCATGCGTCCCCGGCCTGCAACTCCGTTTCCCCACCGCACGCTGCTGGCCGTCGCGTTCGTCCTCCTCGCCGGCGCCCCGCTGATCGCCGCCGAGGTGCAGCGTCACGGTCTGGTCTTCGAGGAATGGGTGCGCGATACGTTTTTCGCCGGCTACCGTCCGCCCGGCTACACGCAGCCGTGGGACATCCCCGCCAGCGCGAACCGCGACCACGGCGGAGTCCCGGTCAACCCCAAGGCCGTGAAATGGGGCACGCCGCTCGACCTCGGCGACGCGTTGCGCCAGTTCAAAATCGACGAGCCGTTCCTGCTGGTCGTCGGCTACTGGCAGCAGGCCGGCGACGAGAAACAGTTCGTGCACATCCTCGCCCCGCGCATCGAGCCCCCGCTCTGGCGCCGCCTCTGGCATCCGATCACCCGCGCGGACCTCGAGCGGCTCGACGCCGTGATCAAGGACCGTTCGCTCACTCCCGAGCAGGCCCGCGCCGCCGCGCAAAAGATCAAGAACGCCCCGCCGTTCACCCAGGCGGTCATCCAGGTGAATCCGAAGATCGATTCGCGCACGCAGCGCCGCCTGCAATGCAGCCTGCGCTTCGACGAGGTGTTCAAGGAACTCGCTCCCGATGCCGTGAAAGCGCCGCAGACGCCCGCGGCACTTTGGGGCATCGAGTTCCCGCAACCGATCGCATCGAAAGCGCGGGAGTTCAGCCGCGACAAGAACGAGGCGAAGGAGAAACAGCGGAAGTGAACATGGTGGGGCCGGTTCTCCGAACCGGCCTGGGTTCCAGTTCGCGAATCGCCCTCAAACCCAGGCCCGCTCGGAGAGCGGGCCCTACCCCGGATACTCCCAGCCCTTCCGATACGCGCGGCGCAGCAGTTTGTTCGCCTCGGGATCCCCGGTGATCGTTTCCTTCGCGGCGTTCCAATTGAGGCTGCGGCCGACCTTCATGCTCAACACCGCGAGCAGCGAACAGTTCGTCGAGAGGTGGCCCGCCTCGATGTCACTCACGGGACGGCGGCCCGTCCTGATCGCCTCGAGAAAATCCGCCCACAGCTCGCGAATGTTCTGTCCGTCGGGCTGGTTGAGTTTCGCGGCCTCGTGCAGCACCGGCTCCCCCGGGTTGGCCGGAAAAAACGTCCAGCCGCCGCGCCAGCCCACCTGGAAGACGCCCTTCGTGCCGTAGAAATTCGCGCCGGCGTTGTCGCCTTTCTCGCCGGTGTGGCCGGCGAACTGGCGCGACTCCCACGTCATCGTGAATTTCTCAAACTCGAACGTCGCCGCCTGGTGATCCGGCGCATCCGTCGTCTGCTCGTTGGGCGTGAGCACCGGCGGCCCCTTGACCGGCCGCCCGCCCGCGGCGAACACGCGCCGCGGCGCCTGCTCGCCGGTGATCCACAACACCTGATCGAACCAGTGGATGCCCCAGTCGCCGAGCGTGCCGTTGGCGTAGTCGAGATACTGCCGGAAACCGCGCGGGTGGATGCCGCGGTGGTCAGCGGTGCCGTTGAACGGTCGCAGCGGCGCCGGCCCGCACCACCCGTCCCAGTCGAGCTCCGGCGGCACGGGCATGGTGGGCAGCGGTTTCTCGGGGCCGCCGCCACTGGTGTTGACGAAGCAGCGGATCATGCCGATCTCGCCCGCCTTGCCGGAGCGGATCAACTCGCGCGCCTGGATCGTGTGCGGCGAGGTGCGGCGGTGCGTGCCGACCTGCACGACGCGGTTGGCCGCGCGCGCCGCGTTCACCATCGCGCGTCCCTCGGCGATCGTGTGGGCGATCGGTTTTTCAACGTAGACGTGCGCGCCGGCCTTCACCGCGGCAATCGTCGGCAGCGCATGCCAGTGGTCCGGTGTCGCGACGATCACGATCTCGGGTTTTTCCTTTTCGAGCAGCTCGCGGTAGTCGCGGTATTTCCGCGGCTGGTCGCCCGTGCCCTGGGCGACCTGCCCGACCTTCGCCGCGAATTGCCGCGCATCGACGTCGCAGAGCCCGACGATTTCGCAGGCGCCGCTCGCCATGGCCTCGCCGAGGATGTTGCCGCCCCACCAGCCGCAGCCGACGAGGGCCGTGCGGAATCTGCGGCCGGATTTCTCGGCGGCGCGGGTTTTGACGGCGAACGGCAGCGCGGCGAGCGTGCCCGCGGCGGCGCTGGTGTGGAGGAACGTGCGGCGGTTCATGGGGCGCGACCAAGTGGAGCAATTTGCCCGCGCAGCGCAACGCCCCGTTCCCGATGGCGCATCTCACTCTTCTGCAATCGACGAGGCGGGACGCCTCGTCCACGTGGCTGAGGCGTCCCGCCTCAGTCAGAAAAGTGAGATGCGCCCGTTCCCGATCCGCGGGGGAGTTCGCCCTTGCGCGGTAGGAGGTGGCGGGCAGGCTCGCCGCACTCGTTCTGCTGAGGTCGCCCCGCCCATGCCCGAAGAATCATCGCAGCCCCAACTCGTGCGCGCGCTCGGACGCTGGTCGATGGTGGCCCTCGTGCTCAACGGCATCATCGGCAGCGGCATTTTCGCGCTCCCGGCGAAAGTCGACGCCCTGATCGGGCGCGCCGCGCTCGCGGGCTACCTGCTCGCCGCGCTCGCCATGGCGGCCCTCGTGGGCGTCGTCGCGGAACTCAGCTCGCAATTCCGCGAGGCCGGCGGGCCGTATCTTTATGCGCGCACCGCCCTGGGGCGCTTCGCCGGCATCCAGGTCGGCTGGTTTCTGTGGCTGATGCGGCTGACGGCGGCCGCGGCGGTGCTCGATGTGTTTCCGACGTATCTCGCCGAGTTCTGGCCGGGCGCGACGGCACCGGTCGCCCGCGCGGCGATCATGGTCACGCTCATCGGCGGCCTGGCGGCGATCAACTACCGCGGCGTGCGTTCAGGCGCGGGCCTGTCGAACGTCGTGACGATCGCAAAGGTCGCGACGCTCGGCGTGTTCATCGTCGCCGGCCTGCTGCTCGCGCGCGGCACTCCGCCCGCCGCACCGGCCGCCACCGCGTCGGCCTCCCAGTGGATCGAAGCGCTCGTGCTGCTCGTGTATGCGTATGGCGGCTTTGAGACCGCGCTCATTCCCGGCGGCGAGACCAAGGATCCGCGTCGCGACATGCCGTTCGCGTTGTTGGGCGGGCTCGCGGTCGTGACGGCCGCCTATCTGGCGATTCACTACGTCGCCATGATCGCGTTGCCGGACCTCGCGCACAGCCAGCGGCCGCTGGCGGACGCCGCCCGGGCGTTTGCCGGCGACCACGGCGCCGCGATCATCACCCTCGGCGCGCTGCTCTCGATCTTCGGCTGGCTGGCCGCCCAGTTGCTCAGCGCGCCGCGCCTGACCTTTGCCCTGGCGGAAGGCGGCGATTTTCCCGCCGTGTTTGCGCGGGTGCATCCGCAGTTCCGCACGCCCCACGTGTCGATCGTGGTCTGGGCGGCGCTGGCGCTGGGCCTTTCCATCTACGGCAACTTCATGTGGAACGCCGTGCTCTCCGCGGCCGCGCGCCTCGTCACCTTCATGGCCGTCTGCACCTCCCTCATGGTCTTGCGCCGTCAGCAACCCGCCGCCGATGCGTGGCGCGCGCCGGGCGGTCCGGCCCTGGCGGTGTTTGGCATCGGGTTCTGTGCGTTGTTGATTTCGCGCCTCGCGGGCCAGCATGTCGCGATCATCGCCCTGGTGGCCGGCCTCGCCGCGGTGAACTGGCTCGCCGTGCGGCCGCGCGCGTCGGCTTGAGCCGCGCGCCGCCCCTCCCCGCCGCGAAGGCGACGAGGGGTGTGACTCAAACCGAGGTCAGGAAACGGCGAAAAGCCTGCCCAAGGCACGCGCTCACCCGCGCCGGCTCGGCGTAGCGGCGAGGCCTTCGAGCACTGACCTCAGTTTGAGTTGCACCCGGCGACGAGACGGCAAATCGAAACCCGCTTGTGCCGCTGCCGCCGCGCGGTCACGGTTTCCCACCTGCCGTCCAACCGTCATCCAATGATTTCCTCTCCCACCGATCGCCTGGCCCGCCGTTGGCCGCGCCTCGTGCCGTGGGTGCTGATCGCGGCGGCCGCGCTGCCGGTCGGCTGGATGGCGCTGCGGGTGGCGGCGACGCTGCGCAACGTCGCCTACTGGGATGAGATCGACAGCGCCCTGCAGCTGCTGCTGCGGCTCCACGACCAGCCGGGCTGGCGGCAGGTGCTCAACGACCTGTTTGCGATCACGAACGAGCACCGCACCGTCACGAGCCGGCTGCTCTTCGCGGGCAGCTACTGGCTGACGGGCACGGTCAACTTCACCGCCATCGGTCTGATGGGCAACGCCTTCATCTGCGGGTTGTGCGCCCTGGTGGTCTTCGAGGCCGGCGCGGCGGCGCGGCGTATCCGGATGCTGGTGTTGCTCGCGGGCCTGCTCTTCCAGCTCCAGCACTACGAGAATTTCCAGTGGTCCGGCGGCTCGATCGACCATTTCCAAATCGTGCTGCTGGCCGGCGCCTGCGTGGCGGGGCTCACGCGGGGCTCCCGGACCGGCTTTCTGGCCGCCAGCTTGTTCGCCCTCCTCGCCACCTTCACACTGGCTCACGGGATCGTGCTGTGGCCGCTGGGCGCCCTTCTGCTCGGGCTGGAACAGCGGTGGCGCCGGCTGGCCGGATGGGCCGTCGTCGCCGCGGCCTCCCTCGCGTTTTTCCTGTCCGGCTTCGGCGCCAACCCCGGCCACCAGATCGCGCTGCACGCCGGCGCGCTCGGGCACATGCTGCGTTACTGGCTCGAGATCCTCGGCGCCCCCCTGGCGCTCGGCGCAGGAGCGGCCGGACCGTTTCTGGGGATCGCACTGCTGGTCCTGTTCGGCCGGTTGCTCGTCAAAGGGGCGTGGCGGCGGGAGAAACCGGCGGTTGCCCTGGCGCTCTGGGCCATCGGCTCCGCGGCCTTGATCGCGGTGGGACGGGCCGAACTCGCCCACGGGCTGGTGTATTCGCGCTACTACGTGCTCAGCGGTCTCGCGTGGGCGCTGGTGTTGTTCATCCAGTTCGAGGAGTGGACCGATCCGGCCCGACCCCACCTGGTCACGCTCCGCGCCCTGCCGCTGCTCGCGCTCTTCAATATCGTCGCCAACATCCGTGCGGCCCACGACGCCCGGAGCTGGGTGATCTGCCGGGACAACGCCGCGGAATACTACGGGCACTACGGTCGCGACGGCGTCGGCCGCTTCAGCCTCTATCCCGACCCGGCGCGGGCCACGAAGATCATCCGCGAAGTCGAGCAGGCCGGCCTTTATCGCATGCCGGAGCCCTGCCGGCCGCGCCAGTTCCCCCGCGCCACGCCGGCGGCGAGTTTCAGCTATTTTGTCGACCGCATCACGGTCGACGACGCCCTCGTCGCGATCGAAGGCTGGGCCGCCGTCCCCGGCCGGGCGGCCACGGCGGGAAAAATCCACGTGATCCTCCAGTCGCCGCGCTCGCGCCTGATCTTCACCACCCTGCCGATGCCGCGCCCGGATGTGGCGGCGGTGCACACCGGCGAACGCTGGCTCGACGCCGGCTTCCGCTTCCAACGCCGCCGCTGGCTGCTGCCGAAGGAAAACTTCCAGGTGGGCCTGCTGATCGAGTCGGAGTCCGGCGCCGAGTTCATGATGACCGCGCACCGCCTCGACATGACCGGCAAGGGCGTCGGTCTCATCGCCGGCGAGTGATCGGTGCGGCGGGGCGCGACGCGCAGCGCCGGGGTGTAACACCAATGTCACCTTGCTTTTGGACTGCAGCCCGGCCGGTGGCCGGGCTGCCCGCCCAGCGGGCGGGCCTGCAACGGAAAGTCTGAAAGCTACGACCCGTTGGTATCACACGAACCGAGGACAACCCCGGAGCGGTCGGGTCGCACGATGGGCGTGGGGTGGGTGGGCACGTCCCTGTGCCCGCATTTCGACTGGCACAGGCACTCCGCTCATACGGACACGGGGACCTGCCCGCCCACCTCGAAAACACCGACCCGTTGTCCTCGGTTGGGGTTGCGCCCCGCCGGCGCGCGAACCGCGAAAAGCGGCTTGTGCCGCCGGGGCCGGCCGCGGAGCATCGGACGCGGGTCCGTCGTTCGGTCCCGACTCCGGCCATGTTTCTCCACCCCACCCTCCGCCGCAGTTCCGCGTGGCCGCGGCTCGCGCCCTGCCTGCTGGCGATCGTGGCCGCGCTGCCGGTGGGATGGATCGCCGCCCAAGTGGCCGGCGCGCTGCGCGACATCGCCTACCGCGACGAGATCGACACGGCGCTGGCCCTGTTGGTGCGGATCGACTCCGGCGGCGGTTTCCTCGATTTCCTGCGCCACTTTTTCAGCGGCGACGAGCACCGCCGGATCACGAGCCGGCTGATTTTCGCAGGCGGTTACTGGCTGGACGGCTCGGTGGATTTCCGCTGGCTCACCGTGATCGGCAACAGCTTTCTCCTGGTCGCGTGTGCCCTCTTGATCGCGGCGGTGGAGGGCGAGGTCCGGCGTCTGCGGCTGGCCGCCGTCCTGGCGTTGGTCGTCTTTCAGCTCGAAAACTACGAGAGCTTTTTCTGGTCCGGCTCGTCGATCGACCACTTCCAGATCGTGGCGCTGGCGGTCGGCGCGGTGGTGGCCCTCGCGCGGCGTTCGCGGTGGTCGCTGGGCGTCGCCGCGATCTGCGGCCTGCTGGCCACGGCCACGCTGACGCATGGGTTCGCAGTGTGGCCGATGGGGGCCTTGATGCTCCTGCGGGACCGCCGGTGGCGGGCGCTCGGCGCGTGGTGCGGCGTCGCGCTCGCCGCGGTGGCGGGGCTGCTCTGGGGCGCAGGACCGCATCAGGCGTTTTTCGCCGCCGCGCTCACCAGCTCCCGCGTGGTGGCGGCGGTGCAACATGGGTGCACCCTGCTCGGCGCGCCTCTCGCCCTGGGCCAGCTCAAACTCGCGCCCTGGTTTGGCGCCGGGTTCGTGGTCGCGGCGGCGGTCTGGTCCTGGCGGGGCGACTGGCCCCGCCACCGCGTGACCCTGCCGCTCGTCTGGTTCGTGCTGGGGGCGGCCGCGCTGATCGCCGTGGGCCAGGCCGGTTCAGCGCCGGAGATTCAGTCGCGTCACCTCGTGCTCGGCGGACTCGCCTGGGCGCTCCTCGTCTTCGCCGCCATCGAACGCGGGAGTTCGGAACGGCAGCCGTTCGGTTTGGTGCTGTGCTGCCTGCCGGTGCTGGCCGCGTTCAACCTCGCCGCCAACCAGGCGTATCGCGAGCGCGCCGAGACGTTCGTCGAACACCGCGATCGCGCGGCCCTCCGCTTCCGGCAGAATCTCGCGGATGGCCGGGGCCCGGTCGCGCTGCACGCGCTGCCACCGCGCGCCACCGCGGTCCTGACCGAAGCCGCGCGGCGCGGCCTCTACCGGATTCCCCGGCTGTGCGTGCGGCGCGACTTTCCCCTCGCCACGGCCAGCACGCGCATCGCCTACGCCGTGGACGAACTCAACGTCACCCAGCAGGCCGTGTATCTCGCCGGCTGGGCGGCGATCCCCGACCACGCCGCCCGCCGCGGCGAGCTGCACGTCGTGCTGCGTTCGGCGACCGACTTTCTCATCTACACCACCGTGCCGGTGCGCCGGTCGGATGTCGGGCACGCCGCCCACGAGCCGCGCTGGCGCATGGCGGGCTTTCGCTTCGTCGCCCGCCGCTCCCGCATCCCGCCCGGCGATTACCAGATCGGTTTCCTGATCGGCCATCAGGCGGGCGCGGAATACATTCTCACGCCGCACCAGCTGAAGCTGGAGGGCGCGGGCGACCCCGCGCTGCTCGGGCAGTGACGGAACGGAGCCCGCCGGACACCGCTTACGCGGACGCTCCGGCTGGCGCCGATTTGACACCGAGCAGTTCCTTCAAGGCACTCCACGCCTTCCGCAGCCCCGCCTCGCGCACGCCGCCCAACTGGTAGGCCCGCGCGAGCGTGTCCTCGTGACCTCGATACCGGGGCGGCAGCACGAACCACGCACCGCCGGAGGCCGCATCGATCGTCGAGAAAAACAGTCCGCGCCCGACCGCCAGCTCGCGGCCCGTCAGGCCCACCTTCGCACTGCGCTCCGGCAGCACCAGCCAGGGCCGGTAGTAGAACTCCAGGTCGCCGGAAGTGCGCAACACGAGGCGGCCATACGTGCGCACCGGCACGCCGGCCAGGCCGCTGCTGCTGAACAGCCGGTTGTCGTTCTCCGTGGGGCTGAAGCGGTTTTTCCGGCCGGACAAAAACTCCCAGCAGAACACCGAGCCGAACACCGTCAGCCGGAACGCCCAGCCCGCCACCAGATAAGCCACGACGATCACCACCAGCGACAGCACCGCACCCAGCCACGGATTGATCGTCGCGCTCAGCGTCAACAAACCGAGCAGGCCCGTGCGCGCCGCCTTGAGCGCCGCATCGATCGCACCCCACGGGCTCAGCAGGATCAGCACGTTGATCGCGTGCGACGCCATCCACACCAGCGCAAACATGGCGACCCCGAACGGCACGGTCGCGAGGTTGAGCAGCCACGACAGATCCGCCGCGCCGAGCGGCAACATCGCGAGGCCGCCGGTCTGCGCCCCATGCTCCACCGCGGCGGTGCCGCCGCCGAGGACCATTTTCGAGACCGCGCTCATCGTCAGCGGCACGACGGCTCCGGCCGCCACCAGGCCGGTCGCCTTGTTCTCGATCGTCTCCAACACATCGAGCGGCTTTTTCAGACCGGGCGGCACCACCGACCCCAGGGCGTCTTTCGCCGCACAGGCGCCGACGAGCAACAACGCCGGGCCGAAGAAACTCCACTGCGCATACCACGGCAGCGCGGCCTTCTCCGCCTCGGTTTTCGCCTGCATCCATTGATACGCCCCGAAGGCCCCGGTGCCGAGCAGCGGCGAAATCGCGATGCCCGTCACGGTCGACACCGCCGCGGCTAGCGGCGCGGCCGGCGACTTGTCCTTCGGCGCGGAGGCGGCCGGCGCCGCGGCGGCAAACGCCAGCGGCGCGAGGACCAACGCAAAGGCCAGAGCCAGCAGGAGCGGAGAGGTGAGGCGTTTCATGCCGGCAATGTAGCACCCGGCCGCCCCGCAAAGTCAAAACGATGTCCGCCCCCCGCTGCTTTTCCGTAACAGTTTGATCAGAAAGCGCGCCTTGCACCGGGAAATTTTCCCGTTTGTCCTAGGAAAGTCTCCTTCCCCCGCAAAAGTAGTCTGATCTGGCATGACCGATAACCCTGCGCTGACGGGCCCGGCCCGGCGCCACCGCATGTTCCCCGCACTGCTGGTGATCGCCGCCGCCGTGCCTGTGATCTTTGTCGCGGCCCGCATCGCGGGCGCCTGCCGCAACCTCCCGTTCTGGGACGAGTTCGACAGTGTGCTGGCGCTGCTGCTGCGCCTCGACTCCGGACCGGGCTGGCGCGAGTTCTTCTCGCAGCTCTTCCAGCTCGACAGCGAGCATCGCACCGTCGTGAGCCGGCTGATCGTGGCGGCGGGGTTCGGCTTCACGGGCGGCGTCAATTTCGACGTGCTCTGCGTGCTCGGCAACCTGTCGCTCGTGCTCATGTGCGGCCTGCTGCTCGCGACCCTGCCCGCCGCCGCGTCGCGGGTGCGCCTCGGCGTGGTGCTGGCCTTCGGGTTGTTTCATCTGGAGCACTACGAGGCGTTCCTGTGGTCCGGGGCCTCGATCGACCACTTCATGGTGCTGATGATGGTGGCGGCGGCCCTGGCCGCGCTGCACCAGGGCGGCCGGTTTGCGCTCGCCGGGGCCGGATTGTTCGCCGTGCTCGCCACGTTCACGCTCGCCCACGGCTGCGTCGTCTGGCCGATCGGCGCCGTGCTGCTGTGGTCCGCCGGCCGCCGGCGCGCCTGTGCGGCGTGGTGCAGCCTGGCGGTGCTGGCGCTCGTCGTGTTCTTTCACGGTTTCCACATCCAAAACGCGCACCAGATCCGCGATTTCTCCCCCGCGGGCCTCGCGCGGCTCGGGCAGTTCTGGCTCGCGCTCCTGGGCGGGCCGCTGACGTTCGGCGCCCGCCAGCACGCCCCGCTCTTCGGCCTCGCCCTGCTCGGCCTGCTGGGCTGGACGGCGGCGCGGGGTGTGGTGCGGCGCCATCCGGCGCTGGCGGCGATGGTGGCCTTTGCGCTCGCCTCGCTCGCGCTGATCGCCTTCGGCCGGCTCGAAGTGGCGCCGGCCCACATCCAGTCGCGCTACCTCATCCTCGGTTCGCTCGTGTGGTCGCTCGCCGTGTTTCTCGTCGTCGAGGAGCTCACGCGCGCGACCCGCCCCTACCGGGTGCTCGCGTGGAGCCTTCCCGCGCTCGGCGGCTTCAATCTCGCCGCCACCCACCAGTCGCTGCACGACGCCGACACCTTCGTGTGGTCCCGCGAGTATCCGGCCGTGCGCTTCAAGCAATACGGCGAGGAGGGCCACGCCCACGGCTTCCGCCTGCATCCCGGCCCGGACACGGCCCGGACCATCCTCAACCAGGTGGCCGCGCGCGGGATCTACCAACTGCCGCGCCTCTGTCATGAAGTAACCGTGCCGGAGCCGCAGCCGAATCCCGCCATGGTCACCTACGTGACGGACCTCACCGCGGACCAGAACGCCGTGGGCTTCGAAGGCTGGGCCATGCTGCCCAACCGCCGCTCCCGGCGCGGCGAAATCCACGCCCTCCTCCGCTCCGAGCACCGGACCCTCGTCATGACCACCTACAGCGTCGCCCGCCCCGACGTGGCCAAGGCGCTCAAGGAACCGCTCTGGCGCTACTGCGGCTATAATTTCGTTCTCCGCCGCCACCGGCTGCCGCAGGAGGATTATCAAATCGGACTGGTCATCACCGACGGCGACACCTCCACGCTGAAGATGACCGACCACTGGCTCCGGCTCGACCCCCGCCACGATCCGCGCCTGCTTGCCACCAGCCAGTGACTCCGCCGAGCATCCGGCCATGCTGACCAAGGCCGGGCTTCAACGCCTCCGCTCGCTCCGCGAAAAGCCACACCGCGAGGCGCTCGGACTCTTCGTCGTCGAAGGCGGGAAAGTCGTCGCCGAACTGGTTGCCGCGAAATTTCCCTTCATGGAAATCTACGGCACACCCGCGTGGACCGGGGCCAAAACCCACGCCGTCACCGACGCCGAGATGGCGCGCATCTCGCACTTCCCCACGCCCTCACCGGTGCTCGCCGTCGGCCGGATCACCCGGTCGCCCCTCGTCCCCGCCGCCCTCGCCCGCGGCCTCACGCTCGCACTCGATGGCGTGCAGGACGCCGGCAACGTCGGCACACTGCTGCGCATCGCCGACTGGTTCGGTTTCGACCGCGTTGTGCTCTCGCCCGATTGCGCCGACCTCTTCCACCAGAAAGTCATCAATGCCAGCATGGGCTCCTTCGCCCGCGTGCGCGCCCACACCGCCGACCTTGCCGCCGCGCTCCGCGACGCCCACGTGCCGATCCTCGGCTGCGATCTCGCGGGCACCGACGTGCACACCCTCCCGCCGCTGCGCGACGCCATCGTCGTCATCGGCAGCGAAGGCCGCGGCCTTTCCCCCGCCGTCCGGCCGTTTGTAACGTCTTTCGTTACAATCCCGAAGTTCGGCGCGGCCGAGTCGCTCAACGCCGCCGCCGCCGCCGCCGTCGTCTGCGATAACCTCCGCCGCGCTCACGGTGACCCATCCGCGCGCGGCGCCGAGCCTCCCCGGTGATTCATGGCTCTCCGTTCGCGCAGTCGATCCGTCGTGATGCTGCTGGCCCTCGCCGCGGCGCCCCTCGGCGCGCATCCCGAGACTCCGGAAGCCCGCGCGGAATTCGACCGCTTGATCGCCGAGTTTCCCAACGAGCCCGACCTGCGCCTGCGCCGCGCCGAACACCGCATCGAAAGCCGCGAGTTTGACGCCGCCGAGTCCGACCTCCGCCACGCCCGCCTCCTCGCGCCGCGCGATCCGCGCATCCTCGTCGCCTACGCCAGCCTCGCCCTCGCGCGCGAGCAGCCCGAAGTCGCCCGCCAGCGCCTCGCCGTCGCCCTTTCCCTCGCCCCCGGCGATCCCAGCGCGCACATCCTCCGGGCCCGCGCCTCGGCCCGGCTCGGCGAGGCGGCCGCGGCCCACGCCGATTACTCGGCCGCCCTCGCGGCCCTGCCGGAGCCGAGCCCCGATCTTTATCTCGCCCGAGCCGCCCTCCCGGTCGCGCCGGAGTTGGCCCTGCGCGGGCTCGACGAGGGCATCGCCCGGCTCGGCCCCGCCGCCGCGCTCGTCGAACGCGCCCTGGCCCTCGAGCTTCAGCTCGGCCGCACCGATGCCGCTCTCGCCCGCCTCGACGCACTCGCCGCCGGCGCCGAACGCAAAGAAACTTTCCTCAAACGCCGCGGCGATATCCTCGCCGCCGCCGGCCGGGCCGCCGACGCCCGGGTCGCCTATTCCCGCGCCCTCGATCTCATCGCCGCCCAGCCCCAGTGGCTGCGCGAATCTCCCGCCACGGCGCAACTCGCCGCCGAACTCCGTCGTCTCATCTCCCCTTCACGCTAACTCACCATGCTGCCCCGTCTCGTCCTCTCCACCGCCTTCGTGCTCACCGGCACCTCGGTCTTCGCCGCCACCACGATCACCCGCGGTCCGTATCTCCAGATCGCCACGCCCACGAGCATGGTCGTCCGCTGGCGCACCGACGCGGCCGAGATCTCCACCGTCACCTACGGACTCGAGCGCGAAAAACTCACCGCGGCCGCAGCCAAAGGTGATGGCACTGCCGCCACCAAGATCGAAGGCGTCCTCACCGCCAAGGCCGAGGGCGTCTCCACCGAGCACATCGTCCACCTCAAGGACCTCAAACCCGACACCCGCTATTTCTACCGCGTCGGCACCGGCCTCGAAAAGGCCCCCTCCGCCACCGCCGAGGACGCCCCCGGCGTGCCCGCCATCAACACCTTCACCACCCCGCCGCTCGTCGGTCCCGCCAAGCCCACCCGCATCTGGGTCCTCGGCGACCCCGGCACCAAGAACGACACCCAGCGCGCCGTCCGCGACGTCTATTACAAGTTCACCGGCAAACGCGCCACCGACCTCTGGCTCCTCCTCGGCGACAACGCCTACCCCGACGGCACCGACACCGATTACCAGAAAGCCATCTTCGAAATGTATCCCGAGACGCTCCGCACTTCACCGCTGTGGCCCGCCCTCGGCAACCACGACGGCAAGAGCGCCAACTCCATCACGCAGTCCGGCGTCTACTACGACATCTTCACGCTGCCCACGATGGGCCAGGCCGGCGGCGTCCCCTCCGGCACCGAGGCCTACTATTCCTTCGACCACGCCAACATCCACTTCGTCTGCCTCGACTCCCACGACACCGTGCGCACCGCCGACGGTGCCATGCTGCAATGGCTCAAGGCCGACCTCGCCGCCACCCAGCGCGACTGGATCATCGCCTACTTCCACCATCCGACCTACACCAAGGGCACGCACGACTCCGACAAGGACAGCGACTCCGGCGGCCGCATGAACGACATGCGCGCCATCTTCCTCCCCGTGCTCGAAGCCGGCGGCGTGGACGTCATCCTCACCGGTCACTCCCACGTCTACGAACGCTCCCCGCTCCTCGACGGTCACTACGGCAAGAGCCCGACCTTCGACGCCGCCAGGCACGTGAAACAAAAAGGCAACGGCCGCCCCGAGCGCGACGGCGTCTACGTGAAGCCCCGCACCCGCGCTGCCCACGCCGGCGAAGTCTCCGTCGTCACCGGCAGCGCCGGCCACGCCGGCTCCAAGACCAAGCCGCCTCCGCTCAACCACCCCGCGATGATCGTCAGCTACAACGACCCCGGCTCGAGCGTGATCGACATCGACGGCCTCCGCCTCGACCTCACCTTCCTCAACGACAAAGGCGAGAAGCGCGACTGGTTCACGATCCAGAAAAAGTAGTCGTGGACGAGGCGGGACGCCTCGTGGCGCCGCCGCTCACTTCTCTTTCGCGGCGCCGCTGTTCTTCTTGCCACCACCGCCGCTGCCGCCGCCGAAGTGCAGCAACGTCCCCGCGAGCACGCCGATCGCGAAGATGCCGAAATAGATCAGCGCCGCCGTCGTGTGCAGCGGCTTCTTGTCGGTCAAACCGGCGATCGGAAACCGAAAGTCGATCTCGTGGGTGTTGTTCATCCCCACATAGAGGATGATGAAAAGAATCGCGAGCAGCGCGAGGGTCTTGATGACAGCTTTGAACATGGCAAATTTCTCCCGTGCGCTGAGGGCTAGCGCCGCCCTCCCGGTCGTGCAACGGATTTCTCCTTTCCGCTTCGCCCGCCGTGCCTGAATCTCCGGCCATGTCCGCTGCCCCCACGCCCTCGCCACCGCCACCGCCGGCCCCGCGCCGGTCGACGGGTGGCTCACGCTCGCGGGAACGTGCGCCGAAAAAATCGCCCCGCTCCTCGGCGCCGCCCCCGCCCAAACTATGTCGCAATTGCGACATAGTTTGGGCACGTCTCGCGCGGTCATCCTTGGCGACGCGCTCAACTTCGCCTCCGACACCGACGCGCTCGCCTCGCACCTCCGCCTCCACGGCCTCGATCCGGCCGCCGCGCTCCACATCGGCACGCCGCACATTCTCTCGCTCGCACCGCTGCTCGGCTTGCTCAACCTCATCGCCGAGGCCGTCACCCGCCTTCAGCACATCCTCCTCACCCGCGTCCACGAAACTTTTCCCGACACCCGCACGCTCGTGACCTGAATTATTGAACAGGAAGAACGGAAAGGCCGGGAAGAAACTCGTCTCGTCATCCTTCCCGCTCTTCCCGGCCTTCCTGTTCGAAACCGAACTCCTCATGCCCCTCATCGACATCACCCACCCGCTCTCCAACGCCACCGCTCCGTGGCCCGGCGACACACAGTTCCACTTCGAGTTCGTCTGCCGCATCAGCCCGGGCATCGCCGCCAACGTCGGCAAATTCACCAGCGGCATCCACAGCGGCACGCACATGGACGCCCCGCTGCACTACAACAACTCCGGCGTCTCCATCGACCGCCTCGATCTCGACATCCTGCTCGGCCCCGCCCGCGTGTTCCTCGCCCAGAACACCCTGACCCTCACCCGCGAGCACTTCGCCGGCCTCGACGCCCGCGCCACCCCGCGCGTGCTGGTCCGCACCAACCACTGCGACGACAAAACGAAATTCCCCGCGCGCATCCCCATCCTCGCCCCCGACGTGCCCGCGTGGCTCGGCGAGCAAGGCGTCCGCCTCATCGGCCTCGACCTCCCGTCCGTCGATCAGACCGACGACCCGTCGATGCAGATCCACCACCGCCTCGAAAAGGCGAACATCATCATCCTCGAAAACCTCGACCTCCGCGCCGCCGCCCCCGGCATCTACGAACTCATCGCCCTCCCCTTGAAAATCGCCGGCGCCGAAGGCTCACCCATCCGCGCCGTGTTGCGCACTCCGTAGGGCCGGCGCTTGCCGCCGGCCCGCCGCCTGTTCACATCTTCCCCGCTTTACTCCTCCAACCCCACGCGCCCCATGAAAGCATTCGCGTTCCTGCTTGCCCTGTTTGCTTCGTTCACGCTCGCCCACGCCAACGAAACCGGCGTCCGCCTCCGTTTCGGCCTCACCGATCAGTCCAACACCAAGTGGGACGGCACCGTCTCCGTCTCTCCCGGACGCGTCGACAGCATCAGCGGCTGGCGTTTTCAGCAGAGCGACAAGGTCGAGGGCATCACCGGCTGGAAAGCCGAGACCCGGCCCCTCACCGTCCGCCGCACCAACGCGCAGAAACAGAAACAAAAAGCCGGCGGCGGAAAAAAGAAGGGCAAGGCCGCGGCCGCCGCCGAGGGACCGATCGCCGACAACGGCGTCATCCTCCACCTCGTCGACGTGACCGAGGATTCCGAAGTGAGCGTCACCACCCCGCAGGGCAGGTTCTCCTTCAAACTCTCCGAGATCCCCTACGGCAAAGTCGCCGAAAAGCTCGGCGGCGCCGTCGACCTCGAGCGCACCGCCGCCACGCGCACGCTCACCAAGGCGCGCACCGACGACGATTATCCCGCCGTCGCCGTCGCGCCCGACGGCACGACCTACGTCGCGCACATCAGCTTCACGCCCGGCATCGATCGCGATGAGCGCGTGCGCCAGTGGACGAAAGCGCCCGCCGATTTCGCGTTCCTCGCCACTCCGCCCGGCGGCGACCAACTCTGGCTGCGCGTCGTGAAAAACGGCCGGCCGGGCGAACCCATCGCCGTGACCCCGGGCAAGGGCGACATCTACAAAGTCGCCCTCGCCGTCGATGGCCGCGGCGTCGCGTGGATCGTCTGGAGCGAAAACGCCGCGTGGCAGAATCCCGCCGCGCCCGCGAATTTCGAAATCTGGGCGCGCTCCTTCTCCGCCGGCACCCTCTCCGCGCCGGTCAACCTGTCCAACCACGCCGGCTCCGACACCAACGCGGTCGCCGCCACCGACGCATCCGGCCGCGTGTGGATCGCGTGGCAGGGCGCGCGCGACGGCGCGTTTCGCATTCTATCGCGTCACCAAACCGCCAGCGGCTGGTCCGAGACCGAGCGCGTCTCGACGCAAACGCGCACATGCTGGACGCCCGCGATCGCCACCGCCGCCGATGGGCGCGTCGCTATCGCGTGGGACACCTACGAGAAGGGCGACTACGACGTCTGGCTCCGCGAATTCGACGCCGCCGGCAAAGCGGGCCCGGCCCAGCCCGTGACATCCTCGCCGCAATACGAAGCCCGCCCCGCCCTCACCTACGATCGGCAAAACCGCCTCTGGGTTTGCTGGGAGCTAAGCGGCCCCACGTGGGGCAAGGATTGGGGCGCCCTCGTGCGCGACGAAGGCATCGGCCTCTACCGCGACCGCCAGATCGGCATGAGGATTCTCGAGGCGGGCAAGTGGCTCGCCCCCGACGCCGCCGTCGCCACCGGCCTGCCCGGCGCGCGGATGCGTCGCGGCCCCGCCGCGCTGCCCGTGCGCCGCCCCGAAGCCGAGGCCATCGCGCGCACCGCCGGCGAAGAGGCCGACGAAGCCGGCGCCGGCATCTACAACAATCTCGGCCGCATCGTCTGCGATCGCGACGGCCGCATCTGGCTGCTCGCGCGCTCCCGCGAGGGCAACTTCCACACGCCCCAAGGCACCGTCTGGATGAACTACGCGACGTATTTCGACGGCGCGAAATGGACCGGCCCCATCCTCCTGCCGCATTCCGACAACCTCCTCTACAACCTCCCCGCCGTCGCCACCCACCCCGCCGGTGGCCTCGTGATCGCGCACTCCAGCGACCACCGCCAGGGGCGCCACGTCCAGCAATTCCGCGCCGGCAGCGACACCGACCGCGATCCCTTCGACAACGACGTGTTCCTCTCGCGCCTCGAATTCCCCGCCACCGCCAAAGTCGCCGCCACCCTCAAGCCCGCGCGGGCCACGCCCAACGCCGCCGCGAAAGCCACGCCCACGACCGAACGCGAACGCCGCGACATCGCCGCCGCCCGCGCCTACCGCTTCGCCCACGAGGGCAAGTCGCTCCGCATCGTCCGCGGCGAGTTCCACCGTCACACCGAGATCTCCGGCGACGGCGGCAACGACGGCCCGCTCGAAGACATGTGGCGCTACGCGATCGACGTCGCCGGCATGGACTGGCTCGGCAACGGCGATCACGACAACGGCCAGGGCCGCGAATACACCTGGTGGCTCACGCAGAAAACCACCGATGCCTTCCGCATCCCCGGCGTGTTCGAGCCGCCGTTCACCTATGAACGCAGCGTGCGTTTCCCCGAGGGCCACCGCAACGCCGTCTTCGAGCAGCGCGGCGTGCGCACCCTCCCGCGCCTCCCGATCAGCGAGCGCAGCCCCGAGGTCCACGCGCCCGACACGCTCATGTTCTTCGACTACCTGAAACAGTTAAACGGCGTGTGCGCCTCGCACACCTCCGCCACGAGCATGGGCACCGACTGGCGCGACTGGGGCGGCGCCGTCGAGCCGATGGTCGAGATCTACCAGGGCGCGCGCCAGAACTACGAACGCCCCGGCGCTCCCCGCAGCCCCACCGCCGCCGACGCCATCGGCGGCTGGGAGCCCACCGGCTTCGTCAACCTCGCGTTCAAGCGCGGCTACCGCTTCTCGTTCCAGTCGAGCAGCGACCACGGCTCCACCCATATCAGCTACGCGCTCGTGCTCGCCGAGGACAACTCGCGCGCCGCACTCCTCAAGGCCATGCGCCAGCGCCACACCTACGCCGCCACCGACAACATCATCGCCGAATACACCTGCACCACCGGCGGCCGCACCTACCTGATGGGCGACGAGTTCACGAGCGCCACGCCGCCCACCGTGCGCGTGAAATTCGCCGGCACCGCACCCTTCAAGAAAGTCACGCTCGTGAAGGACGACGTGGAAATCGTCCTCGGCGAACCGAACAAGACCGAGGTCGACTACACCTGGACCGATCCGAACCCCGTCGCCGGCAAAACCAGCTACTACTACGTGCGCGGCGAGCAATCGGCGGGCGAAGGCGAAACCGTCGGCGAACTCGTCTGGGCCTCACCCATGTGGATCAAATACGAGCCGAAGCGTTGAGCGAACGCCTCGCTTTCTTTGGTAGGGCCGCCTCTCCGAGGCGGCCTGAGTTCCAAGCCGGTCCTCACTCGAGGCCACCGGGCCACTTTTCGACGTTAAACCCAGGCCGGCTGTGGAGAGCCGGCCCCACCGCGGGCTTCGCTCTGCTCGCCCTCCTGCTCGCGCCGCTCGTGGCCCGCGCGCACAACCCCGACACCAGCTACGCCCGCGTCGAGATCGCCGCGCCGGAACTCCGCTTCCGCTTCACCTACGATCTTTTCACGCTCCAAAAAATCGCGCCGCTCGACACCGACCGCGACGGCCGCATCTCCCGCGCCGAGTTGCAGCGAGGCCTCCCGGCCATCGAGGCCTTCCTCCATCGCGCCATCGCCGTCGAGATCGACGGGACCGATGCCGACTTCGGCACCTTCACCGCGTTCGTCTGGCCGCCCGATGCGCCCGACGCGATCCCCGAAACCGACTACCACACCGCCAGCGGCCTCATCCATTTCGATTTCCGCCGGCCCGCGACCGCCCCGCCGGAAAACATCGTGCTCGCCTTCCGCTTCATCGCGCCGCTCAGCGAACGCCACACCGTGCTCGGCTCGTTCGACTACGCCGGCGCCAAGCACGAGGTCACGTTCACGCGCTTCGAACCCGACTACGACTACGTGACCGGCTACGAGCCGCCGCTCTGGCAACGCCTCTGGCAATTCCTCCGCCTCGGCGTCGGCCACATCTGGATCGGCTACGATCACCTCTGCTTCCTGCTCGCGCTCATCCTCGCGAGCCGGCTGCGCGAACTCGTGTGGATCGTCACGTCGTTCACGATCGCGCACAGCCTCACCCTCATCCTCGCCGCCCTCGACGTCGTGCGCCTGCCCGTGCGCCTCGTCGAGACGGGCATCGCCGCCACGATCATCTACGTCGCCGTGCAAAATCTCCGCGGCGCCCCGACCGAGAAACGCTGGCTGCTCACGTTTTGCTTCGGCCTGATCCACGGCTTCGGCTTCGCGAACGTGCTCGGCGAAATGAACCTTCCCACGACCGGCCTCGTGCGCTGCCTCCTCTCGTTCAACGTCGGCGTGGAACTTGGCCAGCTCGCCTTCGTCGCCGCCGCCTTCCCGCTCGTGCTTTGGCTCCGGAAATCCAAACACGCCCCTCGCATCGCGGCGACGCTCTCCACCCTCCTCGCCCTCTTCGGCACCGCCTGGTTCGCCGACCGCGCCTTCGCGCTGGGCTGGATGCCGTTCTGACGCGTCGGACTACCGGGGCGGCGCGGCGTATTTCTTGAGCAGCGCGTTCAATTCTGTCGCGGCCTTTGGGTCGAACGAGGGCTTGAGCCGCGTGGAGGTCTCCACTTTGCGCCGGGCGAGGTCGGACAGGGACGGCTCAACGCGCAACTTCTCCATCGCGGCGACCAGCTGTTCATTGCTGGCGGTCGTCCGCGAAACCGCCTCGTGCAGTTTCCGCGCATCGGCGAGCAGCTGGGCGTTCTCGGCGGCGGCCTTCTGCACCGTTTGCACGGCCACGCGCTCGCGGTCGATCGCGGCCGCGGCCCTGGTCTCGGCGACCGTCGTTTTGCGGCTGTTGTTGATCGCCAGCGCCACGCTCGCCGCGGCCGAAACCAACAACACCACGCCGCACAGCGCCATGAACCAACGCACGAGTGCGATCTTGGCCGCGCTGACGACGGGCGCATCCATGATGCCTTTCACCAGCCAGAATGAGACCGCGATCGCAAAGGCGGCCAGCGACCCCGTGGTCGCTCCGACTCCCACGAGAAACTTCTCGGAGAAGAGCGGCGAAAAATCGATTTCGGCGATGGGCATGGCGGGCCGGCGTCACGCCAGTGAAAAGCGGTTTTCCCCGGCGATCTGCCGTCCTGGAATCGCCGCCCGGTCGAGACCGCCGTGCAACGTCTCGGCGAGATCCTTCGTGAATCCGAGATCGCCGAAATGCCACGAATGGCAGAACGCCCCGACCGCGAGCCGTCGCTGGGCCTCGTCGAGTTTCCGCCAGTAGGCGGTGCAATCCACGTTCACCGCCGATGCGGGGGCGTCCGCCGGCAAACCCACGCGGCCGGCCCGCGGCGCGGCGCCGAATCGCTTCAGATTGGAGATCTGCAGGACCTCGTCGTTGCCATTGGAGTAGTTGGTCAACCGCGCGCAGTGGCGGTAGATCGAGACCGACGAGTCGCTGTCGCCGAGCGATCCGCCGGACACATCGGCGGCGATGAAGGCGCACTGCCCGACGCCCCAGACCTGCCCGCGCAGCACGGCATTGTCGTCCGCATGGTCGAACGCCTCCCGCACCACATACGCGCCCGTCGAGTGCGCCAGCAGGTGGACCGCGAGGTTGCACCCGACACGCTGCGTCGCGGCCAGCAACCGGATGCCGCCGCGCACGAGCGCAAACGCGGTCGCCTTCGCGTCCGCGCGGTCCTCGAGGTAGTTCAACGCGCAGCTCGCACTGGGCCAGTCGTAGCTCACGACCACTCCCTTCCAGCCCACGGCCGCCAGATCCACCTGCAACTGGCGGTGCCGAGCGAGCACCGCCTCGGTGCTGTTGTTGTAACCATGCACAAACACCAGCACGGCGCCGTGCTTTTCGCCACCGGCGGCCAGTTGGGCCGAAGCCCCGCCCACGGCCAGCTGCTGCACCTCCTGGGTCCAGAGCGTCGATTCGATTTCCGCCGTCGGCGTGATCGTCCCGTCGTCCGGCACGCGCAGGTAGCGCACCTGAGCGGCGGCATCCGGTTCGCTGACGAATTCGCCGCGCATGATGCCGCGGGTGGTGAAGACATAGGATGGCATGATCGTTCGGGTTAAGGGTTTTTCTTCGCCGGTCCGCCAAACGCCTCGAAGGCCGAGCGGAATTGGTTCACCGCATACGGCACAAACAGCGAGCTGCCGCCGGCGAGAAATTTGAGCAGTTCCGTCGTGCCGCCTTCGTTCAGCCGCCCTTGGAAAGCGACCCACACGACGTAGTTGGCGAGTCCGACGAACACCACCATCACCGCGAGCATTCCGATGAACGCGATCAGCCGGCTTGAACTCGGCTCGCATCGTGGCTCCGCCGCCTGGCCCTCCCCGCCGGCAGCGACGCCCGCGCCTTTCACCTGCACCCCCGCCGCGCCCAGCGTCGCGCCCGAGCCGGAGGCGTCCGGCCAGGAAATATTCTCGGCCAGCGCATGCGCCAGCGACCACGAGGAATCCCGGCGCAAAGTCGCACTCACCAAAATGAGACAGAGCAGAAAAACGAGGTCGATGAACGCGATGGTCCACAACGCCAGCCAGGTCGTCCGGCCGGCGTCCGACGAGGCCGACGATGACGCGCCTTCGGCCAGCGCGAGGGAAGCGCTGGCAGCAAAAAAAATCAGGTAACGCAGAAGTTTCATGAGTTTGAGTTGGGGTTATTTCGGGAAAAGTGCGCCCGCGGCTTTCGAGAAGGGCGTCGTGATACCGATGTAAATCGACCAGGGAGACAGGGAGTCGTCGGACACGCGGTAGGCGCGTGCCCCGAACGTCACGAACGACTGCAGCCCGAACGGGTAGAACATCTCCGCCTCAAGCGCCGATCCCTTGGCGAGGGAGAAGCGGGGAATCCCCGGGCTGATCGTGCGCAGCGTCAGCGGCGGCACGCCGGCACCGTGCAGAAAACGCGCGCTATCCACATAGGCCCAGCCCGCCCGCACATTGAACAGGGCCTTCCGCGGCTGGGCACTTTCGCTGGGAAGTGGATCGTCAAATGCGAGGTTGAAACTCGGGCCGTAGACGTAGCGGGGATGCACGCGCAAGGAGGCTTTGTCGGTGGTAGCGCCAACGGTTCCGCCGAGATTGAAGCAGTAAGCGTTCCCCCCGACCCACCCGCGCACGATGTGTTTGTCGATGGCGATCTCGGCGTTAAAGTCACCGGCGCCCGCAATCGCACTCGCACTGGGAGCATCGCCGCCCCCGAAGTTAAACGCCAGGCGAGTGGTGAAATCCCACCCTCCGCTCCAATCGGAAATCGCGCTGAGCCACGGCTGGGGCAGATCCCGCTCCAAGGCGAGTTTCTCGGCCGCATCGGCCGCCGTGGCGGCATCAGTGAGCGACTTTCCCCGTTTGATCTCGTTGTCGAACGCCTGTTTCCTTGCCGAGCTGGTTTTCGCCGCCACCACCCGCTTGGGCCGCCATGCCCAGACATCGGTGTAGATAAACTCAAGATAGCCCCCGGTCGTGGTGGACGAATTGTCCACCGTGCTGGCGCCAGTCACATGATAGGGCGCGAGCATCCGAAGGCCGGTATGGAAAAACGCGTGGTAATCCGTCACC
Source organism: Verrucomicrobiota bacterium (assembly GCA_016235555.1). Taxonomy (GTDB): domain Bacteria; phylum Verrucomicrobiota; class Verrucomicrobiia; order Opitutales; family Opitutaceae; genus JACRKC01. Next base: position 23,764 of record JACRKC010000078.1, read on the forward strand.
GGCTTGGTGGCCTGTTCCGCCAGCTTAACCGCTTCCCGCAGATGGGCCGGCAGCTTGGCCACGTTAGACTTGGTCTCCAAATCAGCTGCGTTTACCTCCGCGTTCGAGTTACCGGCGGGCACCCCAGCTACGCTTACCTCGGTCTTCGTGTCGACGAGCCGGGCCAGCTTCACCTCGATCTCTCCAAGCGTCTTCAGCCGCGCCTCCCGCCGGGCCTCGTCTCGCTTGCGATCGGCATCGGCCGGGTCGCCTACTGCGTCGATCAACCGCTGTAGGGCCGCAATCTCAGCGAGCAGGTCTTTCTTCCTGGCCTCCACACTGGCCCGCGTTTCGTCGCCGGCACCGGCCACGACGGCACAACATAGAAGGGTGGTCGCCAAGCCGCCGGCGATCATGCGTGAGGAGAGGAGCAGTGGTTTCATGGAGGTTTCGCCGCACGAAACGCCCCCGCCCCTTCCGTTCTTTCACCCTTCGCGCAGAAAAATTTTCGCTCCGCCTTGCGCCCGATTTTTGCAAGATCACCGCCCGTCCCGCCGTTTCGTGCGGCAAATGATCATGGACCCCGAACCTTCCGCCCACGGCCACTCCGTCCACACCCGTCCCAGCCTGCTCTTCCGGCTGCGCGACTGGCGCGATGCCGCCAGTTGGGAGGAATTTTACCGGCTCTACCACAAACTCGTCTCCAGCCTCGCCCTGCGCTCCGGCCTCACGCGCGTCGAGGCCGAGGAGGTCACGCAGGACGTCTTCAAGCGCGTCGCCGAAAAAATCCACGAATTCGAATCCAACCCCGAGCGCGGCACCTTCCGCGGCTGGCTGATGAACCTCACCCGCTGGCGCGTGACCGACAAGCTGCGCGAGCGCCAGCGCGTCGAGCAACACCGCGCCCCGCGCAATCCGGAACCCGCCGACGATCGCACCGGCACCATCGAGCGCGTGCCCGACGCCCACCCGCCCTTCTCCGACGCCGGCTGGGAGGACGAGTGGCAGCGCCATGTGCTCGACGCGGCCCTTGAGCGCCTCGCCCGCCGCGTGCCTGCGAAGCATTTTCAGGCCTTCGAACTCTACACGCGCCAGGACTGGCCGGTGCTGAAAATTTCCCGCGAACTCGAGCTCAACCCCGCCACCGTCTACGTGATCAGCCACCGCCTGACGAAACAGCTCAAGGCCGAGGTGGCGCGCCTGCAGGAACAGCTGCGCTGACACCCCGCGCGTCGTTTTGCCGTCGACGGTCGCCCGCGCGTCTGCCTCCTTTCCGGCGTGACGCCGGCCGTTTCGTTCCCCGCTCCGGTCATCCCCGACTACGAACTGCTGCGCCTCGTCGGCCGGGGCAGCTACGGCGATGTCTGGCTCGCCCGCGGCGTCACCGGAATTTTCCGCGCCGTGAAGATCGTCTGGCGCGACCGCTTCGCCGATCCGCAGCCATTCGAGCGCGAATTTCGCGGGCTGAAGGAATTTGCCACCGTCTCGCTCACCGAGTCGCGCCAACTCGCCCTCCTCCACGTCGGTCGCCACGACGAGGCCGGTTTTTTCTACTACGTGATGGAACTGGCCGACGACGCGACGCGCGGCCGTGAGATCGACCCCGCCTCCTACACGCCCAACAGCCTGCGGGAGGTGCGCGCGCGGCGCGGCCGCCTGCCCGCCACGGAAGTCGTCGCCCTCGGCACCGAACTCGCCCGCGGCCTCGCCGGCCTGCACACGCGCGGACTCGTCCACCGCGACATCAAACCCTCCAACGTCATTTTCGTCGGCGGCCAGCCCAAGCTCGCCGACATCGGCCTGGTCGCCAGCGCGAGCGCGGCGCTAACCTTCGTCGGCACCGAAGGCTACGTGCCGCCCGAAGGCCCCGGCGCGCCGGCGGCGGACGTGTTTTCCCTCGGCAAGCTGCTCTACGAACTCGCCACCGGGCTCGACCGCCACGACTACCCGCGCCTGCCGCCCGACTTCCACACGCTCGCCGACCGCAAGGAACTGCTCGAGCTCAACGAAGTCCTCATCCGCGCCTGCGAACCCATCGCCGCAAAGCGCCACCGCGACGCCACCGCACTGCTCGACGATCTGCTCCTCCTCCAAGCGGGCAAATCGGTCCGCGCCCGAATGCGGTGGCGTCGTGCGCGCAGGCGCGTTGCCGTCCTCTCGGCGATCCTGGCGCTGGGCGTGGTCATCCAGGGTAAGTGGCCTGCCTTGAAAAACGCCGCCCACGCGTTCGCTTCCCAACGGTCGGGTCTTCTCGTGGCCATCTTGCCGCTGGAGTCCGCGGCCACCGAGCCGAACCTCGCGACACTGAGTGCCGGCCTGCAGGATGAACTCGCGGCCACGTTGCTCCGCCTGAGTGATGCCCGGGTGCTGACCGCCGCTTCGGTGCGGGCCAGCAAAATCGGCCGCGGAGATTTCAGCGAGGCCAGAAGCAAGCTCGGCGCCGATGCCGTGCTCACCGGCAGCATCCAGAAGTCGCACGATCTGCTGCGCTTCACGTTTCAGTTGGTGGACACGCGCGACGGCACGGCCCAATGGACCAAACGCTACGAGCGCCGCGAGACCGACCTCTTCAATCTGCAAACGGACATCGCGACCGACGTCGCCCTGCAATTGGACGCCAAGGCGCACTCCTCGCCGGCCCGGCGCCACATCGGCACCGCTTCGACGAACCCCACCGCGCAACGGCTGTTTCTGACCGGACGCGCGCTCGCCAGCGACGCGAGTAGCGCCAACACCGACCTGTTGAAAGCCCGCGATTGCTTTGCCGAGGCCGCCAAACTCGACCCGGAATTCGCGTTGGCCCTCGCGCACCAGTCGCTGGTCGACACCCGGCTTTATCTGTGGCGCCACGACCAGAAGAGCGGCCGACTTGAACAGGGACTGGAGGCCGCACAGCAGGCATTGCGAATCAACCCGGACCTCGCAGAGGCGCAGGCTGCACTGGGGCTCTACTACTATCGTCGCTCGCGCGACTACACCTCGGCCCGGGGACCAATCGATCGCGCTTTCGCGTTGGCGCCCAACAATCCCGAGGTGCGCTCAGCCCTGGCCGCGTTGGAACGGCGCAGCGGGGCGTTTGCAGGCGCAGCTTCACACTATCAGGCCGCGCTCGAACTCGATCCTTTCAACGGCACTCTCGCCTACAACGCCGCCGACACTTTCCTCCGCTTGCGCCGATACCCGGAGGCCGAGGCCATCGTCACCCGGTCCTTGGAGCGTTTGCCGGGCAACGTTCCCCTGATCAAACTTCGTGGCGATCTCTATGTTCTGTGGCGTGGCGACTTGTCTGCGATGCGCGCCGATTTGACGACCCGCGATCCCGCTCAGCCGACACCCGAGATCTATTTGATGCACAAGATCGACTGGCTCGTGCTGGAAGGCCGCATCGGTGATGCGCTCGCGGCATTGCGCGCCAGTTCACTCGACGTGCTCGATGCCCAATCCGTCTACCTCAACCGCGAGGGCTATGAGGCGCTGCTTTTGTGGCTGGCTGGCGACCACGTCGCTGCGCGGAAGGCCGCGGAAAAAGCCCTCGCGCGACTGGAACGCGAGTTGGCGAGGTTTCCGGACAGCAGTCGCTTGCTTCTGCATACGGGCCAACTCTGGGCGATCTTGGGCGACATCCAGAAGGGCGAGCGCCTCATTCGCAGGACGATCACCAAGGGCGACGCCGCACAGGTTGACGCCTTTGATCGAGCGTATTTCCTTAGGGCGCTCGCGCTCACCCTCGCATCCGCCGGAGAGCACGGCAAAGCCGTCGAAGTTCTCCGCGAAGCCTTGCGTGAACCGGGGCAAATCTCCGTCCCTTACATCAGGCTGCACCCCGGGCTTTCGCGATACGCCAACGACAACCTGTAACCAACCCCGAAAAAAACGGCTTCCTCACCTGAAAGAACCGGTCGGCAGCTTTCGTTATGTGCTTTAGGCCTGAACAGTCCCTCAGGCATGCGAACAAAAACCAAACAAACCAAAATGAAAAAAAAGACCCCCGATGGCGGAAAAGATACATGCAACAGCCTGCTCGGTGATGGAACCTGGAACGATGAGGAACGCGTGATCCTGACGGATCTTGGAACAGCCGCTGTAGTAAGGTCGCGCAGACACCTCGCCCATAGAGGTTCGTTGACCCGAGACGAGTTCGAAGCGCTGAGGGCTGCGCTCCGAAACCCAACCGCCGCCGATTCCCGCGCCCTGATTGCAGCTCGCGTGCGGACACTATTGGTCAACGGCGACGAATCCACCACGACCTTGGCCGCTAGTATCGAAGCCGGCAGAGTCGCTGGTTGGAATATTGAGTTGGTCGACGACAAGCACGCGGGCAATCCCTTCAGGAGATATTTGGAGATCTGGAAATACACCGACATCTGAATTTATCGGTCGAGTTCGTTGTCTCGGCCGCTGCTGAGATGGATCGATGCAAGCCCGAATCCGGGTCAGCCTGCTGCCGGCCCGGATGGCCATAGGTTCAAAAACTCCGGAGAGATCCCAGCGAGCTAGGACTTCGCCTCTGCCAATTCGTCGTAAGCCGAGCCCAGATTGCTCGCGAGGCGGTTGGGTAACGGTTGGTGGAAATCAGGAAAACCCGGCAGGTTTTCCAGGGCGGCGGTTTCTGATTTCGGTTTGCCGGCGGCGATTTGCTTTTGCACGTGCTCCAGCACGGCGGTCCAGTAGTCGCGCAGCACGAGCAAGTCGCTGCGTTTTCCGGTGGCGCCGAACTTCGGGTTGCCGTGGCCGAAGAGGTAGATCGCGTCGGCGGGATACGTTTTCGCCGCTTCCTCGAGCACCTTGATCCAGCCGGCGATGCGCGCGCCTGACGGGCGGTCGATCACGGGATACATGCGGTTGAACATCAGGTCGCCCATGTGCACGACGTTGGCTTTCTCGAAAAGCACGATCACATCGCCGCTCGTGTGCGCGGGGCCGTGGTATTGCGCGGTGACGATCTCGCCGCCGAGTTCGCGGCGCCACACGTCGGGGAAAGTCGTGTCGGCGTAGACCTGCTTGTCGAGCGTGCCGGCCTTCTCGGCGGCGGCGAACTGCAACTTCGGCACGTTGGCGTGCGCGACGATGGTTTTGGCCGCGGGCTTGAACACCGGATTGCCGCCCGTGTGGTCGCCGTGGTGATGCGTGTTGATCACGACGTCGACCTTGCGATCCGCCCGGCCGGGCAGGCCCGTGAGACAGGTGGCGGCAGTGTCGGGAAACTGCGTGTCGACGACCACGAGCGCGTCCTTGTTGGCCAGCCAGCCGATCGAACCGCCGCGGCCGGTGAAGATGCCGACGTCGCGGCGCAGCGGTTTGAACTCGGTGACGACGGGCGCGGCCGGCGCCTTGGGTGCGGCGGCCTGGGCCAGCAGACGGGGACGGACCAGCAAGCCGGCGGAGGCGAGGACCGAGGAGCGGACGAGGAAGTCGCGGCGATTCATGGGGAAAGGTTAACCACTTATGCACACTGACGGACACTTATTTTCTCATCAGTGCCAGTGAGTGAAAATCCGTGGTTCAAATTTTCTGTAACCCTTGCCCCCCCCGGCCAGTTTCCCCGGGCAACACCAACCCATGTCCTGCCGCCGTGATTGCCGCCCTCGAAGAAATCCGTGTTCATCCGAGTCCACCCGTGGTTGATAGACCGCGTCTCCGTCCCGTGGACTCCGCCGCCGAACAACGCTCCGATCACGCCCTCATGCTCGCCGTGCGCGACGGCGAACTCGACGCCCTGGGCGAACTCTTCGAGCGCCACCACGCGCCGTTGTTCGGGTTTCTCGCGAAATTCACGGGCGACCGCGCCGCGGCCGAGGACATCGCGCAGACGGTCTTCCAGCGGATGCTCAAATACCGCCACACCTACCGCGACGATGGCCGCTTCACGGCGTGGATGTATCACCTCGCGCGCCGCTGCGCCGCGGATCATTTCCGCCGCGCCCACGCCGCCCCGCACGCCACCGATCCGGCGGATTTGCAGGACCACGCCGACGACACGCCGCACGCCGCGCAGCACGCCAGCAAACGCGACGACCACGCGCTCCTGCACACCGCCCTTGCCCGCCTCGATCGCGATGACCGCGAGGTGCTGTTGCTCGCGCGCTTCCAGGAACTCTCGTTCGCCGAGATCGCCGGCATCCTCGAGTGCTCTGTCGGCGCCGCCAAGGTCCGCGCCCACCGCGCCCTGCGCGAACTGCGCGACATCTATTTCAAACTGCAGAAGGAGCCTCTCTCCTGAATCCGCCTTCGCGCCGCAGCCCGGCCCTCAACTCTCATCACTCAACTCTCAACTTCTTCGCGCCATGAACTGCACCAGCGCCCGCGCCACGTTCCCCGCCCTCCTCGACCACCGCACCACGGCGACGGAGCACCTCGAAGCGCGCACCCACCTCGCGTCGTGCCCGGATTGCCAGCGCGAGTTCGCCGAGCTCAGCCGCACCCTCACCGCCCTCGACACCATGCCCGCGCCCACGCCTTCCCCGCGCCTCCGCCAGAATTTCTACGCCATGCTCGAAGAGGAGAAAAACTCCGCGGCCAGCGTGCGCGTGGCCGCCGAGCGCGACCGTCGCGTGCGACGCATCTCCCTCTGGGGCTGGGTGCTCTCGCCGCTCGCCGCCGCCGCGCTCGTCGCGCTCGGTTTCCATGTCGGCCAGCGGCAGGCGCCGCCCGCCGCCGCACCCGCCCCCTCCTCCGAGGTCGCCGCGATGCGCAACGAGCTCAAGGAGCTGCGCCAGCTCGTCGGCATCTCGATCCTCCAGCAGCAGCGCGGCCCCGTCAGCTCCCGCCTCCAGGAAGTGCTCGCCGCCGCCAAAAGCGATCAACCCACCGAGAAAACCCTCACCGACTTGGTGAACGCCCTCGCGTTCGACCCCAGCGTCAATGTCCGCCTGCGCGCCCTCGAGGCGCTGTTTCCGCACGCGGAAAACAAGCTCGTCAGCGACGGCGTGCTCACCGCGCTGCCCCGCGAACAGGATCCCCTCGTGCTGGTCGAGTTGATCGACTTCCTGGCGGCCTCCGGCAATCGCGACGCCGCCCCCGAGCTGGAAAAAATGACCCAAAACGAGGCGATCGACCGCAGCGTCCGCGACGCCGCGCGCCGCGCGCTCGCCCAGCTCTGAACCCTTTTCACAACCACCCCGACTGATGACTGCGGACGCACGGTCCGTTTCAACCACCATCAACCTCCCGACCCTTCCATGAAATCATTCCGATTGTTTTCGTCCGGCCTCGCGGCGGCGCTCCTCTGGTGCAGCGCGGCCCGCGCCGAGGACACCACCGCCAGCATCAAGTTCTCCGATCCCGCCAAACCCGGCACGCTCAAGGTCGCGCTCATGCGGGGCGATCTGCGCATCAAAGCCGTCGACACCGCCGAGATCGCCGTCACCTCCGAGACCAAGCCCCAGAAGCAGGTGCGCAAAGACGGCCTCCGCGTGATCAGCCAGTCGTCGAGCTATGCGCTCACGGAAAAAGACAACGTCATCACGCTCGACGCGCGCTCTGACGGCTGGGGCAAGGGCACGCCCACGGATTTCCGTGTCACCGTGCCGCGCGCGACCAACATCATCGTCGAAAGTTCGTTCGGCGGCGACATCGCGTGCACCGGCCTCTCCGGCGACCTCGAGATCAAGAGCATGCAGGGCGAAATCCGGCTCGACGACGTGGCCGGCGGCGTCGTGGTCACGACCACCAACGGCGAAATCCGCGCCAACATCCGTGAACTGAAGGACGGCAAACCGCTCTCTTTCACCTCGTTTAACGGCGAAGTCGTCGTGCGCGTGGCCCCCGAGGCCAAAGCCAACGTCCGGCTCCGCACGCAAAACGGCTCCGTGCTCACCGACTTCGACGAAAAATCCCTCGTCACGAAAACCGAGAGCTCGCCGCGCACCTCCCGCCGGCCCGCCAAGACCGTCACCGTCGGCGGCTCGCACCCAGAAATCCAGCAGGTCGTGCGCGAGGCGGTGCGCGTGAGTGTCGAGGCCGCCCGCGAAGTCGCCGTCGCCGCCAAGGAAGCCGCCGAGGCGGCCCGCGCCGGCGCCGCCGAAGCCCGCGGTGAAACGCCTCCCACGCCGCCCGTGCCCCCGATGCCGAAGATGCCGCCCATCCCTCCCATGACCGGCGGTCAGCTCGTCACCGGCACTCTCAACGGCGGCGGCACCGAAATCTCCGTCGCCACCATGAACGGCGACGTGACCCTGCGGAAACTCGAGTCGCAGTAACCCCCACGGTTGGCTCCCCGCCCCGCCCGCCCGCCGACGCCGCGCCTTCCCGCGCGGCGTCTCGCTTTTGTCGGACCCGACCAGGCGCTCTCCCTCGGAGCCCCCATTAGCGCGGACCTCTATGACAATTGTGCATCTGTTATCCGCAGGTCTGCGTATTCCCTTTTCCCGGAAACAATCTATCTTCGGACGTTTCCACACCACCTGACCTTTCCCACGCCATGTTGCCTGTCGTCATCGTGCTCGTCCTGATCGTCGCCTTGGTGGCGACCGAATCGCCGACCTCCGGCGGCAACGATCGCCGCTGAACTTGATTGGACCGCCTCCGGCCGGAGCCGGTCCGAGCGACCCACCGCGGCGGTCTCCGCAGCCCGGCTCGGTGTATCGCCGCTCGCCCCCGTGTGACCGCCAGCTCCGGCCGCCGCACCCGGCTTCCCGTCCAAGCCGGCGGTCAAATCGAGCCTGAACTTGATCCAGCTCAAGGTCGCGGACGTTTTTTCCCCGCGGCCGCCTCAAGCCGCGGGAAAACGGCTCCGATAAGAGAGTGTCCACGTCCATTGGTCACCCAAGACCGATGTGCTGCACATCACCATGCAACGCCGCATCAACGCTCCCCGACCCACGGCCCCGCGGCCATCCTTATCATGAAGACGCGCGCCCTCTCCGCCCGCCTCGCGCTGCTGATCGCCATCCCGATGGTCGGACTGCTGTTCTTCGGCTTCCGCAGCACGCTCGAAAAATGGCGGACTTATCAAGCGATCGTCACCCTCGAGCGAAATTCCGCCGTGCTGCAGCAAATCGGCCACACCGTGCACGAGCTCCAGAAGGAACGCGGCCGGTCGGCCGGCTTCCTCGGCAGCAAAGGCAGGCAATTCGGCGCGGAGTTGCGGCAGCAGCGCACCCAGACCGATGCCGCCATGGCGCGCCTCGACACCCTGCTGGCCAATTTCGACGCCAGTCAGTTCGGCCCGTTGTTCGCCGCGGGCTTCCGCGACGGACGCCTGGCGCTGGCGGAGGTGCCCGCCAAGCGCAACGCCGTCGATACGGTCACCCTCGCGCCGACCGAATCCACCGCGTATTACACCAAGGTGATCGCGACGCTGCTGGACGTCATCGTCGCCATGTCCCACCTGAGCAACGACGCCGAGATCGCCAACGGCATCTCCTGCTACGTCAACTTCCTCCAAGCCAAGGAACAGGCCGGCATCGAACGCGCCACGCTCTCCGGCGCCTTTTCCGCCAACGCGTTCACGCCCGAGTCCGCCCGGGCCTTCAGCCGGATCTCCGCGACCCAGGACACCTATCTGCGGGTGTTCGACTCGTTCGCCTCCGAAGCGCAGCGGCGCTTCCTCGTCGAGAAGGTGTCCGGTCCGGCCATCGCGGCCGTGGCGCAGATGCGCCAGGTCGCCGCCGACAAGGCCGCCACCGGCGGCTTCGGCATCAACGCCGGCGCCTGGTTCGACGCCGCCACCCTGCGCATCGATCTGATGAAGGAAGTCGAAGACCAGGTGGGCCTCGACTACGCGCAACTCGCCGACGCCAACAAGCGCGGCGCCTGGCGTGCCCTGACGGGCTTCGCCCTCACGACCGTCGTGATCCTGCTTGGGACCACGGTGTTCGCCTGGCGGATGACCCGGGGCATCTCCGTGCAACTCCTCGGCATCGCCAGCACGATTTCCGAGGGTTCCAGCGAATTGACGGCCGCCGCCACGCAGGTGTCAGCCGCCAGCCAGGCCTCGGCCGCCGGCGCGAACGAGGAGGCCGCCTCGCTGCAGCAGACCGTCACCTCGCTCGGTCAGGTCGCCAGCATGACGCAACGCAACGCCACCGCCGCCACCGAAGCCAAGGAACTCTCGGCCCAAACCCGCAACGCCGCGGACTCCGGCGCCCACGAAATGGAAGCCATGAAGCAGGCGATGGACGACCTCAAGGCCTCCTCGGCCCGGATCGCCCAGGTCGTCAAGTCGATCGATGAGATCGCCTTTCAGACCAACATCCTCGCGCTCAACGCCGCCGTCGAAGCCGCCCGCGCCGGCGAGGCCGGGGCCGGATTCGCAGTCGTCGCCGAAGAAGTCCGCGCCCTCGCTCAACGCTCCGCCCAGGCCGCCCGCGAAACCGCCCAGATGATCGAAGAGTCCGTGAACAACAGCGAGCGCGGCGTCGAACTCTCCGCCCGCGTCGGCCGGCACCTCGCCGAGATCGTCACCAAAGCCCATCACGTCGATCAGCTGGTGGGCGAGATCGCCACCGCCTCCGCGCAGCAGACGCAGGGCATCGATCACGTCAACGGCGTGGTCGCGCAAATGGATCGGATTACGCAGTCCACCGCGGCCGGCGCCGAGGAGACCGCCGCGCAGGCGGAGGAACTCAACGCCCAGGCCGCCGAGCTGACGAAAACCGTCGCGCACCTCATGGCGATTGTCGGCGGCCGGCGCGCAAACGACGGGGCCGGCCTGCCGGGCGCGCCGCTGCCCAACGGCCGCCGCACCCTCGACCTCGCCGCCCCGTCCGGGCGTCCGCCGGCCGCGCTCGTCCGGCCCGTGATCGCCGCCGCTTCCTAGCGCAGCGACACTGAAATTTCGTCGGGTGTAGCCGCGCGTGAGCAAGTGGTTTCGAGAATCCCGTAGCCGTTGGTGTAGGTCGGGGTTGATCCCCGACGCGTCGGGCGTAAAGCCCGACCTGCGCGCCGAGCGCGGCTACCCGTCAACTTACTGAGGCTCGCATAATTGAGTGACCCGCGGTGGTTCGGGGAGCGCCCGCGTCCCGCGGGCTGTCCTCGGCGTCTCGCCGAGGACTTCGGAGGTGCCGGCGAGACGCCGGCACCAGCACCCCAGACGGGTGCGCTCCGCGAACCACCGAACTCTTTGTCACCCTATTTCGCGAGACTCAGTAAGCCGCTCCAGGCTCCGAATCCCTCCGCGGAAAATTAACAGGGGCGCCCCCGCTCAGCAGAGGCGCCCCTGGTGGTTTGCTTATTTCGCCGCGTCGCTGTTCAGCAGCACGTAGTCGTCGACGATCGTGACCGGCAGGGAGACTTTCGTCGCCACCGGCGAACCATCACGCTCCGCGGGCTTGAACCGCCACTGTTTCACCGCGTCCACGACGGCCCGCGAGAGCATGAAATCCGGGGAGGATTTCACGTTCAGGTCGGCGGGCTTGCCCGTCGTGTCCACCGTGAACTCGAGCTGCACCGTGGCTCCGACATGCTCGGGGCCGACGCTGGGGCTGACCACCGCGACGGGGACCGGCACACCGGGGCCCTTCAGGCACGACTCGAGGTAGGCTTGCTCGTCCGTCTTCGCGGAAGCGATGACGGCGGCGAACAGGCCCAGGCTGAGCCGGACGGCGAGTTTATTGACTGCTTTCATGGTATTAAACTCCGCGGTTTTGGCGGAGAGTTTGGTTTTCTCTTTCGGGTTGGGAACGCCTCCGCGCCGCCGGCTCAAAAACGCCGGCGCCACTCGGGCGGGCTCCGGCCGCACGGCGCGATGAAGCGCCGCATGACCGAAATTCATCCATATCGGGGCAGCCATCAGCGCGACGCTCACTCGCGCGCACATCGCACCGGATCCACCGGGCCGCGGGGATTATTCCCCGGCTCGCGGCCGACTCAAAGAACGGCTTGGGGCGTTCCTCGAAAGCACCCGCCTAAGAGCAGGTGCCGTGCCGCCGCGTCAACCCGCATCCTCCCCCGTCGTCCCATCGTAACATCCACCCGGGCGATACGCATCCATCCGCCGGTTTTTTCCGAAACGGCGGCTTGCCCGCGTCCCGCCAAACGCTTTCGTCGGACCTTTTCCCTCCTCATGTCCGCCGCCACCGCCGGTCCCACCGGTTCCCTTCTCCGCCGCACGCTCTCGCGCTTCGTCCAATGGTTCGACGCCGACTACATCCCCGAAGGCCGCGAGGCCCTCTGGGCTGAAGCCGACAAAGTGGACTGGATGCGCTGCCTCCCCTTCATCGTGCTGCACGGCGGTTGCTTCGCGATCATCTGGGTGGGCTGGAGCCCCATCGCGGTGTGGACCGCCGTCGCGCTCTATCTTGGGCGGATGTTTGCCGTCACGGGCATCCACCACCGCTATTTCTCCCACAAGAGCTACGCGACCTCGCGCTTCGGCCAGTTTCTCCTCGCCGTCTTCGCCGCCACCGCGGTCCAGCGCGGCTCGCTCTGGTGGGCCTATCACCACCGCCACCATCACCAACACAGCGACGGCCCCGAAGACGCCCACTCCCCGCACGTCCACGGCTTCTGGTGGTCGCACATCGGCTGGATCACCAGCCGCCGCAATTTTCCCACGGACTACACGAAAATCCGCGACCTCGCGAAATACCCCGAGCTCGTGTTCCTCAATCGCTTCGACCTGATCGTGCCCCTGCTCTTCGCCGCCGCGATCTACGGCGCGGGCGAACTCCTGGCGCACGCGAGCCCCGCGCTCGGCACCAACGGCCCGCAGCTCCTCGTCTGGGGCTTCTTCGTCAGCACCACCGTGCTCTTCCACGGCACCGCGTGCATCAACTCCTTCACCCACCTCTTCGGCAGGCGCCGCTTCCACACCTCCGACGATTCCCGCAACAGCCTCCTCCTCGCCCTCATCACCCTCGGCGAAGGCTGGCACAACAACCACCACCGCTACCAATCGTCCACCCGCCAGGGTTTCTACTGGTGGGAAATCGACCTCACCTACTACGGCCTCAAGGCGCTTTCGTGGACCGGTTTCATCTGGGGCCTCAAACCCGTGCCGCAGTCCATCTACGACGAGGCGGCCCGCACCGATCACGACCACTCCGTCGCGGCCGCCCAACACGCCGCCGCGCACCATGGCGATTACTCGCTCGCCACCTTGAAAAAAGTCGTCCCCACCGCCGCCGCCATGGCCGTGGCCACCGCCGCGAGCGCCCAGGCCACCGCGCCGAAAAAAGCCGTTGGTCCCGCGATCCATCAGGACACGACCGGGCAACTCGCCGATCGGCTCGCGGAGCAGCCGGACCATCCGACCGGACCAAAGTGAGTCCGCGCGCCGGTCCCGTGCGGCACCGGAATCACCCGTTCACGCACGACTCGCAATCACCGGCGCCGGCGGCCCCGACCTCGGCTGCGCGCACCTCCGCCAACCCGACCACGGCCGCACGGCCGTCCGTCGTGAGCGCGCTCATCCTCGCGTCGGGGAGTAACCCCAACGTCCCGTAGCTTTCAGACTTTCCGTTGCAGGCCCACTCGCTGAGCGGGCAGCCCGGTCACCGGCCTGGCCTGCAGTCCAAAAGCAAGGTGACGTTGGTGTCACAGGCGGGCGCAACTCAAACTGAGGTCAGTGCTCGAATGCCTCGGTTGTAGCGGCCCCCCGACGGATCGGGCGAAAGTCCTGAACCGGCGGGCAGGGACGCCCACCGCTACGCTGAGCCGGCGCGGATGAGCGCGCGCCTTGGGCAGGCTTTTCGCCGTTTCCTGACCTCAGTTTGAGTCACACCCTATAACAGGCAGTGAGGTCAGTAATCAGATGCCTTGATTGCGGCGGCCTCACTTCCTGCTACGCCCCACATGCCGCCGCGATCGCACTCGCCAATCCGCCCGCTTCTCCTCAAGCCTCCCGCCTCACCCCGTAGCGCATGGCTCCCGTCGCCTCCCGGTTCATCCGCCGCTCGCACATGTATCTGGCGCTGTTTCTCACGCCTTGGATGATCATCTACGCGCTGAGCGGACTCATCCTGAACCGCTTCGACACCGTGCGGAACCTCTGGGGCGGAAAATATTCCGACTTCGAAAAAATCGAGGAGCGCCCCTACACCGCCGCGTCCTCCGCCGACGCCAGCCCGCGCCAGATCGGCGAACAACTGCTCGCCGACCTCGGCCTCGCCGGCTCCTTCAACGTCAACCCCGCCTCCAACGCCTCGCGCCTCGTCCTGATGCGCAGCGCGCTGCTCACCGTGCATCGCGTCACCTACTTCCGCGCCGAGCACCGCGTGCTCATCGAGCGCCAGCGCCTCGACGCCCCCGTCGCGCTCAACCGCGCGCATTTCCGCCACGGCTACGAGCAGCCCTACCTCGCGGGAAAAATCTGGGGCGCGATCGTCGATCTCGCCGTGCTCGGCATGGTGTTCTGGGCCGTATCCGGCGTCCTGCTCTGGTGGGAAATCAAGCCCGCGCGCGCCTGGGGCGCGCTGTGCCTCCTCGCCGGCGGCAGCATCTTCGGCGTGTTGCTCGCGACGATCTGACCGGAGTCCACCATGCCCAACTGGAATCTCCTTCTCCGCCGCGTGCATCTCTACCTCGGGCTCCTGCTGCTGCCGTGGATGCTCGTCTACGGGTTCTCGACGTTCATGTTCAACCACGCGGAACATTTCCGCCCCTATCGCGCCGACCCGAAGTGGGCCCTCCTCTGGGAAAAGGACTACACGATCGCCGCGCCCGCTGCCGACGATCCCGCCGCGCTCCAGGCCACCACCCAACGCCTGCTCGCCGACCACGGCCTCCGCGGCGCCTTCATCGTCCGCCGCCAGGGCCAGCGCCTGAACATCAACGTGCCCAACTTCTGGCACCCGCGCCGCCTCGCCTACGATTTCACCACGAAGAAACTTCGCGCCGAGGAACGCCCCACCACGCCCTTCGACGTGCTCGCCCGCCTGCACGAACGCACCAACTACGACCGCGGCGGCCTCAACGACCTCTGGGCCTTCATCGTCGACCTCTTCTGCATCAGCACCCTCGCCTGGATCGCGACCGGCCTCTTCCTCTGGTGGAAAATCGACGGGATCCGCCGCTCCGGTTTTCTCGCTCTCGGCGGCGGCTTTGTCACGATCGCATTGCTCGCCCTCACGTTGTGAGCGGGCTGCGGCGCCGCCGGTTGCTCCGCCGCCACTCCTCGATTTTCCCGCGCATGAAAAACACCGCCGCCCTCGCCGTCTTCCTTGCCCTGCTGCTCGCCCCGCTGTCCGCGGCGACGAAGCCGCACATCGTCTTCGTCATGGCCGACGACATGGGCTGGGGCGAAACCGGCTACAACGGCCACCCCGTCCTGAAGACGCCCAACCTCGACGCCATGGCCGCCGCCGGCCTGCGCTTCGATCGCTTCTACGCCGGCGGCCCCGTGTGCTCGCCCACGCGCGCCGCCGTGCTCACCGGCCGCTCGCATGACCGCACCGGCGTGCTCAGCCACGGCTACGCGCTGCGCTTGCAGGAAAAAACCATCGCGCAGGCGCTCCGCGGCGCCGGCTACGTGACCGGCCACTTCGGCAAATGGCACCTCAACGGCCACAAGGGCCCCGGCGCGCCCATCCTCGCCAGCGACCCGCGCCACCCCGGTGCCTTCGGCTTCGACGAATGGCTCTCCGTCTCGAACTTCTTCGACCTCGATCCGCTCATGAGCCGCGGCGGCAAGTTCGAGCAGATGAAGGGCGACTCCTCCGAGATCATCGTCGACGAGGCCGTGAAGTTCCTCGCGAAACACCGCGACAGCGGCCGTCCGATGTTCGCCGTCGTGTGGTATGGCTCGCCCCACGCCCCGTTTCGCGCCCGCGACCTCGACAAGGCGGACTTCGCCGCGCTCGCCGATCTCTCCGCCCACCACTACGGCGAACTCGTCGCGCTTGACCGCAGCGTCGGCACGCTCCGCCGCAAGCTCCGCGAACTCGGCCTCGCCGACGACACGCTGCTCGTTTTCTGCAGCGACAACGGCGGGCTCCCCGAAATCCGCCCCACCACCGTCGGCGATCTCCGCGGCAACAAAGGCAGCGTCTTCGAAGGCGGCCTCCGCGTGCCCGGCATCATCGAGTGGCCGCGTGTCATCTCGCCGCGCATCACCCAGTTTCCCGCTTGCGTGATGGACCTGTTTCCCACCGTCGCCGAGATCGTCGGCCTGCCCGCCAGCACGATGCTCCAGCCGCTCGACGGTCGCAGCCTCCGTCCGCTGTTTGATCGCGAGCTCGGCCCGCGCGGTCAGCCGATCGGCTTCCGCTATCACGCCGCACGCGCGCTCATCGACGACCGCTACAAGCTCGTCACCACCAACCTCGCCGCCGGCCAGTTCCAACTCTTCGACCTCCTCGCCGACCGCTCCGAAAAAAGGGACGTCAGCGCCGACCAACCCGCCGTCGCCGCGCGCCTGAAGGAACAGCTACTCGCCTGGAACGCCTCGATGGACGCGAGCTTCGCCGGCCGCGATTATCCCGAAGGCAAGGTCTCGCCCCCTGATCCCGAGTCCGTGAGTTGGTTCGAAACCCCGCAGTATCAACCCTACCTCGCCGAGTGGAAGACGCGCTGGGAATACCAGAACTACCTCGATCCCGCGTCCTCCCCGAAAAAAGGCGGCAAGAAAAAGCAGGCTGCCAAATAGCGACGTCAGTCCTCGGGTGGGCCGTGCGCTCCGCGCGCGGCCATCCGCGCCTCTGGTGCGGCACACCGAGATTGCGCGGGGTGCAGCCGCGAGCGTGACAGACTGTGTGAGAACGCGACGGCTTTCGTTCAGCCGCGCGAAGTGTAGCGGAAACCGTGAGGTTTTCGTGGGATTTGGCCCGCGTTCGGGCGAAAAGCTCACGCTTTCCGCTACCACCGTCGCGTTTTCACACAGTCTGGTGAGCGAGTGGTTCCCGGGCGAGCCACAGCTACCCGGCGTTACGATGACACGTTTCTTCCGGAGCGCTGCATTGGAATGATCTATCGGCCGCGCCCGGAGCGCACGGCCCACCTCGCCGTCGCGAGCCTACTTCCCCACCCGCACGTCCGCCGCGGTGACGATGCCCTTCGCGTCGACGTGGTAGGTGTAGCTCACCGGCCGCCCCGCCTCGTCGATCGTGTATTCGAGATAGGCCGTCGTCTTGGTTTCGGACGGCCCGAATAGCTCCCACACCCGGTCCGCCGTTTCGCCGAGCCGCACGCCGCCGACGCTCTCCGCGTAGCCCTTCCACGCGAGCACCCGCACCACCTTGCGCGTCGCTTCGCTGCTGTAGAACCGCAGCATCCCGCCGGCCGCCGAGACGAAATGCGGCCCATACGAGGTGATGAGCAAGTCGCCGTGCAAGGTGCTCTTGAATTCCTGACCCGCTGTCAGATCCGGAAACGCCGCCTGCAATTCCTCACGGGTTTTTCCCAGCCAGCGCCCGAGGTTTTCCACCGGCGGCCGCTGCGCTCTCAGCGCGTCCAACGCCACCTGCGCCCGCGCCGTGAGCGCCGAGTCGCCCGCCGCTTCCGCCAGCATCAACGCCGTGCGCGGCCGACCCGCTTGCAGCGCCGCCGCAGCCGCCGGTGCCAACGACGCGCGCGTCGCGGATGGCAACTTCGCCAGTCCGGCGAGCAACCGCTGTCGCGCATGAGGCCACGGCGTCGCAACACCCCGCGAAAATACTCCTCCGTCCGCCACCGACGCGCTGGCCGCCAGCGCCGTCGCCGCCTCGTTCGCCTGCAGCACATCGGTCCCGGTGAGCGCCGCCAGAACTTGGGCGCGCCCGCGGGGATGCGGCGAATGCCACAGCCCCTTCGTCGCCAGCCGCGTGACCGCCTCGCCGCGACGCTTGTCGGCGGCGAGTCGCTCCAGCGTCGCCACCGCCTGCTCCTCACCCGTGCGCCCGAGCGCGATGGCGGCCGCTTCGATCGTGTGAGTGTTGTTGGCACTCAGGCAGGCCGTGAATTTCGGAATACCCGCCGGCGTCGGAAAATGCCCCAGCACCTCGAGCGCGAGCTTCCCCCGCTCCTCCGCAAGCCGCGCACCCGGATCGCGCCGGCCCGTCGCGGCAGCGGCCGGCGGCACCGGCTGACGACTTTTTCTCGCCGGAGCCGGCACCGGCTCGGCTGGCATCGGCAGCGTTTCCAGCACGATCGCCGCACCCGCCTCGTTGAGCACGCGCGGGAGCGCGGTCGCCGCGGCGCGCAGCAGCCCCATGTCCTGCGTTGTCGCAAAAAACTGCGCAAACTTCACCGCCTCCGCCGGCCCACCCCACTTCGCAAACACCCGCGCGATCGCCTCGATCTCCTTCGGCCAGAGCGCCCGGTCCAAATGCCCCGCCAGCGCCGCCACGATGCGTTCGTGCTGCCCGGGCCAGTCGGCGAGCAGCTGCACGGCGTCGTTCCGCGCGACGATCTGCTGCGCTTCGAGCGCAAGGAGCCCGAGGCAAAACTCCAGCGCCTCCACGCTGCGATCGGCCCCGAGCGCACGCACGGCGCCGCCGTGGTCTTTGCGTTCCAGACGCTGCTGCGCCTCCGCCACCGGCGACACTCGCGCCTTGGTTTCGGGTTTCACCGCCACCCGGGGCGCCGCGCTTTCCCCGGCGGCCGCCGGTCTTTCCCCGCTGCAAGCGACTGACCCCAGCACTGCGGCCAATACCGCGATCACCACGGGCATCGGAGTTCGGGACATGGGGCGAAGCACGCCGGCCAGATTCCGCGGCCGGCTCGTTTGCCCGGAGGTTCGCGCTCAGGCCGCCGTCCGGCAATTCCCAAAACGTCCCGAAACCGGGCGCAGCTCACTTTTCTGATTGAGGCGGGACGCCTCAGCCGCGTGGACGAGGCGTCCCGCCTCGTCGATTGCAGAAAAGCGCGATGCGCCCCCCGAAACCGCGCACCTTCCCGCGCCTTGACGCCCGGCCCCCGCCGCGCGGCAATGCCACCCACCCCATGCACCTTCTCCGCCTGCTCGCCCCGGCCACGCTGTTCACCGCAATCATTTCGCTCCACGCCGCGCCGCCCATCGCCCTCGGCACACGTTGGGAGTTGTTCGTCGATGAGTTTCTCGTCGCCACGAAAAACGGCGCCACCCTCAAACTCCACGAACCGGTGCGCCGCGAGATCGTGCTCACCACCGACCAACCGTGGGAAGGGCCGACGTCGGCGTATTTTTCTGTCATTCAAGACGGCCGCAAGGTCCGCCTCTACTACCGCGGCTTCGCCGGCACCGGGCCCGGCGGCGATCACAGCGATGCGCAGGTCACCTGCGTCGCCGAAAGCGACGACGGCATCCATTTCACGCGCCCGTCCCTCGGCCTCATCGAAGCGCACGGCTCCAAGTCCAATAACATCGTCTGGCGCGGCGTCGAGTCGCACAACTTCGCGCCGTTCCTCGACACCAATCCCGCCACGCCGCCCGACGCCCGCTACAAGGCCCTCGGTGGCATCAAGGAGCCCGGCAAGAACTGGCACCAAGGCGCCACGCCCGGCGGCCTCTACGCCTTCGCCTCCGCCGACGGCATCCACTGGCGCAAACTGAAGAACGAACCCGTCATCACCAAGGGCGCGTTCGACTCGCAGAACCTTGCGCTCTGGGACGCCGGGCGCGGCCGCTACGCGTGCTTCAGCCGCATCTTCGAAAAAGGTGTGCGCGCCATCCAGAGCAGCACCTCCGCCGACTTCCTCGCGTGGAGCGACAGCGTCTCGCACCGCTACGCCGCCGGCGTGCCGCTGGAGCATTTCTACACCTCCGCCACCATCGCGTGCCCGACCGCGCCGCACCTCTTTCTCTCGTTTCCCAAACGCTTCGATCCCAAGCGCACCAAGTTTCCCGGCCTGCCCGGCGGCCCCGGCGTGAGCGACGCCGTCTTCATGTCGAGCCGCGACGGCGTGAATTGGGACCGTCCGTTCCTCGACGCGTGGGTCCGCCCCGGCCCCGACCCGAAAAACTGGACCGAGCGCAGCAACATGACCGCCTGCGGCCTCTACGACGGCGGCGACGGTGAGTGGTCCCTCTACATCAGCGAGCACTACCGTCAGGCCGATCACCGCATCCGCCGCCTCACCGTGCGCCAGCAAGGATTCGCCTCCATGCACGCCGGCGCCGCCGGAGGCGAATTCACCACGCCGCCCCTCACCTTCGCGGGAAAAAAACTCCAGCTCAACTACGCCACGTCCATCGCCGGCAGCGTGCGCATCGAAATCCAGGACGAACAGGGCCGGCCGCTCCCCGGCTTCGCGTTCGCTGATTTTCCCGAACTCTACGGCGACGAGCTCATCGCCACCGCGAAATGGAAGTCCGGCGTCGATCTCAGCGCCCTGCGCGGCCAGCCCGTCCGGCTCCGCATCCGCCTGAAAGACGCCGATCTCTACGCCCTGCGCTTCGCCGAGTGAGTGGATCCGCTCCGCTGGCCTCAGCACCGGCGTGACGGTCGATTGGAGGCCGGCGCCGGTTTTACTGAGTCTCGCGAAATAGGGTGACAAAGAGCTTGATGGTTCGGGGAGCGCACCCGTCTCGGGTGCTGGGGCCGGCGTCTCGCCGGCACCTCCGAGGTCCTCGGCGAGACGCCGAGGACAGCCCGCGGGACGCGGGCGCTCCCCGAACCACCGCGTGTCACTCAATTATGCGAGCCTCAGTAGGTTCATACTTTCCATGGCAGGCCCGTCCGGTGGGCGGGCTGTCCGGCCACCGGCCGGGCCTACCGTCCGAAAGC
>JACRKC010000008.1 GCA_016235555.1 Verrucomicrobiota bacterium
CCGAATGTAGGGCGGCGTCGCCGAACCCCGCGTTTCGCGTTGCTCGTTTTGAACACAAACCGGTGGGTTACGGCGACCCCGCCCTACAGCTTCACCCGCCCGGCGCAGATTAATGCTGGCACATCTGCCCGCGATTGAACTGAAACCCATCGCCGGCCGGCATGAACTTGCCGCGCTCTTCAAGGAAAGTGATAAGCTCGGCGGCGCTCAGGCCCTCGGCAGAGCAGGTATAGAACCGGGTGTCGGCGCCAAACTGATTGTGGATGGCGGCGAGAAGCGACTCGCGCGTGAACGGCGCGGTGGCCTCCAACATCATGGCAATGACTTCGTGACCGTGAACTTGGGTCTGCATAGGAATGGGAACGTGAATTTGAGAACGCAACAGGACGGCAGGATTACAGCAGATCGACCGGCCGGCGCCTCGGCGTTTTTTGTCCGATGCTGGGAGAAAATTGCCTGGGGGTGGAGCGCGTTGACCCCAACGCGCTGGTTCGGAGCTAAGGTGGTTTTCGGGCCAAGCGCGTTGCGGTCAACGCGCTCCACCCCGCGCCAACTTTACGATCACGTAAGGCGCCTCCTGCTGGAAATCGGGCCACATCCGGCCGCGGCCCGCCTGATCGATGGCCTCGATGAAATACATGAAATCCCACTGCGGATTGAGAAACTCGCCGGGCACGATTGCCGCGAATTCGCCGGGCTGGCCCGTGGGCTTCATGTCGAGGGCGAGGTAGTCCTCGAATTGCGTGACGTGACGGTAGCGGAGCCTGGCCGAGACGATGGGCGACGGTGACGTGATCTTCGCCGTGACGCGCAGCGGCGCGCCGGGTTTGGCGGTCGCGAGGCGCGCGCCCTCGATGCGTGGCCACGGTGGCGTGCTCACGGTCGTGGGTTGCCAGGTGTTGTTCTTCAGCTCCTGCTCGGTGGCGGCGTCGGGCGGGCAGCACTGGGCTTCGAGGTCCTTGAGATCGTGTTCGAGCCGCACAAGTTCGTCGCGCCAGTGGCCGCAGAGGGAGTGGGGGCGCGCGCCCATTGCGAGGTCGAAGGCGTAGCGGTCGCCGGCGATGGCGACGAGTTCGCGCCAGGCGGCGACGGCGTCACGCGACACGTAAGTGGCCGCGAGCAGCTCGGCGAGTTTCTGGCCGCGTTTGAAAAGATTGTAGTGGACGGCGGCGATGGAGCGGCGGGCGTGGAAGCGCGCGAGCTGCGCGAGAATCTTCGCGTCGGTGATCGTGGCGTCGAACTCGTTACCGCGCTTCGCGCCGATGGATTTTTCGGCGGCGGCGACGGACGCGAGGATCGCGTCGGCGGTTTCGTCGAGCCAGCGGGCGGTCTGATCGGGCGTGCGTTTGGCGGTCGTGCCGCCCTGCCCTGAGCTGGTCGAAGAGGCGGCGAGGATGCGGCGTGACGCGGCTTCGAAGCTCTCGAAGAGTTCGGTGTCGGTGCCGGTGTTTTTCGAGTAGGCTTCGAGCGAGGCGCCGAGGGCCTGGCGCTCGGCCCAGCCACGCGTCGTCGGGAAGCCGCTGTAGGGGTAGCACGACGAAGCGACGAGCATCGGCAACACCTGCGAGGCGCGATGCTGGGCAGCGGCGACGTGCGGGGCGGCGGCGGCGCCGAAACGGCGCTCGAATTCGCGCATCCACACTTCCTGCGGTGTCTTCGGGTTGTAGCCGAGGCGGCCCCACACTTGGAAAAAATGCCAGTAGCGCTCGAACTCGTAGTCGTAGTAGCGGTATTTCTCCGGCATCAGATCGAAGACGGGCAGATCGGGGCGCTGCGCCTCCATCTTCGTCGCGAGCGGCTCGTTCACGTCCCAGATCGGGCTGTCGTAGAGTTGGGCGGCGTCGCCGTAGCGGCGCACGTAGTCGGGGTCGGCCCAGAGCAGCACGCGCGCGGTGCCGCCGTTCCAGAGGCGCCAGTTCATGTCGTAGCGCTTCGGGTAGCGCAGCAGGTCGGCGTAGCCGTGGCGGCGGTCGCGCTGGTTCTGCGGGTTTACGTGGGTCGGGTGAAAGGGCAGGCCCATCTGCTCCATCCAGAACTTCGTCTCGACACGCAAGTTCACGCCGAGGTCGAGCGCAGTGTTGATGACGCCATCCGGCGTGCCCTTGGCGCGTGCCTCGAAAAGCAGCTTCGGCGCGACGCGCTTCGCCATCGTGAACACCTCGCGCCAGAAGCCGTCCATCTCCTCGCGCTTCAGCCCCGACTCCTCGTGGATGCGGAACTGGATTTCGTCGAGGGCGGGAAACGTGGTCAGGAATTTCTCGAGCGAGGCGAGCGTGTAGGCGTTGAGATTCTGGGTCGTGACGCCGGTGACGGTGTTGGGCACGGGCTGGCCGGCCGCGACGAACTCCTTCTCCCAGTCATTGCCGCCGGTCTGCACGCCGCCGCGGTAGATGTGATCCCAGATGCCGACGGCCACGCCGATGCCGCGCGTGTGGGCGAGTTCGATGAGGCGGTTGAGCGCGGCGATATTTTTCCGCTGCTGCTCCGGCGTGAGATCGCGCATGCGCACACCGGGATAGCCGGGCGTGTCGAAGAAATACGGGTAACACGGTGCGAGGAAGCCGCCGTTCTCGTAGCCGAACACGAGGAGGAATTTGTTGAAGCGGTTCGCCGTCAGCGTGTCGAAGTAGCGCGTCCAGTAACGCTCGTCGTAGAACCGGCTCTCCCAGTAGGCGCGGTTCATCGTGTAGACCGAGAGCGAGCGCTCGCGGATATGAGGCGACTCGGAGACATCGCGCACTTCGCTGAAAGGATCGGAGGCATCCTTCGCCCAGCTCACGCGCTCGGCGGTGTCGAGCAGCGCATACATGAGGCCGCGGGCATCAGAGCCAGCGATGACGAGTGACTTGGTGAATTCAACCGGCGGCGGAAACTTAATCGCCAAAGACTCGGCTGCGTTTGGAAGCGAAATTATCCCGGAGCGAATTGCAGAGTCGACGACGGAGTCAGAGCCATGGACTCCAGCAGCAATAGTCCAAAAGAAAGACGAAAGATTCTGCGGATCGATCCCTCTGAGCTTAACCTGATCTTCCAGTCTCATCTCACCGAGTGCGCGGAGATTCCAGCCACGCTCGTTGAGCGCGTCACGGAGCTTGTTATAGCCGTGCTGCACCGGTGGCAGCAGGGCGGTTCTTTGATCCAAATTTATCCACACCGTCCGTGGTGGCTCGGCAGCGCGGAGCGTCGGGAGAAACACCAAGCTCGCGAGCAAGACAACACTGCGGAGATTTGCAGACATGGTTTCCCAGAATCTTTAACCACGGATTACACGGATATCACGGATAAAGGCAGGCAGCGTGGGAGGGCGCACATCAGTTTTTGGATGGATCGATTGGTGCTGAGTGAGGAAAGAGGAGATGCCAGCGGCCGTTGCGGCGGATAGTTTCTAGACAAAGCAGTGCTTCATCGCCGGTTTGGGTCCAGAATTGGCCGGGCCGCTTGAAGCGGCATTGATACTGGCGACAGGTCGACTCCATGGCACCGCTGCCAAGCGGTTCACCCCGCGCCTTCGCCGTGCCGTAGTCGAGGCGCTGGCGGTTGGATTGCAGGTAGTTGATTTCGCGTTCGAGGTGCGCGCTGGCGGCACCTTCCAATCTCGGACGGAGTTGTGCGAGCTCGGTGATGACCGCGCAGCCCTCGTCGGCCTTAAGCTTCGCCAAGAGGGGCTCGACCCAGGCCCGCGCGGCGGATTCGTCGTCGGGATGCAGCGCACGGGCGACGGTCCAGAGATGTTCGCTGACATGATAAAAGTCCACGCGCTGGCGCGCTTGGGGGAAGCGGTCACCCGCCAGATGCCAGATCCACACCGCGCCATCGGCGACGA
The DNA here is from genome assembly GCA_016235555.1 of Verrucomicrobiota bacterium. Classification (GTDB taxonomy): domain Bacteria; phylum Verrucomicrobiota; class Verrucomicrobiia; order Opitutales; family Opitutaceae; genus JACRKC01. The sequence goes on from JACRKC010000008.1 coordinate 3,824, forward strand.
TGAGCACTTCGTTGGCGCGGCCGAGGCCACGGCGGCTCGCTTCGGCCCAGAGTTGCTCGCGCAGCGCTTCGATGCCGCCACGGGTCATCGCATAGCCGCGGCTGAGGATCGTGGCCCGCCCGCCGGCCGTTTCACCGCGGTGGGCAAGCCGGAAGCACGTGCCACCGTAGACCCAGTGCCAGCGGGGCGGCTCTGCCCCGCGGGCGCGCTGCGCGGCGCTTTCGCCCCACGCGTCCCGTTCGCGGATGTTCCAGGCGTCCAGCTCGATCACCAGGGTGAACGGCTCCAGCGCCAGTTGCAGCTGCAGATCGCGGTCCTGTTGCACGCGGCCGTCCGGTCCGCTCATTTGTTCATCCAGCGCCTGCCGTTTTTCCTGCGCACGCTCGCCTTGTTGGCGGGCCTGCCGGCCCAGCGTCGCCGCCGAGATTTTCACGCCGACGAGTCGCTCGACGAGCTGCGCGGCCTCGGCCGCGGGCATCTTGCTCACCGTCAACGCGGCGATTTCCTGCACGGCGGGCGACTGCGTGCCCTCGGCCGGCAACCCCAACGCCGCGTCCGCGGGGAATCGCCACTTGTGGCAGCGCCGGCACTTGCCGCGCGCGCGCTGCACTTGAATCGCGCCGAAGCGGGTCTGAATCGTGGTGCGGTGCCCGCCGTTCAAGCTGCGCAACGGCTGCTGGCAGACCGGACAGCGCGGCGACGCCGCGTCCGCCTTCGCCGCCTTTTCCAGCATCTGGCGCATCAACTCGTGACCGCCCCGCAGCAATTGCTCTTCCAGGTGGCCGAGGTTTTCCTCGGCCGAGCTGACGCAGCGCTGCATCTGCTTCGCCAAGCCCATCAACTGCGCCTCTCTCTGTTCTGGCAAAAGCGCCTCCACCTCAGCGGCGACACTTGTTTTCTCTGCCTCCAACGTGTTGCTCGTCATACCTCAGTCTACCAGCCCCCGCTCCCGCTCAAAAGCTGATTTGCGCCCAGCGTGGGATTGAATCCGTGCCATCCATGTAATCCGTGGTTAAACGGTTTGGAGCTATTACTTCGCGGCCTTCATGTGCGCGTCCATGAAATCGAGGTAGACGGGCCAATCGGACGGGAGCACACCGTGCGGGCCGTCGTGCATGAAATGGCCGAGCGTGTTCAGGAGCGGCTGTGCGGTGGCGTGGACGGCGTTGGGCTCGATGCCCTTTTTTCCGAACAAGGCGTAGACGGGCGAGGCAGCCTTCGCGGCGAGAAATTCGCCGTAGGGATCGGACCATTTGTCGGTGCTGCCGGTTTGGAGGAGGAGCGGGCGCGGGGCGATGAGCGCGATGATCGTGTGGGCGTCCCAGGGCATCGCCTTGGTTTTATCGGCCCATTTCTGGTAGTTGCCGGCGAATTGATACGGGTAACGCGTGGGCGCGACGAGGTGGGCGATGGTCTCGCCGTAGTCGCGGCGGCTGAGCGCGGCGCCGCCTTCGCCGGACACGCTCGCGATCACGCACGCGAAACGCTCGTCGCGCGCGCCGGCCCAGAGCGTGGTCTTGCCGAGGCGCGAGGCGCCGGTGAGGGCGATGCGCTTCGCGTCGATGGCGGGATCGGTTTCGAAGTAGTCGAGCACCCGGCTCGCGGCCCATGCCCACGCGGCGATGGAGCCCCACTCGTCGGACGCTGGCGCGGTCGAGCCGGGTTTCAAGTAGGCGGCGCGGATGCCGTGGGCGAGGGCGTTGAGCGCGTCGGGATCGACATCGTTGTAGTTGAAGATCGCGAAACCGTAGCCGCGATCGAGGACGGTGAGGATGGTGTTGGCGATGTTGCGGCCGGGACCGCCTTTTTTCTGGGCGCCGTCGGGCGCGGGCGTGGCGGGCACGCGGGCTTTTTGTTGGTTGTTCCACGTGCGGCCGACCTTCACGCCGGGGTCGTTGGGCACGGCGAGATTGTTGGCGCCCCAGCCGAAGTTGAGGAGCACGGGCGCGGGGCCGGTGACTTTCGCGGGCAGGTAGACGAGCAGGTCGAGGTAGTTTTCCGTGTGGCTCGCGGTGAAGTAGATCGTGACCTGCTTGCGCCGCGCTTTGCCATCGAAGGCGGGCGTGCCCTTGTCGAAGACGTCGAACGCGAGTGCGGGCGGGCGCGGCGGGACGCGGCCATATTGGTTTTCCTCGACGAGCTTCAGCTGCTCGGGGCGGCGTTTCTCGCGCCAGACCTTGGCGTCAGCGACGGATGAGCCGTCGGCGAACTTCAATGGGTCGGGGAGCGTGTAGTCGCCGGTCCTGGCCTCGGTGTAGTTGACCGGGAGGTTGGCGACCGCGCCGGACGCGGAGTCGGCGATCTGGGCGCGAGTGGTGGCGAGGAGCACCACGCAGAGGAGACAGATGCGGATGAGGCTCATGGGGTGAAATTTTTTTGACCACGGATTACACGGATGGCACGGATTCAAACCCACGTAGTCAGCCCCTATCCGTGTAGTCCGTGGTTAAACGGTTTGGAGATCTATTGACTAAGGCTGATGGTGACGGGACCGATGAGGCCGGAGTCGGGGAGCGCGGGGGTGGCGCCTCCGCCGCCGCCACCGCCGCGGCCGGGTGGGGCGGCGGCGAGGATTTTTTGATCGGCGGGGGCGGCGCGGTCGCCGGCGATGCGGTTGGTCCACTGGTTGGTGACCTTGATTTCGAGTTTGTTTTCGCCGGGCTTCAGTGCGGCGGTCACATCGAGGCGATACGGCGGCTTCCAGAGCTGGCCGAGGGCGCGGCCGTTGATCGTGATTTCGGCGATGTCGCCGACGCGGCCGAGATCGAGGAGCGTCGTGGCGCCGGGGCGGAACCACTCGCGCGGGGGGTTGATGGTTTTCGTGTAGGTCGCGGTGCCGGAGAAATATTTCACGCCGGCGTCGGCGTGCGTGGAGAGCGATTCGAGCTTCGCGAGCTGCACGCTCGCAGGCGCGCCGAGTTTTTCCGGGAAGGCCACGCTCCACGCGCCGTCGAGCGTCGCAATCGTGGACGAAGCGGCAGGCGTGGTCATGCGTGAGGGCGCGGGGGCGTTGCCGCGGAAGACGACGAACACCGACTCGCGCTCCGCGAGGTGCAGCGGAATCACGGTGCGATCGCCGGTGATCGTGTAGTCGGTGGGTTCGATGGCGCCGGTGTCGGGATGAAAAAGTTCGGCGGCGCGGCCGGCGACGCGGAAGCGGGCGTCGAAATTCTGTGCGCGGTCGGTGGTGTTGGCGACGTAGTAGATGTCGGCGTCGGCGGTGCGGCGGTGGAGCCACGCGAGGTCGGCGTCGAGGCCGCGGGCGTAGTCGAAGTCTTTCGGGATTTTCGCAGCGGCGAGCGCCTCAGCAGGCGACCAGCCCCAGACGACGCGGCCCTTGCCGACGTAGCGGATCGTGCGGCTCTCGCCGTCGAGATCGCCCCAGAGATCGGCGGCGAGCGTGCGCACTTCGTCGTCGCACGCGGGGTAGCGATCGAGGCTCGGCGATCGCGTGGGTTTCGGGCCGATCAGGAGCGCGCCGCCGCGGGCGAGCTCGCCGATTTTTTTCACGAGCTCGGGGCGCATGCGATCGGTTTCAGGGAGGACGAGCGCGCGGTAGCTCATGCCGCCTGCGGTGAGTGTAGTCGAACCGTCGGGGAGCACGCGTGGTTCGGCCGAGCTCACCACAAGACGGCCGTCGTCGGCGACCGACATGCGGTTGAGCAGCACGTCGGCGTTGATGAAGTCGAAATCAAAACCCTCGGGCGGCGTCGGCCGCGTGCCGCCAGCCCAGATCGGCGGCGTGGACGGCGCGCCTTCGTTGAGCAGGTAGGCGAGGTCGGCGACGAATTTGCCCTGCTGGAGCATCTGGCACTGGCGCGCGAGGTAGGTGAAGAACGGCGCGGCCTGCTCGGCCCACGTGATGTTCCGGTTGAGGTGCGTGCCGACCATCGTGTTGCCCGGCTTGGTGTCGAGCGGCTGGTGCGCGGACGTGTGGAAGACGAGGCGGTTGATGCCCTGCGCAAGCCAGTAGTCGGCGACTTTTTTCAACGTGAATGGCGACTCGTAGCCGCCGCCGGTGAACGACTCCGCGGCGGTGAGCGGCTTGCCGTAGACGTGGGACGCCGAGGCCGCGCCGCGCACATCCTGCAGATACATCAGGCGTGGGTGGAGGTCGCGCACCCAGAATTCACCCATCGGGATCTCGACTTTGCTTTTGTTCAGCAGGGTGTCCTCGGGCATCTCGAGCGAAACGCCCGCGGCCTCGGCGTAGATGCCGATGCCTTTTTCGCGGAGTTTCTCGGCGAACATGCCGTAGTGCGCATCAGCCCAGAGGTCGGCGAGCGTGCGACGGAAATCCCACAGGAACCGATCGCTGACCTCGGCGTTTTCGACGATGCGGCCCGTGAGCACGGGCAGATACGGCGTGGGATCGTAGCCGCGGCGCTTTTTGAATTCGGCGGCGATCTCGTCGGTCCAGTTGTTGGTGCCGGCTTCCCACGAATCCATCATCACGTAGCGGAGTGATTTTCCAAACAGCGGGCCGAGCGCCTTGGCGAGTGGATCGAAGTAGCCGTGGTAGTAGGCCTCCATGTGGCGGCGGCTGAGTTTGTCGGCTTCGTAACCGGAGCCAGCGGCGGTGGCGGGACGGTTTTTAGCGCCAGTGAGCGAGTAGCCGAGGCGGAGCACGGTCCAAGTGCCGGCCGGCGCGTCCCACTCGAGCGAGCCGTCGGGCTTCATCTTCGCGGTGAGATCGATCACGTCGCGCGCCGAGACCGTGGCAGCGGCGGGCACGTCGGGTGTCGGCACAGAGTCGTATTCGAAGAGGAAGCTGAACCCGGCTTTTTCCTCCCAGCGTTGCACGCGCGCACCGCTGTGCAGCACGGCCTCGCTCAACACGTATTGCTGCGCGGGCGCGCTCGGCGCCTGGCTCATCGTGGGCGCGGGGCCGATGGGTGCGCCGGTGAGTTCGAGGCGGTAGAACTTCGCGGTCGTCGGCGCGAACGCATATGTGCGCACCATGCCCTGACGGTAGAGCTGAGTGCCGGGAAGCGTGACGAGCGCGCGCCACGATTTTCCATCGTCGCTCGCGAGCACGCGGCCGACCGGGATGCCGCGCGCGCTGCCGCCCTGGCCGCCGAGCGTGATGGCGCGCGCAAAGAACGGCGCTGGAAACTCAAACTGGACCCACGCTGGGCCACCATCCTTCGGCGCGGGGATGGTGAGCAACGTGCCGAGTTGATCATCGAGGAGCGGCGTGCCGTCGATCACGGCGCCGTTCATCGTGACGACGGGCTTCGCGGCGGCGGCGTCCTGCTCGCCGGCGGGCGTGCGGTAGGCGACGACCGCGGCGTCGGCGTAGAAGGGCGGTTCCTTTGAGTCGCTGGTGTAGTAACCGGCACCGGTGTTGCGGATCTGGCCGATGTTGTTCGGCGGCTGATTGAGTCTGCCGGAGAATTTTTTCCCGCCTTCAACGAGCGTCTCGCTCCAGACGTATTTCTTCATCGCCTGCTCGGGCTTCACCCAAGGGCCGCCGGTCTCGCTCCAGCCGGGCGACGAGAAAATCGACATCTCGAGCCCGAGCCGGTCGGCCTCGGCGGCGGCGTGGCGCACGGCGTCGAACCACTCGGGCGTGCCGAACGGAGTTTTCGTTTCCACGTTCTGGCCACCGCCCGCGCTGACGTCGGCGAGCATGAACCCGCCGATGCCCACGCGCTTCATCCACTCGAGATCCTTCGTGATGCCGTCCTTCGTGACGTTGCTCTGCGTCCAGTGCCACCACGTGCGCGGCTTCGCGGCGTCGGGCGGATTTTTGAAACTTTCGGCGAGCGGGTCGGTGGTTTGCGCAAAGGCCGCAGCGGCGAGTGCGGCGGCGACGAAAAAAATGGGCAGGATGGCTTTCATGCGCATTGGGTCCGATACCACGAAGATGGCTTCGGCGTGGTTGAGAGGACGCGGGTGGTAATTTGTCTGGGGAGCGCCTGCGTCTCGCAGGCTGTCCTCGGCGTCCCGCGGAGGACTTCGGAGGCTTTGGCGGGACGCCAAAGCCAGCATGCGGGACGCGTGCGCTCCCCGAACCGGAATGCACAGAATATTTGCAAGGGATGAAATGCTGTCGGTGGCGTGTCCACTTACTCGATCACGGCGAGTTCGTGATCCAAGACGGATGGGATGGTGAAACGATGCCAGCCGCCATCGGCCACGAGTGGCGCATTCGCGCCCGACACGCGCAGCTGCAGCGTGCGACCGCGCACATCGGCGGGGAGCTCCACCCTCACCTGCAACGGCCCGACCGGAATCAGTTCGTCGACTGGCGCACGCCATGTGCCGGCGCTCGTGAGATTCACGAGGTGCAGGATCACTCGGCCGGGCTGGCGATAGAGATGGCAATCGATGAACCCGGGACCTTCGATGCGCAGCGGGATTTCGTCGCGCGCGGCCCAGCGCACGAGGTTGGCGAGGAGGTCGCCGTGATCGGGCAGGTTTTCGCGCGCGTAGCGCCGATCGAGATCGGCGGGAAGGAAGGCGACACGGCCGGCGCCGGGTTTTTCGTTAAGCGCGAGTGCCGGGATGTCGGTCAACGGCGTGCGCATCCACGAGGTTTCCGGCGGGAACGCAGGAAACGACGGCACGAACGTCGCAATGACCTGCGCCGTAGTGTCGAGGCGCAGCGGCTCAAGCGTGCTGCCGAAGCCGAGGATATCAGTCTCGTCGAAACCGCGAAGGACCTCGTGGCGCGCGCCCGTGGCCGGTTTTTCGGCCGGCGCGCGCGGGCCGGCGTTGTGCGCGGCGAGCGACGGTGTGAGGCGCAGGTAACTGTGCGCGCTTTCGGACGCCCAGCGTCGGCGCACCGACTCGTCGCGCCAGCCATGCTTGTCGGGCAGATGGGCGCCGAAGAGATCGGCGAGGGCGAAATCGGTGCGCGCGTCACCCCACTGATCGCAGAGCGAACTCTGGCCGGTGGCGATGAGCGCGCCGCCGTTTTCAACGAAGCGGCGGAGGCTCGCCGCCTGCGCTTCCGTCATCGCGGCGAGGTTCGGCAATATGAGCACGCGAAACTGTGCGGCGTCGCGGGCCACATGATCGATGTGGACGGAGAGGTAGGGGATGCGCGCGCGCACGAGGGCGTTGGTCCAGCCGCGCGCGGGCGAATCGACGAGCAGGTCGGCATCGTCCCGGCCGAAGAAATCGGTGTTTCGCTGCGACCACACGAGGCCGACGGTCGCGACCGGCGTGCGGTTGAAGAGGTATTGCTCGTTGGCAGCGTGCCAGCGCATCACGGGCTCGGCGGTGGCGAATTGCCGCCGGTCCTCCTGCCAGGCGCCGACGTGGTGCCACCACGGCGCGATCCCGCCCGCGAAGCCCGCCAGCATCCAGAGCCGCGCTTCTGGCGCGGGCTTTGCGCTGAGGCGATAGGTCGGGCTCGTGGTCTGGTAGAGCGCCATGCTCTCCGGCGCGATCTTGTCCCAGCCGAGCACGCCGTGGACGAGTTTGCCGACCTCGCCGTTGCGTTGGAAGCCGCTCTCATTCTGCCGGCGCTGGTCGTCGAGCATGAGGATCTCGGCGCGCGCGAAGATCTCCTTGCAGTCCCGGAATTGCGCGGCCTGCCCGCTGACGGAGCCGCCGTTCATGCCGACCCACAGGCAATGCGGCCCGCCGGCGGCACGCGTGATGCGGTTGTTGGTGTCCCAGATTTCGAGGCGGCGCGCGTAGCTCCACTCGATCCAAGCGCGATACGCCGCGTCGTTCCAGTCGCGTCCGCGCGGCAGCTCGCGGCCGGCGGCGGCACGAAATTTTTTCTGACAATTGTCGCAATGGCAGATGCTGCCGCGGCCGAGCCCGCTCCAACTGTTGTCGGTGAAACCCTCCGGTCGGTAGCGCGTGGCGATCTCGCGCAACACGGCGGGGAGATGCTCATCGTAGTAGGCGCTGTTGACGCAGGTGACGTAGAGGTCGCGGTTGCGATAGGGCCGGCCGCTCGCATCGCGGGCGAACCAGCCGGGGTGCGCCTGGAAAAAGTCCTCGTGCGCGCTGTTCGAGTCCATGCGCGCGAACACCGCGAGCCCGTCGTCATGCGCCGCACGGCAGAGATCACCGAACAGATCGCGGTCGCCGAGAAATTGCGCGCGGTGGTGCAGCGGGATCGCGCTTGGATAGTAGGCGACGATGCCGCCGGCGTTGATGATCACGCCCTGCACCTGCGTGCGTTTCCAGTGCTCGCGCCACCACGCGAGGTCGTAGCGCGGGGGATCCGCCTCGGTGATGTTGGTCTGGCCCCAGCGGCGCACGCGACGGAACCACGGCCCGTCGGCCGCGGCGGTGGACTCCGCTGCGCTCAACGGCCCGCGTGCCCCAGCGAGCAAGGCTGCGGCCACGGCTGTTTTGGTGAGAAACCGGCGGCGGGTTTCCGCGACAGGGGGGGGCGAGCCCGGCTCGGGTGTCATGGTGGCGGGGTGGAGTGGGAGCGAAACAGCAAACCCCGGGCGCGGAAACCCATTTCCCTCGGACAGTTCAGGCACCGGCGCATCTCACATTCTGGCAGCGAGCCGAAGGGTGGGCCGGCCCCTCCGCGGACGGCCAAAGACGAACGGTAAATCGAAGCGCGCTGGCCGTGCGCGGAGCGGCCGGCCCACCCTCGGCAGCGGGCATTTTTGCAGGAAACTGAGAGGCGCCATCAGGCACCGGGTTCGGCGAACCCGACGTCGCCCGACGGAACCAGCCTGCTCGGCCAAAGTCACAGCGACACAGATCGAAAACAGGTTCGCCCGCCGCGTGTTTTCCTCTCCAATTTTCCCTCCGTTTATGAAGACCCACGCCATCTCCCGTCTTTGCCGTTCCCTGGCCCTGAGTATCGCCGCGACCGGCCTCGTTCTGGCCGCCGGCGCCGACAAGTCCGAGTCGCGCCCGCCGCTGAAGCTCTCGGTCGACGCCAAGCCCATCGACCGCACCACCGCCGAGCGCGTGAGCTACTCGCCCATCGTGAAGAAGACCGCCCCGAGCGTCGTCTACGTTTTCTCCTCCAAGAAAGCGCCGGCACGCGACGCCTCGTCGTTTTACGACGACCCGACGTTCCGCCGCTTTTTCAATCTGCCCGATCCCGGCCGCGGCGGGCGCGCGCCCAGCCAGCCGCAACAGGGTCTCGGCTCCGGCGTCATCGTCAGCGCCGACGGCTACATCGTGACCAATCACCACGTGGTCGATGAAGCCGATGAGGTGAAGGTCGCCTTTGGCGAACCGCGCAAGGAATACAAGGCCACCGTCGTCGGCAGCGACGCCGGCGCCGATGTCGCGCTGCTCAAGATCGACGCCAAGGGCCTGCCGGCCGCCACGCTCGGCGACAGCGATCAACTCGAGGTTGGCGACGTCGTGCTCGCGATCGGCAACCCCTTCGGCGTCGGTCAATCCGTCTCGCGCGGCATCGTGAGCGCGCTCAGCCGCGGGGGCCTCGGCATCGAACGCTACGAGGACTTCATCCAGACCGACGCCGCGATCAATCCCGGCAATTCCGGCGGCGCGCTGCTCGACACCGCGGGCCGCCTCATCGGCGTCAATGTCGCGATCCTCAGCCGCAGCGGCGGCTTCAACGGCATCGGCTTTGCGATCCCGTCCAACCAGGTGCGCGGCATCGTCGACCAGCTGGCGAAGCACGGTCGCGTCGAGCGCGCCATGCTCGGCGTCGACACGCAGCCACTCGAGTCCGACCTCACCGAACTTTTCAAGGTCGACGGCGGCGCCCTGATCGCCGAGGTGCGGGCCGGCTCGGCCGCCGAGAAGTCCGGACTCAAGAGCGGCGACATCATCACCAAGGTCGACGGCACCACGATCAAGGACAACCGCCACCTGCAAAACACGATCACCCGTTTCGCGCCCGGCACCGAAGTCACTGTCGAATACGTGCGCGACGGGAAGACCGAGAAGACCAAGGCCAAGCTCACCCGCCTGCCCGACAAGGCGCTCGCGAGCAACGAAGGCGCCGCGGGCGGCGACGACGGAGTGCTCAACGGCGTCGCCATCGACGAACTCACCGCGCAGATGCGCCGCCAGCTCCGCGTGCCCGAACGGGTCGACGGCGTGGTCGTCACGCAGGTCGATCCCAAGAGCGCGTCCGCCCGCGCCGGAATCCGCGAAGGCGACGTGATCAGCTCGCTCGACCGCCGCCCGATCACCGATGTGAAACAAGCGGTGAAGCTGAGCGAAGAGATCAAGGGCCCCAAGGTGCTCGTGCAGCTTTGGCGCGGCGGCAGCAGCCGCTTCCTCGTCGTCGACGAGTCGAAGTAGGCGCGGGGCTGAAGCGCCGCACGGCATTGTCGCCGGCGGCAGAGGCGGGGCGTAACAGGAAGTGCGGTCAGCCAGCTGTAGCGGCGGTCTGTGACCGCCGTCGAACCTCCAGCATTCCTCCGTCGGCGGTCACAGACCGCCGCTACAACCAAGGCATCCGTTGGCCGACCTCACTTTCTGTTACACCCGCAGAGGCGAGCGGCAGGAGATCTTTCTTGCCATCTACTACACACGTAGTTTTTTCTACTACAGCGACCAATTATGAAACCCCCGAAGGACTTCAAGCCCACGCGCCTCGAACTCGAATTGCTCGAAGCCCTCTGGCGGCTCGGCTCCGGCTCCATTCGCGAGATCCAGGAGGCGCTGCCCGCGGACCGCCGCCCGGAATACACGACGGTGCAGACGATCATCTACCGCCTCGAGGAAAAGGGTGCGGTGCGGCGCGCGAAGAAGATCGGCAACGCCCACATCTTCGAGCCGCTGGTGAGCCGGCAGTCGGCCATCGGGTCGTTGATCGAGGATTTTCTTGGACATTTCGGCGGCTCGCACGAACCGCTCGTCGCGCACCTCGTCGAGTCCGGCAAGATTTCGTCGGCGGATCTCAAGCAGATGGAGAAGCTGCTCCAGGAGCGGCGCGCGAAGTAGCCGCCGCCGGCCCGCCATGACGACCATCGATACCCTCAACCATCTCTGGCAGTCGACCGCCGCCGGGTTGGCGGTGCTGGTGCTGCTGCGGTTGGGCGCATCGCTTTCGGCCCGGACCCGGCGCGCACTCGGGCTGATGGCGCTCGCCAAGTTCGTGGTGCCGGTGGCGCTGTTGACCGCGCTCGTCGCGCGGTTCGGCAGCACCCGCGAGCGGTGGCTCGAAGCGCCGGCCCTGACGCTGCCGGTAAACCTGCCGGCCGCCATCGTGGCGCCCGGCACGATTCCCTCCGCCGCCGACTCGACCGCGTCACCGTCGGTGTCCGCCGTGCTGGCGACGGCCTGGGGGGCGGGTTTTGTCGCGCTGGTTGCATGGTGGGGTGTCCGCGGCGGGCGGCTGCGCCGGCGAATCCTGGCCGCGGCCCTGCCGGTGCCGCCGGGATTGGAGCGGCGGCTGGCTGACCTCGCGGCCCGCACCGGATTGCGGTCGCCGCCGCGATGCGTGCTGGTGGACGACTCACAGGACGCGGGCGTGCTCGGAATATTTTCGCCGGTCGTGATTCTGCCGCGCGGGCTGGAAGAAAAACTCACGGGGCCCGAGCTCGATGCGGTGCTGCTCCACGAGTTTGTGCACGTGCGGCGGCGCGACAACCTCTGGTCGGCGGCGCAGTATCTCCTCGCCGCGGCGTTTTGGTTTCACCCGCTCGTGTGGCGGCTGCACCGGCGCACCGCGCTCGAGGCCGAAAAGGCCTGCGACGAACGGGTGCTCGAACTCACCGGCGATGCCGGTAGCTACGCCAGCGGCATCATGAAATGCGTGCGCCACGCGCTGGGTGTCGCGCAGCCCGGCCTCGCGGGGGTCACGACCCCGCCCATCGTGTCGCGCCTGCGGAACATCCTCGCCCACGGCACCCGGCGCGACCGGCCGCTGGTGCGCCGCGTGGTGTTGGGAGCGGGCGTGCTGTCGCTCGCGCTCAGCGGCTATGCCGGTTCATTCTCCGCGGCGGCACAGGCTCCGGCCGCGGGTCCGCCCCAAACCGCCGCGGCCCCACCGGCATCCGCGACCGCGGTCGCCGGGTCCGCCCCATCTGCGTCGCCGGCGCCGGCACCGGCGTCGCCTCCCGGGGAGACGACGCGCTCGATCGATTTTCCCGACGAGCCGCTCGCCACGATCATCCGCAACGTGGCCGAGCTGTTTCAGCTCAACGTGATCATTCCCGGGACGCTGACGGGCCGCACCACGGTCAGACTCAAGGATGTCACCTGGCGGCAGATTTTCCAAATCGTGCTCGCGCCGGTGGACTACACGTTTGTCGAGGAGGGAAACCTCATCCGCATTGTCGCCAAAGACCCGGTGACCGAAAGGCAGAAACTGGTTTCGCAAAAGCACGAGCTGGCGCTGGCCTATCTCACGCAACAGGCGGACCGCCTCCGGCAGGAAGCGGCCGAAGCGCAGCAGCGGCTGGATCGTTACCGGGCGGCGCCGGGCAACGAGGAAGCGGCCGCGGCCGAGCGCGAGGTGTTGGCCCGCCTGGTCGACACGGCGACGAAAAACGCCGCGCTCGTCGATGCGCGCCGGCGGGCGGTGGAGGAAGCGGCCGCGGCCACCGCGGAATCCTCCCGGCTCGCTGCGATCGCCGCCGAACGCGAGGCTCGCGAGCAGCAGCGACGCGCGCAGGAACGGGAGGAACGGCGGCAGAAAACGATCGCCCGCGGCGCGGCCGACGCTCCGACCAACTCTTCTGATTCAACCTACAGGCCCACCGGCCGTGTCATCGCGCCCGCCTCGCCGCCGCCGGTGCCGTCCGCGGACGACCGGATGTTCCGCGGCGCGCCGGTCTACGACATCGGTCAACTCGACCAAACACCGGTGCCGAAATATCAGGCGCGGCCGCAGTATCCGTTCGAGCTGCGCCGGCAGGGAATCACGGGCGAGGTGCTGGTGGACTTCATCGTCGACGCCGACGGCAACGTCGCAAACGCCTACGCGCGTTCCTCGACGCGTCCGGAGTTTGAGGCGCCTGCGGTTCAGGCGGTGAGCAAGTGGAGATTCCGGCCGGGCCGGAAGGGCGGTGGCGACGTGCACACGCACATGCAGGTGCCGATCGCCTTCACGCTGAACGAACGGTGATGCCGGCGATTGCCATCGCGGGCGGCGCCCCGTGAAAGTGGCGCCGTGAAACTCCTCGACCTCTCGCAACCCCTGTTCGACGGCGCGCCGAATTGCCCGGTGCATCCGCCGGTCTCGTTTCGCCGCACCGCCGATCATCCGGCCGATGGCTGGCGCATGGAGGAGATCGCGATGGCCACGCACACAGGCAGCCATCTCGACGCGCCGCTGCACAAGATCGCCGGCGGGCGCAGCATCGATGCGCTGCCGCTCGAAACCTTCGTCGGGCCGGCGCGCATCGCGGACGTCCGCGGACTCGCGGCCGACGCGCCGATCACCGGGGCGATGCTGGCGGCGAAACTCCCGGAGATCGCGCGCGGTGACATCGTGTTGCTGGCGACCGGCTGGGGCGACCGGCGGGCGAAGACCGAGGAGTGGCTGCGGCACTCGCCCTTCGTTGATCCGGATGGTGCGCGATGGCTCGTGGCGCAGGGCGTGCGCGGTGTGGGCATCGACCATTACTCGATCGGCGGGGCGGGGCCGCTCAACGCCGGGACGCACACGATCCTGCTGGGCGCGGGCGTGTGGGTGGTGGAGGAGTTGAAGTTTCCGCCCGAGGTGTGGGCGCTGCCGCAGCCGGTGAAGTTCTGGGCGCTGCCGATGAACTGGCCGGGGTGCTCGGGGGCGTTCTGCCGGCCGGTGATCGAAGTCACCTACTGAGTCTCGCGAAATAGGGTGACAAAGAACTCGGCGGTTCGGGGAGCGCACCCGTCTCGGGTGCTGGGGCCGGCGTCTCGCCGGCACCTCCGAAGTCCTCGGCGAGACGCCGAGGACAGCCCGCGGGACGCGGGCGCTCCCCGAACCACCG
>JACRKC010000079.1 GCA_016235555.1 Verrucomicrobiota bacterium
GAACCCCGCCGGCTTGCGACTGCGTATCGATTCGGCGGGGTTCGGCGACCCCGCCCTACATCCGAAACGCAATGATCGTCCCCGCCACGCCGACGATTTCCGCAAACCGCCCCGTTTTCGTCTCCTCGAAAATCGCCCGCGTCACGCCATCGGCCCGGCTCCCGAAATCGTGAAACGCGATCACCCCGCCCCGCTTCACGTAGGGCGCCCACGCGAGGATGTCCGCCTTGCACGCCGCGTAGGAATGATCGCCGTCGATGAAGATGAAATCGATGCCGCCGCGTTTGACCGACAGCTCGCGCGCCGCCGCCAGCGAATCACTGATCACCGTCTCAGCCCTCGTCGCGAGTCCGAGATCGGAAAAGTTCTTCCGAAAAATCTCCAGCGTGCTGTTCGATCCGAGCGTGGCGAAATGCCGGTTATACCACGCCGCATCCTCGCCGCACGTGGAGAGCCCCTGGAACTTGTCCACGGCAAACACCTTCGCCTCCTTGCCCTTCAATCCGGCGGCGATGAAGCACGTCGACGCGCCCATCCACGATCCGATCTCGATCACCTGCGCGTTTTCCGGGAGGTCACTCGCCAGCTGGAAGAGGTAGCCGCGCTCCGGAAAACTGCCCATGTCGTCCAGCTTGAAGTGCCGCGCGATGCGGTGGAACTCGTCCCAGTTCAGGTCCGGGCGCCGCTTGCGCGCGCCGCGGAGGTAGCGCCCGCATTTCAGGGCGAACCGCACGTCACGCACCACCGGCCAGTGTTTGAATGCCATAGGTTTTCGTTTCGCAAAAACCTAAAATCCGGCACTAGGCGAAACAAAACCTTCGACTTGAAGTGCCGGTCGTTCCGCTGGAACTTAGGTTTTTGCAGAGCAAAAACCTCATCAAAGTCACCGTCGCGATCCCGACCTACAACCGGGCGGACTTCCTGCGGCAGACACTCGCCGGCCTCGTCGAGCAACAGTTCCCGCGCGATCACTTCGAGATTCTCGTCATCGACAACAACTCCACCGACCACACGCGCGCCGTGGTCGGGGAGTTCACCGCCGCCCGTCCCGCGCCGCGCTACCTTCGCGAGGAGAAACAGGGCCTCGACCACGCCCGCAACCGGGCCATCGCCGAGGCCCGCGGAGAGATCATCGTGTTCGGCGACGACGATATCCTGATGAAGCCCGACTGGCTCGCCCAGATCGCCGTGCCGCTGCTGGCCGATCCAGCGCGCCTGATCGGCGCCGTCGGCGGCGAAGTCATCCCGGTTTTTCCCGACGGCCTGCCTGAGTGGGTGCGCGAGTGGCACTCGCCGCTCGCGTTCCGTCTCGACCTCGGTCCGCTCGACGCCAAGCACTCGCCCATGGGCGCGAATCTCGCGTTCCCGACCTGGGTTTTCGAAAAGCTCGGTCCCTTCCACACCGCGCTCGACCGCGCGGCGGGCAACTATTTTTCCGGCGGCGACAGCGAGATGATCCGCCGCGTGCGGGCCGCCGGCCTCGAAGTGTGGTTCGCGCCCGCCGCCGCCGTGCAGCACCAGATGCCCGCCAGCCGCACCACCTTCCGCTACGCCGCGCGCCACGCCTTCGACTCCGCCCGTTCGCGCGTGATCGATCGCGCCGGCCAGCCCGGCGCGACCGGATACCTCGTCTCCCGCTTCCTCGGCAACTTCGCGAAAGCGCTCGGCTTCACCCTGCTCGCCCTGCTCAACGCGATCGTCCTTCGCCGCGACGCCGCGAAAAAGGCCCTCGTGCGCGCGTGGCGTTCCTGCGGCTACCTCTATCAAATCCCGCGCTCGATGTTCGGAAAGGTGTAGGTCGGGCTTTACGCCCGACGCCTTGTCGGGGATAAACCCCGACCTACCTCGTGTCAGCTCCGCTCCCCATTTCCGTCGTCGTCGTCGCCAAGAACGAGGCGCGCAACCTGCCGCGTTGTCTCGCCAGCGTGCAGGGCTGGGTCGCAGAGATCGTCCTCGTGCTCAACGATACCACCGACGCCAGCGAGTCCATCGCGGCAAAGTTCGGCGCCCGCATCGAACATCGCCCCTGGCGGGGCTACCGCGACACCAAGAACGCCGCGCTCGCCCTCGCCGCCCACAATTGGGTGCTCTCGCTCGACGCCGACGAGGAGGTGTCGCCGGCGCTGCGGGCCGACATCACCGCCTTTATCGGCGACCTCGATCAGTTCAGCGGCGCGCGTTTCCCGCGCAAGGTGTGGTTCATCGATCGCTGGATCACGCATGGCGACTGGTATCCCGACTACTCGTTGCGCTTGTTCCGCCGCGACCACGCGCGCTGGGGCGGCGACGAATTCGTGCACGAAAAAATCGAGTGCGACGGCCCGGTCGCCACGCTCCGCGGCGACCTCCATCACTATTCGTTTCCCACCCTCGCGAGCCACGTCGCAAAAATAAATCCCTTCGCCGATCTCTTTGTGCGTCAGCAGCAGGCGCGCGGCAAAAAATTCTCGCTCGCCGCCGCGATCGTCCGGCCCGGCTGGCGCTTCTTCCGCGCCTACGTGATCAAGCGCGGCTTCCTCGACGGCTATCCCGGCTTCTACATCGCCTGGGCCACCGCTTTCAGCGCCTTCGTGCGCTACAGCCGGCTTTGGGAGGAAGAAAACAGAAAGGAACCTCTGCCCGGCACTGATGAGCACTGATTGAAAAGCATCAGTGGATATCAGTGTCCATCAGTGGTTCATTCCATCGTGCCTGAGCAGCCCCACCAATTCAGCAAACTCGCCGAGGAACTCGTCGGCGATCTGCGTGGCATTCCGTCGGACGATCCACCGCGTTCCAAAAAGCGCGCCACGCAACCCCTCGCCGCCGTGGTCGAAGCGTTGCTCGTCAAACACCAGATCGGGCGCCCTTCACCCGAACAGTCCATCCGCGATCGCTGGGCCGAGATCGTCGGCGCCGCCAACGCCACCTATTCCCACGCCGCCCGCATCGAGCGCGGCCGACTGGTGGTCTTCGCCGCCCACGCTGTCGTCCGCAACGAGCTTTTCCTCCATCGCGAGCACATCGTCGCCCGCATCCGCCAGCTGCCGGGCTGCGAAAGCGTAAAATCGCTCAATCTGCGGGCCGGCTGACGCCTCCCGGCCCACCCCGGCTATCGCGCGAAATTTGCGCTTGCGCGCCTCCGGGCGTTTCGGGAATCTGCGCCCTTGCGTCAGTGGATGCCCGCCGGTTGCGGGCGTCCACCATGACTGGTCCGGCACTCCGCCGGATTGGAACGGTGATGCCGGCGAGTCGCGATTTCGGTCGCGGCGAGCGGGTGTCACGGAGCCTGCGAGGGTTCCCTACAGTCGTGAAACCAACCACAAAACCATGTCCACCACAGTCGTAAAACCCGAAATCATCGCTCAATACAAAACCCACGAGAAGGATACCGGCTCGTCCGAAGTCCAGATCGCGTTGCTCACCGCCCGGATCAATCACCTGACCGAGCACCTGCGCACGCACCGCAAGGACTTCCACTCGCGCCGCGGGCTTCTGCAGATGGCCTCCCGCCGTCGCAAGCTCCTCGACTACCTCAAGCGGGGCGACCTGCCGAAGTATAACGAGCTGCTCCAGAAGCTGAACCTCCGTAAATAACGCTTTCGTCAAACGGGCGACTCGCACATCGAGTCGCCCGTTGTCGTTCACGACACTCGCACCAGACCCCGGGACATTTCCGTTTGTTGCTTTGAGGTGGAGCGCGTTGCCCCCAACGCGCTTCGACCAAAAGCCGGTTGAGGGCAACCGGCTCCACCCACGGCGCCAAACGGAAGTCTCTCGAGTCTGACCGAGCAGACCAAAGCTACCGCCGGCCAAGGCCCTGAGCCCAATCGAATGGGCTGCGCGCCGGTGTGCCCGCTAAATCCGTCAACGAATAACCTCAAAGGCAGCCGCGTTTCCGCGCGCCCACCCCAGTCAGAAAACCGTCATCACAACATGAATCAGAAACACATCGTCAAAGTCTCCGGTCTCGACCTCACGTTCTCCACCGGCACCTACGCCGGCCTCGCCAACGGCGCCGTCAACGTCTGCGTCGGCGAAACCAATGTCTTCGTCACCGCCTGCATTTCGCAGACCACCAAGCCCGGCCAGGACTTCTTCCCGCTCACCGTCGACTACCGCGAGAAATACGCCGCCGCCGGCCGCTTCCCCGGCGGTTACTTCAAGCGCGAAGGCCGTCCCTCCGAGAAGGAAATCCTCACCTCGCGCCTTTGCGATCGTCCGTGCCGTCCGCTCTTCCCGGAAGGTCTGCTCAACGAAGTGCAGATCCTCGGCCAGCTCCTCTCCGCCGACCAGGTCAACGACGCCGACATCTCGATGGTCAACGGCGCCAGCGCTGCGCTCGCCATCTCCGACATTCCGTGGGGCGGCCCGATCGCCTGCGTGCGCGTCGGCCTGATCGACGGCAAGTTCGTCGCCAACCCCACCATTCAGGACATGTATGGCTCGTCGCTCGACTTGATCTACGTCGGCACGAAGAAAGACATGCTCATGATCGAGGGCAGCGCCGATCAGTTGCCCGAGGAGGAATTCATCAAGGCCCTCGAGTTCGGCCAGCAGGCCATCCAGCCGATCATCGCTGCGATCGAGGAACTCCAGAAACTCGCCGGCAAAGCCAAGGCCATGTTCCCGCTCGTCGGCGCCACCCCTGAGGCCCGCGCCATCATCGAACGCGTCGTCCCGACTGAGCGCATCGTCGCCGCCATCTTCGGCAAGGAGAAGGCCCAGCGTTCCGCCGGCGTGAAGGCGCTCAAGGAGGAAGCCAAGGCCGCCCTCACCGCCGAGCTCGGCGCCGACAAGTTCACCGACGTCGACCTCAACGTCGTGTTCGAAGATCTCCAATACAAAGCCTACCGCAAGAACGTCCTCGAAAAGGGCGTGCGCGCCGACGGCCGCGGCCAGCGTGATCTCCGTGCGCTCAAGGCCGAGGTCGGCATCCTCCCGCGCGTGCATGGCTCCGCGACCTTCCAGCGCGGCGACACCCAAAACATCGCCCTCACCACCCTCGGGCCCACCAAGGAGGCCCAGGACATGGATGGCCTCACGGGCGGCGCGACGAGCAAGAGCTTCATCCTCCACTACAACTTCCCGCCGTTTTCCGTCGGTGAAACCGGCCGCACCGGCTCGCCCGGCCGCCGCGAAATCGGCCACGGCGCGCTCGCCGAGCGCTCGCTCGTCCCCGTGCTCCCGCCCGAGGATGCGTTCCCTTACTCGATCCGCGTCGTCAGCGAGATCATGTCGTCCAACGGCTCGACCTCGATGGCCTCGATCTGCGGCGGCTGCTTGTCGCTGATGGACGCCGGTGTGCCGATCATAGCGCCCGTCGCGGGCATCTCCTGCGGCCTCATGACCAACAACGCCGCCGACGGCTCGATCGAAAAATGGGTCACGATCACCGACATCCTCGGTGAGGAAGACCACTTCGGCGACATGGACTTCAAGCTCGCCGGCACCACCAAGGGCATCACCGGCTTCCAGCTCGATCTCAAGATCGGCGGCCTGCCCTTCGAAATCGCCAAGACCGCCGTCTTCCAGGCCCGCGATGCGCGCATCGAAATTCTCAAAGTCATGCTCGCCTCGCTCCCCGCGCCGCGCGCCGACCTCTCGAAATACGCTCCGCGCATCCAGACCATCCAGATCGATCCCGAAAAGATCGGTCTCCTCATCGGGCCCGGTGGCAAGACCATCCGCCGCATCACCGAGACCACCGGCGCGCAGATCGACATCGCCGAGGACGACTCGGGCAAGGTGTTCATCTACTCGAACAATGCCGACGCCATGAACCGCGCCGTGCAGGAAATCGACGCGCTCTGCGGCGGCGGCTCCCAGATCGAGATGGGCAAGATTTACACGGGCCGCGTGACCGGCATCAAGGAGTTCGGCTGCTTCGTCGAATGCCTGCCTGGCAAGGAAGGCCTCTGCCACGTCAGCGAGCTCGCCGACTTCCGCGTGCGCCGCACCGAAGATGTCGTGAAAATGGGCGAGTCGATCACGGTGAAGTGCATCGGCATCGACGAGCGCACCGGCAAGGTCCGCCTCTCGCGCAAAGCCGCGATGAAGGAACTCGAGGCCCAGAAACAGCAACCTGCGGCCGAGGCCGCCCCCGCGGCACCGACCGCGCCGGCGCAGTAAGCGACTGCGATCGGGTTCTTCCCACCTCGGGGCCGCGACCAACTCGCGGCCCTTTTTCTTTCCCGTGGCCCCTTGGTCACGGCCGCGCGCCCGCCCGTTTGTCCAACAACGCCTCGCGCGCCGCGCAGATCAACGCCTCCATCTTGAACGGTTTGGCCAACACCCGCGACGCGCCGAGCTTCTCCGCCAGCCGCAGGTAAAGGTCGCGGTTCATCGGCATATCGCCCGAGATGGCGATCACCGGCAACTGCGGATGGGTGTAATGCAACTCGGTCATGGTTTCGATCCCGTCGCGCTCCGGCATCACGAGGTCCGAGATTACCAGATCGACCGGCCGCTCGCGCAGAATCGCCGCCACCCGCCGCCCATCCGGCACCGCGATCACGTCGAATCCCGCTTGCGTCATCACTTCGGCGATAAGCGTGCGGTAGGCCTCGTTGTCTTCCAGCAAGAGCACGGTCGGCACGACCGGCAGCGGCGGGGGCAGATTGGTTTCCATGCACGGGATCATGCCTGAACGCCCTCCATCCGCCAATGGGCTGCACCCGGCTTTGACAATTCGTTGACCGCGGAAACTACGCCCACCGCCCTACGCAGGGCCTGCCGTCTTCGCCCTGAACGAGATCACCTCAACGCCGGAATTCGCGGCGGAGAACTTGCCCGGAACAGTGAGCGTGGAAGCACAAAAAGGACTCCTTGGCTGCATGGATGCGAGCCGAACCAGACGCCCAGCAAGGAGCCGAGACGAACCCGCCCCGTTGTTCCCCGTGGGGCGGACGATCGAACGTGCTCGCCACGCTGCCGACCGTGGCGCCGCGGAAGAGCGCGAGGTTGCAGGCGCGGCGGGGTGGTTCGCACCTTCGACACGTCCGTGACCGCGGCAACAGGCGAGCCACCGGTGCGGGGTCAGCACGCACGAGGAGAAAACTGGCGGAGGAGGTGCGATTTCAACGCGAATCAAAGTGGCGCTAATAAGTATTTTCAGAGGGAAATTTCACTGAAATCCGTAGCAATGGTGCCTACCCACCGTGCGTATTATGGAATTGTTCGGCGAAGTATTTCAGCCGCCTTTTGATTGGTTCGCGCCACTTCGGCCAGTGTAAGCGGGGTTGACGGGCAATCGCGCGTGTGGACGCACGGGGCGACTTAGTGCTGTGACATCATCTCGTCGTGATCGGCGTGAAACGGACTTCGTCGGCGGCGAGGAATTCGCCGTTGCGGGGGCCGCTGAATCGCACATAGGCGATCGCCGGGCTTTTTACGGTGAGCTCAAAAAAGGGCACCGGGTCGGCCGGAGCTTTGCGGCTGGGCGCGACGGCGACCGAGGCGGTGTCGATCACTTGATCGTTGTGGTCGAACGCCTGCAGCTTCGCGGCACAGCCGGTCGAGGCCCAGAAGACGATCGTGACCGCGGACACGGGTGCGGGAAATTTCGCCTGCACCGGAATGGCCTGCTCGTTGGCCATCGCGTTGAGCAAACCTTTGTGGTTCGTCGCGAGGTGCGGAAAGAACATCACGCGGCCGGCGGCCTTGCTCGTCTTCGGGGCCTCGGCGAGGGTGAACGTGACGCCTTTTTCGGTCCACGTCGGGACTGGTTTGCCGATGGTGGACTGCTCGAAGTCGATGACAACTTCAGCGACGTCGGCCGCAAAAGCCCGGCCGACGGTGGCGAGAAAAATCCCGAGCGCGAAATTACGTTTCATCTCATACCATCGCCAAGCCGCGCATCGTGCCGGTGGATGAGGCGAATTTTGTTTCTTCGAGCCCCAGGCGTTGAAGCATCGAGACGAAGAGATTGGGCAGCGGGTAATCCTGCTCCTTGCCCAGCGCGAGGTGCTGGCCGTGGCGGAAGCCGCCGCCGGCGAAGATCGTCGGCATGTTCGTCGTCGAATGCGCGTTGGCGTCGCCGAGGTTGGAACCGTAGAGGATCATGGTGCGATCGAACAGGGTGTCGTCGCCTTCGCGCACGGCTGTCAGTTCCTTGAAGAGGCGTGCGAGGAGCTTCATGTGCCACTCGTCGAGCGTGCGGAGCTGGGTGAGTTTTTCGTCGGCTTTGCCGTGATGCGAGAGGTTGTGGTAGCTGTCCGTGATCGTCTCGCCGGCGATGGTGACGACGGGCGTGCCGACGCTGTTGAGCATGAGTGTGACGGCGCGCGTCGAGTCGGTCTCGAACGCGAGGCGCACGAGGTCATACATCACGCGGACCTTGTCCATGTATTGCGCGGGATTGGCGGGATCGACGGGCGCGGGCATCGAGACGACGGGCTTCGGCTTGCTCTCCCAGCCGCGCGATTCCTGCAAGCGGTGTTCGAGATCGCGCACGCTCGTGAGATACTGATCGAGGCGGCTGCGATCGCGCGCACCGAGATCGCGCTGCAACGCGGCGGCCTGTGCGCCGAGGGTGTCGAGGATGCTGCGCCCGCGGTCGAGGTTGCGGATCTGCGCCTGCACCTGCTCGGGCGTGCCTTGAAGGAAGAGCTGGTTGAACACGTCCGACGCACGCTGCTCGGGCGGGATCGCAACGCCCGTGCCTGTCCATGAGAGGCCGCGTGCGCCGCCGTTGACGGCGAGCGTGAGCGACGGGAAGCGCGTCAGCGTGCCGATGCGTTCCGCGATGTGTTGATCGAGCGAGATGGTGTTGCGGAACGAACTGCTCGCCGGGTGCGGCGCGGCGGTGAGGAACGAAATGTCGGACGGGTGGCCGCCGTCGACGTTCGGATGCGACACGCCGCTGAACACTGTGAAATCCTTCCGGTGCTCCTGGAGCAGCGAGAGGTAAGGTGACGCCGTGTAGTTCGGCCCGCTGTCCTTCGGGAAAAACAGATCGGGGCGCAGGCCGAGATTGTTGCAGATGCCGAACATCCGGCGCGGTTTCGCTTTCGGGTCAAACGGTGACGAGGCTGCGGCCGCACGGGCGAACGGCGGCAGCATCGCGTCGAGGAACGGCAGCGACAGCGCGATGCCCGTGCCGCGGAGAAAGTGGCGGCGCGACATGGCGCGGCGGATGGTGACGAACGGAGCCTCGACGGGGTGCAGCTTCATGGTGGGATCACTTCGTTTGAAACAGCTCGCTCTGCACGATTTCGCGAATGAGGGCGCGGACGCCGTAGTGGTTGGGAGCCGTGCGTGCGAGGATGCGATCGAGCGCGGGACGGTCGGAGAAATTCACGCGCGAGCCGGTCGCGAAAATGAGCAACTGGCTGGCGAGGTGGCGCGCGATGGGCAGTTCGTCCTGCACCACGAGTTGTTTGAACTCGCGCACGTCCCGGTAGGCGCGGCCATCGGGCAGCTCACCCGCAGCGTCCACCGGTAAACCGAAATGAAACGCGAACGCCTGCCCATTCATGCCGTAGCCGGGCGCGGGTTTCATCTTGTCGTCGACGGCGCGGTAGCGCTCGCGGAAGCCGCCCATGACGTCATAGTGCTCGAGCGCGAAGCCGGCGGGATCCATCTTAATGTGGCACGAGGCGCACGAGGGATCCTCGCGGTGCTTGGCGAGTTGCTGCCGGATGGTAACCGCACCGCGGATGTCGGGCTCGACCGCTTTCACGCCGGTCGGCGGCGGCGGCGTTTCGAGGCCGAGGATGCGCTCGGTGATCCAGTGGCCGCGCAGGACCGGCGAGGTCGTGGTGCCGTTGGCGGTGACTTTGAGCACGCTCGCCATCGTCATGAGTCCGCCGCGATCGCTGCCGGGCGGGAGCGTGACGCGTCGCATCGGCGCGCCGTGCACGCCGGGGACGCCGTAGTGGCGCGCGAGCCGCTCGTTGAGAAACGTGAAATCGGACGCGACGATGTTGCGCACGGGGTGATCGCCGCGCACGAGCTCGGCGAAGAACAGCCGCGTCTCGTCGATCGCGGCGAGCTTCAACGGGTCGTCGAGTTCGTAGTCGTTGTAGATGGTCGAGGATGGCGAATTGTCGTCGACCTTCCGCAAATCGAGCCAGTAGTCGGTGAAGGCCTCGACGAAGCGTTCGGCGCGCGGATCGCGCAAGAGGCGCTCGGTCTCGGCGCGGAGCACGTCGGGTCTGCGCAGCTCGCCGCTCTCGGCGAGTGCGCGCAGCGCGGCGTCGGGCGTGGAATTCCACAGGAAGAGCGAGAGCCGCGTGGCCAGCGCCATGGCGTCGAGCCGGCCCGCTTTCTCCTCGAGAAACACAAAACCCGGCGACGCCAGCACGCCCGTGTAAGCCGTGAGCATCGCGCGCGCGAAACCTGCGCCAAGCGCGAACTCTTTCTGAAACAGTTCGAGAAAACCGCGCAGCTCGTCGTCGCGGACCGGGCGCCGAAAAGCGACGCGCGTGAAATTCCGCAGCAACCGCTCGGCATCCTCCGCCGGCTGGTCGGACACGACTTCGACCATCAAGCCGGGTGCCGCGCCGCCACGCCCACCGCCGCGGCCGCCCCCACGCCCGGGCCCGAAGCCGCCACGGCCGCCGCCCGCGCCACCGATATTTTCGAGCGGCACGCCACCGCGCTGGCCGGCTTCGACGCGCCGCATCGGCAGTGCGCCGAACAGAAGTTTGTAGCCCGCCCCGGCGGACGCGTCGTCGAGCGGCCCCTCGACTTCGAGCCACTGCACCGCATAGCCGGGCATGCCTTCCTTCGTCGCGAGCGGGTTCACGTATTGCTCGTCGGTGCCGTTCACGCGCGTGCGGAAGAGCCTCATGCCATCCGTGCGGATTGCCTCGCCGGCGGCGAGCGTCGCCTCGATCTCGCCGACGGACGGCTCGGGCGTGAAATCGACCACGCCGATGGGCCGCGTCTGCCCGGAGCTTTGCGCGTAGAGGCCGATGGGCTCGTCGTTGCGGCCGGGCCACACCTCGTCGAGGTTCGGCCGGTGCCAGACGGGGAGCCAGTAGACGGGTGCCTTCTCCGCGCCCTGCCCTTCGTAGAACCAGCGCCCGATGCCTCCGCCGCTCACCCAGACCGTGTAGCCTTTCACGCGGATGCGGTAACGGCCCGCGGCCGGCGCACTAAAACCCCAGCCGTAGCCGCCGGCGTCGCTGAAGATGCTGGAAACCTTCCCGACGGCCTCGCGCTCCTTCGTCTCGGGGCTGCTGTTCGGCGCGCGGCCGGCGCGCACGTCGGGCTGCGCGCGCGAGTCGAGCACGGGAAACGCCAGCCGGTCGGGCAGCGTGCCGTTTTCGCGCGGCCAGTAGGAAAACGTCCCGAACGTCTCGCGCGCGTAGATGCGGCGCGCCGCCTTTTCCGGCCGCTCAAACGCCGCGCCCATGGCCTGCCGCATCGCATAGTCCGCCGCGGCCAGATAGCGCTCGATCTGCACAAACGACACGTCGAGCGCCTCGGCGCTCTTGTTGTAGCCGTGCTGTTCGCCGTCGAGCGGCAGCTTGTCCTTCACCTGCGCCCAGGGCACGTGCAGCAGATCGCGGAGGGCGTTTTCGTATTCGTAACGATTGAGCCGGCGCTGCACGGCGCGGCCGTCGCGCGCGACCAGCACTTGCTCCGACGCCGTGAGCGTCGACGCCATCGTCGACACGAACTTCTCCAAATCCGCCGCCGCGGGCCGCGGCTTTTTCTTCGGCGGCATCTCGCCCGCCTGCACGCGGTCATGCACCTTCACCCACAGCGCGAAGTTCGCCGCGTTGCCAGGCTCGTAGGCGAGGCTGGTGAGATCGAGGTCGTTCTCCTTGTCGGTTTCGTTGTGGCAACTGGCGCAGTGCTGCTCGATGAACGCCGTGGCGGCCGCCGGCGGTGGTGCCGACCGGCCCAACCCCATCGTGCCAAGGAGCACCGCCGCGAGGCGTCCCAGACCAACGACGCGAGAGGACGTGCAGCGGTGAATGATCGGGAACGGGATCATCGATTCGAAATGGGGCAGGGATTGAGAGACGCGACGCGGAGCCGCGCTGGGGAAAGACGGCGCAAAAGTGCCGGGGTTTTCAACCCGCCAAAAGGCATAGTGCCCCACCCCGGCCGCGCACTATGCCTTGGGGCATAGTGGCACGTATGTCTTATGATTCCTTCACGTGCCAGCAGCCGTCTGGCAGACAGGCCGGCGTTCCCCTGTGGTCGCGCGGCCCGGTTGGCGAACTACCCACTGCCCATGAATAAATCCCTCCTCACGTCCGCCTTGTGCGCGTTGCTCACCGTTGCGGCCCGCGCCGCGGCTGACGTGAAACCGGCGGCCGAAAATCCCGCGCTCGCTGAATTCAAAAAGTCCGTTTCCCCCATCCTGCGGGAGCGCTGCTACGAATGCCACGGCGACGGCGCCAAGAAGGGCGGCCTCGCTTTCGACGCGCTCACGACCACCGATCAAATCGCCCGCAACCCGGAGCTCTGGCTCAAAGTCCTCCGCAACACCCGCTCGCACATCATGCCGCCGCCCGGCGAAACGGCGCTGACCGCCACGGAGCAAAAATCCCTCGAGCAGTGGATCGTCACGCACGGCTTCGCGCTCGATCCCGCGCGGCCCGACCCCGGACGCGTCACCACCCGTCGCCTCAATCGCACCGAATACCGCAACACGCTGCGCGATCTCATCGGGGCCAACTTCGAGGCGGAGGCCATGCTGCCGCCTGACGACGTCGGCTACGGCTTCGATAACATCGGCGACGTGCTGAGCATTTCGCCGATGCGCCTCGAAAAATTCATCGAGGGCGCGATGACCGCCGTGAACCAGGCGGTGCCGCTCGATACCGTCGTGATGTCGTCGCAGATGCTTGTCGGCGAGGACTTCGTCACCGCCGACGGCACGCAGAACGCCGCGCGCTACTCGTATTATCAAGCGCGCACGACCAGCCACACCTTCAAGGTGAAAAAGAAGGGCCAGTATCGCCTCATGCTGAACACGAAGATCGACGGCGAGGCCACGCCCGTCGATCCGCAGCACGCGCACGTCGTGTGGAAGGCCGACGGCAAGGTGATCCTCGACAAGGAATACGAGTGGGCGGACATGGATTACCTCACGGACACGTTCACCTTCGACTGGGACGCCGGCGATCACGTGGTGAGCTGCGAGCTCACGCCGGTCTATCCCGACCTCAAACCGCTCCGCACGAAGATGGAGTATCGCGTGCTGTTCGTGATCTTCGACGGCCCGCTCGCGAAAGAGCAATGGGATCACCATCCGAACCATGGCCGCTTCTACACGCGCGAAAAACCACCGGTCGCTGCCGCCGAGCGCCGCGCCTACGCCCGCGAAGTGCTGGCGCGCTTTGTCGCGAAAGCCTATCGCCGCCCCGTCGACGCGGACACGGTCGACGCCCTCGTCGCCATCGCGGAGCGCACGTATTCGCTGCCGGGCACGACGTTTGAGAAAGGCATCGCGCAGGCGATCGTCGCGGTGCTCTCCGCGCCGCGGTTCCTGTTTCACCTCGAAAAGGCCGAGCCGGCCGCAGCCGGCCAGCCCACTGCGCGACTCGACGAATACTCCCTCGCCGCGCGGCTCTCGTATGCGCTGTGGTCTTCGTTGCCCGACGACGAGCTCACGCAGCTCGCGGCGCGCGGGGAGCTGCGAAATAATTTCCGCGCCCAGGTCTCGCGCATGCTCGCCGATGCCAAGGCGCGCGCCTTCGCCGAGAACTTCTCCGGCCAGTGGCTCCAATCCCGCGACGTGCTCGACATCCCGATCAACTCCGCCGACGTGATGGCGATCGAGAAGCCACCGCCCTCGCCTGACGGTGCGGTTGCCGCCGCGGCGACTCCTCCACCTCCCGGCCGCGGCGGTTTCGGCTTCGGCCGGCGTCCGCGTCCACCGCCCGGCACCGAGCTCACCCCGGAAATCCGTGCCGCGATGAAGCAGGAGGCCGAGGCGTATTTCCACCATGTCGTCACCCAGGATCGTAGCGTGCTGGAGCTGCTCCAGAGCAACTACACGTTCGTGAACGAGGCGCTCGCGCCTGTTTACGGTCTCGTCGACGTGAAGGGATCCGACATGCGCCGCGTCGAGCTGCCCGCCGATTCCGTGCGCGGCGGCGTGCTGACGATGGGCAGCGTGCTCACGGTCACCTCGAACCCCACGCGCACCTCGCCGGTGAAGCGCGGCAAATGGATCCTCGAAAACATCCTCGGCGCGCCGCCCGCGCCGCCGCCGCCCGATGTGCCGGCGCTCGAAGACGCGAAGCCGAAGGGCGACGAAAAGCAGCTCACGCAACGCGAGCTCCTCGCCAAACATCGTGAAGATCCCAAGTGCGCCTCGTGCCACGAGCGGATGGACCCGCCCGGCCTCGCGATGGAGCACTTCAACGCCTTCGGCCGCCAACGCACCTACGAGCTCGGCCAGCCGATCGACGCCGCCGGCGAGCTCGCCACCGGCGAAAAATTCGGCGGCGTGCGCGACCTCAAGCAGGCGCTGCTCGAAAAACACCGCGTCGAGTTCTACCGCACGCTGACCGAAAAGCTGCTCACCTACATCCTCGGTCGCGGCGTCGAATACTACGACGTGCCCACGATCGACGCCATCGTCGCCCAAGTCGACAAGGACGGCGGGCGCTTCTCCACGCTGCTGTTCGGTGTGTTCGAGTCCGCTCCGTTCCAACTGCGCCGCGTCGCGCCCAACGCCGCCAGCCAGACGCCCAAGTCCGCGGCCCTCACCCTCAACTCTTCCACCCCATGAACTCCCGTGTTTCCTCTGTTTCCAGTCCGCAACTGGATCGCCGCCGCTTCCTGCGCAACGTCGGCCTCGGGCTCGCGCTGCCCGCGCTCGAGTCGTTCTCCTCGCGCCTGCTTGCGGCCGCCGCACCCACTGCGGCTGCCGCGCCGGTCGCCACCACGGCCACCGGCGCGCCGTTGCGCACCGCGTTCCTCTATTTTCCGAACGGCGCGATCCCGGCCGCGTTTTGGCCCGCAGAGACAGGCGCGAATTTCGCGCTCAACAAAACCATGGAGCCGCTCGCCAACGTAAAGCAGCATCTCTCGGTGCTCGGCGGGCTCAGCGACCTCTCGGCCAACGGCGGGCCCGACGGCGGCGGCGACCATGCGCGGGCCAACGGCACTTTTCTCACCGGCGTGCGCATCAAGAAGACCAACGGCGCCGATTTCCGCGCCGGCGTCTCCGCCGACCAGATCATGGCGCAGCGCATCGGCCTGCTCACGCCGTTCCGCTCGCTCGAGCTGTCGTGCGACACCGTGCTCAACGTCGGCACGTGCGACACCGACTACGCCTGCGTTTACCAGCACAACCTCGCGTGGAGCTCGGCCACCACGCCGCTCACGCCCGAGGTGAATCCGCGCGCGCTGTTCGAGCGGATGTTCGGCGCCGGCACGCCCAAGGAGCGCGCCGAAAACCTTCTCATCCGCCAGCAGCAAAAGCGCTCCGTGCTCGATTTCATCCAGCGCGACCTGCGCAGCCTCACGGGCGAAGTCTCCGGCCGCGACCGCGAGAAAATCGACGAATACTTTTCGAGCGTCCGCGACATCGAGCTGCGCATTCAAGCCGCCGAACAGGCGCGGTCGAAGCGCCCGCAGCCGAACGTCGACGCCCCCGACGCGGGCATCCCCGCCAGCTACGCCGAATACATCCGGTTGATGTTCGACCTGCTGCACCTCGCGTTCGAGACCGACAACACGCGCGTTGCGACCTTCATGATCGCCGGCGACGGCAACAACCGCGACTTCGCCGAGATCGGCGTCAACGACGGCCACCACAATCTCTCTCACCACGGCGGAAAGCAGGACTGGATCGAGAAGGTCCAGAAGATCGATCACTTCTATGTGACCCAGCTCGCCTACTTCCTCGAGAAGATGGAGCGCACCAAGGATGTCGACGGCCACTCGCTCCTGCACAATTCGCAGATCGTCTACGGCAGCGGCAACTCCGACGGCAACCGCCACTCGCACGTCAACCTCCCGATCATCCTGGCGGGCCGCGCGGGCGGCACGCTCCACCCCGGGCGTTACACGAAGTTCAAGGACGAACCCGTCACCAATCTCTTCCTCAGCATGATGGACCGGATCGGCGGCGCGCAGAAACTCGAACGCTTCGGCGATTCGACGGGCCGGCTCGCGAACATCTAGGGCGATGAAACACCGTATCGTTGGGGCGGCTGCCGCGCTTGCGCTCACCGTCGCTTCGGCTCGCGGAGCGGAGAACGCGGCTATCGCCGAAGCCGCGCCGCGCCCTCCCAGTCCGCCCTATCTCACGCCCGCCGAAAGCGCCCGGCTCGTGCAGCTCCCGCCGGGTTACCGGCTGGAACTGGTCTTGAGCGAACCCGAGATCCGCGAGCCCGTCGTCAGCGTGTTCGATGGCAACGGCCGCCTCTACGTCGCCGAGATGCGCACCTACATGCAGGACGCCGATGCGACCGACGAGAAGGCGCCGACGAGCCGCGTCTCGCTCCACTGGTCGTCGAAAGGCGACGGCGTTTTCGATCGGCATTCGGTTTTCGCCGATGGCCTGCTGCTCCCCCGGATGATTCTGCCGCTGCGCAACAGCGTCCTCATCCAGGAAACCGACACCGGCGACGTGTTCGAATACCGCGACACCAACCACGACGGTGTGGCCGACGAGAAAAAGCTCTTCCATGCCTTCGAGCGGCGCTTCGCCAACCTGGAGCACCAGTCGTCGGGCCTTGTGTGGGCGCTCGACAACTGGATCTACACCACGGTCAACGCCGAGCGCATCCGGTGGACACCGCAGGGCGCGATCAAGGAACCGACCGCGCCGAACGGCGGCCAGTGGGGCCTCGCGCAGGACGACTCCGGCAAACTGTGGTTCACCAACGCCGGCTCCGAGGTCGCGCCACTGAATTTCCAACAACCGATCGTCTACGGGGCGATCAAGCACCGCGACGAGTTTGCGCCAGGGTTCAAGGAAGTCTTCCCGCTGATCGGCCTCGCCGACGTGCAGGGCGGCCGCCCGCGTTTCCGCCCGGAGGAAAAAACGCTCAACCACATCACGGGCGCCGCCGGGATCGAAATCTACCGCGGCGATCGCCTGCCCGCCGAGCTCCTCGGCGACCTGTTCTTCGGCGAACCGGTCGGGCGCCTCGTGCGGCGCGCGAAAGTCGAGACCAACGACGGCGTCACCATCGTCCGCAACGCTCACGAGAAATCCGAGTTCCTCCGCTCCGCGGATCCTTATTTCCGCCCGGTCAACGTCACCACTGCGCCGGACGGCACGATGTTCATCACGGACATGTATCGCGGCATCATCCAGGAGGGAAACTGGACGCGCCGCGGCTCCTACCTCCGCGGCGTCATCGACCAATATGGCATGGGCGGGAAAATCAACCGCGGGCGCGTGTGGCGGCTCGTCCACACCGGCACGAAGCTCGGGCCGCAGCCGCGCATGCTGGAGGAAACCCCGGCGCAGTTGGTCGCGCACCTCAGTCATCCGAACGGCTGGTGGCGCGACACCGCGCAAAAACTCCTCGTCCTCGCTCAGGACAAATCGGTCGTTCCCGCGCTCCGCTCGCTTGCGCAAACCTCGGCCAATACCCTCGCGCGCGTCCATGCGATCTGGGCGCTCGAAGGGCTCGACAACTTCGACGCGGCGTTCGCCCGACAACTGTTCCGCGACACCGACGCGCGCGTGCGCGTCGCCGCGATTCGCGCGAGCGAGACGGTCGTGAAACGGGGCGATGCGACGCTCGCCGCCGATATCCTCGCGCTGTGCAAGGATCCGCAGGTCGAGACCGCGCTCCAAGCCATGATGAGCGCCAACCTGCTCAAATTGCCCGAAGCCAAAACGATCATCTCCCGCGCGGCGCAGGGCAGTCCGATCGCAACGGTGAAGGAAGTCGCCGTCCAGCTGCTCAATCCGATCGGCGGCACAATTGGCGCCCAGTTCACCGGCGCCCAGCGCCAGCTGCTCGAACGCGGCCAGGCGGTTTATCTCGAGCTTTGCTTTGCGTGCCACGGGCTCGACGGCAAGGGCACGCCCATGGAGGGACGCACCGCGACGCTGGCGCCGCCGCTCGCCGGTTCCGCGACGGTCACCGGTCATCGCGACGCCGTCATCATGGCGCTGCTGCACGGCGTCAGCGGCCCGATCGCGGGCCAGACTTACGATTCGCAGATGTTGCCGATGGGGGCCAACGACGATGCCTGGATCGCCGCGGTCGCGTCGTATGTGCGCACGAGTTTCGGCCACCAGTCACCCTTGATCGCGGCCGACGATGTTGCGCGCGTCCGCGCCGCGCACGCGGAGCGCAAGGACGCGTGGACGTTGAAGGACCTCAACGCGCAACTCCCGCAACCCATCGGAAATCGCACCGCGTGGAAGCTGACGACGAACCGCGTGGGTGCGGCCGCATCCACCGCGGGCGCGAGCGGCGGGGTGGCGGCCGGCCCCGCGACGTTCAGCTTCACCGCGAAAGCACCGGTGAGCGGCGCGTGGCTCCAGATCGAGTTGCCCGAGGCCACGACGATTTCCGAGCTGCGGCTGAACAGCACGAGCGCGCCGCGCAATTACACGCGCGCCTACAAGATCGAGCTCTCCACCGACGGCGAGAACTGGGGCGAACCCGTCGCGACCGGACGCGGCGGCGGACCGATCGTCGATATCGCGTTTGGGCCGGCGAAGGCGCGCTGGGTGCGCATCACGCACACGGCGCCGTTTGGCTTCGGGCCCGGCGGTGGCGCAGGTCGCGCGGGGCGCGGCGCCGATGCCAGCGCGAACAACGCTTCCGCCGCCGCCAGCGCGTCGCCACGAGTCGATGCTGCACCACGCGGCGGCGAAGCGCGGCCCGCGAGCGCGGGCGGCTTCGGCCCGCCGCAGAACGACTGGACGCTCGACGACGTGCAGCTCCTTCAACCGGCGCCGCACGCCGCCGCCGCCGGTTCGCAGTAGGCGCGTTTCCCTTTCCGATGAAGTCGTGCCCGCCCCCCCGCGACTTCGAGAGTCCCACCCCAACCCCGACCCCATGCAAAATGAAAACGCTCCTTCGCCCTCGTTCCCTTGCCGGCGTGTTGCTGTTTCTCACCAGTTTCGCCGCGACGCTTCGCGCCCAGGCTCCCGCCAAGCCAGCCACCCCCACGGCCCCGACCGATGAAGTCGTGGCGTTGTCGCCCTTCGAAGTGAAGGACACCAACGAGAATCCCTGGGCCGCCAGCTCCACGCTGCTCGGCAATCGCACCAACCAGGACCTCGTGAAATTGCCCGTGACGGTCGACGTCCTGACGCGCGATTTCATGAGCGACATCGGCGTCTTCAACATGGAAGACGCGGCGGCGTTCGTGTCGGGCCTCACGGTCACGCCGCGGCTCGAAGCGCGCACGGACGACGGCCGCGTGACGTTTCGCGGTCTCGCAGGCGGCGGCGGCACCTCGCGGAATTTCTTCCAGTGGTCGGTGCCATCGGACACCTACAACGTCGAGCGCTTCGATTTTGGCAAGGGTTCCAATTCGCTGATGTTCGGCGATTCGACGCCCGGCGGCCAGGTGACGACGACGACCAAGCGCGCCCGCTTCGCCAATGCCAACGAAATGCTCTTGTTTTACGACAGCCTGAATTCCTATCGCGCGCAGATCGACTTGAACCGGAAGATCGGCAAGAATTTTGCCGTCAGGTTCAACGCCGTCAACCGCAGGGACAACGTCTACGTCGACCACAGCTATCAGTCGCTGCGCGCGCTGGACCTCGCGCTCACCTACCGCCCGTTCGCGAACACGATCATCACCCTCGAGGGCGAACGCGGCATCTACGCCCGCCGCCGTGCCGACAACACCGCCGCCATCCAGGAAGCCGCGGCGGCCGGGCGGTCGTTCGCGAACAACAATCGCTGGTATGTCACCTCGGATGGCGAAGTCGTCCAGCGCACCGCGACCTCGCCCGACGCGATCGATCGCTCCGGCGGCAGCGGCGCCTCCGTCTCGCTGCTCGAAGGCCAGAGTGTCGCGGTGCGGATGCCCGACGGTTCCTCGAAGGTCTTCAAGGGCTTCAGCCGCTCGTTCAACATCCTTGGCATCGGCGATTACCTCGACCGTCCGTTCAACGTCGTGACCACGGTCATCGAGCAGCGCATCGGCAAGCTCGCGCTCCAGGTTTCCTACAACCAGCAATTCCAGCACCAGAACCGCAACGACAACTCGTTTGGCGGCAGCGCCTCGCCCCCCGTGATCAATGTCGATGGCCGGGGCCGGCCGTTTCTCGACCTTTTCGGCAATCTCACGCAGTGGAAAAACTACGGCAACCTGTTCAAAGCCGGCCGGGTGTCGGCCCAATATCCCTTCGAATTCGGCAAGTGGATGAAGCAGGACCTCGTGGTCACCGGCACCCGCAGCCGGAATTATTCCTGGGGCCGCCTCTGGGGCTGGGTCAACACGGCCGCGCCCGGACTCGCGGCGAACAACGTCATCCAACTGCGCGCCTACCTCGACGATCCGGCGTTCCTCGACGGTGGTGGCTGGGCAAAATTCCTGTTCCCGAACCTGCCGCGCTCGGCGACCTTCACGCCGGAGCTCGTGGAGACCTATCAAATCAACACGCCGAGTTACGAGCTGCGTTACCAGTCCAACTACACGGCCTCGCTGTCCGGCGAATATTTCGGCGGCCGCCTCACCACACTGTTTGGCGTGAGCTACAATCGCATCTCGCGCAAAATTCCGGTCGACTCCGTCTATGTGACCGACGCGGCGGGTCGGATTGCGCCCCTCGGCACGCCGGATCAGGCGCCGCAGCTTTATCGCTACGATCCCAACTTCTCGCTCTCGGCGCGGAGCACGATCGTCGGAGCGAACTACGGCCTGATCAAAAAAGAGAACTTCAACCTCAACCTTTACGGGGCCCATTCGCAGTCGTTCAACTTCCAGGGCAGCCAGATCTTCACCGGCCGGGCGCTCGGCCCGATCATGGGCACGACGCGCGAGGCCGGCATCAAAGGCGACGTGCTCAAGGGAAGATTGTTTTATACCGTCGGCGTTTACGAGATCACGCGGCAAAACGCACCATTCACTTGGAATCCTGACTCGCTCAGTCTGGTCCAGATGGAGGATTTGTTTAACCCCAACAACCTCCTGGCGTCCGATCCCAAGTATTTCACGGTCTTCAACGGCCTCAACAACGAGCGGCGCCGCGTGAGCGCGCAGGAAAAGTCCCGAGGCGTGGACGTGACCCTCATCGGCCAGCGCGTGCACGGGTTGCAGACCCGGCTGACGTTCTCGAAGACCGAGGTGAAGGCGACCCGCGACTTTGCGGAATTCCAGGCGATGCTCGATGCGGCGATCGCGCGCACCGCGGCGGCCAACGCCCCCGGCGGCAACCCCGCGCTGGCGGAAAACCCGACCTTCATCACGGCCGCGCAGGGCATCGTCGCCTCCAACACCGCCATCAGCGTCGTCACCGGCTGCCGCAGCGCGCCCTACACCGCGAGCGCCGTCTTCGACTATCAGCGGTCGCGGGAGAGTCCGCTGCGGTTCGGACTGAGTGCGTCGTGGACGCCGAACTTCAACCTGGCGATCCTCAACGGCGTCCTCTACCGCGGCGGTGCGGCGTGCCCGATCGGGGCCTATGCCATGTATGACCGGAAGATTTTCAACCATCGGGTGAACTTCCGGTTTGGCGCGAACCGCATCTACGACCTCGTGGAGGGCGACAGCAAGTATTACAAGACCGGCGCCAACAGCCTCAACGCCACGACGGGCAAGCCGAACTATGTCTACCGCTACACGGATCCGATGGTGACAAATCTCAGCGCCACGGTGCGGTTCTGAAACGCGCCGGAATCGAAAAGACATGCGAACAAAAACCCTCCTTGCGCTTCTCACCGCGACCCTGCTGCGCGTCCCGCTGACCTTTGCCGCGCCCGATCCGAATTTCCACGTCTTCCTCTGCTTCGGCCAGTCGAACATGGAGGGCGGCGGTGCCATCTCGGAGAGCGACAAGACCGTCGATCCGCGTTTCCAAGTCCTCGCCGATTTCGACACACCCGATCGCGGCCGAAAGATGGGCCAGTGGTATGACGCCATTCCCCCACTCACGCGGCGCACACGCGGCATCTCCATGATGGATTATTTCGGACGCACGATGGTCGCCAACCTGCCGGCCAAATACCGCGTGGGTGTCGTGAAGCTGGGCGTTTCAGGCACGCGTATCGAACTCTGGGACAAGGACGCCTTTCGCGACTATCTCGCCAACCTGCCGGCGGACGGGCAGTGGAAGATTTCCCTCGCGAATCAATACGACGGCAACCCCTACGAGTATCTCGTGAAGCTCGCCCGGATCGCGCAGCAGTCCGGCGTGATCAAAGGCATCCTGATCCATCAGGGAGAATCCAACTTCGAGGATCAGGACTGGCCGAAGAAGGTGAAGAAAATCCACGGCGATCTCATCAAGGATCTGAGCCTCGATCCGAAGGACGTGGTCCTGCTCGCCGGTGAAGTGGTCAACGCGGACCAGAACGGTGAAAAGGCCAATGCGAACGTGATCATGAAAAATCTCCCCGGCACGCTGCCGAATTCGCACGTCATCTCCTCCGCCGGTGTTCCCGCCAATCGCGATCGGCTGCATTTCACGGCGGACGGCCAGCGCGAGATGGGCCGGCGCTACGCCGAGAAGATGCTCGGCGTGATGGGCTACAAGGCCGCCGTGCCGGCCGAGCCCTACGTGAAAGCCGCGCCGACGAAACCATGAGGCTCCTTCTGGGCCCTGTTTTCAAAATACCTCCAATGCCCGCGTTTTGTCATTCTGAGCGGAGCGAAGAATCCAGCAGGAGGCACGCACGCCCTGAAGCGCCGCGCATGTCCAAGTGGATTCTTCGCTGCGCTCAGAATGACAATCCATTTTGCAACACGCCCCCTATGAGAACACGCATTCTTCCTGTCGTCGTCCTGGCCGCCGCGGCGGCCGCGGCGCTCTCCGCGCAACCCCCGGGGCGCGGCGGACGCGGTGGTCCGTTGTCCGCCGAGGATCAGGCGGCACTGGCCAAACTCGGCGAGCTGCCGCCGTGGAAACCGGGCGCAAGCGTCGGTGATTTTTCGATCACACCGCCTTACGCTCCTGCGCCGGAGTCGCTCCCCCGCGACAACGTGCCGAAGGGAAAGGTTGAGACGTTCCAGTTACCCCTCGCCGGCAGCAAATTTTTCCCGCCGGCCGCCGGCCGCGACGGCAAGGTGAACGCCGACGCCACGCGCGAGGTCAACGTCTACATTCCGGCGCAATACGTTCCTGGCACGCCCGCGCCGCTGCTCGTCTGTCACGACGCGATGGGGATGCACGACCAAAAGCCCGCGCCACACCTCCCCACCATCCTCGACAACCTGATCGCCGACAAACGTCTGCCGGCGATGGTTGCGGTCATGGTGATGCCGAGCAACCAGCGCAGCCTCGAATACGACACCGTTTCCGGCAAATCTGCCGAATTCATCGAGGAGGAAGTGCTGCCGCGCGTCGCCAAAAATTACGGCGTCACGTTCACGAAAGATCCGAACGCCCGCGCCGTGCTCGGCGGCAGCTCCGGCGGCGCCGCCGCGCTCTCGATGGCGTGGTTTCGCCCCGACCTCTATCGTCGCGTGCTCGTGTTCTCCGGCACGTTCGTGAATTTGCGCAACGGCCCCGACGCCCCGCACGGCGCGTGGGAATACCACGAGAACTTCATCCCAAAAACCGCGCCGAACAAACCGCTCCGGCTCTGGCTGCAGGTCGGCGAGCGCGACAACGGCGCGAGCTCCTCCGGCGCCGGCATGTTTAACTGGGTCATCGCCAACCAGCGCATGGCTGAGGCGCTCAAGGTGAAGGGCTACGCCTACCAGTTCGTCTATTGCAAGGAAGCCGGCCACGTCGACCGCCCGGCCCGCGCGCACACCCTCGCGCCTGCGCTCGAATGGCTCTGGCAGGACTATAAGCCCACGGCGAAGTAGGCGTTGCGAGGCTGTTGGCGTCGTCCGCTGCCGGCGTGACGAAGCCGGGTCTATCTCAACGGCAGCACAAACAACGTCGCGCTGAGGGCCGGCACGCGCAGCGCGCCGCTGGCGACGTTGGTCGTCTGCTGAATGTCGACGACGCGCGGCTGGCCAGGCGTGTTGTGCGCGAATTCGTCGGCGCCGGTGATGTGCCAGCGCGTGCCGCTGCCGGAAACCTCCCGACCGGTGAGCCCGAGATGGAGATCCATTTCCGCCTTCGTCGGATTCACGACGGAGATCGTGATCGATTTGCCGTCGGCCGTGAGCGCCGCGGCGACGTCGTAGGGCGCGGCGGCTTCGGGGAGCTGAAGCGGAATCTGGCCGTAGTGCGCGCGGTAGAGCTGGAGCACGAGGCCGGTGGTTTCCATTTCGGCGGCGGTCTTGGTCGTCTTGATCGCGCCGATTACGTTTACCGTCTGGGCGTAGTTCGCCATTTGGATGATGTCGCTCTGGCGGTAATACTCGTGCAGGCCCTCGGCGATGCCGAGGCCGTCGGCGAGGTCGTAGACGCAGCCGAGTTCGCCGTAAACGTAATCGCGGTGCCAGTAGTTCCACTCGTCCATCGCAATGGGCACGATGCGTCCCTTGAGCTGGGCGATGGTGGCCTGCAGCTTGCGGTGCCCCTCCGCTTTCTTGCGGATGTTCTCCTTCATCTTGGTGACGGAGGCGAGGAGATCGCCGCGGACTTCCCGCGTCCACGGCACACGGCCTTCGTAGAAGTGTTCGGACATGACGTTCATCTTGTCACCCGAGGCCTCGAGCATGCCCTTCGACCAGGTCTGGTTGGCCTTCACCATGTCGGGATCGTAGTCCTTGTTGACGCGATCGATGTCACCGACGCCGATCAGGATGGCGGAGGGGTCGACCTTCCACATCGCGTCGGCCACGATGTTGTGCTTAATCGTGTATTGCTTGTGCTGCATGAACCCGAGCTGCCAGTAGCCATACATTTCGTTGCCGACGCCCCAATATTTCACGCCGTAAGGGCGATCGTGGCCGTTCTTCGCGCGCCAGCTCCCGGCGAGCGTCGCGGAGGACGCGTTGCAATACTCGACCCACTGCGCGGCGGCGTAGGCGCCTTCGAAGCCGGTGTTGACCGCGATCAGCGGCTCGGCGGCAACTTCGCGGCAGAAGGCGATGAACTCGTCGGTGCCAAAATCGTTGTGTTCGACGCCGGTCCACGCCGGATTTTTGCGCGGCGGACGGCGGTCGCGATCGCCGATGCCGTCATGCCAGTCGTAACCGCTGACGAAGTTTCCGCCCGGCCAGCGATAGTCGGCGGCGTTGAGCTGCTTGAGCAGTGCGAGCGTGTCGGCGCGCAGGCCGCGGACGTTGTCGGCCGGCATGAGCGAGGGCGGCCCGAGGAGAATTTCGCCGGTGCCGGGAAGCGCGCGGATTTCGAGCGACGCCTTGTCCGTGGCGCGAGCAGCCGTGAACGTGAAGGCCTGCTTCGAAAAGCCCGCGCCGGAGAAAACCAAGCGCACGGTCGCGCGATCGCCCGCACCGTCGCCCCACGCGAGCGTGACGTCCAACTCGGCGCGGCCGGCGAGCGGATTGGCCCAGACGTAGCCGACGTAAGATTTTCCTGCGACTACTCCGAGGTCGCGCTGGCGAACGCCGGCGCCGGCGCGGATGCGCGGCGAGTGCTCGCCGACGAACGCGTCTTTTTTCTCCATCGTCACACTGTCAGCCTCGCCGACGATCTCCCAGGGCGACGCGCCGACGACGGGAAACGCTGAATTCTTCAGATCCTTGTAGGGCGCGTAGTCCTTGGTGACGGGGAAATAGAATTTCCGGTCTTCCAGCATCTCCGCCCAGATGCCGCCGTAGATGCAGCGGCCGAGGTGCTCGATGAACTGCCCGTAGATGAGCGGATTGATCGGCGCGCCGGTTTTGGTCGCATCGATTTTGACTTCGAGCGATGCGGCCAGCGCCGCGAGCGGCGGCAGGGCGGCACAAAGCGCGGCCCGGAATTTTTTCGACAGGGAGATCATCGTGAGGAAGAAGGTCGAGCGAACCGGACGTGCGTGGCAAAGCCGGCGAGAGCAACGTCCACGATCGCGACACGCGGCGTAGATTTCACCGTCAACCGCACCCCGCTGGGACTGAATCAGTCCCGGAAGGTTTTTTGCAGCAGCCGGTGCAGGTAGATGCGCCAGATCTGGTAGTCGTGGCCGTAGCCGGGGTCTTCGCTGAAGATGTGATTGATGCCTTTCTCGGTCATCGCGGTGTGCGACGCACGGGCGCCGTTGATGGCGGTGTCCTCGGTGCCCGAGCCGACAAAGATGAGCTTGTAGTCCTTGTTCGCCGTCGCCGCCCGCTCGGGATTCGACGTGATCAGGTTGGCGCCGCCGCCGCTCATGCAACCGACGTAAGAGAAGATCGCTGGATGACCAAAACCGATGGCGGCCGAATGACCGCCGCCCATGGAGTAACCCATGATCGCGCGAGCATTCTTGTGCTTGATCACACGGAACTCCTTTTCGACGTAGGGAATCACGAGCGTGAGCAAATCCTTTTCCATGTAGGCAGCGCCCAAGCCGCCACCCGGACCACCACGGCCACCGGGCGCTGGGGCGGCGCCGGGAGCGGCTGCGCCGCCCGCTGGAGCGGCAGCCGCAGCGTCTGGAGCGCCGCGCGCACCGCCCCGGCCAGCGCCTCGCGCCGGTGCTGGCGGCGGCGTGTAGCCGAGGGAAGCTTGGAGCGCGCGGACCTCGGGAAGCTTGCCCGTCGAGCCGGTCGTGTCGTGGCCGAAGGGCATCACAATAATTGCCGGCACCGCTTTGCCGTCTGCAATGAGGTTATCCATGATGTTGTTGGCCATGCCGGACTGCGTCCAGCCGCGCTCGTAGTCGTTCGCACCGTGGAGGAGGTAGACCACGGGATAGCTCTTGCCGCTCGTAGAGTAGTCCGGCGGCGTGTAGATGACAACGCGGCGCGCGGTCTTGTTATCCGGATTCAGGTAATGGTGCTCGGTCAAATTACCATGGGGCACGTCGCGAAACATCATCCATTCGGCTTCCTTGCCGGGCAACGCCACGACGCTCTTGTAGACGCCCGAAGCGGGACGGACGAACGTGTTCTGCGGATCGGGCAGCGTCGTGCCGTCCATGACGAACCAGTATTGATAGTAACTCGGCGCGAGCTTCGGCGAGGTGTAGGACCAAGCCCCGTTTTCGTCCTTGGTCATGTCAAAGCCCGCCGAGCCGTTGACGGGAACGTCGCCGAGCTTGGGAAAGTCGGTGAGAATCCGCACCGTCTTGGCGTTCGGGGCTTGGAGACGAAAGGTGATCGTGCCGTTGGCGTTGACCTCGGGCGAGCGCGCCGCGGTGACGACGCTGGCCTCGACGCCAGGCCCACGACCGCGGCCCGGACCGCTGCCGCCAGGCGGGTTGTTGTTGATTTGAGCTTGGGTGGAAACGATGGAGAACAATACGGCCAGTGAAGCCGCCGGGATTGCGGCGCAGGGGACGTGACGGGGTAGAAAATTCATTGGTTTATTGGCGAAGGTTCTGTGAGTGGGGCGAAAGTCACCGGGACTAAACGATCCAAGAAGAGCCCGACGCTGAAGTCGGGCCCTTACCTGAGCAAAACGCGGATGCGCCTCAGAAGCTGACGGTGCTCGTGAACGTAAACTTCCGCGGATCGGGGTTCGTGAAGCTGTAGAGGAACTGCGTGCGCTTGTTGCCGGCGTTGAGCGCGTTGTCACCCACCGTGAAGTAGGCGTTGTTGCCCAAACCGCTGCGGCCCCAGATGGGGTCGAGCACGTCCAGCAGGTTGGTGACGTTGAGCTGAAAGCGCCAGTTATACTTCCCGATCCGGCGCGTGTAGTTTGCGCCCGCGGTGAGCGTGTTCTTCCAGTAGCCATCCGTCCACAGATAGTCGAACGCCGCCTCCGTGTTCTGTTTGGCGGTGGGAGTGGCCGCGTCGGGCAGGCCAAACTTCAGGCGCGCGTCGCGGCTGCCGCTCTTGATGTGCCCGCGATACTGCACGCCTGCCACCAGGCCCAGGCCCTTCAACGTGCCTTCGTTGAAACGATAGCGCCCGCTGAAGTTGATCCGGTGGCGCTCGGAACCGTCCTGCAACGTCCCCGTCGTCAGGCCATCGAGGCTGTTTTGGATGTTGGTCAGCGCGGTCTGGATGGTGCCGGTGGATCCGGCGGCGCCGGCCTGCAGTCCAAGCGGGCCGCGGCCGACCGCGCCCGCCCCGGTGGCAGCGTTGCCGACGCCAGCGTTCCACTCCGCGAGGTTGGCCGCGACGTAGATCTTCCGATCCTCGCTTTCCCGCACGACGTAGACGAGCGGGT
Organism: Verrucomicrobiota bacterium; assembly: GCA_016235555.1. Classification (GTDB taxonomy): domain Bacteria; phylum Verrucomicrobiota; class Verrucomicrobiia; order Opitutales; family Opitutaceae; genus JACRKC01. The sequence goes on from JACRKC010000079.1 coordinate 28,214, forward strand.
GCGAATAGTTGGCCGAGAGGGTGATGTTACGCGTGGGATTCGCCGTCAGCTCGACTTCCCAGCCTTCCAGGCGACGCGAACTCGGATCGGAGAAGCTGAAGGCCGTCGTCCGCAGGGCATCCGTGTAACCGAGGGCGAGCCAGATGTTCTGGATGTCCGTGCGGCTGCCGAAGCCCGCCGGATTGTCGATTTGATCGGTCTTGTAGTGAGAGACCGTGAGGTAGGCTTTGCCGCCGGGCACCGAATAGCGCAGTCCGAGATCCTTCGTGCGCGAGTGAGTCAGCGGGGGCTGGTTGCCATCGATGAGCGGGGCCGGCGCGCCGGTGCCGGGCGGCTGGGTGTTCTCGGCGAAGTTATAGACGAAGCCGAGGGGCGAGAGAAACGTCTTCAGCAGGCTCTCGTGCTTGAAATTGAACGGATAGAAAACGGTTCCAATGGCAGCGGAATGGACCCGCTCGGTGCGCTTGAAGTGGGCTCCGGCGACACCGTTGTAACCGAGGATCGTCGTGAAATTCGGTGCACCGTTGGTGCCGGGTAGGCCCGCGGCGATCGGGGAGAGCAGGTCGACGCCGACCTTGTCGAAGCTGATGCTGCCGGTGATCGAGACCTGATTGTTGAAGAACGTGCTCTGCGAACTCAGGCCATAGTGATCGAGCGTGCGTTTGACGATGCCGCCGGCGGTGCCGTTGACGGCTCCACCGACGCCGCTCACATAGACCCACTTGCCCGCGCCCAGCGATTTGTTCGGATCCGTGAAGATCGGGGCCAGATCGGCGCGCGGATCATCCCAGTAGACGCGGTAGAAGAGGCGATTCGCGTTGTTGTAGGGATCGGCGCTGGCCGGATTGTCCGCGCGGCGCCAGGCTCGGGTCGTGTTCTCGGAGTTCGTCTCGCGGGTGCTGACGTTGACGCTGAACAGTTGCTTGTAATCCCACCACCGCGGCTTGACGAAACGATACGAGCCGATGGCGGAATACTCCTCGATCGCATCCTGGCTGTAGAGGTTGTTCTGCTCCACATCGGTGAACGGGCGCAGATACTTCGGATTAATCTGCCCATTCGGCTGCTTCAGGTTCACGTCGAGCAGGTAGTTGTTGGGGCTCGTATTCGACCAAATCGTATTATTGTCGAAGTTGTTTCGCGTGTATTTGCCCTGCAGGTAGAAATCGCCGAGGCGCTGGTCCACCACGAGTTCGAGGGTGTCCTGATCGCGTCCCGCGATGTTATCCTTCGGCGCGAAGCTAAACCGCTTGTCGATGCTGGGGATGGCCGGGCGCCGCGACGGAATGGCCTTCAGGAACGGATTGCCCAGATACGGAATGCGCAGATTGGCGATGGCCGCGCGGGTGCGGTAGTTATTGCCACCGTAGTCCTGCAGGTCCCGCGTCGCATAGTTGTAGATATACATTTGCGCCGCGTTGCCATTGAAGGCGCGGTTGAAATCAAGCCCGGCGGCATTGAGCTGGGCGGTGGTCAGCGCCGTGAGATTGTCGAGGTTGACCGTCGATCCGTCCCACGCGAGCTGCGCGTCGCCGTTGGTGATGGACCAGAGATTATTCCAGTCGTTCATCCGCTCGTAGGACGCATAGAAGTTCGTGTTGCGGGCGACCTTGGTGGTGGTGGTGACAGTCCACGCCTTCTTGAGCTTGTTCTCGCCGTTCTGGTAACCGGGGGCATTCTGGGCCAGGGCGTTGAACCGCACGCCAAAACGTCCCCAGCCCTGATTGTGGTCCAAGGTATGACGATAGCCGCTCCAAGTATCGGCCTGGAGACTCAGCGAAGTCGCCGTGCGATTGAGATTCGCCCGCTTGCTGGAACTGCCCTGTCGCCCACCCGGGCCGCCGTCGCCAAACATCGCGGTGTCCGGCCCGCGCTGGAATTCGAAGCGCTCGGTGTTGTAGCTGTCCGCGGCACCGAAGTTGATCGTGCCGTTGCGCGTCGGGAAATTATCGGTCGAGGGCGCGCCCCGGATGATGTTTTGATAAACGCTCTCCGAAGTCGGGTTGGAGTTCGGCACCGGCGTGCCCAAGTCGACGCCGATCATCCAGCTGCCGGCGTCGTTCATGTTGGTGATGTTGAAGTCGTCCATGAACTCCCGCGTCATGACCGAAATCGAGCCCGGCGTAATCGCGAGCGGCGTGTCGACGCGGCCGCCGGAGAGCGTGTTGCCGGCGGCGTAGCCGACGTCCTTGTCCATGTTCACCTCGAAGGGTGTGAGGCGCACGGTGCCACTGGCCTTGGCCAGGTCCGCCTCCATTTGCGCCAGCTCGGCCGGGTCGAGCTTGCCGTTCTTGTTCTTGTCGTATTTCGCGAGAGCCGCGGCATCGGGCGCGGACGAAGTCGCCTGCCCATGGAGCTGGGCAGCGACGATGATGCTCAATACCGTGGCCGCACGGCACACGAAGGTAGCCGCAGGTGAGGTGGCGGTGGTCATTTTGTTGGGTGGGAACAGAGCGATCCGATCACGTCGTCGAGTTCACGCGGCAAAAGCAGATCGTCGCGGACCATCGGGGCGTGGCGGCGCAGTGGGTCGGGGTTGGGTTTGATTGACGGAACGGGGGGAGAACGCGGCCGGACCCAGCGACGGGAACAGCGTCTGGGTGGCGCAGAACAGGCGCGATGCGTTCGTCCCGAGCAAATGAACATTGGTGCTAGGCTCGGGTATTCCTTTAGTCATAGTCGTCGCGAGTTGCTTCGCGTCGCTGCGTCCCTCCACTGTGGCTCCGAAGCCGGACAGGAAACCCCACTCGTGAATTCCCCGACCCGCAGAGTCCGTTTCGACGGAGCCAGCCGTGTGGCCGCGTTGAGCCGCTGCGCGACCGCAATCGTCGGGCTCGGCCTGGTCTTGGCGTGGGAGATGGCGGCGGCGCCGATCAACACCGCCGTGCGCGGTCTGCCGTTCTCGCGCACCTACTCGCTCGAAGACGTGGGTTACGTGCCACGCGGCTCGCGCCTCAATTTCGATTCGTTCGGCCGCATCGCGGTGATTCACGACGGCGTTTACGCCGTGCTGAACGACACGATGTGGCTCAACGTCGCCGACGCCACCGGCCCGGGCGCGAAGCCCATGGCCGAAGTCGTGCACACCGGTTACGGGCGCTGCTACTACGGCGGGCGCGCCTCGTGGGGCATCGCGGAATTCGGTCCCGACGGTAATCTCCACGCCAAGCCGCTCGTGCCGCCGGATCCACCCGCGTGGACGCGCACGACGACATTCGACGAAGTCACCGTCACGAGTGACGGCGTGTATTTCTCGAGCCGCAGCGGCGTGGTCTTTTGGGATTTTGCCCGGAAGGAGTGCCAGCTCCATGAATTCGCCCGCCTCGCCCGAGTCTTCGCGATCGGCAACAAGGTCTTCGTCTCCTCGGCGGGGCGGCCGCTGCATTACATCGATGTGAAGGCCCGCACGTTGAGCGCGAGCCCCGGCACCGTGCTCGATGGCGCGCCGCTCAATCAGGCGGTGCCATTGGACGCGGGCCGCGCGCTGGTCTCCTTTCTCGATGGGCGGATGTTCGTATTCGACGGACAGAACGCCGTGCCGTGGGCCGGCGAAGGTGCGGCGGGCGTGCAAGGGCGCGTCTCGGCGCTGCGCCATCTCGTCGACGGCAACATCGCGCTCGCGATCAGCCGGAAGGGACTGTTTGTCCTTTCACCCGACGGCGCCGTGCTGTCGGCGCTCACGGCGCCGCAATACCATCAAGTCGCCAGCATCGCGAGCCGCGAGAGCGGGGTCTTGTGGGTGCTGACGGAGGATTCGATCGAGAAGATTTTGTATGCGGGTGGGCTCACCTCGTTCGGCCAGCGGCAGGGCGTGACACTGCGCTGGCCGGTCGTCGCCAAATGCCGGGAGCGGACTTTTGTCGCGTCGGCGCGCGTGCTCTACGAGGCGGTTGCCACGACGCCGGGTGCAGCGGCACAATTCGAGCGAGTCGAGCCGCAGCCGCCGGGCGGCGCAGTGTCACTCGCGGCGGCCGGCTCGCATTTGCTGGTGGGCAACAGCTCGGAGATCTTCGAGATCTCCGCCGATGGCCGCATGCCGAGCATCGCCCGCCTCCGCGATCTCGGGCATCTGGTGATGACCGACGAAAATCACTGCTTTGCGATCGGCGCGTCCGAAATCGCGCTGCTCGAGTGGGACGGGGCGCGGTGGTTTGAGCCCGTCCCGCGCATCCCGGGCCTGCCGCATCCCTACGGCGTCCATCGTCTCGCCCGCTCGGTGTGGATTGAGATGAGCGGCGACGGCGTCGCGCGCGTGTCGCGGAAGGGCGACCGGCTCGACCTGATGGTTCTGCGCAATGAATCCTGGACCAAGGCGCTGTGGGTGAATGTCGGCGTCGTCGGCGACACGGTCGTGCTCAGCCCGATCCGCGAAGCGCGGCGGTTCTTCGATGAGAAGACGGAGACGTGGTGCGAGCGCCCTCAACTGGCGCGGTTGCTCGAAAGCTCGACGCGCTGGTTGTCGCGCGCCTGGCAAGACGAGACCGGCACGATCTGGGGCGCGCACAGCGAAGGCCTCGTGCGCTTCACGCCGCACGGCGAGGAATACGTGCCCGATTCATCGTCCTACGATCTCATCAACGATCGCTACCCCATCGTGAATGTTCTGCCGGGAAACGATATCTGGGTGACCGCGAGCCGCTCGTTGCACCACGTGGAGCAAGTGTCGGCGCCGATGGCGCAATCGCATGCGGAGCCCGTGCTCGTTTCGCTGACCGACACGCGGCGCAACGTCGAACTGCTCGCGAAGCGGGTGCAGCGCGAGCCGCTGCAGCTCGACTACGCACAAAACAGCCTGACGTTCCGCTTTTTCGCCGGCAGCTACGCGTGGCGCCGCGCCCCCGTCTACGAATACAAACTGAACGCCGCCGATCCGTGGACGACGCTCGAGACGGGCTCGCTGCTGCCGCTGCCCGGCCTGCGCGACGGTAAATACAATCTCCAGGTGCGCGCCGCCGAAGACCGAGCGGAGCCGGGACCGCCGATGGTGTTTGCGTTCGAGATTTTGCCGCCGTGGCACCGCACGTGGCCGGCCTACACCGTGTATGTGTCGGCGCTGCTGCTCGGCGTGTTCGGCATCACGCGCTGGTCCGGCCACCTCACGCGCCGGCGCAACCGCGTGCTCGAACAACTCGTGCAGGACCGCACGGGCCAGCTCGAGACCGCGATGACCAAGCTTAACGAGGAAACGCGCAGCTCCGCGACCCTCGCCGAGCGCGATCGGCTGGCCGGGGAGATTCACGACAGCGTGCAGCAGGGCCTCAGCGGCGCGATCCTCCAGCTCGACACCACGCTGAAATCGCCCGCAATCGCCGGCGATCTCCGGACGCGGCTGAACGTCGTGCGCAACATGGTTTCCTACGCGCGCCAGGAAGTGCAGCACGCCGTGTGGGACATGAACTCGCCGCTGCTCGAGGGCAACGATCTCGGCGAAGCGCTGCGCAAGCTCACGACCTTCACCGCGTCGAGCACCGTGATCCCGACCGTCGCGATCTCCGGGACGCCGCTCGCGCTCCCGCGCGTCACGACGCATCACCTGCTCCGCGTTGCACAGGAAGCGACCACGAACGCCGTGCGCCACGCCTCAGCGCACCGCATCGAGATCGCGCTCACTTACCAGCCCGACTCCGTCTCGCTGACGATTTCCGACGACGGGGTCGGTTTCGATCCGGACGGCACGCTCAATCAGCAAGGACATTTCGGCCTGCGCGGCATGCGCGGCCGGGTGAAGAAATTCGCGGGCGAACTCACCATCCGGAGCAAGCCAGGCGAAGGCACGGTCATTCACGTCCGCGTGCCACTGAGTTCTCCTCCCTCCGAACCGCCTCCCCATGCAGAAGGTCACCACCCCCTCTAAGAGACTTCGGATTCTGCTCGTCGATGACCACATGGTCATCCGCATGGGCCTCATGACCGCAGCGAGCGATGCCGCCGACATGGAGGTCGTCGCCGACGTCGAGAACGGCCAGGATGCGATCGAGGCCTTTCGGAAGCACCGCCCTGACATCGTCGTGCTCGACCTTCGCCTGCAGGGCATGAACGGCATCGAAACCCTGCGCGCGTTGCGCGAAGAATTCAAAAACGTCCGCGCGCTGATCTTCAGCAACTACGCGAAGGGCGAGGAAGTTTTCCAGGCGATGAAAGCCGGCGCGTCGGGCTTCGTGTTGAAGGAAATGCCGCTCGATCGCCTGCTCGAGGCGATCCGGGTCGTGCATCGTGGCGAGCAATATATGCCGGCGGAAATCGCGATGCGGGTCGGCGAGCGGTTGCTGGCCCAGCTCTCTCCGCGCGAAGTCGAAGTCGTGCATTTGCTCGCGCGCGGGATGAGCAACAAGGAGATCGGCGCGAAGCTCGGCGTGGTCGAGGGCACGGTGAAGATTCATATCACGAGCATCTTCAGCAAACTCGGCGTCTCCGATCGCACCCAGGCGCTGATCGAGGCGGTGAAGCGCGGGATCGTGCAGATCGATTGACGCGCGGGCGCCGCTACTGTCCCGGCGCCGCGGTGCGAATCGCGTAGAGCGCGCCGCGGGCGCCGATGAAGAGCGTCTGGCGATCGGACCCGCCGAACGCGAGACTGGCCGGGCGTTCGGGCAACTCGATCACCCCGATTTCCTTTCCGGTGCGGTCGTAGATCCAAACTTGATCGCTGGCCAGATAGACGTTTCCGGCGCGGTCGGCGACGACGGACGTGCCGCCGCGCTCGGCGAAAACTGTCGCCGTGAGCGAGCGGTAGCTTGCGAGGGTTGCGAGGTAGGTGCGGCCGTCGTCCTCACTCGTGAGGTAGTGCGCCGTGCCGGGCTTGAACGCGGCGAGCTGCGAGCTTTGGAGGTTCGGACGCCACGTGCCGCCCGCCATGATCGCGGTTTTCGTTTCCGGCGCGTAGAAATAAGCGCGGGGCTCGTCGGTCACGCGACTGATGAAGGCCGTGTTGCTCCCGCGGCGGAACAGGAAACCGCGGCGCTCGATCATGTCCTGCATCACCCACCACTGGTTGTGCAGGCCGACGGGGAGGAGCAGCGTGGTGTCGGGCGCGACCTCCGCGGTCTCAGCCACGGTTTCAGCCGCGCCCGTGCCGTCGGTTTTGATCCGGTAGACCGTCTTTTCGTTGGCGATCGCGAGCAGGTGCGATGGCGCCACGAAGCCGAGCACCTGCGGCTGGCCGGGTATTTCTGCGAGGAGGTCGACCTTTTTCGCCGCTTCGTTCCAACGGAAAATCTTCTTGTTGGCGGCATCGGAGAAATAGAGTTCGCCGGCGGTGCCGACGGTCAGGCCCGAGGCGTTGCTGAAGCCGGATGCGAGTTGAGTGAGCGCGGCGCCCGGGGCGAAGACCGCCGGCAAGGGCCGCGCGACCGCGGTCGGCATTTCGCGATTTACGGTGAAGCGCGTGAAGAAATGCGGCCGCACCGCGGCGCCGCTCCCTTCCTCCAGCACGGCATGATCGAACGCGAGGCGCGTCTGGCTGAACACCTTCATGTTCTCGAATGCGATGCGATCCGAGCGGCGGACAATGGCCGCGTGCGTCTTCGGCAGCACGTTGCGCGAGACACGATACATGTAGGTGTTGGCGAAGAGCAGGTCCGACGAATCCTGGATGTCGATCGCGTAGGCTTCGGCGCCGGCGGGATTTTCCTCCTCGGTCTGGAGCGCGTAAATTTCCCAGTTCCGCACGTTGTGGAACTGCGTCTCGATCCGCGCGTGATGCTCGACCGACATCTGATAAATCTTGCAGGGCGTGGAGGTGTTCTCGACGCGCAGGCCGACCTTGCCGTTGGTGTCGTGCGGCCAGTTGCCGCGGAAGATGCCGCCGCCGCCATCCTTCACGAGGAGATCGGCGGCCTGGGTGTTGCTGTAGCTCGGGCCGCGGCCGAAGCCGCCGGGTGGAGGCGCCGGTGGCGTCGCGGGCGCGCCGCCCGTCGCGCCGGTGGCGCCACGCCCGGCCAAACCGGGACCGCGGCCGCCGAAAAATCCGCCGCCGCCACGCACGGGAAACGACACGTCGTCGAGCATCGACGCCGGCCCGGCCAGCCAGATCACGCCGGCCGCGCGCGGATTCCGCACGCCGGTGGCGACGGCCAGCGAGCTGATGATATTCCGCCCGCTGCGCGGCGCTACGACCACGCCGATCGGATCGCCTTCGCCTGCGAAACCCTCCGAGCCGTCGAGCAGCGCGATCTGTGTGTTGCCGGGGTTGAGGCCGATGAGCGCGGTGTCGGGCTTGAGCGTCAGCGAGCCGCTCACGCGGTAGATGCCGCTCGGGAAAAAGAGCGCCGCGTGCCGCTCGATCGCGGTGCGCAGCGCGGCGGTGTCGTCCGTCGTGCCGTCGCCCTTCGCGCCGAGCGAGCGGACGTTGATCCACTGCGCCATGGGTGGCAGCGGGGGAATGTCGCTCGCGACGGCGGGCGCGGGTTGCGCGCGCGCGCGCTCGCGGTGGCGCAGATGAATGCCGGCGTCGCGGCCGTCCGCGCCGATTTCGAGGCCCAGCGAAAAATGCTCCATCACGTAGTGCGGCGCCGGCGCGTCGACCGGCGGATCGCCGGCGAAAAAGTGCGGGACATTGGTGCAGGCGATATTGGTGAGCGTGACGGCGGAGTGGGCGTTGCGCCAGTTGCCCGCGGCGAACGCAGCGTCGCGGATGTTTTCCAGTTGCAGGTCGCGCGCGTAGAGTTGCTCGACTTCGCCGGGGGCGATTTGGAGCGCGACCGGTGTGTTGGAAATTTTCACGCGCACGAGCGTCATGCCCGCCTCCATCGTCTGGATGGCGGCGGTGCGCTGGCCGTCGAACGAGGAGTCCATCAGCAGGAACTGCCACACCGGCGCCGTGCGCTTGGTGATGATGCCGTATTGGCCGCCGTGCACGTGGATGTCGCTCGCCTGGTTGCCGATGTCCTCGAGGGCGGCGCGGGCCGAGCCGACGCGAAAATCCATGTGCGTGAGCGCGCTGTGCTGTGCGACGTGAAACCGCACCGCGATCGCGGCGGGATTGCCGTCCTGCAGCTCGAAGTTGATGTTGCTCATCCCGCTGTAGAACGTGAACTCGCTCGCATCCACGATCGGGCCGCCCTCCGGCGGGCGGTTATCGGCGAAGTGGATCAGGTAACGGCCGGTGCCCGACTGAAAACCCGGCGTGTCGCGGCCGAGGACGAACACCGGGCGCGTCGCCCCATAGCCGATGAGGCGGATGCCCTGCCAGACGCGCACAGTTTTGCCGAGCCGGTAGCGGCCCGCGGGGATCAGCACGACGCCGATGCGGGTTGTTTCCTGCACGCGGTTGACGGCGGCCTGCAACGCGTCGGCATCGTCGCCCGCGCCGTCGGCGTGCGCGCCGAACGCCTCCGTCGTGAAATCCACCGCGCGGGGATCGTCGGGGCGCTGCGGGAAAAACGATTGGGCCAGGAGCCCCGCGCTGAAAGGCGCGGCGAGCGCGAAGGCAACGACGACGAACCACGTATGATATCGACGAAGAGGAGCGAGGGATGGGGTTTTCATTCGCATTGGGTCCGATACCGCGAAGCTTGCTTCGCCTAGACTGGCGTAACTGCGAACGCCAGCGAGCGGACAAGCAACCACTCGCTGGCGCTCGCGGCTACCAAACTGAACTCCGGTTGAGAGAGCATGAGGGTGGATTTGCAAAATACCCCGCGGCCTGCCGCGGGGCCGTTTACTTGGCGCCGGCCCGTTCGGCTGCGAGTCGATCACGAAACGCGGTTTCCGCGCTCGCGACGAGTTTCTTCCAGCCGTCGGGATCGATGAAGGGATTCTCGGTTTCGCCGCGTTCGAGGCGGGCGAACTTCTGCGCCATCGCAAACTGGCCGCCGTGCGGCGCAAAGAAAATGTCGCAGGGCAGCGCGCGCAGTTTCGCGAAAGTGGCCTCGAAGTCCTGCACGAACTCCAGGTAGAGCGGGTTGTCGAGCAGGCGCGTGCCGTCGTTGATGCTCGCGCTGCTGAAAAACACGACGCGCCGCGTGGCCGCGCCATCCGTCACGTCCATCGTCCACGTCGTGGCGCCGCGGGTGTGGCCCGGCGTGAGGCGAGCGACGAGCGTCGTGCCGCCGAGCGCGACGCGCTCGGCGTCCGCCACGATGCGATCCACTTTTACGGGCGCGTAGAGGATCGTATCCTTCGGCCATTGGATGTAGTCGGCGGCGCCGCCGGACTCGAGCGTGCGCGCATCCGCGGCGCTCGCGACGATCTGCGCGCCGGTCAGTTTCTTCATGAGCGCATGGCCGCCGACATGATCGATGTGCGCGTGGCTGCTGAGGATGACCTTGATGTCGGCCACGCTAAAGCCGAGCTGCTCGACGCCGCGCTGGATGATCGGCACGGTGTCCTCGAATCCGGTGTCGAGCAGGATGTGCCCGTCCGGCGTCGTGATGAGGAACGCACTCACGCCGCTGGCGCCGACATAGTGGATGTTGCCGACGAGCCGCCGCGGCGGCACAGGCGCGCGCCAACTGTCGAAGAGCCGCTTGACCCAAGCAGCGTTGGGCGCGGGTGGCAGCGCGCGCGCCGGCGGCTCCGCGGCGAACCCGCCGCCGGCGAGGGCGGCGCCGCCGAACGCGAGGAGGAGCGCGGGTTTGATCATTTCGCCGCGGGATCGGTGAGCGTGAAGGTGAGGCGAGAGAGCGGCTGGTCGTTGGCGTCGAGAAAGCGCGCGCAGCAATCGACCATGCCGGCGTTCTGCACGACGAGGAAGCGGACGATATTCGCACCTTTCTTCAACGTGAGCTTTCTCGAAACACTGTCGTCGATCGTGGTCTGCTTGTCGCCGTAGACGGCGGTTACTTCCTGGCCGTTGACCCACCAGACGGAGCCGGCGTTGGACCCGACCGCGAGGCGCACGCCACTGATTTCATCGGGGCTGTTCACCACGGTGACGCCCCAGAACACGACGTTCGAGGTCGGCTTCCCTTGGAAAAACGCGAGGTGATAAAGGTTGAGGTTGTGCCTGCTGCAATCGACCGCGTGCCAGGTGTAGTCGGCGGTCGCGACCTTCACCTCGTTGCCATCGCGGGAGAAGAGGGAATACCCGGCGATCGTCACCTTGTCGCCGTCTCGCGGCATAACGGAATTCTGGTTGGCGAAATATTCCTTTGTTGCGGCGGCTCGAATCGCGGAATCCGTAACACGTCCGTCGCCCGGAATCGGGTCGAGCACGAGCCAGCGGGTGAGAAAACCTTCGGGCCCGGCCGGCACGCTGCCCGCGGTGGCGGGTTTGAGCACGGGCGAAGCGGCGATGCCCGGCGCCTTGGAGTCGGCAGCGAGAGCCGGCCGCGTAGCGGCGAGCGTGAAGAGCGAGGCAGCGAGCGCGCAGAAAATCTTGCGAGGCGTGATCATGGTGACGGCAGCGGGTTGCGGCGAGCGACGCTCAAAGGCCTTGCAGATGCCAACGCTGCCGGTCGCTGGCCGGGTTGAATTTCGCGAGCGTGGCGAAACCCGCACCGGCGGCCGAAAGCGCGAGCGGCTCTTTCACGCCGGGGACGGTGTTTGGCCTGATGCGATAAGAACCATCGGTGAGTTGCTGGATGCACCAGAGCTGCTCGGGCGCGCCCGTGAACGCCGGCACGGTGGTGAGCTCGGCGTCGGCGGTCGCGGCGAGGGCACGGTCGGTGCCGGCGACGGTGATTTTGAAATAGGGCGCGCCGGGATAACCGCCGGCGTTAGGCGCGGGGCTGATGGTCCATTTCTGCTGCGCCTGATCGAGGTAGTTGGCCATGCGGGTGTCGACGTTGCCCGCGGGCCAGTTTTTCGAGACGACCGCGACATCCTGCGGCGGAATGGGCGAGCCCGTGCCCGCGAACATACCGCCGCCCGGGCCGCGACCGCGGCCTCCGCCTGGGGTGGCTTCGCCGGCCGCGACTGGCGTGGCGCCACTGGGCGCTCCGGGTGCGGTGGCGCCCGGGGGAGCGGCCCGGCCTGGACCGCGGCCTCCGCGTGCCCCGCCGCCGCGACCGGACGTCAGCGGCACGCCTTCAACGGCGAGTTCGAGCGCCGTGCCGGTGCGCACCGAGCGAAGCTGGTAGCTGCCGGTCTTGGCGTTGTCGCCGGCCACGGGCCATCCGTCGCGCCATAGCAACGGCCGGATGGCGAGCACACTCGCGCCGCCACGATCGAGATCGGCCTCGTAGTGATAAGAGAAAACCTCGACGCCGTCGCCGAGGTCGAGACGGCCGAAGTGGCCCGGCCCGACGACCCGGCTCTCGGAACCGAGAAAAAGTTTTCCGCCACCCTGCATCATATCGAGATCGTCGTGGTCGACGAACGGGCCGGTGGGGCTGCGCGAGCGGCCGACGCGGATATTGTAGTTGGAATTCGCGCCCTGGCAGCACGAGCCGTGGGTCGCGAGCAGGTAATACCAGTCGTCGTGGAAGATCATGATCGAAGCCTCGCAGTTGATCGCGAGATCGACGGGCTTCGGCTTCGGGTCGACGCGCCGGCCGGTTTTCGGATCGAGTTCGACGATGCGGATGGTGCCGAAATAGGAACCGTAGGTGAGCCAGAGCTTGCCGGTCTTCGGGTCGAGCAGCAGGCCGGGATCGATGCCGTTGCAGTCCTCCACGCCGTCGGTCGACGCGACCTCGCCGCCTTTCTCCCACTTGAACTGCGGCGACTCCGGGTCGAGCGTCGGGCTCGAGATCATGTCGATCTGCGCGTGGGGCTGGCCGCCGGCATTGTGCGCGACATACATGTAGTAGCGATCGCCGAGGCGGATGACATCCGGGGCGAGGCCGGTGACCGGAGGCACGGCGCCGCGACGCCACGTCCAGCCATCGTCGGAGACGAGCGGGCTTCCGCCGGTGCCCCAGGTGTAGAATTTGCCGTCGCAGCGAACGAGGGTGGACGGGTCGTGGATTTGGATGACGCCGTCGAGCGCGAAGGCCGACGGAAGGAGCGGAAGGAGCGCCGCGGCAAAGAGGCGGAAGTTCATGGAGAAAACAATCCGTCGCCGGACACGCCGGCGGTCAGATGAGCGAGGAGCTTAGCGGAAAATTTTTTGAGCGAAATGATAGAGATCGTTTCGCCAGACGTTGAAATCATGACCGCCGGAGTCGAGGTGCCACACGTGCGGCACATGGTGCTCCTTGAGGTAGGCGTGCGTGCGCTGGCTGATGAAGATCAAGCCATCCCGATCGCCGCAGGAAATCCAGAGGAGCTTGAGCAGCTCGCGCGCCTTCGCCGGATCAGGCACGAGCACCTCGGGCGCGGCGGTGTTCGGCGCGGAGGAGAAGCCGCCGATCCACGCGAAGGTGTCGAGGTGTGCGAGGCCGAAGTTGAGCGACTGACCACCGCCCATCGACAGCCCGGCGAGCGCGCGGTCCGCCCGATCGGTTTTGGTCGCGTAGTTCGATTCGATGAACGGGATGAGGTCGCCGAGCAGATCCTGCTCGAACTTGGCGAACGCCGGCGCGGACGCCATGACATTGCCCGTGGCGCGGTCGTTCGGCTGCGCGCGGCCGTTCGGCAGCACGACGATCATCGGCACGGCTTTTTGATCCGCGAGGAGGTTGTCGAGGATCACCTCGGGCTTCGCCCCGCGGTGCCATTCCTCCTCGTCGCCGCCGATGCCGTGCAGCAAGTAGAGCACGGGAAATTTCGCGGCGGTGGAGTAGCCCGGTGGCGTGTAGACGAGGGTCTTGCGGCGTGTGCCGACGCTTTTCGAGTCGTATTCCACCAGCGCGATTTTGCCGTGGGGAATGCTTTCGCGCGGGACGTTGAAACCTGCGGGCGCGGGCGGCACGGCTGGTTTGTCGTCGGGACCGAGCACGATGGGGCGGTTGCCGCGACCGCCGCGGCCCGGCTGGCCGGCGGCGGGTGCGGGCGGCGCATCGCGTTTCGCGACGAGTTCCTCCTTCGCAAACTCGCCAACCTCGCGGGTGAATTTGATCTCATGGCCTGCAACTTTCCCCCGATAGGTGATGCGCAGTTCGTTACCCTGAAAGTTGAGCAGCTCGACAAACGAGAGCGTGTCGCCGTCGAGCTTCCCGTCCTTCAACTCCGTCTCGCGCTTCTCGCCGGCGATGTCCGCGCTCGCCTTGCCGGTGACCGTCGAGCCGTCCTGCTTGAGCGTGTAGACGTATTTTTGCGGGCCGATCTGCGTGTCGAACTCGGCTTTCCAGGTGCCGGCCACGTCGGCGGCGAACGCGCTGCCCGCCAGAATTACGAGCGGCAGAAATCGGAATCGGTTGCTCATGATCAATTCTGGAACAGCAGCGGCGCGAATTCCTTCAGGCTGCGGCGCCACGTGAGAAATTCGTGCGCGGTGCGCGGCGAGATGTAAGTGTGGACGTTCTTGAGGCCGGACGCCTTCAACGAGTCGGCATACTCCGCCAGCGTCTTGGAGCCGTTCTCGACGGCACCGTAGCTGACGAACGCGACCTTCACGAGGCGGTTGAATTCGTCGACTTTGGCCAGCGGGCTGTTCTCCGCCTTGGGATCGCCGAGGGTGCCGCCGCTGAAAATGCCGATGTGCGAAAAGGTATCGAGGTGCGACAGCCCGATGTTGCGCGTCTGCATGCCACCCATCGAGAGCCCGGCCATGCCGCGGTGCTCACGGTCGGCGAGCGTCCGGTATTTGGCGTCGATCGTCGGGATGATGTCCTGGAGCAGGATGTTTTCGAACTGGGTGAAATTCATCCCGCCGGGCCCGCGTCCGCCGAAGCCGCCGCGGCCCACCGCCGACGGAGCAGCGCTCGCTGCCGCCGGCGTTATCCCTGACGGGGCCGCGGCGGCCAAGTTGGCGGCAGGCGCGCCCGGCGCCGTCGCATTCGGCGCGACCAAATTGCTGCCCGGGCCACCGCGACCGCCGCCGCCGCGCGGTGCAGCGAACAGACCGCTGCCACCGCCGTTGTCCATCACGATGAGCATCGGCTTGGCTTTCCCTTCGGCGATGAGGTTGTCCAAGATAAAGTTCGTCCGACCTTGGACGGACCAAGCCGTCTCGTCCTCGCCCGCGCCGTGCTGCAGATAGAGCACGGGGTAGCGCGCCGTCGGATTCTTGTCGTAGTCCGGCGGCGTGTAGACGAAGCACCGCCGCCACGCCTTGCTGACGGTCGAGTAGTAGGGCTGCTCGCGCACGGTGCCATGCGGCACGTCCTTGGCCGCGAAGAAGTCCATGTCGTCCGACGGCACGTCGATGCCGCTCATCCACCGGCTCGAGCCAAAGAATGTCCGCGTGTTCGGATCGGCAAACGCGGCGCCGTCGACCTTCACTTGATAATAGTGAAAACCCTCGACGAGCGGCGAGGTGACGATGGTCCAGATCCCGTCGGGGTCCTTGTTCACGGTGAGCGGTGGGTTGCCGATCGTGACCGAAACTTCCTTGGCGTTGGGCGCGTTGATGCGGATCTTCGCGCGCTTTTCAGAGTTGAGCTGCGGGTAGTCCTGGCCGGGGGCGACGTAGGAGATCGGTTTCCAGTCGTCGGCGGGTGGCGTGCCGGTTTGAGCGTGGCCGCACGTGCCGGCCAAAGCGAAAGCTAACATCGGCAGGGAGAGATTCGATTTCATGGGAGTTAAGGAAGCTTGATCAGGGTTGGCCGGGAACAACCGGAAGGTTGGCCCGCGATGCGGATCGCCGCGGAGGGGAGTCCGCTCAGGAGCGTGCCCAATCCTCCACCCGACCGGGAAGGAAACTTAAGGCATAATCGCGCCTATGGCCGCGGTCATAGTCGTGGAATGGCAGGCCTTCCGGTGGCACTCGCCGGCTTCCGCCTTAGCCCCGCTTCTCCTTCCCGGCGGAACTCCCGCACGCAGAGCTTCAGCGAGCTGCCGCCCCCCCCCGTTTCCCGGCCCACCAGCGCCTGCGGGAATCCCTCCTGCAGGTGCAAGCGCACCACCTTCAATCGCTCGTCGAACGTGTAGCGCCGACTCGCTCCCGCGGTCCTCGTCATTGAGGGTGTTCGCGATGTCGGTGAGCGAGGTGAGTTTCGCGGTCAGCTCGAAGATTCGCTTGATCGTTGCCGCCTCGGTCGGATGCGGACTCAGGCCCTGCAGGGTCTCGTCGTAGACATAACCGAAGGGCACTTGGCCGCCCGTCCAGAATCCGCGTTTTGCCTGCTCATTGAGTTTGATCCGGATTTTCTCGGCTGTGTTGTCGCGTTCATACTCATTCATGCTTATCACGATGTTGTCCTTGAGGCGCCCGGACGGTGTCGCCTCGGAGATGTCTTCCGTGACGCTGACCAGTTGACAGTCGTGCGCCTTGAGAATCGCGCGGAACGGCGCCCATTCGCTCGTGCTGCGCAGCACTCGCTCCAGTTTGAAGATTACGACGACTTTGATTTCACCGGCCTCGATCTGAGGCATCAGTGCCCGGATGCCGGGGCGGTTCAGCGAACCGCCCGAGCAGGCCGGATCGGAAAACAGGCGACCTCGAACCAGCCGTCGTTGGCGTGTTGCGCGATGAAATCGCGGTAGACGGCGGCCTGGCTTTCGCAGGAGTCGAAGCGGCCTCCGACCTGGTTGGCGGTCGAGACGCGGGTGTAAATCGCCACCGCGATGGCGTGGGCGCGGGGACGAACGGATGCAGATGACGCGAGCGCTGGCATGACAAGAACCTCCTTGGCGGTTGGAGGGACGATCCGATTTCGGCCTCGGCGCCGGGTTGAGTAGTGACGCCGGACATTCTCGCCCATCGCGGGAAATTCTCACGCGCCGAATTCTAACAGCGCCTCGGCGGAGTGTGTTTTCGAGCGATTTTCCGCGAATGGCCGCGAGCCCAATCGGAGAACTTATTTCGTGGCCGTTAAGACGGCGTTTTCACTCGTCGCAGCGACACAGTCCTTTGCAAAAATTTAAACCCGACTCACTCGGTTCGTGATACGGGAAAAATGGCGGAGAGGGAGGGATTCGAACCCCCGGTGAGCTTGCACCCACAGCGGTTTTCAAGACCGCCGCAATAGACCACTCTGCCACCTCTCCATCAATTTCTTATGATTTCAATCTTTCACGCACCGACAATCGCATAGCGTGATCGGTGCATTTTTTGCAACTATCCACGCACGAAGGCGACACCGGCAAGGCGGGTGAGTGTGCGGCCTGCCGGGCACTCCGCAACGTCGAAGTTTGTGTCGAGCTGAGGCTGGGCGCTGCTCAGTTTCCTGCAATCCGGTGCGCGCGGCGGAGCGGTGGTTTTCAACCGCCGAGCTTGGGCGCTTGGAAAAGCGCCCTCCGCAGTGCACGAAAGTGAGATGCGCCCGCTGAGGCGGTCACCGGGAACCGCCGAAACCTGGCAGGGTGCTGCGGACCACGCCTCGCAGTATTTTCCGACAAAGTCCGCGGTGGTGTGCAGGGTGCACCGTGACATGTCAGGCCCCCTCCACTTGATACCAGTTACGTTGCGGTTTGGCATGGTAGGCCCGGCCCCGCCAGCCGCGTGCTCGGCCAAGCGGTCCGGCACCTGCCGGACTGGTGGCAACCACGCCACGACTGGAGATGAGCGCGACCGTGAGCGTGTCGCGGCCCAGCTCAGGAACGCAGCCCCGGCAACTTACTCGGTCTCCCCCACCTGGCGCGCAAAAATCATTTTCCCGCCGGCCGTCGGCAGCACACTCACAATTTCGGCCTGCACACGCTTGCCGATGAACGGGCGGCCGCCGTTCACGACCACCATCGAGCCGTCCTCGATGAACCCGACCGCCTGCGCCTCTTCCTTGCCCGGCTTCACCAGGTCCACGTCGAGCCGCTCACCGAGCATCAACTCGGGGCGGAGCGATTTGGCGAGGGTGTTGAGGTTGAGCCACACGACCCCGTGAAACTCGGCCATCTTGGCGAGATTGTAGTCGGTCGTGAGCAGCTTCGCCTTCATCGACTGCGCGAGGAAGACGAGCTTCGCGTCCACGTCTTCACGCTTCTGCACCTCGCTCTCGACGATCCGGATATCGAGGTTCTTGATCCTGCGCAGCTCGTTCAGCACCTCGAGGCCGCGCCGACCGCGCGCCTGCTTGTGGGGATCGGCGGAGTCGGCCACCGCCCGCAGTTCGTTCAGCACAAACCGCGGGATCACCAGCGCCGCGGTGAGGAAGCCCGCCTCGCACACCCGCGCCACGCGTCCGTCGATCAATACGCTCGTGTCCACCACCACCAGCGGCACATCGACCTCGTGCGGCACGAAGCGCACATAAGGAATCACGAGGTTGAACTCGTCCTTGCCCCGCAGCGCAATCACCGCCGCGAGATACGGACACACCACGAACAGTCCCAGTCGGATCAGGTAGATCGTCGACGGATCCATCGGATCACCGCGCTGCGGATTGACGTCGAGGAGCGGCGAGATGCTCACCATGTGCGCCACGAGCAGGCCGATCGCGATGCCGAACGTCACCGCCGAAAGCGCCCGCAGCGAAAAACCCTTCAACATCACGTCGACCAGCACCACCAGCAGCCCGATACCGAGGCCCACGAGCATCGCGAGACCGCGGTAGCGGTCGCCGGCGAGCACAGTCACTTGTGCGAGCCACCCCGCCGCGACACACAGCGCGACGAAGACGATGCGGATGGGCAACAGGGTCGGGTTCATGCGTGGCAGCAGGACGACCACCGCTCAGGTGTGGCGCAAGAAAAACAAAATCACCGGCGCGCCCACCATCACCGCCATCAACGCATAAAGCAGCATCTGCACCTTGCGGGCTTTGTTTTTTTCGGCTTCGGTGGCGTCCATTTCCGCCGAGCGCACCAGAGCCCCCCACCCATGACAACGCAATACTGGCTCGTGAAGACCGAGCCCTCCACCTATGCCTTCGCCGATCTCCAGCGGGACGGTCGCACTGACTGGACCGGCGTGCGCAACTACGCCGCCCGCGGCCACCTCAACGCCATGCACCCGGGCGACCGTGTGCTGGTTTATCACAGCGGCGACGACAAGGCCGTCATCGGCACCGCCGAGGTCACACGCGCCGCGTTTTCCGACCCAACCGCCGACGAGCCGGGCTGGGTCGCCGTCGAACTCAAGGCCGGCCAGCCCCTCGCCCAGCCCATCACGCTCGCCCAAGTCAAAGCCACCCCCGCGCTCGCCAAGATGGCGCTGATCCGCCTCTCGCGTCTCTCGGTGCAACCGGTCACCGCAGCCGAGTTCAAACTGATCCTCAAGCTCGGCGGCGCCTGACGCGAGCGGCGAAATTCCTGCCGGCAAAAAGCAACGCGATCATCGCCCCCGCCCGCGTGTGATTCAAACTGCGGTCAGCGATTTGTAGTGGCGGTCTATGACCGCCGAGCGAATCCCCTTGGCGCAACGCCGGCGGTCATAGACCGCCGCTACAGCCGAGGCCTTCGGAAACTGACCTCAGTTTGAATTACACCCGCCCGCCCCGCCCGGCGCCGAAGGACTCGACAGCCCGCGGCGTTTTTGCGTCCTTGGCGCGTCGTGCCGGCCATCGCTCAACTCACCATCCTCGCCCCGGGCCTGCTCGGCGGCTCCGTCGCACGCGCCGCGCGCGCCCGCGGCGCTGCGCAGCGCATCGTGCTCTGGGCGCGCCGACCCGAATCGCGCCTCAAGCTCCGCGAGCAACCGTGGTGCGACACCGTCGCCGACACGCCGGCCGACGCCGCCCGTGATGCATCGCTCGTCATCATCGCCGCGCCGGTGAATCAGATCGTCCCCCTCGCCCGACAGATCGCCCCGGCCCTCGCGCCCGGCGCCATCGTGACTGATGTCGGCAGCGTCAAAGGCGAAATCTGCCGCCTCGGCCACGCCGCGCTCTCCCCCCGCGCGCATTTCGTCGGCTCGCACCCGATGGCCGGCTCCGAAAAAACCGGCTGGGAACACGCCACCGAAAAACTCTTCGAAGGCCGCACCTGCTTCATCACGCCGCTCGATGCGACCGACCCCGCCGCCGCGGCCCAAGTCGTCGCCTTCTGGCACACGCTCGGCGCCGAGCCCGTGACCGTCGCCCCCGACGCCCATGACGAAATCGTCGCCCACATCAGCCACCTCCCGCAGCTGCTCGCGACGACCCTCTGCTCCTTCCTCACCAGCAAGAACTCCGCCTGGCGCAACCACGCCGGCGGCGGCCTGCGCGACACGACGCGCATCGCCGGCAGCGACCCGAAAATCTGGCGCGAAATCCTCGAACAAAACCGCGACGAAGTCCTCCGCGCGCTGAGCCAGTTCGAAGACGAGCTGCACGGCCTGCGCACCGCCCTCGCGAACCGCGACTACCTCGAAGTCACCGCCCGCCTCGAACGCGGCAAAGCCTACCGCGACCAATTCCGCCCACCGCCGTCGTGAATGCAGCGTCGTGGCTGAGGCGTCCCGCCTCAGTAAACGTTGAGTATTCCTTCCACAGGAGCGCACACCCGCATCGGCTCGCCGTAGCGGCGGGCGTCCCTGCCCGCCGGGTTTGGCCGTGTTCGAACGCCTCGAACCGGCGGGCACGGAGGCCCGCCGCTACCCACGCCAATCCCCGTTTGAACACTTTCTCCGTCGAAAACCCTGACAGCCCCACCCTCGACAGCCTCTGAAACTTACGCTTGGCGAGCGCATCCCGCTCGTCGACGATGGCGCGGAATGCCGCTTCCTGACCTGCTTCCCATCCAGCCTTTCACGCGCCCCGCGCGTGGCGAGGTCACGTTGCCCGGCTCGAAGAGCATCACAAACCGCGCCCTGCTCCTCGCCGCGCTCTGCGACGCTCCCGTCACCCTCACCGGCGCGCTTTTCAGCGAGGACACTCACTTGATGGCCGAGGCGCTGCGCCAACTCGGCTTCACGGTGCTCGCGGACGAGCGTGCCCTGACGCTGCGCGTCGCCGATCAGGCCAGGGGATTCGCCGGCGGCGATCAGTCGGTCGATATTTTTGTCGGCCTCGCCGGCACCGCCGCGCGTTTTCTGACCGCGCTCTGCGCCGCCGCGCCGCGCGGTGTTTACCGGATCGACGGCGTGCCGCAGATGCGGAAGCGCCCGATGAAGCCGCTCATCGAGGCGCTGCGCTCGCTCGGCGCCGACGTGCGCTGCACCGGCGAGGAGGGATTTTTCCCGCTCGAAATCCACGCCCGCGGTCTCGCCGGCGCCCGCGTGGAGCTCGACGCCAGCGAAAGCAGCCAGTTGCTCTCGGCCCTGCTCATGGTGGCGCCCAACGCGAAGGGCGACGTGCACATCAGACTTCGCGGCGGCGTGCGCGAATCATTCGTCGACATGACGAAGCGGATGATGCGCGCCTTCACACCCGACGACTGGCCGATCGTCGATCATGATGACGATGGCGCCATCCTCGTGCGCGCGCAGCCCTGGCCCTACGCCATGATGGGCGGCACCTACGCGATCGAGCCGGACGCCACCGCGGCGAGCTATTTCCAGGCGCTCCCTCTCGCAACCGGTGGCGCGCTGCACCTCCCCGGCCTGGGTCCGCCCGGTGCCGGCCTGCAAGGCGACTCCGCGTTCGCCGGGGTGCTGGCCCGCGTGCGCCAGCAGCCGCGCAACGAAAATTTCCACGAGATCTCCGACACTTTTCTCACCCTCGCCGCCCTCGCGCCGCTGCTCGATGGCCCCACGCGCATCACCGGCATCGCGCACACGCGCAAGCAGGAGACCGACCGCGTGGCGGGCGCCGCGCGCGAGCTGGCGAAGCTCGGTCAGGACGTCGTCGAGGAACACGATGCACTCACCATCACCCCGCGCCCGCTCCGGAGTGGCGTCGAAATCGAGACCTACGGCGACCACCGTTTCGCGATGAGCTTCGGCATCCTCGGCTGCCACGACCTGCATCGCGACGGCCGCCCGTGGCTCTCGATCAAGCACCCCGCGTGCTGCGCGAAGACATTTCCGCACTTTTTTGAGTTGCTGGAGTCGCTGCGGAAAAAATCGTTGGCCCCGTGACCGCTCCCGCCTCCACCTCCTTCATCATCGTCGCCATCGACGGCGGGGCCGCCTCGGGCAAGTCGACCAGTTCCAAGGTCCTCGCCGAGCGCTTCAACCTCCTGCACGTCGACACCGGCTCGTTCTACCGCGGCGTGACCGCGGAGTTTCTGCGCCTCGGGGTGGCCGCCGCGGACCACGCGGCGGTGGTCGCCGCGGCGCGCGAGTTGCATTTCGGCACCCGCCTGCACGGACGCTCGGCCGCGATGGAACTCGGCGGACGCGTGGTGCCCGACGCCGAGATCCGCAGCAAGATCGTCAACGCCAACGTCTCCCATTTCGCCGCGATCCCCGAGGTGCGCGCGGCACTCCTCGCCTACCAGCGCGGCCAGGCCGATGTCGCCCGGGCGCATCGTTTCCAGGGTGTCGTGATGGAAGGTCGCGACATCGGTTCGGTGATTTTTCCCGACGCCGACTTCCGTTTTTTCCTGCACGCCGACCCGACGGAGCGCGCCCGCCGCCGCGCTAAAGAAGGCCACCACGATTCGATCGCCGAACGCGACCGCATCGACTCCACGCGCAAGACTGCGCCGCTCGCCTGCCCGGTCGGCGCCGTGTCGATCGACACCACGCGTCTGACGCCCGCCCAGGTCGTCGAAACGCTGGCCGCCCCGATCGAGGCCCGGCTCCCTGCCCCATGATTTGCGATTTTCCGCAGGCCGAGATGGAGCCGGTTTACGGCTACTCGCACTACCTTTCCGACACGATCTGCCGCATGTTTTTCCGCGGCGACATCGTCGGGCTGGAGTATCTGCCGCCGTCCGGCGGGTTCCTGCTCGCGGCCAACCACGCCAGCCACCTCGATCCGTTCGTCATCGGTTCGCAGTTGCCACGGCAGGTGACGTTCTTCGCCCGCAAGACCCTGTGGACGCCCGGCCTGCCGTCGTGGTGGCTCAACGCTGTCGGCGTCATCCCCGTGGATCGCGACGGCGGCTCCGATGTGACCGCCATCAAGCGCGTGCTGCACGCATTGAAGGCGCAACGCATCATCATCATGTTTCCCGAGGGCACGCGTTCGCGTGATGGGAAATTGCAGACGCCCAAACCCGGCGTGGGGCTTTTCGCTTGCCGCGCGCAGGTGCCGGTCGTGCCCGCGCGGATTTTCGGTTCATTCGACGCGCTCGGCAAAGGCGGCATGATCCCGCGTTTCGGCACGCCCGTGAGCGTGATCTACGGCCCGCCGCTGTCGCCCGCCGACTACGACGCCCCCAGCGCCGGCAAGGAACGCTACCAGATCGCGAGCGAGCGCATCATGGCGCGCATCGCGGCGCTGCGTCCACCGCCCACTCTCGTCATTTGATCGCCCGCCGAGCCTCGCGGGCCTCCCCTCGCCTACCCATGAAAATCCCCGCGCTTTTCGCGCTGACCGGCGCGCTTGCAATTGTTGCACCAGCGTCCGCCACCCCACTCGGCGGCGCGCGCCCCAACATCATCTTCATCCTCACCGACGATCAGGGCTACGGCGACATCTCCGCGCACGGCAACCCGATCCTGCGCACGCCCAACCTCGACCGACTGCACCGCGAGGGCGTGCGCTTCACCGATTTTCACGTGAGCCCGACGTGCGCGCCCACGCGCAGCGCGCTGCACACCGGCCGGCATGAATTCAAGAACGGCATCACCCACACCATTCTCGAGCGTGAGCGCATGACGCTCGACGCCACCACGCTCCCGCAAGTGCTCAAGTCCGCCGGCTACACGACCGGCATTTTCGGCAAGTGGCACCTCGGCGACGAGGCCGATCACCAGCCCAACCGCCGCGGCTACGACGAAGTCTACATCCACGGCGGCGGCGGCATCGGCCAGGTTTACCCCGGCTCCTGCGGCGACGCCCCCGGCAACAAATACTTCGATCCGGCGATCCTCCACAACGGCGTCTTCGAAAAGACCAAGGGCTATTGCACCGATCTGTTTTTCGCGCAGGCGCTCCGTTGGATCGAATCGGCGAAGGGCAAATCGGCGCCGTTCTACGCCTACATCTCGACCAACGCCCCGCACGCTCCGCTCCAAGTCCGGCCCGAAGACGAAGCGCGCTACGCGGACAAAGCCCCGAATGAAATGAGCCGGAAATTCTTCGGCATGATCGCCAACATCGACGACAACGTCGGCACGCTGCTGGCGAAGCTCGACGAGTGGGGCCTCGCGAAAAACACCCTCGTCATCTTCATGAACGACAACGGCGGCACCGGTGGCACCGGCGTGTTCAACGCCGGGATGCGCGCCCAAAAAGGCACGCCGTGGCTCGGTGGCACCCGCGCCTCATCGTTCTGGCGCTGGCCCGGCAAGCTCGTGCCCGCCGACGTCGGCGCGCTCGCCGCGCACATCGATTTCTTTCCGACCATCGCCGAAATCGCCGGCGCGAAGCTCGACGCCAAGGCGCGCGCGCAAATCGAAGGTCGCAGCCTCGTGCCGCTGCTCACCGATCCGAAGGCACCGTGGGCCGGGCGCACGCTCTTCACGCACGTCGGTCGCTGGCCGCGGTTCTCCAATCCCGACGACGCCAAGTTCGCCAACTGCTCCGTGCGCACGCCGCGCTGGCACCTCGTCTCGATCAGGGGCGACACCAAGCCCGCTTGGGAACTCTACGACGTGCAGGCCGACCTCGGCGAAAAAAACAACGTCATCGCCGCACAACCCAACGTCGTCGCCAAGCTCAGCGCCGACTACGACGCGTGGTGGTCGGCCGCCCGGGCGGGCATGATCAACGAGAACGCCATCGGCCCGAAATTCAACCCATTCGCCGAACTCTACTGGAAGCAATTCGGCGGCGGCCCCACCGAGGAAGACCGCCGCGTGATGGACCCGACGCTCAAGGCGCCGCTCGGCAGCGGCAACGGCAACGCGAAGAAAAAGAAGAAAGCCGGAGAGTGAACGCCGCAGCCGAAAGGTAGGAGCCTGCTTACAGGCGATTTTTGTGGCACGGGTCTCCTGACCCGTGTTCAGCATTCACGGGTCGGGGGACCCGTGCCACGCTCACTCCAGCCCGCTCGCCTTGCGCGACCGCTGGAGCACCACGCTCGCGACCGCCCGCGCCCGCTGCGCGCCATCGCGCAACACGGCCTCGACGTGATCCAGGTTCGCCGCCAATTCGGCGCGGCGCGTCCGCGCGGCGGCGAAGTAATTCCAGTAGTGCTCGAACAGCGCTTTCTTCAGATCGCCGTAACCGAGGCCGCCCGCACGCAGGCGGTTTTCAAAATCGGCCGCGACTTCCGCCGGCGCGACGAGCTTGAGCAGCTGGATCGCGAGATTCTGATCCGCATCGGGCTTCGGCTCGGCGGGCGTCCGCGAGTCCATTTTGATGCCCATGATTTTTTTCCGCAGCGCCTTCTCGTCGCCGAAGATCTCGATCGTGTTGCCGTAGCTCTTGGACATTTTCTGGCCGTCGAGGCCGGGCACGACCGCGACGTCCTCACGGATCACCGGCTCGGGCACGACCAGCGTGTCGGCGCCGTAGGTTTCGTTGAACTTGATCGCGATGTCGCGCGTCATCTCGAGGTGCTGCTTCTGGTCCTTGCCCACGGGCACGCGGTGGGTGTCGTAGAGCAGGATGTCCGCCGCCATCAGCACCGGATAGGCAAACAGGCCGAAGTTCGGTGAGATGCCTTTCGCTGTCTTGTCCTTGTAGCTGTGTGCGCGCTCGAGCAGGCCCATCGGGGTGACGGAGCCGAGCATCCAGGTGAGTTCGGTCACCTCGGGCACGTCGCTCTGCCGCCAGAACACGCTCACCTTCGGATCGAGCCCGCAGGCGAGCCAGTCGAGGGCGATGCCCAACGTATGCGCGCGGCGCTCGGTGGCGTCGGTGACCGTCGTCATCGAGTGGTAGTTGGCGATGAAGTAAAAACAGTCGCCCGCCTTCTGCGCCTCGATGGCGGGGCGCATCGCGCCAAAGTAGTTGCCGATGTGCAGCGTGCCGGAGGGCGTGATGCCAGTGAGGGTGCGGGCCATTTTTTGAATCCTACTCTTTCTCTTAATCTTTCTCGTTCTCTTCTGTCGGTGACAGGTTGAGAGGAAGATTAAGATTACGAGAAAGAGAAAGATTTTTTAGTCCCGCCGCGGAATCAATTTTATCACCGGCCGCGCATGCGCGATCGTGGCGGGCGGCAGCACGCCGGCAAATGAGACGGTCGGCGACACCAAGGCCCGCTTGCCGAGCAACGATCCGGGGTTGAGCACCGCGTTGCAGCCGACCTCCGCTTGATCGCCGAGGATGGCGCCGAACTTCTTCAGGCCGGTCTCGTAGCTCGCCTCGGCGGTGCGCACGACGATCGGTTGCTGGTCGAGCCGGAGGTTCGAGCAAATCGCGCCGGCGCCGAGATGCGCGCCGTTGCCGAGGATGGAGTCGCCCACGTAGTTGAAATGCGGCACCTGCACGTGATCCATGAGCAGGCAGTTTTTGAACTCGCACGCGTTGCCCAGCACGCAGCCCTCCCCGACGATCACATTGCCGCGGATGTAGGCGCCCGGCCGGATCTGGGTGCGCGCACCGATCCACGCCGGGCCGATCAGCGTGGCGTAGCCGGGCAGCTTCACCGAGGGATGCAGCCAGACCTGCCCCTCGACATGAATGCCCGCCGGGTAAGTGATGCGCAGCGGCGGCAGCGAAAAGCCGTCGAAGGCCGGTCCGATCCGCTTGAGCCATTCCCACGGCGGCACGTCGGCGGGAAAATGCGGCGCAAACGGCGCGAGCGATGGCGGCAGAGTGAAAAAATCAGAAGCCTTCACGCGCTGCACCCTGAACAAAAAAGCCGCGGTCGAACAGCGGCTTTTTCTGGGCCTGGACAGACACGGTGAACGCCCGCATCGGCCAAGTGCAGGTAACCTGCTCATCGCTGCCTGCGGAATCGTTGTGCCTGCGGCTCGAACACAAGTGACTTTCGGTTTCTGACAACAAATTCCGCTGCTTTCTCAGGGCTAGGAAACGACTCTTCGAGCAAGCCGATCAAAGCATCAGCAACCTGCTCGTTCGGCTTCTTTTCCCAACTCCGTAGTATCGCCTCGGCGAGTTCCACTAACGCATCCGTTACGCCTTGACCAGCCGCTGCCGGCGCGAATTGAAGGCGCTCGTTTGCCCGGGTTTCCCGCACCAGACTCGACCACGCGCGAAGCATACAATTACGCAGGTCGAATCCAACCTTCGGTTGACTGCATAGCGTTCGATAAACCTCCAGACGGACCGAAATATTGGCCTCGCAGAGAAGCTGCTCCACCGCCTTCCAACTCAGCGGCGTGTTCATCTCCAGCAAGCAGGCGATCCAAGCCCGCGTAGTGCCCCGCCAGCCCGACACTCGGTCAATTTCGCGAAATAGTTGTGGCTCCAAATATGCTTCGAGTTCGTGCGCCCACGGTCGCTGCTGAATCACTGCAATCAGCTCGGGGAACTTTGGCAGATGCTTGAAGACAGCCATCCGACGATCAGCAGGAATGTCAGCGAGTTCTCCGATCTGACGGAGCGCAGCTCGCGTGAAAGCTGTGCGAAAGTGGATTTTCGCAGCATCAAACCCCAGCAGCACCTGCTGCCCATTAGCGTCCGGCCCATAGACTTCTATTCTCTCATTTTTCCACTCACGCTCAGCCTTGGCGCACTCCGCCAAGACTGCATCAAGCTCAGCCGGCAACAGGATGGAAAATGCGATTCTAGCGTTTTCGGCCGTTCTACTATCGAGCGGAGCGGGTTTCCAAGTGGGGGGATGCTCAACAATTTTTTTAACCGGCGGACTCAAAAGCGATCTCAACTCCCCCAGATGGCGTGCAGTCTCCTGTGAATTCGCGTCTCTTCCCAGCTTCGGCGCATCCGAATCGGCAAGTGACTCTACAACGAAGGAGGCGACGAACAGCATCAAGAACCGACACAGGAATCGAAACCCGGAACCCCGCGTTGGAACCCCATGCCGGACTGCGTCGATCGGAGTCTCATGCAACATCATGAACTGAAATCCTGTCGTTACCGGGAGGTCTGTCGATTCTAGGATTCGGAGTGAGATGCAAACGCCAAAACCGGCGCCGCTTGGAGGCGGCGCCGGTTGCTGGTCGCGGGAATAAACTGTGCGGGCGGGCGCCGGCGAGCGACGCCGCTACGCTTTGGCTTACACGGCGGCGTCGCCGCGTTCGTCGGTGCGGATGCGCACGACTTCTTCGAGCGGCACGACGAACACTTTGCCGTCGCCGATCTTGCCGGTCTTCGCCGAGGCCACGATCGCGTTGATCGCTTTCGCGGCCGCTTCGTCCGGCACCGCCACTTCCACCTTCACCTTCGGCAGGAAGTCCACGGTATACTCCGAGCCGCGGTAGATCTCCGTGTGCCCTTTCTGCCGGCCGAAGCCTTTCACTTCCGTGACGGTCATGCCTTCCACGCCGACTTCGGCGAGGGCGGCTTTCACTTCCTCCAGCTTGAACGGCTTGATGATC
>JACRKC010000080.1 GCA_016235555.1 Verrucomicrobiota bacterium
GATCATCAAGCCGTTCAAGCTGGAGGAAGTGAAAGCCGCCCTCGCCGAAGTCGGCGTGGAAGGCATGACCGTCACGGAAGTGAAAGGCTTCGGCCGGCAGAAAGGGCACACGGAGATCTACCGCGGCTCGGAGTATACCGTCGACTTCCTGCCGAAGGTGAAAGTGGAAGTGGCGGTGCCGGACGAAGCGGCCGCGAAAGCGATCAACGCGATCGTGGCCTCGGCGAAGACCGGCAAGATCGGCGACGGCAAAGTGTTCGTTGTGCCCCTCGAAGAAGTGGTCCGCATCCGCACCGACGAACGCGGCGACGCCGCCGTCTGACGCCACACCCGCAGTTTATTCCCCTGACTTACGACCGGCGCCGTCGCCAAGCGGCGCCGGTTTGCTTTGTTCAGCGCGAGCCGCGTGCCTGCGCTTGCCGGAGGTGTTCCCCGGCCTCGGCGGCCCGGCCCATCTGGCGCAGGACTTGGGCGAGAAGGGGCGCATCGCGCTTTTCTTGCGCGTCTGGCTTGCGGCCGACGGAGCGGCGGTTTTCAACCGCCGAACCCGCAGCCTCGGCGCTTACAAAGCGCCGCTCCGTTCGCCGCCAGGCAGAAAACTGAGAGGGGACCGGGCGCGAGTGCGATGCGCGACATCATCCTGAATTCCGCAATTGAACCGCAGGGATCGCAAAGAGCACAGAAAGGAAATCCTGGGTGTTTGGGTGTTTCGTTCCCATTCACCCACGAGGTGAAGGACTCGCGGTCAGTGAGAAAATCCGAAGAGCTGATCTTTGAGTTCCTTGCGCTCGTTGCGGTTAATCCCAACTGCGCTTTTTAGGATCATTTGCTTCGGTCGCCGCAACCGATCAAGGTCACTCGTGTGACCAGCCCCGTTCGTTCGACCTTCTTCGCCCGTCCGCGATTCGCACGGCGATCCGTCAAGAGTCAAGCCATGACCCCTTCGGCACTTTCCTGACCCCTTCGGCACTTTCCGCCGGTGGGCAGTCTCCGCGTCGTAGGGCCGACGAACGCACCGCAGAAAATCGCGGACTTGGTTCACGTCACCGCCTACCGCGCGATCGGCGAGGAGCTTATCAAGACGCAGCTACAGGTGGCCGTTGCCCTGAAACCGCACTGGCTTACCTTGTCGGCGTGGAATGAGTTCGGCTCAGCGACGGACGAACCTTCACCGGATCTATCGTGGACACTCATGCCGAATAACAAATTCGGGCGTCGCTACTCGAAGATACTCAAAGACAAGATCGAAGCCTACAAGACAGCACCATGATGACCTTCCTCAAATACGCTCTTCCTTGGCCGTGCGTGTCAGCCTGTCGACATTGGGGAACCCGTGCGGCTGTGCTGTCGGGTATCTGGGGCTTTGCACTGAATGCTCAGGATCTAGCGCCCGAGCGGATCGCGAACATGACCGTGACGTTTAGAGGCCAAAATGCCTTCCCCGATCCGTTGATATTTTCGGAGAATGGATTTGCTTACAACCCGACCAACGGTGGAGCGGATGCCCCGTTCGCTCAAGTTCGACAATTCACTTGGCGGAAGACTGGTCCAAACTCGGGAATTCTGACCCAAACATTTACCTCAACCCAAGTCGTCCGCTCGCTCGTTTTCGATTTCTTCAGTCCCACGTCTGGTTGGTCTGGCAGCTACCGCGACGGCAATGCCGCAGGGGTTTTCAGTATCGTTCCGTTGAGTCTTACATCCGTGGCACCTCTGCGTAACGCCTCGACCCGAACAATCCTCGCACCCAATGGTTCGGCCACGATGGGATTCGTCGTAACGGGTGCGACACCGCGCCGTATCCTAGTGCGCGCCATCGGGCCCACGCTTAGCCAGTTCGGCGTGGCGAATCCTGCGGCGGCACCGGTCCTGACCGTGATCTGCGAAGGAACGGAAGTCGCGACCAACAGCGGCTGGGGTGGCTCGAGCGAGACGGCGGCGGTGTTCGCTAAGGTTGGGGCCTTCGCGCTGGCCGCGACCAGCCGTGATTCCGCCTTGGTGCTCACGCTGCCGGCTGGAAACTACTCTGCACAAATCCGCACTGCAGCCGGTGGCGAGGTGCTGTTCGAGGCGTATTACGTCGATTGAATGTAGAACCAACCCTCCCATGAAGCGTTCACCCTCCACGTCATTGCATCGTCGGCGGAGTCTTGCGTCAGCCCTATCGTTGTTCGCCTTCGGTTGGGCGATACTACCGGTGCTCGCGGCGGCGCAGGAACTCGCGCCCGAATCCGTCGCGGACATGTTCTACATCGTCGCAGTCAAAGAACCTCAGTTTACTGGTGGAAATCCGCCACCAGTAGAACAACTGCCCCATGCCGCTGTTCTCAGTCGCGACGGCACCCGCACGCGGCTAGATGTTTCTGTGCAGTTAGGTCAGCTTGCGCCAGCGACCTACGCATGGACGAAGACCTCTGCGAAAACCGCGATTCTGCGCCTGACGGGGTCGGACATCGTGTCGCGTCTGGAGATCACGTTTACGTCGCCCGGCCGCGCCACATACCGCGAAATCCGCGAAGGCCGCAGCGTGATTTCCAGCGGCGATTTCCTAATCGCACCGGTGCCGCGCAACCTCACGCCACCGCTGATCAATCTTTCCTCAAGATTGACGCTCTCCGCCGGCCAGACCGCCATCCAGGGATTCGTCGTAGAAGGGCCGGCTCCGCGGCGCGTGCTAGTGCGAGCCGTCGGCCCGACGCTGGCCGCATTCGGTGTGCAGAACGTGGCCGCGACCCCAACTTTGTCCGTGTTCAAGGGCGCTACGCAGATTGCGTCGAATACCGGCTGGGCCGGTGCAGCAAATCTCTCCGCCGCATTTGTCGCCGCCGGAGCCTTTGCTTTGCCGTCCACGAGCCGAGACAGCGCCGTCGTGCTGACGCTGGAGCCGGGCGATTACACCGCCCAAGCGCGCGATGCCAACGGCGGCGAAGTGCTGCTGGAAGTGTATTTGCTCAACTGAACACAGCCACGGCCTCATGCTCGCCCAGCAGAGGAACGCCCTGCCAGCGCCAAGCCGCCACCTTATCGTATTTGAAGATCCTCGCGAAAATGAAAAAAACACTCTTTAGGAACCTGTCCTTCGTAGTGCTGCTTGCCGCATTGATCTCCCGAGTTGAAGGCGCGCAAACGGCACATCCGGCAGTCGCGCCGGCCCTCGATTTGCCGCGACTCAAAGGCAACCCCAAGCCAGGGGATCCAACACCCATTGCGCGAACCAAGGTCACGAACGACGACCTTTTGGCGCGCGGGGAGCCCGGAGTCAGCGCGGCGAAGAAGCAGGGCGTCGATTTGCTCGTGGGCAACGAAAGGGTCATGGGCAACGAAAGGGTCTGGGCAACGAAAGGGTCTGGGCAACGAAAGGGTCAGGGCTTGACTGTTGACAGTCGTGCGTTGGGAGCGCGGCGCCGAGTTCGCCGACTCGCTTGCGCGACGCCATCGCACCGGCCGGAGACCACGCAGAAGATCTGCGGCGACGAGCCGGGGTGGTCGGCCGTGAACCGAGCCGCGGGCTCAACTGGCCGCGGCCTGCCGGGCGAGGAAGACCGCGCGCACCTTGGCGAACACGACCTCGACGGTGAGCGCCTGCATGCACTGGTTGTCGCGACAGGAGGTCCGGCGGTTGTTGAAGGCGTTGACGCACGGGCTGCACGCGAGGCGCGCCCACAGCGGATGCTGCCGTGGACCGTTGCCGGCGTAGAGCAGCGGCGTCTCGGGCCCGAACAGCGCGACGCAGTCGATGCCCGTGAGCGCCGCGAAGTGGGCGGGGCCGCTGTCGTTGGTGACGAGCACGTCGGCGAAATCGTAGACAATCAGCAGCTGCCGCAGCGTGGTGCGGCCGGCAAGGCAGAGCGCGCGCGGGGAATCCACCTCCCGGCACAGCTGCACAATGCGCGGGGCCTCGCCGGGCGCACCGGTGAACCCGATCTGCAAGGCCGGAAACTCCGCGAGCAGCCGCCGGGCGAGCGTGACATAGTTCGCTTCGCTCCAACGACGCAGCGGCAGGAGGTCGCTGGCATTGGCGTTGAGGAGGATCATCGGTCGCCCCGGGTCCATCCCGGCGCTGACGAGCGTCGCTCGCACCTGCGCCACTTCGTCCGGCGCGGCGTGAAAGCGCGGTGGCATCGTGCCCGGTGGCGGGACGACCGGAAACGCCGGGTAGTGGGTCCCCTGACCGCCAAGGGCCATGACGAGAGCGGTGAAGGTGGGGCTCGTGTGGAGGTGGGGGTTGTAGGGCACACGGTGGGTGTGGAGATCACCGCGATACGGCGCCTCGCCGATCGGGCCGTGGAACCCAACGCGGATGCGCGCGCCGGTGAAAAACGCGATGGCCGCGGTGAAGCGGGCGAAAAACTCCATGTCGATGCACGCCTCGATGCGCCGCCGGCGGATCTCGGCGAGGCGCTGCAGGCAACTCACGGCCATGCGCCACGCCGAGCGGGTGTCGATGGTGAAGACGTTTTCGCGCGGGACCAGCGCGAGGACATCGACGATGAAGCGGTTTTCCTCGAACACGAGAAAGCAGACGTGCTCGCGCCCGACCTGCGCGATCGCCCGGCGGATCGCGTCGTGCGCGAGGACGGTGGAGCCCTGCTCGGCCAGTTTGAGCAGGAGGATCGAGCGCGGAGGGGCGTCCGTCGGGGCGGCGGCGAAGAGCCCGGCGAGCCGGCGGACGAGCGTGAGCGCAAAGCAGAGCGGAATGCCGGCGACCCGGTCGACGGTTTGGAGGAGCGAAGCGTTCTGGCTGAGGCGGCTCACGGCGGCAGGATCGCAGGCGAAACCGCGGCCTCGCGCAAGCTTCGCCCCGATCGGCGCGGCGCGGAGGGCGCAGCGCCGAGTTGACGGTTCAGGTGGAGCGCGGGCGTCCACGCGGGCAGCTCAATCCAGCAGGCGGGACGCCTGCGCTCCTCGGCGGCGCCACCGCCAATCGGCAGATGCGCCCCGGCGCGGATTGAAACGCTCGACCAGCGCCGGGCGCTGGCGCAGCGTCGCGGGATGAATCGACCGACCTCCCCGCCTGCGTCGCCCGGCCCGACCGGCGGAGCGGAGCGCCGGCGGTTTGGGGTGATGGTCGCGCTGGTCGCGGTCGCGGTGGCGGTCACCTACCAGCCGGTGTGGACGGCGGGCTTCATCTGGGACGACGACCAGCTCGTCACGGCCAATCCGCTGATCAAATCGCCGGGCGGGTTGGGGGATTTCTGGTTCACCACGAAGGCGCACGACTACTGGCCGGTGGTGTCGACCAGTTTCTGGATCGAGTGGCGGCTGTGGGGCCTGAATGCCGCGGGGTATCATCTGACCAATCTCGGGTTGCACGCGATCGCGGCG
Organism: Verrucomicrobiota bacterium; assembly: GCA_016235555.1. Classification (GTDB taxonomy): domain Bacteria; phylum Verrucomicrobiota; class Verrucomicrobiia; order Opitutales; family Opitutaceae; genus JACRKC01. The sequence goes on from JACRKC010000080.1 coordinate 5,326, forward strand.
GTGCTGATCGGCTGGATTCTGCGGCGGCTGAAAATCCCGGGTGCGGAGATCGCCGCGGTGTTGTTTGCGGTGCATCCGGTGAACGTCGAGTCGGTGGCGTGGATCGCGCAGCGGAAGAACACGCTGTCGATGGTGTTTTACCTGCTGTCGATCGCCGGCTACGTGCGCGCGGAGGAGGCCCGCGGCCCGGCGGCGGGGCGCTGGGGGCCGCCGGACGCGCGGTGGTGGTATGGGCTCAGTTTTGCGGCGTTCGCGCTCGCGATGTTGAGCAAGGGGTCGGTGGCGATGCTGCCGGTCGTGCTGTTGATCGTGATCGGGTGGCGGCGGCCGGTCGAGTGGGGCGATGCGTGGCGGCTGGCGCCGTTCGCCGGGCTGGCGGCCGGGCTGGCCAAGGTGAACATCTGGTTCCAAACGCACGGGTGGGAGGAGGTCGTGATCCGGACGGCGGGGTGGGCGGAGCGGGTGGCGGGCGCGGGGGCGGCCTTTTGGTTTTATCTCTCGAAGGCGCTCTGGCCGGCGAACCTGATGTTCATCTACCCGCAGTGGCGCATCGATCCGGCGTCGCCGGCCTGGTGGCTGCCGTTGGGGGCGGCGGTGGCCGGGCTGGCGGGACTCGTGTGGCTGGTGGCGCGCGGGCGGGCGCGGGCGCTTTTTTTCGCGTATGTTTACTTCGGCGTGGCGCTGGTGCCGGCGGTGGGGCTGGTCGACGTATATTTCATGAAGTATTCGCTGGTGGCGGATCACTACCAGCATCTCGCGCTGGCGGGCATCGTGGCGCTGGGCGCGGCGGCGTGGAGCCGGTGGCACGAGCGCGCGGGGGACGGCGTGAGGTGGCTGGCGCGGGCCGGGTTGGGCGCCGCGGTCGTCGCGCTGGGCGCGCAGACGTGGCGGACGGCGCGAACCTACCGAGACGGAGAGACGATCTACCGGGCGACGCTCGAACGAAACCCGGACTGCTGGCTGGCGCACAACAACCTCGGGGCGCTGCTCAAGGACACGCATCGCGACGAGGCGGTCGGGCACTTCCAGGCGGCGTTGCGGCTCAAGCCGGATTATGCGGAGGCGCACGGCAACCTCGGCCACGTGCGGGAGACGCAGGGCGATCTGCCTGCGGCCCTCGCGCACTACGAGGCGGCCGTGAAACTCGGACCGAAGCTGCGGGAGGCGCGGGTGGATCTCGGGGCGCTGCTGCGCCGGCTGGGCCGCCTGCCCGAGGCGATCCAACAACTGGAGACGGCGGTGCGTTTGAATCCGGACTTCGTGCCGGCGCGTTACAACCTCGGCAACGCGCTGCTACAGGCGGAGCGGCTGGACGAAGCAGCCGCGCAGTATCGCGCCGCGTTGCGGTTGCAGCCGGAGTTCGGCGAGGCGCACTCGAATCTTGGCAACGCGTTGTTCCTCGGCGGCGATCTGGCGGGGGCGGAGCAAGCGTATCGCGCGGCGGCGAGGCTTCGGCCGGAACTCGTGCAGGCGCATTCCAATCTCGCCACCGTGCTGGCGCGGCAGGGCCGGCTGGCGGAATCGCTGGCCGCACTCGAAGCGGCGCAGCGCCTGACGCCGGCCGATCCGGGTCTCACCGCGCGAGTGGAGGAAACGCGCGCGGCGCTGCGGGCGGCGGAGAAACGGTGACGGGCTACGGCACCTCGTAGACTTCGACGATGGCGGTGCCGCCGGCGCCGTCGGCGGCGCTGACGCGGGCGCTGGATTGGCCGGGGGCGAGCGTGATGAGCAGCACGGCGTCCTTGCTCGTGGCGTTGGCGAGGGCGAAGGCGCCGACGGAGGCCTGGGCGGTGGCGAGCGCGGCGTCGCCGCCCCAGTTGTCGTTTTCGGAGATTTTCTGGCCGGTGGCGTTGTTGAAGAGTTCGAGTTTCGGATCGGCCATGGTGCCGCCGAGGCCGAAGGCGGAGCCGAGCGTGGGGCCGACGCCGCGCACGAGCAGCGTGCGGGCGGAGGCGCCGCCGATCACGAAGCCGACGGCGAGATTGGAGCCGGCGGCGATGTCGGTGAGCGTGGAGAGATTGGTGAGGCGAGGCGTGGTGTCGCCGCGCGCGTTGCCGGAGGCGTCATACATCTCGGCGATCACGGTGCCGGTGGCGCTGCCCTTGCCGGCGACCTGCACGGTGTAGCCGCCGGAGGCGAGGCCGGGGCCGGCGGGGACGATCGCGGCGTCGAGGCTGTTGGGCTGGAGGGAAAACGCGCCGACGTTGGCGAACGCGGTGGCGAGCGCGGCGCTGTTGCCCCAGTCGTCGTTGGTGGCGAAGGGTGCGGCCTCGCCGGCGCGGTTGAGCGAGAGCACAGGATCGGCGAGCACGCCGGCGATGCCGAACGGCGCCTGGCCGAGCGTGGGGCCGACGGCGCGGATGACGAGCGGGAGGGAGCCGCTCGTGCCGGAGCCGCCGACGGTGGCGCCGATGGTGAGCGCCTTGGCGCCGGAGCCGGCAGTGGTGAGGATGGAGAGGTTGGCGAGACGGCCGACCGAAGGGGCGGGGACGCTGGTGACGGTGAGCGCGGCGGCGGTGCTGGTGGTGGAGCCGACGCTGTTGGAGACGACGACGGAGTAGACGCCCGCCTGGGTGGCGGTGGCGGCGTTGAGAATGAGGGTCGCGCTGGTGGCGTTGGCGAGGGCGGCGCCGTCCTTGCGCCACTGGTAGGTGGGGGCGGGCGCGCCGGTGGCCGCGACGTTGAACACGACGGTGCTGCCGGCGGCGATCGTTTGCGCGGCGGGCTGGCCGGCGGCGGCGATGGCGGGCACGACGGCGGTGGTGGCGGGCGGGAGGACGGTGAGCGCGGCGACGGTGGTGGTGACGTTACCGGCGGCGTTGGTGACGGTGGCGGAGTAGGAGCCGGCGTTGGCGGACTGGACGTTGGTGAGGGTGAGGGTGGCGGCGGTCGCGCCGGGGATGTCGACGCCGTCCTTGCGCCACTGGATCGCCGGGGCGGGCGTGCCGCTCGCGGCGACGGTGAAGGTGACGTTGCCGCCGGTGAGGACGGACTGCGTTTGCGGTTGGGTGGAAATGCTGGGCGCGACGTTGGCGGGTTGGGTGGTGCCGGGCGCGACAACGATCTCGAAGGTGAACAGGCGCGAGGCGAGGCCGGTGGCGGCGGTCGACTGGTAGGCTTGGAAGCTGAGCGAGTAGGTGCCGGCCTGCGTGGGGGTGCCGGCGAGGAAGGGGGTCGTCGTGGGCACGGAGTTGCCCGGCACGGCGTAGGGATCGCTGGGGTCGAAGATGGTGCCGGAGACGGGGGCTTGCAGGATGCCGGGGGCGCTGAGGGCCGGGCCGCCTTCGCGGGCGTTGACCGTCACGCCGGGAGGCAACGTGCCGCCGATGCGCCACGAGGCGATGTTGATGGTGTCGGTGACGGTGAACGCGACCGTGGGCAGGGGGCTGCCGACCCTGGCGCTGAGCGGCCCCGGCATGGAGCTGACGAAATTGGTCGCGCCGGCGAGCGTGTGCAGCGCGCCGAGCGAGGCCGTGGTGGCGAACGCGGCGCGCAGGACCGCTCCGAGCGGTGAGGTATGGACGAACGATTCGGCGGCGGCGGCGAGGCGGGCGGCCGGGGCGCGTTGCAGCAGGGTGGCCAGGAGTGCCGCGGCCGGGATCGGGAGACGGAGCCACACGGCGGAGCAGCGGAGGAGATCGGTTGGTTTCATGATGGGAGCGGGTTGGTGTCAGTGGGAAGGGAAACCGGCGCCGGGCGTCAGCGCGCGTGGCGGGCGATGGACCAGAGGAAGTCGACTTGCAGGGTGCCGACGAACTGTGGGTCGATGAGGTCGACGTAGCGCGCGCCGCTAAGGCGGGGCGCGGTGGCGAGCTTCCGGGGATTGTAGTTGGCGCGGGCGTGACAGCTCATGCAGCTCGTCTGGATGCCGACGTTGTTGGGCGCGGGGCGGCCGTCGGGTCCGATGGAGGAAAGGGAGTCGGGCAGCTGGGAAGGCGTGAACGCGGCCTCGATCCACGGGTTGTAGGCATAGACGGGAGAGCCGCGGTTTTCGCCGCCGGTGTAGGGCTGGTCAGGTGACAGCAGCGCGTAGCCGAGTGACATGGCGTAGGAGCGGGCGGCGCCGCGCAGCTCGGTGGGGCGCAGCGCGGCGATCTCGCGCGAACTGGGGGCGGGCGGGGAGTCGGGCGCGGGCGTCCACCAAAACGTCTGCCAGGTCCAGCGGGCGATTTCGCGGGTGGAGACGTGCATCGCGACGAGGATCGCGGGATCGCCGGCGCGAGCGTCGGTGGCGGGTTTCTCGAGGTTGAGCGACGCAGCATCGCCGGCCGAGAGCCGGTAGTGGATCAGGGCGGACACGGGGTAGGTGGTGGCTTCGGTGCGGCTGGAGCCGTCGGTCGCGGCGATCGAGTCGATGTCGCCGACACCGTGGCCGCCGCCGAAAACATCGATCCAAACGCACCCGGGCCAGTCGGCCGGGGCAAACGGCCGGGGCGTGGTGGGCGGGCCGGTCCAGACCGGCAGGCGGTGGTAGCGCCCGTCGATGAGAGTGCGCGCAGCGAGCACCTGGAAAACCGGCTTCACCACGATCGCATGGGCGGGAAATGGGGGAATCTGGGTTGCACCGGCGGCCAGCAGCACATCGAGGGTGGCGGCGCTGAGCAGCTGTTGGGACTGGATGTGCGCCGCGGCGGCCGGATCGAACTTGGTGAATCCAACGATGCGTGAGACCGGAAGCCCGGGGGCAACACGATCGAGTTTCGCGGGGGGTTCGGCCAGCTGCGCGAGCTGACGGAGCGGTGCGAGCAGACGCTGCTCCGCGGTCGCAGCAACGCCGGCGGGGGTGGCGCCGGCGAGTTCGTCGGGGGTATGCCAGGTTTCGAAGACGCGCAGTTTGGTGCCGCCGTAAGTCTGCGCGGTCTCGGCGGTGACGGCGGTCCACAGGCCCCAGCCGTGGGCGTGGATTTTTTCAAACGCGACGGCCGCCGCCGCAGTGTCGTCGCTGCGGGACAGCGCGGTGATCCAGCGGGTGAGCGTGGCCTCGCTTTCGGGGAATTGGAAACCGGGGATCGCGTGAGACCCAACCGGCTCGGGTGCGACGTTGCCGCCATGCGCGGTGGCAGCGGCTGACAGCGGCCCGATCAGGACCGCAGCGCACAGAAGGCCGGGATAGCGAGGCGCGAGTCGAACCACGGGCTCATTTTACGCCGGGCGGGGCGATCGGAAAGTCGCGGACGGTAACGGGGCTGTTACCGCGACCGCGCGGTCCGGCGGAGAAAGCGATTTCGCCCGGCGAGTGAATCTTCAGAACAGCGGGGCGTTGTGCTTCGGGTCGGTGAGCAGGGCGATGAATCCGGGGTGATTCCGCAGCGGGAAAAACGCCGCGTGGTGCCGCATGACGAAGACGTTAACGATCCGGGCCTCGTCGTTCCAGTTGTGATAGTAGACGACACCGAGCAGCCGGGCGTAGTCCTGCACGGCGCCGGCAAGGTCGCCGGTCCAGCTCTTCGCGAGCGCGAGATTGATGCGATAAACGGGCCCGTTCCAAGGATCGAGCGACTCGGGCGCCAGTTCGACTGCTTTGGCCGCGCAACGCAGTGCCTCGTCGCGGTGACCGAGGAGCGCTTCCGCCACGCCGAGCCGCGCCCACGGGCCGGGCTTGGCGGGATCGGCGGTGACGTAGCCGCGCTGTTGCTCGGCGATTGATTGCGCGAGTTCGCGGGCGGCGGGCCAGTCGCCGTTCGCGGCGAGCGCGCACGCCTCGAACAGCCGGTAACCGCGGGCCGCGCCCTCCAACGTTCCGCCGGTCATCAGTTCCAACTCGCGCAGGTAGCCCGGCGCGGTCTCGTGCAATAACGCCGGACGATCCAGCGTCCCATGGCGAAGCACGGCGAGCAGCCCCTGGCTGAACGGAACCTTCCGTCCCAGCGCCTCCGCGCGCCGCAGCGCGCTCTCCGCGTCGTCGTAACGCCGGCCCGAGAGCGCGAGGTGGTAGAGTTCCTCGGCGTATTCCGGATTGCCCGGGTCCATGCGTTCGACGGCGCGCAACGCCTGCCACGCTTCGGTCCAGCGGCCTTGCCGGCGGTGCAGCACCGCGAGGGCGTAGCGCGGGCCGGGGGAGTTCGGGGCCGCCGCGGTGGCGCGCTGAAACTCCTGCTCGGCCCGGGCATAGTCGTGCCGCCCGAAGTAGTGCACGTAACCCCGCATCAGCGGCAGCTCGGGGGCGTCGGGAATCAGCCGGCCCGCGCGGTCGATGGCGTCTTGCGCGCCCGCGAGGCGGCCCTCGGCCTGCTTCGCGCCGGAGAAGACGAGGAACGCGCGCACCCGGGCGAGCCTGGCCCACGCGAGCCCGAAGTCGGGATCGAGCGTGACGGCGCGCTCGAGCAACTGCTCCTGCTCGGCCAGCATGGCCGGGCCGGTGCCGCGGCGGTTTTCGAGGTCGCGGGCCTTGAGGTAGGCGTCGTAGGCATCCGGTTGGCGCGTGGGCAGGCGTTGCAGCACCTGTCTTTCCGCGGGGGCAATCGCAGCGGAGAGCTTCCCGGCGATCTCGGTCGCGATGGTCGTCTGGATTGCGAACACGTCCTTCATGTCGCGCTCCAATCTCCAGGCCGAGACCTGCTCCCCGCCCGGGGGGCGGATGAGCTTGCCCGTCACAAGCACGGTCGCGCCGGCGCGGCGCACGCTGCCTTCGAGCAGAAAGGCCACATTGAGTTCCCGGGCGATCTCATGGAGGGGTTGCTTGCTGTCGCGGTAGCGTTCGACGGAAGTCCGCGAGATCACGCGCAGCTGCCGGATCACGCCGAGGCTGGTCAGGACATCCTCGTGGACACCGTCGGCGAAGAAACGGGTGTCGGCGTCGCCGTTGAGATTGGCGAACGGCAGGACTGCGATCGAGCGCGGGTCGGGGGCGGCGGGAGTGGCGTCGCCGACGGGAGCGGCGCGGCGTCCCAGGTGCCAGGCGCCCACGGTGCCGATGAGGACGAGCAGCGCGGCGAACGCGGCGGTGATGAGGCCGGTGCGGTGGCGGCGGCAGAACTTGGCGACACGGTAGCCGATGCTGGGTGGCCGGGCGACGATGGGCTCGTGCGCGAGGTGGCGGCGGAGATCGGCGGCGAGGGCGTTGGCGGTTTCGTAGCGACGGGCGCGGTCTTTTTCGAGGCAGCGCATGACGATCCAGTCGAGGTCGCCGCGCAGTTCGTCGGCGGCAGGTAACTGTGGGAGGGGCTTTGTGCCCCGAGTGATTGACGCTTCCACCGCGTCGGGGCGTAAAGCCCCTCCCACAGCTCGGGTGCGAGCGAGCGTGGCGACGCGCGTCGACGGTCGCGGTGGCTCGATCTCGCGGATGATGCGGCGGATCTCGTCGACGCCGCCGGCGAGCAGCGTCTTCGGATCGAAGGGCGGGGCGCCGGTGAGCAACTCGTAGAGGAGGACGCCGAGCGAGTAGATGTCGGAGCGCGTGTCGATATCGACGCTGCTCAGATCGGCCTGCTCGGGGCTCATGTAGGTCGGCGTGCCGATGAACTGCTGGAAGGCGGTGAAGAGTGTCTTGTCCGTGAGCGGGCCCTGGGTGGCCTTGGCGATGCCGAAGTCGATCACCTTGGGGGTGGCGACGCCGTCGTTGACGGTGACGAGGATGTTCGACGGCTTGAGGTCGCGGTGGACGATGCCCTTCTGGTGCGCGTGCTGCACGGCCGAGCAGACGGCGATGAACAACTCAAGACGCTGGGTGGGGGTGAGCTTCGCCTCGTCGCAGTAGCGCGTGATCGGCAGACCGCGCACCAGCTCCATCACGAAAAACGGCCGGCCGGCCAGATGTGGCACGGGTCTCCCGGCCCGTGGTTCGGAATCATGGGTCGGGAGACCCATGCCACCGGTGGCGCCACCGTCGAACACTTTCGCGATGTTGGGATGATCCATCAGCGCGAGGGCCTGGCGCTCGGCCTCGAAACGCGCGATCACTTCGCGCGTGTCCATGCCGAGCTTGATCACTTTCAGCGCGACGCGGCGGCGGACGGGCTCGCTTTGCTCGGCCATCCACACGACGCCGCAGCCGCCCTCGCCGATTTTCTCGAGGAGCTTGTAGCGGCCGATCACGTCGCTGGGCTTTTCTTCGGGCGGGCTGGCGGGGAGGGCGCGGGTGGCGAGCGGCTCGCGGAGAAAACTGTTCGCTTCGTCGTGGGCGTGCAGGAGCGCCTCGATCCGGGCGCGGAGCGCGGCATCGTCGCCGCAAGCCGTCCGCAAAAACGCCTCGCGCTCCGCCACCGGACGCGCCAGTGCCTGCTCGAACACGGTGTCTTCGCTCATCGGGTTCACTGCGCTCGTCCCTTTTTCTCCGCCGCCTCAATCTCCGCCCACGAGGGTGCGCGCCAGAGGTGCAGCGTGCCCGGCGAGCTCACGCCGCCGAGGCTGTTGCCGTCCGGTGAAAAGGCCGCCTGATACAGGAATTCGGTCACTGGCAGCGCCAGCAAAGGCTCCCAGTTTCCCACGTCCCAAAGCCGCATCCCTTCCCGGCCCTGACCGGCGGTCGCCAGCCGCCGATTATCGCGGGAGAAAGCGACCGCGCCGACGTTGCTCGCGTAGCCGTCCAACTTAGCCAGCAGCTGGTGGCTGCGCGCGTCGCGAATCTGCGCGTAGTTGTTCATGCTGGCCATCGCGAGAAGACTTCCATCGGAAGAGTGCTCCAGGTCGCTCAGTCGTTGCACGTCGACCTGCGTTTCCGTCAGCCGGCCGGAATCCAGCTCGAGGCGCGCCAAACTGCCACTGGGATTGCTAAGCAGAAATTCTTTTTCGTTGGTGGAAAGTGCCACCGAGCCGGCGCCGGCGATTTCCAACCACCCCACATTTTCCAGCGGCCACGAACGTCCCGCTGCATTGCGCTCCAAGTCCCATTCCTGAATCGACGCGCGGCGATCGGATATCTGCACTATCAGCAACAGCCGCGTGCCGTGGTCGAGAAACACCTTGGGAATGGCCACCGGCGCGCCGGTCGCCAGTGTCCGCCACAACGCCCGCCGCTCCCAGTCCCAGACCTCCACCTGACCATTCGGCGTCGTCACGGCGATGCGTGGAGCATCCAGCGCCATCACCGCTGGGAGGGCGTTGTTGCCGAGTCGTCGCGGTCCGTTCTCCCGCTGCCACGTGGCGCCAAGGGACAGCAGCACTTCCGTCGTGCCGAAATCGCGCCCACGGCGCCGGGTGATTTCACCGGTGTCACTGATTGCGATCACGGACTGACCCTCCTCGGCGAACCGCCATTTTTGGATTTGTTCGGGCAGCGTAGTCCGCGCGGTGGCGGCGCGAGTGCCAGTGAGGTCCCACGCGAATACGGTGCCGTCCCGGGCACCGCTAAAGAGCGTCAGGCCCCCGGGCGCGAGCGCCACCGAATAGATAGGTCGCTCGTGGCCACGCAGGGTGCGGGCTATCTGCCTCGTGCGCATGTCCCACAGCCGGATGGTTTGGTCCGTGCTTCCGCTCACGAGCAGGTTTCCGTCTGGCGAAAACCGGAGGGCAAAGATGCCTGCATGGTGGCCGCGCAACTCACCGATTCGCTCGCCGGTCGCACCGTCCCAGAGCCAGAGGTCGGCTTTTGAGTCACCCCCGACGGTCACGACAACGCCGCCATCGGGCGAAATCGCGCACGGGGCGACCCCCACCACGCCAATCGACTCGGCCCAACGGGTTGTGCCCCGTTCGAGGTCAACAAACGAAAGACGTGACTGGAGGCCGTCCTGCTGAAGAACGGCGGCGTGGCTAAGATCAGGCGTGACCGCGACCGCCCGCTGGTTGTTCAAATCACTCGTGGGTGTAGGGCCTTCGAGCTGCTGGCCATCCGCGACGCGCCAGCGGATCCACTGCGCCGTGGCCTGTTCGCCGGTGACGATCAGCAACGTGGCCCCATCGCCGGAAAAGAAACACTCGCGAAAGATTCCAGGCAGGCGCCATTCACCGATCTGCTGACGAGTCGCGACGTTCCAGAGAATTAACCGGCCCTGTCTCACGGGCACAATGGCCAATACTGGCGCGCGCGGGGAAAAGACCGCTCGCCGGAGCTTTCCCTCCACCGGCGCGGGAATCTCCGTCCTCGTGCGGAGATTCCAAAGCGAAAAATTGGACCCATCGAAGCCCAGCACGTTGCCACTTCCATCGCCCACCGCCATCGATAGCCAGTCGCCATCGCCCGAGATCGAGAGTGAACCGACCACGTCTGGTTTCTGGCATAGCACGAACGCAGCATCGCTCTGGCACTGCTGCCACAGGTAACGCCATTCCCAACCGCGCAGGTCGGCCTCGCCGGATTTGGGCCGGTGGCGGTCGAGCAGCTCGCGGGCACGGCCGAGGTTGTCGATGGCCAAGGCCTGTTGGGCGAGATTCATGTCGGCGGCATAGCCGCGACGGAGTGCGGCGCGTTCGGCGGCTTCGGCGCGCTGGCGTTGCGCCGACTCGACGGTGCGCAGGCGCGATTGCTCGCGCTCCGCGCGCGTGGCGCGGACGGCCTGCCAGGCGCTCGCGGCGACGCCGAGGAGCAGCGTCGCGACGATGGCGGCGGCGGACGCGAAAGCCACGCGGTGGCGGCGGACAAGTTTTTGCACCGTGTAGGCCGCGCTCGGCGGGCGGGCGAGGATGGGCTCGTGCGCGAGATGGCGCTGGATGTCGGCGGCGAAGGCGCTCGCGCTTTCGTAGCGGCGCGTGCGGTTTTTCTCGAGCGCCTTCATCACGATCCAGTCGAGATCGCCGGCGAGGTCGGAGTCGTGGCTGCGGCGTCCCGCCGCAGATTCCTTGGAGGCACTGAGGCGGGACGCCTCAGCCACGTTGAGTGTGCGCACCCGCGTGGATGGCCGCGGCGGCTCGACTTCGCGGATGATGCGGCGGATTTCGTCGAGGCCGGAGGAAGCGAGCGTTTTCGGATCGAAGAGCGGCTGGCCGGTGAGCAGCTCGTAAAGGAGGACGCCGAGCGAGTAGATGTCGCTGCGGGTATCGACATCGAGCGCGTTGAACTCGGCCTGCTCCGGACTCATGTAGGCCGGCGTGCCGATGAACTGGGCGAAGGCGGTGTAAACGGTATTGTCGGTGAGCCGCCCCTGCGTGGCCTTCGCGATGCCGAAATCGATCACCTTGGGCACGGCCACATCGTCGTGGAGCGTGACGAGGATGTTGGAGGGCTTGATGTCACGGTGGATGATGCCCTTTTGGTGCGCGTGCTGGATCGCGTGGCAGACATCGATGAAAAGATCGAGGCGCGCGGCGGTGGAGAGGTTGTGCTCGTCGCAGTAGCGCGTGATGGGGATGCCGCGGACCAGCTCCATCACGAAATACGGCCGTCCGCTCTCGGTCGCGCCGCCGTCGTGCACCTTCGCGATGTTCGGGTGGTCCATCAGCGCGAGGGCCTGGCGCTCGGCTTCGAAGCGGGCGATGACCTCCTTCGTGTCCATGCCGAGCTTGATCACCTTGAGCGCGACGCGGCGCTTCACCGGCTCGCTTTGCTCGGCGAGCCACACGACGCCGCAGCCACCCTCGCCGATTTTTTCGCGCAGCGTGTAGCGATCGATCACGTCGCGGGGCTTTTCCTCGATGAACGCAGCGACCGCGGCTGCACCGCGCGTGGCGAGGGGTTGTTTGAGGAAGCTGTTGGCCTCGTCGTGGGCGCAGAGCAACGCCTCGACGCGAGCGCGGAGTGCGGCATCGCTAGAACAGGCGTGATCGAGGTGGGCGGACCGTGCTTGCGGCGCGAGCGCAAGCGCGGCCTCGAAGATCTCCTCTTCACGCGTCATGGGGGTAGTGGGGCTGGAACTGGCGGGAGTCTGCGGGGCGCGGCGGCGGGCCGCAAGCCGCGGTCGCGCTATTTCTTGGCGACGGCACCCTTGGCGGACTTTGCTTCCTGCTGGGCGACGAAGGCGCGGACGGTTTTGCCGTCGCAGAGCTTGATCGTCTTCACGCGGTTGTCGGCGAAGATGACGAGGGCGGCGTCGAACTGGTCGGCGCGCGGGGCGTCCTTGGCCTTGAAGTTCCAATACGCCCAGATGTTCGGCGCGAGCTGCGCGTGCGGGGCGCCGAGGATGGTGTGGACCTCCTGCGGGGTCATGCCGCGCGCGAGGCGGGCGGGGGCGAGCTGGCGGGCGAGAAATTCGAGGTCGGCGAGTTCGCGGTCGGTGAAGTCGGACGGGGAAGAAGCCGTGTCGGCGGCGAGGGCGAGCGAGGTGGTGGCGAGGGTGAGGGCGGTCAGGAGGATGTTTTTCATGGGGTGGATTTGGTTTCATCCACCAGCGCGGAATTCGCCGGGCAAAGGGGACATGAAAACGCGAAAATTTTTCGCGTTGAGGCCGCGACACTTGGGGACGGGAAGGTCACGGGCTGGAAAGTCCGTGGCGCGGGAAGCGCGTTGAGGGCAACGCGCTCCACCTGCCGAAGGCGGGCAGGCGCTACTGGGTGCGCAGGCGCTTGATGGCGTCGAAGAGCCAGGCGCGGGCGTAGGCCCAGTCGCGCTTGGCGGTGCGCTCGGTGACGCCGTGCAGCGCGGCGATCTCGGCGAGAGTCAGGCCGACGAAATACCACTGCTTCACGAGCTCGGCCTTGCGCGCGTCGTGCGCGGCGAGGGCGTCGAGCGCGTCGTTGAGGAGGAGCAGCTCGGTGCTCGACATCTCGGGCGCGGCGACGTCGAAGCCAGTGGCGTCGGCCGAGATTTTTTCGAGCGCACCGCCGTGGCGCTGCGCCTGCTTGCGGCGCGCGTGGTCGATCAAAATGCGGCGCATGGCCTCGGCGGCGGCGGCAAAAAAGTGGGCGCGGCTCTTCCACGACGGCTGCGCGTCGCCGCCGAGGCGGAGCCACGCCTCGTGCACGAGCGCGGTGGGCTGCAGCGTCTGGCCGGGGGACTCGCGCGCCATCTTCGCGGCGGCGAGTTTGCGCAATTCGCCGTAAACCAGCGGGAGAATTTGATCCGCGGCGGAGGCGTCGCCGGAATCGGCGCGCTGGAGGAGGAGGGTGAGGTCGCCGGGGGGATGCACGGGGCGTCAGCGGGCGGCCGCGAGGTAGTCGTCGATGATGCGCGAGAGGACGTCGAGGGGGATGTTGCCGTTGCGCAGGATGACGTTGTGAAACGCCTTGATGGAGAATTTCGGCCCGAGGATGGACTTTGCCTTGGCGCGGAGTTCGAGGATTTTCAACTGGCCGACTTTGTAGGAGCAGGCCTGGCCGGGCCAGACGATGTAGCGTTCGACCTCGGAGACGGGCAGCGCGTAGTCGATGGCTTGCTGGCGAGTCCAGCGTTTCGTGTGCAGACCGGTGTCGACGACGAGGCGGCGGGCGCGGAAGAGTTCGTCGCTGAGCTGGCCAAGGTGGCCCTGTGGGTCGCCTTCATACCAGCCGTCCTCGACGGCGAGTTTCTCGGCGTAGAGCGCCCAGCCTTCGCCATGCGCGGAGATGAAACCGAAGATGCCGTCCTGACGGAAACGCGGGAGCGATTTCATCTCCTGTTGCAGCGCGATCTGAAAATGGTGCCCGGGCACGGCTTCGTGGTAGGCCGTGGTGCGCATGGTGAGAATGTCGTAGGTGGGGCCGGGGAGCGGCGTCCAGAACACGCCGGGGCGCGAGCCGTCGCGGGCGGGCTCCTCGTAGTGGGCGGAGGCGGTTTCCTCGGTGAAAGGCGGCTCGCGTTTCACGACGAGGGGCGCGGCGGGGCGGAGGTCGAAGAGGTTGGCGGCGCGTTTCTCGGCTTCGCGCACGTAGGCTTCGTTGCGTGCGAGGAGGGCGGGACGCGGGTCGGGCGTAGCGGGTGGCTGGATGTCGGCCTGGAGTTTTTCCACGCGGGCTTCGAGTGTGCCGGTGGTGTAGCCCAGCTGGCGGAGGATCCGGTCCATGTCGGCGCTGATGCGGGCGACTTCCTTCAGGCCGAGCTCGTGCACCTGCTCCGGGGTGAAGTCGGTGGTGGTCATGCGGCGCAGGTAGAACGCGTAGGCTTTGTCGCCGCCGGGCAGGCGCCAGATGCCGGCGTCGTCGGTGGCGCGCGCCTGCTGCTCGCGGAGCATCGCTTGCACGCGGCGGAATGCGGGGATGACGGCGGCGGCGACGGTCTTTTCGGTGGCGGCGACGAAACGCGCGCGATCTGCGACGGACAGGGAGGAGAGTTTGGCGGCGCGCTCGTCGAGGGAGGCGACGAGAACGTTCTTGCGGGGAGAGTCGGCGAGGAAGCGGTCGAGTTGACCGAGGGCGGCGGTGTAGATGAAGCGCGGCATGACGAAGCCGCGCGAGGCGGCGTCCCGTGCGCGGGCGATGCCTTCGTCGAGGCGGGCGGCGACCTGATCGAGACGGGCGAGATAATTCTCGATGTCGCGGGGATTGCGCACCGGGTGCATCTGGCTGAGGAAGTTGACGAGCTCGACGTGCAGGCCGTTGAACTGGTCGAAGACCCAATCGAAATCGGCATACGCGAATCCTTCGACGATGTCGGTGAGGGCCCACGCGAGGAGGTCGGCGGATACGCGCTGCTCGGCGCTGAGCTGCTTGCGGTCGAAGCGGGCGAGGGCGGCGAGGCCTTGTTGCGCGGCGGCGACGCGGGCGGCGCGGAAAGCGCGGGTGGGAGGGGTGAGCTGGCGGTCGAGTTGATCCTGCTCGGGGCCGGTGAAGTATTGGGCCTTGGTCGAGGCTTGGGGGTCGGCCCGCATCCAGTCGGCGGCGAAGGTGTCGGCGAAGCGATCGAAGGCGGGGTCGGCGGCGAAGGTGCTCACGATGGTGGTGACGAAGGCGAGAAGCGGACGAAGGTGGCGCATGGGACGGATGGGCAAAAAAAAAGAGCGGGCCGGTGAGGGCCCGCTCGGAGAAAGACGCGATCAGGGAAGGGCGTCAGCCTTTTTTGAGCTGCACGTCGTCTTCGCCCTCGGGGATGCGCATGCCGTAGAACGAACGATACACGAAGACGAGGGCGATGATGAAGAAGACGGCGCCGATGGCGTTCTTGATGTTCTGGTCCTTCATGGTCACGGCGATCTCGACGGCGAGGAGGCCGAAGAGCGTGGTGAACTTGATGACGGGGTTCATCGCGACGGAGGAGGTGTCCTTGAACGGATCGCCCACGGTGTCGCCGACGACGGTGGCGGCGTGGAGGTCGGTGCCCTTCTGGCGGAGCTCGACCTCGACGATCTTCTTGGCGTTGTCCCAGGCGCCGCCGGCGTTGGCCATGAAGATGGCCTGGAAGAGGCCGAAGAAGGCGATGCCAATGAGGTAGCCGATGAAGAAGTAGGCGTTGAAGAACGGCAGCGCGAGCGCCATGCAGAACACGACGATGAAGATGTTCCACATGCCCTTCTGGGCATACTCGGTGCAGATGCGGACGACCTCCTTGGAGTCCTTGTCGGAGGCGGTGGTCGCATCGAGCTTCATGTTCTCCTTGATGTAAACGACGGCGCGATAGGCGCCGGTGACGACGGCCTGGCAGGAGGCGCCGGTGAACCAGTAAATCACGGAGCCGCCCATGATGAGGCCGAGGATGATCTCGGGCTGCACGATGGAGAGGGCGTCGACGACGGGCTTGAAGGGTCCGGCGACTTTCGAGGCGACCTGGGCTTCATACATCTTTTGAAGGAGCATGATGATGCCGAACACCATCGTGGTGGCGCCGACGACGGCGGTGCCGATGAGCACGGGCTTGGCGGTGGCTTTGAACGTGTTGCCGGCGCCGTCGCCTTTCTCGAGCTGGTATTTGGCGTTTTCGAAGTCGGGTTTGAAGCCGAAGTCCTTCTCGATCTCGGCGGCGATGCCTTTCTTGGCTTCGATCTGCGAGAGTTCGTAGACGGACTGGGCGTTGTCGGTGACGGGGCCGTAGCTATCCACCGCAATGGTGACCGGGCCCATGCCGAGGAAGCCGAAGGCGACCAGGCCGAACGCGAAGATCGGCGCGGCGAAGGCGAACTCCTTCGGCATGATCGCGAGAAGCGCCGCGTTCTGCGAGAAGTAGTAGGACGTGAACATCAGGAGCATGATCACGAGGCCCATCCAGAAGGCGGAGAAGTTGCCCGCCACAAGGCCGGAGAGGATGTTGAGCGAGGCGCCACCGTGCTTGGAGCAGTTGGTGACTTCCTTCACGTGAGCAGAATTGGTGCTCACGAAGATCTTGGTGAACTCCGGGATGAGTGCGCCGGCGATCGTTCCGCAGCTGATGATGACGGAGAGCACCCACCAAAGAGCGGGGTCGATGCCCTTTTGGTGCGCCAGAAGGAAGTAGGAGGCGGCGAAGGTGATCGCGATCGAGACGGCGGAGGTGAGCCAGACGAGGTGCGTGAGCGGGGCCTCGAAGTCGAAGTCCTTCAGGCTGCCGTATTTTGCCTTCGAGAGCGCTTCGTTCAGGAAGTAGGAGACGAGCGAGGTGACGATCATCAAGGCGCGCATCACGAAGAGCCAGATGATGAGCGTGGCGCACGTGGGGGCGTTGGCGGCGAGGGCAAGCGCGAGGAAGGAGATGAGCGCGACGCCCGTGACGCCGTAGGTCTCGAAGCCGTCGGCGGTCGGCCCGACGGAGTCGCCGGCGTTGTCACCGGTGCAGTCGGCGATGACGCCGGGGTTCTTGGGGTCGTCTTCGGGGAGCTTGAAGACGATCTTCATGAGGTCGGAGCCGATGTCGGCGATCTTGGTGAAGATGCCGCCGCAGATGCGGAGGACGGAGGCGCCGAGGGATTCGCCGATGGCGAAACCGATGAAGCAGGGGCCGACGAGTTCCCGCGGAAGGAACACGAGGATGCAGATCATGAAGAACAACTCGACGCACACGAGGAGCAGGCCGACGCTCATGCCGGAGCGGAGCGGGATGCCGAGGGTGGCGAGGGAGTTGCCGCGGAGGGCGGAGAAGGCGGCGCGGGAGTTGGCGACGGTGTTGATGCGGATGCCGAACCAGGCGACGCCGTAGGAGCCGAGGATGCCGAGGATGGAGGCGAGCAGGATGACCACGACGTGGCCGGCGCCCATGTGGGAGAGCACGCCGAAGTAGTAGATCATGCAGGCGCCGATGAGCACCCAGAGGATCGCAAGGAACTTGCCCTGCGTGTTGAGGTAGGTCTTGCAGGTCTCCCAGATGGTATTGGAGACGCTGGCCATGGAGCTGTGCACCGGAAGCGCCTTGGTCTGGATGTATTGGATGATGCCAAACACGGCGCCGATCAGACACAGCACGATGCCGACATACATCAGCATCTCGCCGCTGACGCCGCCGAGGCTGTCAAAGCGGACCTGTTTGAGGTCCGGGATATTGATGTCAGCCTCGCTGGCGCGAAGGGCCGGGGCGACTGCGCAAAGCAATGCAGCAGTGCCCAACCTGAAGGAGTGGTGGAGCTTCATAGGCAGGGTTGGAATCAGTAGGGGTTGGCCCGTGGTTCTGCCGGCCGGTCGCGAAACCCGCGAGTCAATTTTAGCGGCATTCCTTGCAGAAAGGTGGCCCTTATTTGCCCATGCCGCGGGGCGCCGGAGGCCGGGTTTTGCGGTGAAAAAAGAAAGCCCGCGCGGTGCAACCGGCGGGCGGGCCACAGGCGGGGTGCGCGGGCCTCAGCGGCGCGCGGCGGAGCGGCGCCAGCGACGGTAGCCGAGGAACGCGAGGCAGGCGCCAAGGAACAGGGCGCCGTAGGTGGAGGGTTCGGGCGTCGGACGAATTTCGCGGTTGAAATAATTGCCGCCCTGCGTGGTGACCCACGTGGTGGCGGTGGCCGGGGCGTTGGTGGGCGTGCTGAAGGTGATCTGGTTGAGCGGCGATTGGTTGGTCAGGTCGAGGATCGAGCCTGTGTTGCCGTTGATCTGGGTGGTGGCATACCAAGCGTCGCTCAGGCTGGTCCAGTTGATGATGGTGACGTTGACGCCGCCGCTGATGAGAAGGTTGGCGGCGGTGAGCGTGGTGGCGTAGCTGCCGTTGAAGTCGATCGTGGTATCGGCGGTGATGCTGATCGTGCCGAACGTGACGTTGACGCCGCTGGTATTGCCGAGCTTGAGGGTGCCGCCGTTGAGGATGAGCGTGGAGGACGAGCCGGCGTTGAACGATTGGGCGAAGACGAGTTCGCCGGCGCCGTTCTTCTTGAAGGTGCCGCCGCCATCGCCGGAGACATCGCTGATCGTGCCGTAGAACACCGTGGAGCCGGACGAGTAGGTGGCCGTCACCTGTGCGCCGCTCGCGACGGCCAGGACGGCGGACGAGATCGTGGTGTCGAGGGCGGCCGTGTTGAGCGTGCCGGATGTGACCGCGAGAGTGCCTGCGTTGACGTGGGTGACGCCGATCTGGTTGTCCGTGGAGCCGCCACTGAGGGAGAGCGAAACCGTGCCGGTGCCGTCCTTGGTGAAGACGGAGGAACCGCCGCTGAGGGTGTAGCCCCCGCCGTTGTTGCCGCTGAGGGCGGTGTTGCCCGAGCCGCCGATATTGAGGGTCGCGTTGGCGCTGCCGCCGGTGATCAAGCCGCCGGTGAGGGCGAGGGAATTGCCGGCGACGTCGTTTTGAATGCGCGTGGTGGCGACATTGGTGCCGGTGCCGAGCGAAACCGTGCCGCCGAAGGTGTTGGTGCCGGAAACGTTTCGAAGCGCACCATTGCCACTGATGCCGGTGCCGCTGAGCGACAGCGATTCGCCACCGACCGTGATGCCGCCGGACAAATGGAGCGCGGCACCGCTCGAGACGGAGGTGCCGTCGGTCCCGGTGGTCACGCTGCCGAGGGCGTTGTTGTGAGCGGCGACGAGGACGCCCGAGCTGACGGTGGTGGCGCCGGCGTAGCTGTTGTTGCCGGACAGCGTCAGCGTGCCGGTGCCATCCTTCGTGACCGTGGTGGTCGTCGTCGAACCGGTGCTGATACTGCCGCTGATGGTGACATCGCCGGAGCCACCGACGGTGAGCGCCTTGTTGCGGGCGGTGGTGTCGTCCGCTTTGTCGACGGAGACGATGTTGGACAAGATGGTGAGCGTGGTGCCGCTGTCGGCGTTGATCCGGGCGTCGTCGTGCAGGTTGATGCGGGCCAGACCGGCTACGCCCCAGGTGTTGTTGCCGGAGACATTCTGCAGGGCTCCTTGGTTGCCGCTGTAGCCGGTTCCGCTGAGGTGGAGGCGTTCGTCGGAGATCGCGATGCCGCCGCTCAACTGCAGGGTGGCGCCGCTGGCGACAATGGTGCCTTGGGCGGTGGTGGCGTCGCCGGAGCCGAGGCTGGAGTGGGAGGCCGAGGTGCCGGAGGTGGCCTTCACGATGCCGTTGTTAATCTGGGTCTGGCCGGTGTAGGTGTTGGAGCCGTTGAGCACCAAGGTGCCGGCGCCTTCCTTGATGAGCGTGCCGTTTTGCACGACGGCGTCGATCTGGAGCGTCGCGCCAGAATTGGTGACGGTGAAGGTGCGGTTGGCGGTGCCGGAGTCGACGCCGGAGGCTTGATGGAGCGTCATCGAGAGGTTGCCCGTGCCGATGGTGGCGGTGCCGGACGTGGAGCTGACGAGGACGTTGTTGTTGAGGTAGAGTGTGGCACCGGTGCCGATCTGAACCTGACCGAGTGCGCCGTTATTGGCTGCGCCGGTGAAGGTGAGGGCGTCGATCGTCTGGCCCTGGCTGTTCAGGTTCAGCGTGCCGTCGGCGTAGATGGTGACGGTCGTCAGGTGACTGAGCGCCTCTTTCGCGTTGGGGCTGCCGCCTTGACCCAGCTGCACCGTGGCCGTGGAGCTGCCGTTGCCAATCACCAGCGCACCGTTGACGCCGTGGAATGAGTCGGTGGTGGTGTCGTGCGGGGCGGTCGAGCCGTTGCTGATCGTATCGACGATCAGCGTGCCGTTTTTCACGTAGGTGGTGCCGGTGTAGGTGTTGGCGTTGGCGACGTATTTGACGACGCCGCCGCTGCTCATGTCGATCGTGACGGAGCCGGCGGTCCCGCTTGGCGCCACCGGCCGGTAGTTGATGGTGTTGGCATCAAGATAGGACCAGCCGGCAGTCTGGCCGGAGTAATCTTGGATCCGGCTGTTGACCACGATGGTGCCGCTGCCGGAGAAGGTGAGGGAGTTGCTGTTGGTGCTGTTGCCGAGCGTGATATAGCTGTTTTCGGTGGGCTGACTGTGGCCGGACGGTGCGAAGCCGGGTTTGTTGGGACCGAGGTTGAGGGTGCCGGCGGCGGCACCGATCCGTGCATCCGCTCCGAGGGTGATGCTGTTGTTCCAGCGATTGGTCCCGCTGCCGGAGGCATTGTAGAGGGCGCCGCTGTTGCTGACGCCGTCGCCAGAAATCGTGAGTGTGCCATTGGCCACCGTGAGCGAACTGCCGGCCAAGCCGAGGGCCGCTCCGCTGCTGACGGTGGTGCCGGAGGTGCCCGCGCCAAGGGCGCTGCTGTTCGCGGCGAGCAGCGTGCCGCCGCTGACGTTGACCGCCCCGGTATAGCCGGTGCTGCTGCCGGAAAGGGTCAACACGCCTGCGCCAGTCTTGGTGAGCGTGCCGGAGCTGCCGAGCACACCGGCGTAGGTGCCGTCGCTGGCGGCGTTGACCGTGAGGGTATGGCCGGGACCGAGGTTGACGGTGCCGCCGGAGCCAGTGAGGGCCGAGACGGTCTGGGCGGTGTTGTTGAGGTTGAGCGTGCCACCATTGACCACCAAGCCGGCGGTGGCGCCCGAAAGAGCGGCCCCGGAGTTGACGGTGAGAGTGCCGGCGGAAAGCGTCGTGGTGCCGGTCTGGGTATTGACACCGCCGAGCGTCCAAGTGCCCGCGCCGTTTTTCGTGAGAGACGTCGCGCCAGTGTTGTCGCCGATGATCGCGGCGAGCGACCCTGTGCCAGTTCCGGTCAGCGTCAGGGTGCGGGCGCTGGTCGAACCGTTGAATCCCATGCTCCCGGCGTTGTTGAGCGTGAGTTGACCCGCACCGGAGGCGTCGATCGTGCCGCCCGCAGCACCAACGGAAAACAGGCGATCGGAGGTGGAGCCCGCACCGGTGTAGAGCAGTGTGCCGCCGTCGAGGATCAGGCTGGAGGCGGTGTTGTTCGACGCGCCGATGGAACTGTTTGCCCCCCCATTGGCCAAGGCACTGACGGACAGAATACCGCCGGAAATCGTCGTCGAACCGGTGTAAGAATTGGTGCCCGAAAGCGTGAGTGTGCCACTGCCGGTTTTCACCAGCGAACCTGCGCTGGCGAGCGTGCCAGAAAACGTGCCGGTGGTGGTGGAGTTGACGGTGAGGGTGTGGCCGGAACCAAGGTTGATGGTGCCGCCGGTGCCGGAAAGGGCGGCGACGGTCTGGGCGGTGTTGTTGAGGGTGAGGGTGCCGCCGTTGACGACGAGGGAGCCGGTGGCCCCGGAGAGGGCCCCGGTGGAGCTGACGATGACGGTGCCGGCGCTGACGGTGGTGGTGCCGGTCTGAGTATTGACGCCGGCCAAGGTGAGGGTGCCGGTGCCGTTCTTGGTGAGGTTACCGGTGCTGGCGAAAATGCCGGAGTAGGTGCCGGTGGTGGTGGAGTTGACCGCGAGAGTGTGGCCGGAGCCGAGGTTGATGGTGCCGCCGGTGCCGGAAAGGGCGGCGACGGTCTGGGCGGTGTTGTTGAGATTGAGAGTGCCGCCGTTGACCACCAAGCCGGCGGTGGCGCCCGAAAGAGCGGCACCAGTGGCGACGTTTAATGTGCCGGCCGTGAGCGTCGTCGTGCCGGTCTGAGAGTTTGCGGCGCTGAGCGTGAGTGCGCCGGTGCCGGTTTTTGTTACGCTGCCTGTTCCCATGATTGAGACGCTCGATGGCAGGGTCGAGTTCGAGCTCGAGTTGAATGTCAGCGTATTTCCGGCGGTGTTGATGATCCACGTGCCGGTCGCGACGGAAATCGTCCCGACGCTGACAGCGGAGGTAAGCGTTGCCGTATAGGTGCTGGTGCCTGACGAGCCACCGAGAATCGCGTTGTTGGGTGTGGCCGCGTTTGACCACGCGATCGTGGCGGAGGTCCCGGTCGAAGACCAACGTTTGTTGGTCGTGCCCCAATTGAAGCTGGCGGAGGCGCCGTAGCCGGCGGTCGTGTTGTTGAAATCAGTCTGATATGTCGTCTGGGCCGAAACAGGTGCGGCAATCACCGTCACGAAAATAACGGCGGCGAGACGAAATCCCAAATTATCAACGCCCCAAAGCTTTTCAGTTGAGGGCCTATTTGCCGCGACTCGGCAGGAACCTTTTGTGTCGCTTGCAGCCATGGAGATCGACGTGCGGCATCAAATCAAAGCGAAGTCCGCCTGTCAAATCTTATTTAGGGTGATTTACCCAGAACGTAAAGCGAAGTGTTACCGCTATTCGGGCCTATCTTCGATACATCTGAATAGGTTGTTCACGATGTCGTGCACCGTGGCCCAAGGCATTCGTGTTTATGCGGTGCCACGGCGGCGATTTCGTATGTTTCGGGGGCAAAATTACGTATAGGGTGACTTTATGGTCGACTTATGGGGATAATTACCTAATGTTCCGAATGTCCCCTCGATTCCCACATGTTTGTATCTCGTGACGCTATGAAGACGCAGTTTTTTGCCCCGTTTGTTAGAGCTTGGAGTCTTGTGGTTGTGGCAGTGGTGGGTGGCTCGCTGTTGCACGCCTCAGACCCGAGCGGGACCATTGTCTACACGCCTGGCACGCCGACGATCGTGGAGGGAAACATTCCATTTCCGACCACGATCACGATCAAGATCAAGGCGCCGGACAATCTTGCGGGCCCGGTAACGGTCACGCCCTACGTGACGATCGACGCGAATACTTTGCCGGCAGGCGTGTCTTTGGCAAAGGCGCTGAGTTTTGTATCGTTTTCTCCAAGTCAACTGACTTTCACCACCCCGCTACAGGAACTCTCCACCCAATTCACGGTGACGTTCACTTTGGAAGCGCTGCCGACTGGGTCGACGGTGGGGTCGGCGCTTTATGTGTATCGGATCCTCACGTCGGGATGGGGTGTGCCGGTGGATGATCCCGGCACTTTCATCAATGCGTCGGCCACGGCGGCGGCGTCGACCGGATCGGGGCCGCTCACGACCGCGGTAGTCGCTCCGGCGGACGGCTCGACGGTTCAGCTCAACTCGGGCGAGACGTCGCGGTTGATCAATTTTAGTTTTACGGCGACGGCTTCTCCGGGTGATCCCCTGACCAACGTGACTGCAACGGTCGACGGGCTGGCCCTGCCACTCACTTTCCAGAATTCGGCCGGAAGCGTGATCACGGGACCGACCGGTCAGCTTGCAGTGACGGCCAGCGGATCGATGACGTTGGCGCCCGGCCAGCATGAAGTGATCGTCAACGCATACAATGCGGCTGGTAATGGGACCGGTCAGGCCACCGACACGAACGGCTTCCGGATCAACTCAGTAGCCGTCCCCCCTGTGGCGACGGTCAGTTTGACCAACGGTGCGAGCTACACACTGCGGGCCGGTGATGGCACCCTGAATGTGCCGTTCACCTTTGCGGTTTCGCGCCCGGTGGTGGCGGGAGATGTCAATCCCCTCGTGGTGCTGCTCGATGGAGCGCCCACGTCGTATACGCTGACTTCCGCAGTCAATGCCCTGAGCGTGACCGGCGGCGGCACACGCACGTTTTCCGAGGCCGAATTGCCCGCCGGAATTTCCACGCACACGCTGACGGTGCAGGGCACCGATGCGAATGGAACGTCGAATCTGGCCGCGGCGACCTTTACGATCAATTATATCAGGCCCACACCGACCATCACCATCACGTCGCCCACGACGGCGGCGATCACGATCCCGACCGGTGCGACGACGGTCAACGTGCCGTTCACGATCCTAAGCGCGAGCAGCACGGGCTTTGGCGTGGATTCGGTCGTAGCCTGGCTCGATACCGGCGCGACTTTCTCACCGTCGACGACGGGACTTGGCACCATCAGTGCGACGAGCACCGGCACGCTCGCGGCCGTTGGCGCCGGTGTTCACACTTTGCAGGCCCGCGTCTCGACCGGCGGCAACGCTGCGATCACCGCGACCACCTCGGTGACCTTCGAGGTCAAGAGTTCGACGACGTTGCCGCCGACGGTGGTTATCAACACGCCGCCGGCCGGATCGGTCTTTACCCGCGTCTCCGGTGGGCCGGCGCTGAGTATTCCGCTTACGTTCACTGGAAGCAGCCTGACGCCGGGCGGGACGATCACCACGCTCACCGCCAAACTTGACGGCGCGAACCTGGCGCTCACCACCACCGGTATTGGCACAGCCGTCGCCAACGGCAGCGCCACGATGTCGGTCTCGACGGCCGGTGCCCACACCATCACCGTTTCCGCAGTCGATGCCTATGGCACGGCGACGGCCACGCGGACCTTTCAGGTGAACGTGGTGACGGGGCGGACCATCTGCGGAGACACGTTTTTCGACGTCGACTTCGACGGACAGGAAGACAGCGGTGAGTTTGGCCTCAGCGGCGTGCTCGTGCGATTGCTGAACTCCAGCGGCCAGGTGGTCGCCACGGCTACGAGCAACGCCTGCGGCAATTACTCGTTCGGCAATGTGGGCCCGGGCACTTATGTGGTCGCCGCGATCATTCCCACGGGCCTGAAGGCGACAACACTCAACGAACGTTCGGTAACCGTGGCGGGAGCGGATGTGCGCGTGCCGCTGTTCGGGTTCGGGCTCGATTTCAATGCCCTGCGCACGATGACGGCGAACGGCAACTCGCAGGGCTACTGGAAAACCAACATCGACAAGGCGATCGCTGGCTCGACCAGCGGCGTGCAGGTCTCCAAGAGCACGCTCAGCTCCTACACGACCAAGATCGGTGATTTCGCGCTCTCGCCTTACGACAATATCACGCTGAAGACAGCTTCCAGCACGTTGGGCTATTCCGGCTCCTCGGTGACGTCGTTGCTCTCCAAGCAGCTCATCGCCTCGGAATACAATTACCAGGCGGGCGCCTACCTCAACGGCAACAAGACGCTCACGATGCTGTTCGTGTGGTGGGGTGAGTATGTGCTCGCCAATCCGGGCAGGTATTCGAGCACCTACATCACGTGGGCCAAGAATTGGTTCGAGGCCTACAATGTCAGTCACGGCGGCGTCGTGGCCGGGCCGGCTCCGTAAGGTTTGGATTGAGTTTTCTTTCGCGCCGGGCTTCTGCGGAAGCCCGGCTTTTTTGCCCGCATGCGGCCCGACCATCCGGGTCGAGGCTGCGCAGGAGTCACTTCGAGCGCCGCTCCCGGAAAGCAGGAACGCCAGGTTTGGAAGCGTTCAGGATGACGGGTGCACCATCGCCATTCACGTCGACGATCTCCGCCTGCGTGCTCGAGGCTGACGCGTCGTCCACCACGTATGGGATGAATTCGGCCGTTGGAACCCGCCGCGCCGCAGCTCGGCGCTCGGCATGCAACAAAGGAGACTGCGGCCACGGCGGAACCTGCCTGCGCCGTTTTCTTGAGTTGGGTGGCTCCGCCCGTTTGGGTGAGTGCCCGTCAACCCCTGAACCCCGTCCGCCATGCCTCGTTCCATCCAAGCCGTTTTGGGCCATGCTTGCTTGCTCGCCGCGATCCTCCCGGCGGTGCTGCCCGCCGCCAGCTTCACCCACAACTTCAACTCCGTCGCCACCGACACCCCGAACGGCGCGATCAACACCAACCTCACGTTGAGCGGCGGCTCGCTCAACGGCGCCGCCGCCAACGTGACCTTGATCTCCAATCGCAAGGACACGAACGGCGCCGGCACCATCAACGTCGGCATCGTCAAGACCGGGGTCGGCTCGGGTGGCGCGACGGCGCTGCGGCTCGCGGACAAAGCCACGGGCAGCGCCACGGCGGCCCTGGTGCTCCCGGTGCTCGATGCCAACGCCACGGTCACCGAGTTCACGGTCACGCTCCGGCTGCTGCTCGACCGGACGGCGGGGGCGACACCGGCGGACGGATTCAATATCAGCTTCGGCCCGGCGCTGAGCGGCGTCGGCGGCGCGGGCGGGCACCTGGCCGCCTACGGCCTGATCGTGAACTTCGACACGTATCAGAATGCCACGAACGACCCGCGGAGCATCGAGGTATTCGCGGACGGCAACTCCGTCGGCAACTTCCTCGCGTCGAACCTGCCGGGCGGAAACTTCACCTACGACCAGACCTTCCGCGAGCTCACGTTACACTGGGATGTCGTCAACGGCCTCGACCTCACCTACGGCGGCACCACGATCTTCTCGAAGCTGCCCACGCCGGGTTTCATTCCGACGGTCGGCGGCAACTTCGCGATCAACGCCGGCACCGGCGGTTTGATGCACGATGTGTTCATCGACGACCTGGCGATCACGACGGTCACCACCCCGGTCGCGCCCCCGCAGACCGGCGGCGTGGTCATCGAGGAGATCATGGCGGACAACAACGGCGGTCTCGAAGACGAGGATCTGGACCGGCCCGACTGGATCGATCTCTACAACGGCACCGCCGCCGCGGTCAGCCTCGCCGGCTGGCGGCTGGATCATGTGAGCGCCCCGGTCCCCGCGCCCGGCACCACCCCGGCGCCGGCCAGCTACGCGCTGCCGAATAATCTCACGATCCCTGCCTACGGCCACGTGGTGATCTTCGCCTCGGGCAAGAACCGGTTCACGAACGTCCGGCCCCATGCGAATTTCACGCTGCAAAAAGAAGGCGGCACGTTGACGCTGGTGCGCGCCGACGGCACCACCGCGGCCCACTCCCTCGCTTTCGGGCCGCAGCAGCAGGACGTGGCTTTCGGCGGGCTGGGGGCGGCGCAGACCCCGGGCTACCTGGAGACGCCCACGCCCGGCGCGGCCAACGCCGGGCGGCAGGCGGCGGGCCGGCGCCTCGGCGCGCCGGTGTTCTTCAAGCCGGGGGTCACGCCGCGGGCCGACCAACCCAGCGCGGTCCTCACCTCGGCGATCTCGCTCGGGCTCCAGTTGCCCGAGGATGCGCCCGCCGGCGCCGAAATCCGCTACACGCTCAACACCGCCGAGCCGACCGAAACCTCGCCGCGCTACACCGCGCCGCTCGACATCACGACCGGCACCTGCGTGAAGGCGCGGGTGTTCGCCCCCGACCACCTGCCGTCGAAGACGGGCAACCGCGCCTTCATCTGGCTCTCCAGCGCGGCCGACACCAGCGCGACCACCCTGATCAATGTCGCCAGCAACTACGCCGGCTCGGGCCGGGCCTTCAGCAGCAACCTGCCGGTGCTCGTGCTCGACAGCTTCCTGCGCAATGTCGACGGGCTCACGAATCCCGCGGGGTTGCGGCCGTATCGATTCACCCAGGTCGCCGTCTACGACGTGCAGCCCGGCACCAACCGCGCGAGCCTCGCCGGTCCGCCCGACCAGATGTTGCGCGGTGGCACGCATGTGCGCGGCCAGAGCTCCTCCGGACAGGCCGAGCGGCCCTATGCGCTGGAGCTGTGGAAGGAGGACGAGGATGCCGACCGCACCGAGCCGCTGCTCGGCATGCCCAGCGATGCCGACTGGGTGCTGATGACCCTCACCTTGGACAAATCGCTCATGCGAAATTACCTCATGCAGCAGGCGATGCTGGACGCCAACGGCCCGGGGGCCGGCGTGCGCTGCCGCTTCGTCGAGGTGTTCTTCAACCAGGGCAACACCACGCTCGATTACGCCGACTACCGCGGCGTCTACCTGCTCATGGAGAAGGTCTCGCGCGGCAAGGAGCGCGTCGACGTGGCCAAGCTCAACGACAGCATGAGCGATCCCGCGCTGATCAACGGCGGCTTCATCTTCAAGAACGACAAGACGCCCTACGAATACCGGATCAACGCCGCCGCCAACGCCGCCATTCCCGGCGCCAACCGCGACTACGACATCTTCGATCCCGAACCCGTCACCGCGACGCAGGCCGGCGCCCTCGTCGACTGGCTCAACCGCCTGACGACCGCGCTCGCCGCCGCGGATTTCAACCAGCCCGCGAGTGCGAACTACTACGCGAAGTGGCTCCACGAGCGCAGCTTCATCGACAAGACCCTGTTCCTCGAGCTGTGCAAGGAGGTCGATGCCTACACCTTCAGCTACTATTTCTCGAAGGACCGCAACGGCCCGCTCACGGCCTTTCCGCTCTGGGATGTCGACCGCAGCCTCGGCAATAGCGACTACGGTTCCTCCAACGCGACGTTCGGCATGAAGTGGTGGGTCGTCGGCGGAAACTACACCTATTACACCCGGCTCCACCAGGACGCCGAGTTCAACGATCGCTATTGGAACCGCTGGACGGCGCTCCGGCGCTCGCATTTCGCCAAGGAGAAGCTCTTCGAGCGCATCGAGTCGGTCTACACGCTGCTCACGGACGGCAGCCGCGCCGACATCGTCAACGCGGCCAACGCCACGACGATGGCGGTGCAGGTGCCCGTGGCGCGCCACTACCGCAAATACCCGATCCTCGGCGCGCTCACGTTTTCCGGTGGCCAGACCGGCCAGGCGACTCGCACCACCTGGCGCCATGAAGTCGATGCGCTCAAATCCTGGCTCGCCGAGCGCCTCGAGTGGATCGACGGCGCGCCGCAACCCATCGACGCCAACCGCCTCGCCGAGCGCCTCAAGCCCACCGACCTGATCAACGTCGCCACGGGCCAGCCGCTCTTCGGCGGCAGCGTGCCGCTCGGCTACCAGTTCCGGCTCCACAATCCGAATCCGGCTGGCGGCACCACCTACTACACCATCAACGGCGCCGACCCGCGGCAGGTGGGCGGCACCCTCGACCCGGCTGCGCAGGTGGCGGCGACGAGCACGGTCGCGGCGTCGACGATTCTCACGGCCGGGCAAACGTGGAAATGGCTGTTGCCGTCCGCCGCACCGGCCAACGATGCAGCGAGTGCGGTCTGGACTGCGCCCACCTATACCGACGATGCGTGGGCCAGCGGCACCGCGCCGCTCGGTTACGGCGAGGCCAGCGGACTCGCCACCAACATCGCACCCACCGCACCCAACTACACGTCGGCGACGGGGGAGCCGGGACCGGCCTACTTCCGCACCACGTTCACCGCCACGGATGTCACGGGCCTCACGAGCGCGACGTTCGAGATCTGCGCCGACGACGGCGCGGTGATCTACCTGAACGGGGTGGAGGCCGCGCGGTTCAATTTTCCGCTCGCCCCCACGCCGGCGACCTACGGTCAGGAGGCACTCGGGCCGATCGATCCGGGCAACAACTATGCGCCGATCGAATCGACCTATTTCCCGGTGTCGTTCGACCCGAAGCTCCTGCGGGAAGGCGTCAACACCATCGCCGTCGAAGTGCACCAAGCGACGTATTCGTTTCCGCCGAACGCGACCAACGCCTATCCTCGCAACGATTTTTCCGACATGCGTTTTGATGTGCGGATCATCGGCCAGACCGCCTCGGGCCCGGGCGCGCCGATCGCCCTTGCCACCAACGGTGTCCACACCGTGCGCACGCGCATCAAGCAGGGCGACACGTGGTCGCCGCTGACCGAGGCCACGTTCGTGATGGAGGCGGTGCCGGCCAGTGCGGCCAACCTCGTCGTGAGTGAGTTGCACTACCACCCGCCCGATCCGACGCCGGCCGAACTCGCGGCCGGTTTCAACAACGGCAACGACTTCGAGTTCATCGAGCTCATGAATATTTCCCGCACGCAGTCCGTCGATCTGAGCGGCGTGAAGCTCGACGATGCGGTCACGTTCGACTTCGGCGCGGCGCCTCCCGCGTTGCGCATCCTGCCGCCGGGCGGACGCGTGGTGGTGGCGGAAAATCCGGCGGCGTTTGCGGCGCGAACGGAACCCGGAGCGCAGCCAATCGTGGCCGGGGCGTTTTCGGGCAATCTCTCAAACAGCAGCGAGCAGCTGATCGTGCGCGCGGCGAATGGGACGATCATCAAGCAATTCACCTACCGCGATTCGTCGCCCTGGCCCGAAGAAGCCGACGGCAACGGCTCCAGCCTCGTGCTGAACGCGCCCTTCACGAATCCCAACCACAACCTCGCGAGCAGCTGGCACGCGAGCCCGCCGGTGGCGCCGGCGAAAGTGGCGGCGTCGCCCGCGGCCCCGCAGATCGCCGCGCAGCCCGCGGCGCAGACTGTCCTCGTCGGCGGCAGCGCGGCGCTGGCGGTCTCGGCCACCTCGGCGGGTTTCGCCTGGTATCAGTGGATGAAGGATGGCGTGCCCATCGAGGGCGCCACGAAGGCGACGCTGACTCTCGGCAGCGCCGCCGCCGCCACGCCCGGCAACTACACGGTCGTGGTGGCCAACGCCGGCGGCGCCACCGTGAGCGCACCAGCGAGGTTGGCGGTGGTGAGCGCCAGCGCGCTGGCCAACCTCTCGGTGCGCACGACGCTCGCCGCCGGGCAGGAACTCACGGTGGGCGCGGTCGTGAGCGGCGGATCGAAGCAGGTGCTGATCCGGGCGGCCGGCCCGGCGCTGACCGCGTTTGGTCTCGCGGGAATGGCTGATCCGCGGCTCGAACTTTTCACCGGAGGAAATTCGTCGCCCGTGACGACCAACGACGACTGGCCGGGATCACTCGCCGGCGCGTTTGCCGCGGTGGGCGCGTTCCCCTTCGCGAGCGGCTCGAAGGATGCCGCGCTGGCTCAACCGCTCACCGGGGCCTTCACGGTCCGGGCCAGCGGCTCCACGGCCGGGGCGGTGTTGGTGGAGGTTTATGATACCGCAGGCGGCCTCACCCCGCGTCTGGTCAACGTCTCCGCGCGCAATCGCGTGGGAACGGGGGACGATATTCTCATCGCCGGGTTCTCGATCGCGGGCACAGGCGGCAAACAGCTCCTCATTCGCGCCGTCGGTCCGACGCTCGCTTCGTTCGGCGTCCCGGGGCCGTTGTCCGATCCGACGCTCCGCGTGATCGACGGCCAGGGTGCGACGGTCGGCGCCAACGACAACTGGGCCGCGGCCTTGGCGGCGGTCTTTGCGCAGGTCGGGGCCTTTCCGCTGGTCGCGGGCAGCCGGGACTCGGCCTTGCTGGTGACGCTGCCCGCCGGCGGCACCTTCACGATTCAGGTGGCCGGGGCGAACAACGGCACCGGGGAGGCGCTGATCGAAATCTACGAAGTGCTCTGATACTGCGACGGCGCGTCACTTCAGCCCGAGAAACCCGGCCAGGTCCGCGACGGCGCCGCGCGTGCGGACACCCCGGCGGACCCGCCGCGACACCACGGTGAGCCGGGAGCGCCCGCGGTCGGCCTTCGGATCGATGTGGCCGGCCAGTTCCGTGCCGGCGAGCACCGGCAGCGCGTAGTAACCCCGGAGGCGTTGGGCGGCCGGGGTGTAGACCTCCCAGGTGTAGTTGAAATCCCATACGCCACGCGTCACCCGCCGGTCGTAGATGAGCGGGTCGAGTGGAGCGACCAGCCGGACCTCCCCCGCCGGTGCCGCCGCGGGTGAAGCCGTGCCCTCGAGGTGGCCGGCATCCTCCCGCAGGCAGTAAAGCGTGGGGCAATCGGTCCCGTCGATCGTCACCGCCTGCACGTCATCACCCACGAGATGAAGTTCCGCGCGCGTGAGCGGGACCAGGCGGCGCTGGCGCAGTTTGGCCGCCACCAGCCACCGCCGGACCTCGGGTTCCGGACGCGCCGGCGCGGCGAGCACCGCGGGGGGCAGGACGCGTTCGGCCAGATCGTAAACGCGGCGGAAATTGCGGCGGCTGGTGATGAGCAGCCGGCCGTGGGCGAAGAGTTTTTCGAGCACGCATTTGGTCAGCGTGCCCTGAGTGCCCCACGCGCTCCGGGCGCGACCGTCATGCTCGAAGTCATCCGAGGTGAGCGGTCCGCGGGCTGCGATCGTGGCGAGAATGTGATCCGCGAGTTTCGCCTCACGTGGAGTGAACCGGCCCGAGTGAAGATTGCGGGTGAATTCCCGCCGCTGCATCCGGCCCGTGAGGAACGGCCACGCCGTGAGGGGAAAGGCGACCAGAATGCCCCGGCCCGGCAGGTAGTGTTCGAATCCGGGGCGGGCGGACGAATGGAGGAATTCGTGCAGGGCTCCCGCGCGGTAGTCGCGCACGCGATTGCGCAGGATCAGGTCGTGCATGCGACCGCAGACGTTGATCGGATCGATCTGGATGAATCCGTGGTGGGCGAGGGCGGCGCTCAGCGTGGGAAACGGCGCGTCGAACCCGAGGGCGCGGCGCATGAAACGGCGGGCGGCGAGGGGAGAAACGCGGAGCGGCGGGAGCACGCGGGCGATTGAGCGCGCGGTGCGCCGGGAAAACAAGGCTGCGAGCGCGGCGCCGAGGAGTTTCACGCTAATGTTAGACTGGCGGCCTCGTTGTCACCGTGGTGCGCGGGTTGTGCTGTGCGCCTGCCCCCCAGACGCGATCCCCGTCCCCCATGCTTCGCCTCCCCGTCGTCCTTCCGGATTTTTTCCGTGTGTCGCCCCGATCCCCGGTCAACCGCCCGCCGGGGGGCACCGTTTTCTGACATGCACCCTGCTGCCGCCAACGCCGCTGTTGCGACTCCGCCCGTCTCTTCCGCGCTGGGCCCGTTCCGGGATCCCGGCCGGTCCCGTGCGGAGCGCGTCGACGATCTCGTGGCGCGGCTGACGCTCGCCGAGAAGATCAGCCAGCTGGTGCATGACAGTCCCGCCATCGAGCGGCTGGGCGTGCCGGCTTACAACTGGTGGAACGAGGCCTGTCACGGCGTGGGGCGCAACGGTCGCGCCACCGTGTTTCCGCAGGTGATCGGACTGGCGGCGACTTGGAACCGCGCACTCGTGCAACGCGTGGCCGCGGCGATTGCGGACGAAGCGCGGGCCAAGCACCACGCCGCGGTCGCGGCCGGCCTGCGGGGCCAGTATCAGGGGCTCACCTTCTGGACGCCGAACGTGAACATCTTCCGCGATCCCCGGTGGGGGCGCGGCCAGGAAACGTTCGGGGAGGATCCGTATCTCACGGGGGAACTCGGCGTGGCGATGGTGCGCGGTTTGCAGGGCGATCACCCGCACTACCTCAAGACGGCGGCGTGTGCGAAGCACTACGCCGTGCACAGCGGCCCGGAGCAGATGCGCCACGGCTTCGACGCCAGGCCGAGCGCGAAGGATCTGGCCGAGACCTATCTCCCGGCCTTCGAGAAGCTCGTGCGAGCCGGGGTCGAGGCCGTGATGGGGGCCTACAATCGCGTGCTCGGCGAGCCCGCGTGCGCCTCCCGGTTGCTGCTCGGTGAAGTGCTCCGCGCGCGATGGGGGTTTGCCGGCCATGTGGTGAGCGACTGCGGGGCGATCGATGATTTTCACCACCATCACGGCGTCTCGGCCAATGCGGCCGAATCCGCGGCGCTCGCCGTCCGCGCGGGATGCGATCTGAACTGCGGCTGCACCTACCACGATCTCGTGGTCGCGGCGCGCGACGGGCTGATCAGCGAGGCGGAGATCGACACGGCGCTGCGCCGCCTGCTCGCGACGCGGTTCAAGCTGGGGTTGTTCGACCCACCCGCACAGGTGCCGTGGTCCGCCACGCCCGCGACCGTCATCGATTCGCCGGCGCACCGGGCGCTCGCCCGCACCGCCGCCGCCGAGTCGATCGTGCTGCTCAAAAACAACGGCCTCCTGCCGCTGCGGCGCGACCACGCGAGCATCCTCGTCACCGGCCCGACCGCGGCGAATCTCGCCGTGCTGCTGGGCAACTACTACGGCGTCTCGCCACGGCTCGTCAGCCTGCTGGAGGGCATCATGGGCGCCGTCGACGAAGGCTGCCGCGTGGTCTACCGCGCGGGCTGTCCGCTCACGGGGGCGACGGCGCCCGGCATCAACTACACCTTTGGCACGGCGGCCGAAAACGAACTGACGATCGCGTTCCTCGGCCTCGATCACACGCTGGAGGGCGAAGAGGGCGACGCCGTCGCCTCCGCCGGGGGCGGCGACCGCCAGGCGATCGAGTTGCCCGACTGCCAGCGCGAGTTCCTGCTCGAGCTGCGCAAGCACGCGAAAAAACTCGTGCTCGTGCTGACCGGCGGCAGCGCGATCGCGGTGCCCGAGGCGCACGAAATCTGCGACGCCGTGCTCCAAGTCTGGTATCCCGGTTGTGAAGGCGGCGGCGCCTTGGCCGACGTGCTGTTCGGCGACGTGTCGCCGAGCGGCAAACTTCCGGTGACGGTGCCGCGCCGCACGGCGGATCTTCCGCCGTTCGAGGATTACGCGATGCGCGGCCGCACCTATCGGTATGCGGAGATCGAGCCGCTTTATCCGTTTGGTTTTGGGCTCGGCTATGCGACGCTCGCCTACGGTCCGCTCGCGGTGAGCCGGTGCGAAGCGGCCGGCGAGAGCCGCGTCGTCGCGACGACCACGCTGGCGAACCGTGGTGCATGCAGCGTCGACGAGGTGGTGCAGTGTTACGTGTGTCCACCGCGCGGCCTTGCGGCGGCCCCGCGGGCCACGCTGGTCGATTTTCGCAAAGTGCGCGTGCCGGCCGGCGCGACGGTGACCGTCGAATTCTCGCTCGCGCCCGCCGCCTTCACGGTGATCGATGCGGCGGGCGCGCCGGCGCGGGTGCCCGGCGAGTATGAACTCGTCGTTGGCTCGGCCTCGCCGGGAGCGCGGGCGGTCGCCCTCGGCGCACCGGCCCCGGCCTGCGCGGCGGTGCGGGTGGCCGGCACCTGAGACCGCGGGATTTTTTGCTGAACCCAGACTCCCAGTCATGAATACCAACCCAAAACATACCCTGGCCGCCTTGCTGGCGGTCCTCACGGCCTGGCCCCTGACCGCCCAGCCCGTTGCCTCCGCGCCCCCCAAACCCGCGGATGACGAAACCATCACGCTCACGCCCTTCGAAGTGGCCACGACGAAGGACACCGGCTATCAGGCCACCGAGACGCTGGCTGGCACGCGCATCCGCACGGATCTGCGGGATGTTGGTTCCGCGATTCAGGTGGTCACCAAGGAATTCTTGAAGGACGTCGGCGCCACCGATGCCGGCACGCTGCTCCAATACACCACGAACACCGAGGTCGCCGGCACACGCGGCACCTACACCGGCCTCGGCAACGGCACCAGCGTCGACGAAAGCGGCAACCTGCGCGCCCCGCAGGGCGCCCAGCGCGTGCGCGGCCTCGCCGCCGCCGACAACGCCCGCGATTTCTTCGTCACCGACATTCCGTGGGATTCCTACATCGTCGATCGCATCGACATCCAGCGCGGCCCGAACTCGATCCTGTTCGGCCTCGGCAGCCCCGCCGGCATGGTCAACGCCGGGCTGCGGAATGCGGAGTTCCGCAACTTCGGCAGCGTCGACGCCCGCTTCGGCTCCTACGGCAGCGCGCGCAGCACGCTCGATCTCAACCAGCAGATCATTCCCAAGGTCCTCTCGCTGCGCCTCGACGGCTTGTGGAGCAACGAGAAGTTCCGCCAGGAGCCCGCGTTCCAGGATGACCGCCGGTTCTACGGCGCCCTCCGCTTCGATCCCCAGCTCTTCAAGGCCCCGGGCTTCCACACGAGCATCCGCGCGAAATTCGAGCACGGCGACATCACCGCCAACCGGCCGCGCACCGTCACGCCCAACGACAATCTCTCCGCGTGGTTCCGCCCCAGCGCCGTGTCCGCCACCAATCCGTTCGGCGGCATGAACAAGGCCGCCGTCAACAACGGCTACGATGCCTGGCGCAGCGACGCGGCCAACATCGTCGCCGGCGACGGCAAGGGCATGGTGATCGCGGGCACGGTCAACTACCAGCCGTGGCTCACCGTTCCAGCCAACCAGCAGCAACCGTTCTGGCTGATCGATGGCACGACCAACCAGCTTTACCGGGTGGAGGGCGGCTTCATCAACGTCGGCGCCCGCAACAACACCGGCGGCCTCACCGGTGCCGCCGCCGGCCTCATCGGCAAGCGCACCATGGACCAGTTCTACGGCATCGCGGGCCTGCCCCAGGCCGCCGTGGCACTGAACCTCCCCAGCAACCAGTTCGGCCAATACCGCCAGCAGTCGATGCTCGATTCATCGATTTTCGACTACAACAACACCCTCATCGACGGGAACACCAAGTCGGAGTGGGAGCACTGGAATGCTTACAACCTCAACCTTTCGCAGACTTTCTGGCGCGACCGCATCGGCATCGACGTGGCCTACGACCGCCAGAAATACCAGCGCGGCGGCCAGGCGTTCTTCGGTGGCGCCCCGGGCATCACGGTCGACGTCCTGCGGAACTTCGCGGACTTCTACCTCAGCGGCGCCAACGGCCTCACGACCACCAACCCGAATTTCGGCCGGCCCTACGTCACCGGCGGCGGCGGCAGCGGCGGCAACTCCTATCGCTCCGATCGCGAATACACCCGCGCCTCCATCTTCGGCGAGGTCCGCGTCAGCGATTTCTCCAAGAACGAATTTCTCATCAAGCTCTTCGGCCGCCACCGCTTCAACGGCGTCTACGCCAATGAGGAATACTCCACCGAAAATCTCGGCTGGCAGCTCTTCGCCAACAGCCGCGAGTGGGCCGCCTTCTGGAACGGCACCGATGGCACGGGCTCCCCGATCAATGACCGCCCGCCCATGGCCTTTGTCTATCTCGGGCCCTCCATCGCCAACCGCACCTCGGCCGCCGGCGCCGCCATTCCCGGCGTGACCGCCAACGTCACCCTCACCAGCGCGCCCGTGCATGTCTTCAATCCGGTCTGGACGAACAACAACGTCGCCTTCGGCGCCAACTGGGACGTGCCGGCCTCGCTCTACAAGGTCTTCAACGGCCTGCCGAACCCCGAGAGCACCGCGCAGCTCACGCAGGCCTCCAATCCGGCGAACTACGTCGGTTGGACCACCTTCCAGAACAACCTGCTCAGCTACGACGACGGAGCCAACAAGAGCCTTCTCACCCGCGCCCAGCTGTCGAAGCGCGAGACCCGGTCCTTCGCCGGTTCCTGGCAGGGCTACCTGTGGAACGACGCGATCGTCCCCACGCTCGGCTGGCGTTTCGACGAAGTGAAGGGCAAGGCGATCAACGCCCCCGTGATGGGCAACAACCGCAACAGCCTGAACCTCGCGGCCAACGTCTACACGCTGCCCGCCACCTACCCGGCCAACCAGATCTTCAAGGATCACTCGACCAGCGGTGGCTGGGTCGTCCACCTCAACCGCGTCCTCCCGCGCGACCCGCTGCCGTTCAACGTCAGCGTTTCCTACAACAAATCGGACAACTTCCAGGTCACCGACACGCGCCGCGACCTCTACGGCAACCCGATCTCCAATCCGACTGGCAAGACCAAGGACTACGGCGTGCTCCTCTCCACCAAGGACGGGAAGTATTCTTTCCGCGCGGTCAAATACGAGACCAGCGTCAAGAACGCCAGCAGCGGCCTGAGCGACTCCGGCGGCATCGGCCGCGTGATCCAGCAGGGCCTGCGCTTCCGCAATGTGTTCCTCTACAAACTCGGCGCCTACGACTGGGCGACGCGCGAGCAGGCCCAGGCCCGCAACACCTGGGGTGGCTCGACCGCCCAGGGTGACGCGGTCAACTCCGCCAACCAGAACCTCACGTTCGCTCAAGGCCGCGCCCTCGAGGATTCGGCCATCCGCACGTGGAACGAGATCCAGGTCTGGCTCACCGACAAGGGCTTCTTCAACGCCTGGGGCTTCCAGCCGCAGCCGGCCTCGGTCCTCACCGACCGCACTACGTATGAAGCCAATCCCGCCCGCTACACGCCGCCGAACACCGCGGCGGTCTTCGCCTATGTCGCGACGCCGCCGCCGGGTTTCACGGTCACCGCCGACACGGAGTCGAAGGGCTACGAGTATGAGTTCACCGCTAACCCCACCCGGAACTGGCGCATCTCGATCAACGCCTCGCAGACCGAGGCCGTGCGCCGCAACGTCGGCGGCAGATTGCTCGACGAATACATCGCCTACCTCGATTCGAAGCTGACCAACGCCGACGGCTCGCTCACGCCCGCCGGCTCGATGCCGCAGTTCGGCAACACGACGCTCAACCTCTACGCCAACGTCTTCGGTCCGTGGCGCTCCAACTACGTGCAGATGAAACTGCAGGAAGGCGCCGCCGCCCCCGAAATCCGCAAATGGCGCTACGGCCTCGTGACGAACTACTCGTTCCGCGAGGGCCTCCTCAAGGGCTCCGGCATCGGCGGCAGCTACCGCTGGCAGGACAAGGTCGTGATCGGCTATCCGACCACGGCGCGGGGGTCGTTCGACCTGACCAACCCCGCCTTCGGTCCGTCCGAGGATGCGATCGATCTCTGGGTGAACTACGAGCGCAA
This sequence comes from Verrucomicrobiota bacterium, assembly GCA_016235555.1. Lineage (GTDB taxonomy): Bacteria > Verrucomicrobiota > Verrucomicrobiia > Opitutales > Opitutaceae > JACRKC01. The sequence goes on from JACRKC010000080.1 coordinate 43,334, forward strand.
GCTCACGCCGAAGATCGGCTGGAAGATCCAGCTGAACATCCGTAACGCCTTCGCCAAGGACGGCCTCATTCCGATCTCCATCGAACCCGATGGGAAAACCTGGGCCTCCGTGCGCGTGAAGCCCAACCAGGAATGGTTCGTCACGAACACGTTCTCGTTCTGATCGCTCCGGCTGGTGCTCCGGCCGCCGGCTGATGCGGTCGGAGCGACTTGGGCTTTCGGATCGAAAGTTTTGTCAGTCCGTTTGTCAGGGTATTGGTCAAGGTCACGCCGCCGCGGAGGGGTCCGCGGCGGCGTGTTTTTTGGTTGAGTAAAAATCCCCGGAGCAAGCTCCGGGGCATTTGACCAAACCTCCATTGTCCTCCCGACGATTCCCGCTCTGGTAGCTGCTATAAGCGTAAGCGAGTGGTTTCTCGTCCACTACACCAACCAAGGCGAAGCAAGCTTCGCGGTATCGAACCCAATGAGAATCAAACCAACGTCACGAAAGCGCGAGACCAACCGCCCGTGACGTCCATTCCGAGACCTGTTTGAATTTCTGCCGGGCCGCCGCCGGTCGGCGGGCCGCGGCCCGGCCGCGAGGGCCGGCCCGGGGCGCATCTCACTTTCTTGCAGAATGTCGAAAGGTGGGCCGCTGCTCCGCGGGCGGCCAGGAACGAGCGGACATCGCCACGCGCTGGCCGGGCGCGGAGCGCCCGGCCCACCCCTGCGGTGCGGTCACCTTGCAGAAAATTGAGATACGCCCGCCGGCCCGACGGTCCAGGGGTTCTTCGTGACTGGCGTGATATTTGGATTTCGCGCGTAGCGCCGGTGAGGACCGCCGTGATGCGGCGCGTTGGCCCGCACTCGATGGCGCCAAAGTGCCTGTGAAGCACCGCACCGCGGCTTGAACGTCGGCCTCGGTTACTCCGGCTGCACGGTGGCTCCGCTGATTTTGAAGACGAACGCGTGCCGGCACGGGGCGGCTTCGGGGCCGAGGTCAGGCAGCGTGATCGTGAGCGTCGTGCCGCTCCGGCTCGTCTTCAATGCGCCGGGGACGCCGAGCATCGTGACGGTGGCGCCGGCGGGCACGTTGACATTGCGGACCACGAGTTGCCTGCCTGGCCAACCGGGGGTGATGGCGTAGAGGGCGTCGGGTTTCTTGGTGAAGAACACGTTCTTCACCGCGTTGCCGTCGCGCGGGGTCTGGCCGACCTGGTCCATCAAATTGTATTTCACCATGTATTCCCCGTATTTTTGTTCGAGGCGTTTGCCGTCGGTCCACTGCGCGGAGCGGCCGGCGGTGCGCGTGCCGTAGATGGCCTCGCCGTTGACCTTGAGCCAGTCGCCGATTTCGAGCAGGCGCTGCTCCATGAGGGGCGGGATGGTGCCGTCCGCGGCGGGGCCGATGTCGAGGAGGAGGTTGCCACCGCGGCTCACCAGATCGACGAGCACGAAGATGAACTCGCGCGCGGTCTTGTAGTGATCGATGCGCTCGGCGCGGTTGAGGCCGTAGGAAAACGCCATGCCGCGGCTTTCCTCCCACGGGTGCGAGCCGTCCTTGAGGCCGGCGGCGTATTCGGTGGTCCAGTAGCCGCCGTGCTTGTGGCGGCTGTCCTTGCCCCAGCGGTCGTTGATCACGACCTCGGTGCGCGAGGGCGACTCGTTGAAGAGCCACGCGAGCAGTTCCTCACTCTTCCACTCCTTCGACGGCATGTCCCACTCGCCGTCGGCGAAGATGATCGCGGGGGCGTAACGCGACACGACGTCCTTGAACTGCGGCATCATGTGCTCGGTCACGTAGCGGGCGCGGTCGGTTTTCCAGAGCGGGTTATACCATTCGTAGAGGGAATAGTAGAAACCGAACTTCATCCCGCGCTCGCGGGTGGCGGCGGCGAGCTCGCCCATGAGGTCGCGCATGGGGCCGATCTCGGCGGCGTTCCACGGGCGGCCCCAGGTGCGGCTGGCCTCGGCGCTCGGCCACAGCGCGTAGCCCTCGTGGTGCTTCGAGGTGGGCACGACGTATTTGATGCCGGCGCGGGCGAAGACATCGGCCCACTGCCTGGCGTCGAAGAGCTCGCAGGTGAACCTGGGCGCGAAATCCTTGTAGTCGAAATTAGCGCCGTAGTTCCTGGCGTGCCATTCCCGCCACGGAGCGAACCTGGCCTCCTTGCCGGAGATGCGGTTCCAATACCACTCGGCGTATTCGCCGACCTGCCCGTAGGCGGGCACGGAGTAAACGCCCCAGTGGATGAACACGCCGAACTTCGCATCGAGGAACCATTCGGGCGTCGGCCGCGCATCGAGCGAGGCCCAGTTGGGCTCGTAGCGTTTTTCGGCGGCGGAGCCGAGCGCGGTGCCAGCGAGCACGATGAACAACGCACACAAGGGGCGAAGCAGATGTTTCATGCGAAAGGTGAGCGTGGCCGACGGGCGGGGTCGCGTCAGGACATTTTTCGGGAGGGTGGACCTGAAGGGCGCAACTCATACCAGGGCGGACGCCCGGCCACCGGCCGGGCCTACAATCCAAAAAGCGCTCGGTAATCGGTATTAGCCTGGATTCCGCAATTGAACCGCAGAGATCGCAAAGCACGCAGAGAGAAAAAGCTCGTTGGCTGCACGTCATCCCCATTCACCCACGAAGTGAACGCCGCGTGACCAGCACGAAAAACCGGCGAGTCTCTCTTTGCGTCCCTTGCGCTCTTTGTGGTTAATTCCAACTGCGTTTTCTAGGATTAGTCATAGGCTAGGCAGCCGCCCGCGGCCGGCCCATCTTTCACGGCACCGCTGGGAGGAGCGATACGCCCGGCGCCCGCAGGGCCTGCAATCCGGATCGCGCGGGGCTTTGGGATCAGGCGGGCCGGCGGGTTTTGTCGCGCACGGCGGCGATGTCGCGCCACGGAAGGTCGTGCGGCAGCGATCGGGACTGCGCCGCGAGTGCGGCGGCGGCGCCCGCGGCTTCGCCCATCGCAACGGCGTTGCCCGTGACGCGATAGCTCGAGTGCGCAATGTAGTCGCCGCTGATGCAGCGGCCGGCGAGCAGCAGGCCATCGACATCACGGGCGACCAGCGCGCGATAGGGAATGTCGTAGGGCTTCACTTTGATGCCGGTATTCGTGTAGCCGCCGCCGGCGTGGGTGCGATCGTAAGCGTGGATGTCGACGGAGAAAGTGGGGCGGACCACGGCGTCGGCGTGCCGGGCGCCGGCGACGAGATCGTCGCGCTGGACGGTGTAGCGGCCGCGGATGCGGCGGCCGTCCCGCACGCCGATCTGTTCGGGGGTGGCGACGAGTTGCACGCCCTCCCACGCTCCGCCCAGTTTGCGGAGGCCGCGCACGATGCGATGGAGTTCGGCGCGGGCGCGGATCGTGGCCTCGGTGATCCGGGCGGCATCGAAGGCGAGGATGCTGTATTCGTGGTTCATCATCGCGAGCAGGAGGTTGTCGCGGATGGGGAAGAGCGTGGGCTTGGCGTAGGAAGGCGTGATGCCCGCGCGTTGGATCTCGGCGAGGAAGGCGCGCTTGGCGGCCTCGTTGGGGGCGCCGCCGCCGACGGGGTGGATGCACGCCGCCAACGCCGCGGGATCGCGCACGGTGAGCAGCGCACACATCGACAGCGGCTGGCACGGGCACGCTTTGGTTTCGCCGGTTTCCCATCCGCAGCCCGCGAGGGCGCCGAGATCGCCGTCGCCGGTGGCGTCGATGAAAACCGGCGCGCGCCACGCCTGGCGGCCGCTCTTCGATTCGGTGACGATGGTGGCGAGCCGGCGGCCGTCGCGGTAGGCGGCGGCGACGCGCGTGTGCAGTTGGAGTTTCACGCCGGCGTCGACGCAGAGTTCGTCGAGGAGGACTTTCATCTCCTCGGGCTCGTAGGTCATCGCGTCGCGCGTGGGGATGCGGCGGGCATCGCGCCGGTCGAGTTCGCGGACGAGTTCCTGATTGAAGCCGGGTTTGTCGAAATCGAGCAGATAGCCGAGCAACGACGAGGTCCACACGCCGCCGAGGGCGCCGTGCGCCTCGAAGAGCCGGACGCGGGCGCCGGCGCGAGCCGCGGTGATCGCGGCGGTGACGCCGGCCGGTCCGGCGCCGCACACGATCACGTCGCAGTCGGCGGCGAGGGGTGGGGTGAGATTCGGTTCGGCGAAGGCCGTGGAATCGGCGGAGGGCGTGGACGCGGCCCGGGCGAGCATCGGGCCGGCGACGACGGCGGAGGTGGCGAGAAACTGGCGGCGGGAGAGGGGCATGGCGGGGCAAGCGGGAACGAAGTGATGCCGGCGACGCCCGCGCGCCGCCGGTCGGGAGAAGGGGAGAATCAGACCTTCCAGTTGTCGCGGTAGCGGTCGCGGGTGAGCCAGCGGGATTCGCCGCCGCTCGTGAACTTGTTGCGCGCGGGATCCCATTTGGCGTTGGCGCCGTAGTGATAGGCGAAGTTCATCAGGTGGCACGCGGTGACAGAGCTGGCGCCGATGGCGACGTCGCAGATCGGCAGCTTCCGGCTGCGCACCGCATCGAGAAAATCCTGCAGGTGGCTCTTGCTCTCGTAGAGTTTCACCTTGGCGTTGGCGAGGTAGTCGCGCTGCGTGAAGAGGATTTCGCGGTCGAGCGACGTGGTCTTGTCGGCCTCCTTGTCCCAGAACTTCCGCACCGTCTTGCCGTCCATGATGAGCTCGAACTTGCCGCGGTTGACGTGGCAGACGCCCTCGGTGCCGTGGAGCGAGACGCCTTTGCCCTTCACGTGGGTGATGACGGTGCCGTTGGCGTAAACGAGCTGGGCGCCGCGTTTGGCGGTCTCCCAGTTCTGCGGCGCGCGAATCTCGACCGGGCCGCTGCCGTCGGCGCCGAGCGCCCACTGGGCGATGTCGATGTGGTGCGCACCCCAGTCGGTGATCATGCCGCCGCCAAATTCCCAGGTGTTGCGCCATTTCGGGAAGTGATCGTGCAGGCCGCGCGGGGAGAGCATGGAATTGTATTTCACGAGCGGGCCGGGGCCGCACCAGAGATTCCAGTCGAGGCCGGGCTCCATCGGCTCCTCGGGCTCCTTGTAGGGGGTGGCCGGATCGCCGAAGGAGACGTGGATGGAATCGACGCGCCCGAGCAAGCCATTGCGCATGAGTTCGCAGGCGACGCGGAATTCTTTGGAGGAGCGCTGCTGCGAGCCGACCTGGAAGACGCGGTTGGCCTGCCGCACGGCCTTCACCAGCTCGATGGCCTCGCGAATGTTGTAGGTGAGCGGCTTTTCGCAGTAGACGTCTTTGCCGGCCTTGACCGCGGCGATGGCGATGAACGCGTGCCAATGGTCCGGCGTGGCGATGACGACGGCGTCGATGTCCTTTCGGGCGAGCAGCTCGCGAAAATCGTTGTAGGCGGCGCAGCCGGTGCGGGTTTCGCCGGCGGCCTTGGTGTAAGCCTCGTCGACGCGCTTCTTGGCGGCTTCACGGCGGGTGGTATCGACATCGCACACGGCGAGCACCTCGGTCTCGGGCCGGCCGAGGAGGGCGCCGAGGTGGCCCTTCATCTGCTTGCCCATGCCGATGCAGCCGAAGGTGAGGCGCTTGCTCGGGGCGGACTCCTGCGACCAGACGCGGCTGGGGAGGATGAGCGGCGCGAGCGAGAGGAGTGCGGTGTTTTGAAGGAATCGGCGGCGGGTGGAGAGGTGCTGGGGCATACGGAGAAGAGCTAAGGTGAAGTCACGGCGGAAGGGAAGTGCGGCGAGTAGGCGTATTTTGTCGTGGATCGATCGCATTGAGTCGTGGACGAGGCGTCTCGCCTCGTGGCCCTGAAACTGAGGCGAGACGCCTCAGCCACGACTGGGCGCTTCGCGGGCGACGATGGCCATGGTTTCGCGCTGACGCTGCTGGACGTAGGCGCGGGCTTTCGCGGTCTTGGCGCGGGCGGCGGCCGGATCCTTTGCGAGCGCGAGCACGGTGGCGGTGAGGCGGGCGCGGTCGGCGTCGCGATCGAGGTCGAAGAGCCAGTCGCCGAGGCCGATGTCGCGCCACATGAAACCCTTCGTCGTCTGCTCGACGAAGCGGCATACGATCGCGGGCACACCGTGGCCGACGCACATGATGGGGCTGTGCATCTCGCTGCCGAACAGGCCGGCGGAGCGGGTGTAGGTGCTGATGGCTTCGTCGGTGAGCCAGAATTTTTCGCGCCAGACGACGCGCGGTTTTACGTCGGCGGGGAGCGGATCGACGAGGAGTTCGCGGCCGGATTTCATCTGCGTGGCGTCCTCGGGGCAGACGAGAATCTTCAGGCCGGTCTGCCGGACCACGGCGCAGATCGCATCGCGCAGCGGGGCGTGATCGTGCTCCTTCATCTCCTCGTTGCGGCGGTGCTTGGCCTCGTCGAAGGCGTAGCCGGGTTTGATCTCCCAGTAAGGGGCGTTGCGCAGGTTGGGGATGCAGCAGAGAAACTTTCCCTCCTCAAGGCCGTGGGCGCGGAGAAACGCCGTGGCCGCGGCGTCGTTGCGGACGTCGGCGGCGAAGGCGCCGTCGGGGCCGAACTCGATGACTGGCGCGGTGACACCGGCGGCGCGCACGACGCCGAGCGAGACGCTGTCGCGGAGGAAGACGAAGCTCGCGCCGTTGAGCAGGCCGCGGGTGGCTTCGTCGAGGCCGTTGTTGCGCATGATGCGCAGGCCGGGATCGCCGGCGGCGGCCATGGTGATGCCGTAAACGCCGTAGGGTTTGCGGACGTTTTGCTTCCAGTCGGCGATGTCGCGGTGGGCGGTGAGGTAGGGGCCGGAGCCGTGCAGGAGGAAATCGCAGTCGTTGATGACCGTGCGGTCCTTGGTGATGACGAGCCGCGGAAAGCGGCGCCGCAGCATCTCCTCGACGCCATCGGCGACGGTGGAAGGCCACAGGAACAGGTCAGCCTGCGGGATATGTTCTTCGAGCAGGCGCAGCACGCCGGGCGTGTGACCGACGTCGCCGATGTTGATCGTCTGCCACGAGGAGCGGAGCACGATGCGGGGGCGGCGGCCGGCGGGGGCGCTGCGGAGCGCGGTGGCGAGGGCGACGCCGAGCGTGGAGGTGAGGAAGGTGCGGCGGTGCATGGCGGGGAGCGATTCGAGTCGGGGACGAGGTGTCCCGCTCGTGGTTCGAATGAAACTGAGGCGGGACCCGCCTTCGCCAAGGCTTCGGCGGGCAAGCGCCTCAGGCACGACGGACCGCCTCGCGCACGGCGTCGACCATGCGCTTCTGGCGCTGCTCGACGAAGGCCATGATGGATTTTACCTTGGCGCGGGCGGCGGCGGGATTCTGGTGGATGGCTTCGAGGCGCGACCAGAGCTGCTGGCCGTTGGTCTCGTCGATCTCGAAGAACCAGTCGTTGGCGCCGATGTCGCGATACATTTGTCCTTTGCAGGTATCGGTGGGCTGGCGGACGTAGAACGTCGGCGTGCCGCTGTGCAGCGCGATGAGCGGCGAGTGGCACTCGATGCTGACGACGGCGAGGGCCTTCGTGTAGATCGACGCGGCTTCGTCGGGGAGCCAGTAGGTGTCGCGCCAGACGACGTTCTTCTTCACGTCGGCGGGGAGCGGATCGACGACGGACTCTTTCGCGAGTTCGATCTGGTAGGTCATCTCGGGGCACGTGAGGACCTTGTTTCCCGTCGTGCGCACGTAGGAGACGATGAGGTCGCGGAGTTTGGCGTGGTCCTTCTCGGTGGTGCGGGCGTTGATCGCGTCCCTGAGGTCGTCGGCGGCGACGCGCTTGGTGTTTTTGATTTTGTAGTAGGGCGTGTAGCGGACGCGGGGGACGACGCAGATGAACTTCCCTTCGACGAGGCCGTGAGCTTGGAGGAAGCCGTAGCCCTTGGCGTCGTCGCGCAGGTGCATGCCGAGCTGGGCGTCGGGGCCGAATTCGAGGATCGGGGTCTTCACGCCCTGCGCTTTCAGGTAGTCGCGGGTGATGGTGTCGCGGCAGAAGAAGAACGCCGCCTGGTCCATGATGTAGCGCAGGTCGGCGTTGAGATGCGTGGGCGGGAGTTTCATCGCCCGTTCGCGGAGGCTGACGAGCGTGCCGCCTTCGGGATCGCGGGTGGCGCCGATGCCGGAGATCGGGTCGTTGCTGACGCCGAAGACGCCGACGGGTTTGCCGGTGGCTTTGCGAAACGCGACGGCGTGCGCACTGGCGGGGAAGCCGGAACCGGAGCCGCTGAGGTAGAGATCGGTTTCATCCCAGGTCTTGGCGAGCGCGGGCGTGGTGGGTTTGCCGTCCTTGACGCTGCCCTCGACGATTTTGAGGCGCGGGTAGCCCTTGGTGAGCATGTCGCGCGAACCGTGGCCGAGTTCGCCGGGCCAGAGGGTGATTTCGGCCTCGGGGAGATATTTCCAGAGGAGCGAGAGCGCGCCGGGCGTGTGGCCGATGTCGCCGATGTTGACGCTCTGCCACGAGCTGCGGAGGAGGATGCGCGGCGGGCGCTTGGTGTCGGCGGCGCGAAGCGGACGAGCGAGCGCGGCGGCGATGGCAGCGGCGGACGTGGAGGCGAGGAAGTGGCGGCGGTTCATCTTCGGAGAATACTGGTTTGGGGTAGGGCGGGTCTGTGACCCGACTTTGGTGCGGGTATTCAACACGCAAAAGGGCGGGTCACAGACCCGCCCTACTTCATGCGAGAATTCCCTTGAGGACGTTCATCTGGGATTTGGCGCGGCTCTCGACGTAGGCCATGGCTTTTTTGACTTTGGCTTGCGCCGCGGGGTAGTCGCGGTGGATGCCCATCAGAGTCTCGAACATCTTCGACGCCGGCGTGCGGTCGAATTCGGGCGCCCACTCCTCCAGGCCGATGTCCTTAAACATCCAGCATTTTGGCGAATGGAATTCGGAGAACGTGTGCATCATCGGCGTGCCCATCGCGAGAGCCATGATCGGCGTGTGCGGCTCGTGGCAGATCACGGTGTGGGCGCGGGCGTAGAAGGAGCAGGCTTCGTCGACGTTCCAGAATTCGTCGAAGTTGACGACGTGCTGCTTGAGGCGGTCGGGCAGCGGATCGTAGATGAACTGCTTGTTGTAGATCATCTCCTTGTTCACCTCGGGGGCGATGACGACTTTGCCGCCGGTCTCCTTCACCCACATCGCGATGAGGTCCTGATAAACTTTTGCGCGCCGGGTGTCGTCGGCGATGTTTTCGGGGGTGGGGTGGAGCGGATTGAGTTTTTGCGGCCGCGTATCATCCACGCCGGGGCTGCTGGGCGAATGGGTGCGGAGCTGCAGCGTGATGAATTTCTTTGGCTCCAGGCCGTGCTTCTTCAACCGGGCCAGTGCCTTTTCTTCGTCGCGGACGTCGACGCCGAAGCAGCCGTCGGGGCAGAATTCGAGGACGGGCGGCTTCACGCCGGCATCGCGGAGCATCTTGAGCGACTTCGAGTCGCGGCAGTAGATGAAGGCGGCGCTGTTGAGCAGAGCGATGCGCTCGTCGCCGCCCTTGCCGGTGATCATGTCCGGAAAATAGGACTGGCCCTGCAGGCCCCAGGGTTTCCCGATCTTCCGGCAATAGATCATGAAATCGGTGCTCTGGCCCATGCCGGGTCCGCGCAGAAAAAAGTCGGAGCGCGCGATGGCGCGCTGGACGGCGCCGTCTTTCTCGGAGAGCGAGCCTCGCACGACCTCCACCTTCGGGAAGCGGCGCTTCAGCATCGCGTCCACTTGGGCGTTGGTGCTTTGCAGCCAGAGGATGACGTTGGCCGACGGCAGATACTGTTCGAGGAAGCGCAGAGTGCCGGGCGTGTGGCCGATGTCGCCGATGTTTTTCACCGCCCAACCGCATTGCAGCAGGACGGTTTTTCGCGGTTTGGCGGATTGGCCGAGGGCGGGCAGGGCGCTGGCGCCGAGCACGAGGCCGGTGGTTTGGAGAAAAGTGCGGCGATTCATGATTGAAGCAGGGCGGGTCTGTGACCCGCCGTTCAGGAGTGGCGATGCGATTTCGAGGTGCGATGCGATATGAGGGCGGGTCACAGCCCCGCCCTACTTTTTCAGAACGTGCCCTTCACGCCGGCATACCAATTTGCCCCGTAGTTGATCCGGCCACGGATGATGCGGTCGCTCGGGGTCGACGGCCCGTAGGTCACGGTGTCCTCGTTGGCCGCGTTGACGTTGCGACCGATCACGAAAAGCGAGACGGCCCGCGTCAGCCGGTATTCGGCCGCCACGTCGGCGATGGCCCGGGATTGCAGATACGTGAACGTGTTGGGCTCGGTGCCCGCGCCGGTGACGCGGCCCTGATCGATTTGTCCGCGGAGATTGACGGCGACGCGGGCGGTGAAGCGCTCGCGGCTGAAAGTGACGCCGTAGTTGATGGTGCGCCGGACGAAGCCGGTGAAGCTGGTGGTCTGCGTGCCGGTGCGGCGTTGCAGCGTGAGGTTGCCGAACACCGTGAGCCCTCGCGCCCAGTGCGGCAGGAAGACAAGGTTCTGCCGGTAATCAAACTCAGTGCCCGTCACGCGCGCATCGCCGACGTTGCTCGTCGTGCTCACCATGTAGCCGAGCGCCTGGCCATAGACGGTCGGATCGATGCCATAGGGTTCCAGCAGGTCGTTCGTCGCCGGCTGGAGGGTCGTGCCCCAGAAATCGGTCACGTCCCGGCGATAGCCGCGCACCGAGAACACGCCGGTCGACGGCTCGTTGAAGTAGTATTCCAGCGCGAGGCCATAGCTGTCGGCATACCACGGCTTGAGCGTGGGATTCGTGAGGGTGATCGTGCGCGCGGACGTTTCCGTGTCGGGCAGGCTCATCGAGGGGAGGATACTGCCGAAGTCCGGGCGATTGAAGGACCGCCCATACGAAGCTCGAGCGATCAAGTCGGGCCGCAGTTTGAACGAGCCGTTGAGGCTCGGGAAAAAGTCGTCGTAGGTCTTCTTCGCGTGCGAACCGCGTTCGACGTAGGCGAGTTTGGTGCCCGCCAAGGTCGCGAGCGCGGCGGTGACCACCGGCCGGCCGGCGGTGTCGCGCACAATCTGCCCCGCGGCGTTGCGCTGATAGATGCGCGTCGGATCGATGAGCGGACCGTTGCCGTCGTCTTCCGTGCGCTCGTAGCGCACGCCCCCGGTCACCTGCAGGCGGCCGTTGAAGAAACTCGTGTCGAGCCGCAGGTAGGGCGCCAGGATGGTCTCCGTGATCGCCTGCGACGTGGTGACCCGAGTGCGGTAGGAGTTCACCGCGTCGGACTCGTTGCTCGTGAAATACTCCGGGTGCGCGCGGTAGGTTTCGCCGATCTTGTTGAGATCGAACCACTGCATGCGCGGGCCGAAGATCAGGTCACGCGAGGAGTAGCTCGGGTCGAACCACTGCGCGGCGGTGTCATCCGCGGTGCGCGTCGTGCGATCCGCGCCGATGAAATTGGTCGCATACGTCGGGCGCATCAGGTCGCGGCTCTCCGAGCGCAGATCCGCGCCGAGCTTCACCGACAGCGGGACCACGAGACGGTAGTCGCGCTTCAGGAAACCGTTGAGCGAGCGCACGACGGCGGCGCTCTGGAACGACTGTCCGGAGAGACTTTCCAAGTTGTAGTTGGCGAGGTTGTAGGGGTCGACGTCGCGCGTGCCGGTTGCGTCTTTGACCGACACCACTTGGGGATGGTCGATGGTGAGTTTCTCGAAGCGCACGGTGACGTTGCGGAAAAACGCGTTGTTGCTCAGGAAATAGCCCTTGTTCGCGTAGTGGTTGGTCGCGGCGGAGTAGGCGCCGCCCACCTGCCACTGCCAGACCGGGCCGTTGTGTTTATACCGGAAGCTGGGCGCCCAGCTCGTGTTGTTCTTCTCGCGAGCGTCGGTGAGGATTTGCACGAAGCCTGCGCCCGCCGCGCCCTGCGTGAAGTCCTGTCCGAACGACGCCACGCGGCCGGTGTCGAAGTTCAACTGGCGCACCCAGAAATTCTGGGAGTGATAAAAATACGAGAACCCGGCCGAGAGCACATCCCGGGGCGACAAACGCCAGTCGGCCGAGAGATTCAGCGAGTCCCGCACGGTGATCTTGGGGCGCTCCTGCAGGCGATAGCGCGCGAGATACGGCTTGTCGGGCGTCGTGGCGGGGAAATTAGCCGACTGCGCGGCGACCGTGGGCACCCAATCCTGCGTGATGCCCGGTCCGTTGTTGCGCGTCCGCGAAACCATGCCGCTGGCGGTGAAGCCAAAATTGCGGGAGAGCGGCACCACCGCGCTCGCTTCGAAATTCGGCTCGAAGACATAGTCCTTCTTGGCGAACGGGCCGGGCTCCTTCTTGAAACTGAAATCGTCGCCGCGCCACGAGAGGTGGGCTTTGACCGTATACTGGGGGCGGGAACGTTCGAAGGCACTCCGACTGATCAGATTGACCGAGCCGCCGATCGCGTTGGCGGGCGAGTCGGGGTTCTGCGAGCGCGAAACCTCGACGCGCGCGATGCTCCCGACGGCGATATTCTCGAACTCGGTCTGGCGGTTCGCATTCGAACCCGTGGCGCTCGCGATGCCGTTTCCGTCCATCATGATCGGGGTGCCGCTCGGCGGCACGCCACCGATGGAGATGGTCAGGCCGTCGCTGCCGCTGCGGTTGAGCGTGACGCCGGGGAGGTATTTGGCGAACTCACCGACGTTGCCGTCCGCGATGTCGGCGAAGGAATCGGTGGAGACGATGTTCTTGATCGAGGGGGAATAGCGCTGCTCGTTGACCGCGACGTCGGAGGCGGCCATGTCGCGTTTGGCCGCGACGGTGAACGCGTCGAGGGTCACGAGTTCGTCCTTCTGGCCGGCGGCGCGCAGGTCGAAATTCTGTTCGCTGCGCTGGCCGGCGGTCACGCGCACGGTGCGGACCTGACTCGGGAAGCCGGTGTAGGACACGCGCACAGCCACTTCGCCGGCGGGCACGTTGCCCAGGCGGAACGAGCCGAACTCATCCGTGGCGGTTTCGAGTTTGGGCGCGTCGATGCTCACGCGCGCGTTGGTGATGTAGGCGCCGACGGCGGGATTGAAGACGCGGCCTTCGATGGTGCCGGTGGCGGCGTCGGCAGCGGAGGCGGCGGATGGGAGGGCGGCGAGGGCGGCGAAGAACAGGAAGGTGGCGACCCTCCGGAGTTGGTGGAGAGAGGGGAAGCAAGCGAATGGCATGGCGGTGGAGGGCGGTGATGAGGAGAGAATGGCAGACCCAGCCATGCAAAGGACGAATGGTGGCACGAAAAGGTGACCACTGTTGTGTCGGCGATGTGGCGCGCCGCGAGGAAGCCAGTTGCTGCGACGCGGCAGGCCGGTCGCCCGAATGATTTTGACGATGGGGGGGGCGATCTCCGCGCGGTCCGCGGCCCGCCCGGAGAGCGGGCCCTACCCTCGGTCTGGCCGAATGCGCCAAGGCGACTGCTAGCGGATCACCGGGCGCCGGTCGAATAGTGGAGTCGCGCGAGGCCCAGGTCGTGTTCGCCGGCCGCGGCATAAACCAGCCAGGCATCAACGCCGTCGCGAAACACCGCGGGATCGCGCAGGCTGTTTTCCCGTTCGCGGGAGCGGCCGCCCTTGGAATAAGCGAGCGGCAGCGCGGCGCCTTCCCACTCCTTCTCCGGCCGCAGCACCTCGATCGCGCCGCGCGCGCGCCAGGTCGCGGGCGCCCCGATCAGATCGACCACGGTGCAGAGGATGCGCTCGGGGCGGTGGCCGACACACGAGAAGAAAACCATCAGCCGGTCGCCCGCGACGTCCGTGCCGACGTGCCGGAGGGAGTAGCGATCGGCGCCGTTGGCCGGGCGATCCTTGGGCGCGCCGGGTTCGCCGCGCCGGAACGGATCGACCGCCTCGGCGATGTCGGGGCCGAGGATGCGCGCGACGAGTTCGAAGCGTTGCGTCGGATCCGCGCTCGTGAGGAGTTCGCCCGACTGGTTGAGCGCAAACCACCGCCCCGCGTGGCGGAACACCTGGAGATACGCCGGCCCCACGATGGTCTCGGTCGAAACGAACGCGAGCCCGTCGCCCGAGGTCGCGACGGCGGTTTGCTGCCCGGCCTCGGGATCACGCGCGGCGCCGCCGACGAGGTCCTTTTTCTGAAACGTGAGCGGGCGGCCGTGATAATAGAGCAGAAAGCGCCGCGCCGCGTCGTCGACGACGACCGCGGGCGAGGCGATGTGGCCGTTGAGAACCTTCTGGTCCGCCATCGGGAGCACGCCTTCGGGGCGGATGGTCCACGGGCCTTCGAGGCGGTCGGCGTAGGCGAAGCGGATGTATTTTCCCGCGTGGTGCGCGAAGTAGAGGTAGTATCGGCCGAGGGGATTTTTCACCCACGCGGGCACGCGGATGAGGCTGGGGCCGCTGATGCTGTCGCCGTCGTCGCCCGGCAGCATGGTGGCCGTGATGATCGGATTGCCGGGGAGCCGCTCGACGCGGAGGGACGGCAGCGGGCGCTCCGCGGCAAGCGCCGATACTGGAAGCGCACAGATGAGTGCCAGTCGGAGTTTCAGCATAAGATTAAGAAATCGGTCCTGCGCCGTCCGGCCACAGCCAGGCAGCGAGGCAGATGACGACCGAACGCGCCGGCCTCCTCACGTCGGCCGCTACGCCTGCCCGCGGGCGCGCTGTTCATTCGAGGGAGGTTCATGGGGGCGACGGGCTGGCGTTGATGCCAGGCCACTCGCTTACGCTCGCAGCGACGCTGACGCTAGAACGAAAAGGTATTGGTGAGAATAAACGTGCGTTTCTCCGGAAGCGTGAAGACCGCGACGTCGCCCGTGGAGATGGTGCCCTGTGCGCGCCGGTCGAGATCGTTGAACAGGTTGCGGACATTGAGCTGCACGCGCCAGCCGATCTTGTTTTGCAGGAGGCGCCGGCCGTAGCCGAGGAAGCCGTCGAACTCGTTCAACGCCCGGCCGCTGATCGGTTTGTTGAGGTCGCTGATCGTGAGCGTGTCGTTCGGGCCGATGAAGCCCTCGGTGAACTGCAGTTCGCTGCCCTTGACCGTCTTGCTCCCGTAGCCGACGACCGCCGGCGAGCGGTAGCGCCAGCTGCCGCCGAGGAAGGCCCCCTTGAGCGGGCCGGAGGAGAAGCCGTAACGCGCCGTGCCGTTGGCGCGGTCGCGGCTCATCTGCGCGACGCTGTGGCCTTCCTGCGCCTTGATGAAATTCCAACTGTTGATGGCGTTGCCGACGACGAGGTCGTTGATGGTTTGCGTGGTGCTGGGGAAGACGAAGGAGCTCTTGAACCTGGCCCAGACGGGGAGGCGGTCGGCGATGAAGGCATACCACGACGCGGCCATGTTGGACTCGACGGCGTCGTTGCGGGCGAAGCTGGCGCTGACGCGCCAGTTGGGCGTGGGATTGGCGATGAGTTCGATCTCGGTGCCCTTGGAGACGAGGTCGGAGAACACGTCGTAGGTCTCGCGCTGGCTGGCAGGCCGGCTGGCGGTGCCGATGGCGCGGACGCTTTCGGAGAAGCTGGCGAACTTCACGCTCGACGGGGCGCCGGCGAGCAACGCGGCGCTCTCGATGTTGTAGACGACGTTGCGAAACGGGTTGACGCCGCCGAGGCCGCCGGCGGCGCGGAGCGTGTTGTTCACGCCGTCGTCGACCGAGGTGTGCTGGCGGTTGATGCGCAGCATCAGGTTGTCTTTGAGCAGGTGAAACGCGATGCCGTAGTTCTTGCCGGTGCCATCGCCGACGGGCGGCGTGGTGCCGTCGAGGTTGAGCTTGATGCTGGAGGGCGGGTCGTGGGTGTTGGACTCGTCGTAGAAGAGCGAGAGCCAGGGGAACGGATGCACGACGACATCGACGAGGCGCGTGTTGCCGGAGCGCACCTGGTCGAGCGCGTAGGCGCCGGGGAGTTGTTTGCGGCCGTCGAACTGGTCATACCACCAGGCATAGCCCGCGTTGTTGCCGATGCCGCTGCCGCCGTTGGTGCCGGTGCGCAGCTGGCGCGTGGTGTCGATGGAGTAGCTCTTGCTGACGTCGCGGCGCTGGCCGTAGGTCACGACGATTTTGTCCTTCAGGAAGAAACTCTGAATCGTCTGGACGTTGCTCGAGATGTGGCGGCGGCTGTTGGTCGTGTTGCTCGCGCCGAGGGGGTTGTCGAGCGTGGCGACCTGCCAGTCGGTGCCCGGCAAAATCCCGGGCGCGAACGGATCGAAGGGAAACACGGCCGAGTAAACGCCCTTGGAGGCCGGGTCCCGGGGGTTGTCGAGGTAGAGGCGGATGCGCGGGCTGCGCTGCGCGGACATGAGCGAATCGGCGGGATTGCTGACGTTGGCGGCGGCGTAGTTGGCGGCCAGGCTGGCGGGGGTGTTGATGATCCGGAAGTCGCTGTTCGCGCGACCGTCGCGGGCTTTGTCGGCGGACCAGAGGGCGGCGACGCGGTGGCGCCCGATCCATTTTTTCCAGCCGGTTTTTTCGGTGAAGTTGAGATCGTAGGAGGCCGAGACGCGGCGGCTGTCGAAGCGGTAGAACGACTCGCCCGAGCCGGGAGTGGTGGTGAGGTAGTAGCGGCCGACGTTGGGATTCGGCGTGACGCGGTCGGGCAGGTATTGGTTGGCGTCGACGCGCAGTTCGGTGCCGGTGAAGGGGAGGAGGTCGACGAATTTGTTGATGTAGCGCTCCTGATTGTTGCCGAGCTCGAGGTAGAAGTTCTTCAGCGGGTTGAGTTCGACGGTGAAGCCGCGGATGTCGGCATGCAGCCGGTTCTGCAGCGCCTGGCCGGTGAAATTCGTGTCGAGGGGGAAGAGGCTGCTGTCGGCGAGCGAGCGGTCGAAATTGTCGGGGGACGTGGCGGCGGTGTCGTAGCTGCGGGTGACGACGGTGGTGTTGGCGTATTGGAAGCCGGCGGGCGAGGTGCCGGCGATGTTGCCCATCAGCACGACGGGGAACGTGGTGGAGTTGTAGATTTGAAACGCGGGATTGAAGTTGGCGAGGCCGGGCGTGTTGACATTCGCGGGCAGGGCCTTGCCGACGCCGTTGTCGAAGATCGGCCGGCCGGCCTTGATCCACGGGGTGATGGCGTCGGTGATGACGGTGTTGCGCACGGGCATGCGGTTGCGGTGGACGTCCTCCACGTAGGCCCGGGCGCTGATCCACCCGAACGGTCTGGCTTCGACGGTGGCGAAGAGGCGTTTCTGCCGGTCGAAGTTCGGCGTGCGCGCCCCGCGCTGGTCCGAATTCAGGCCGGTGAGGCGCAGGGCGAGTTTGTTTTTGAGGATCGGCTGGTTCAGGTCGATCGACGTGCGCTTCGAGTCGTTGCTGTCGAAGCGCGATTCGAGGCTGTAGCCCGGCTGGGTGACGCGGGCGCGCTTGAGGGAGGAGTCGTTGTTGCCGGAGGGATTGCCGGAGCCGAAGAGGATGGCGTTGGGGCCGGAGACGAGGGTGAAGCGTTCGCTGTTGTAGGTGTCGATCGGGATGTTGGTCGCGAAGAAATCGTGGGTGGGCGTGGACTGGCCGAGGCCGCGGGCGCGGTTGTTGCCGTTGATGGTCTGCGTGGTGAGCGTCGCGTTGTTGCTGGACGTGACGTCGTAGAATTCGTCCGTGCTCTCGATGTTGAGCGAGAAGCGGAAGGCATCCTCCATCGTGACCGCGGCGACGTCCTGGAGGAACTCGGGCGTCATGATCGAGACCTGCGCGGCGACGTCCTTGAGGGAGGTGTTGAGCCGGCTCCCGGCGAGGGTGTCCTTGGCGAGATAGCCGACGTCCTTCGAGGAGTTGACCTGGAACGGCGAGAGCACGAGGGCTTCGTCGGCGGGGGCGGTGGTCTGAGCGTCGGCGGGGGCGGGTGCGAGCGCGAGGGCGAGCCAGGCGCCGAGGGTGGCAAGCGGGGTGCGGGATTTCATGCTTGGCGGAGAAATGGAAGATGGGGGAGGCGCGGAGGCGGAGGGTGTGGTCAGGGCGGCGGACTCGGCGCGGCGCACGGTGATCGTGCCGGCGGAATCGTCCGCCACGAGGGTGAGCGCCGTGCCGGAGACGAGGCGCGCGAGGGCGTCGCGAGGGGCGAATCTGCCCTTGAGCCCCGGAGTGCGGACGCCGCGCACGGCGTCGGCGAAGAAGACAATCTCCAGACCGCCCTGACGGGCCGCGATTTTGAGCGTCGCGGCGGCGTCGCCGGCGGGCACATCGAATTCACGCGGCGCCTCGGCGGCAACGGCCCCGTGGCAGGCGGCGACGACACACAGGCCGACGACCAAGCGAAGGAGGAAAAGGCAGATGGGGTGGGGAAACGCGGCAAGCACCCTGAGACGGCCAGGGCCGGCGATTTCACTAAGGAAATTTTTGCAGCCGGGATTCTTCACTGCGCGACTGGGTTCGGTGGGGACGCGCGGCAGGGGGAGCTCGGAGATTCACCGCCTCCGGCGGACCACGATTTCGGTGGCGCTGCGGCGTTCGATTTCGATCCCGGGCGCGGCGGAGAGAAAATTGGCGAAGCCCTCGATGTTGTCGGAGCGGATGGAAGCGATGATGGGCAGCGCCGCGAGCGATTCGTCGGCGAGGAGGAACTGGACGCGGTTGCGGCGGTTGAACTCGGCGACGGCCGCGGAGAGGGGCGCGGACGAAAAATCGAGGAGCTGCGGCTGCCAGCTGAGCTGCTGCGCGATCGCCTGCGGACTGACGGGCACGATCTGCGGCGGCGCGGTGGTGGTGAGGGAGACGGTGGCGCGGTGGCCGGCGGCGACTTCGGAGGGTGGAGCGCGTTGACCCCAACGCGCTGGTTTGGGTTCGGTGTCGGGGGCTAGCGCGTTAGGGGCAACGCGCTCCACCTCGGAAACCGCGACGCGGCCCTCGGTGACGAGCACTTCGACGGCAGCGGCGTCGAGGCGCACGCTGAACGCGGTGCCGACCGCGCGCACGTCGACGCCGCGGGCATTCACGATGAAGGGGCGCGATGGATTTTTCGCGACGGTGAAATAGGCCTCGCCGCTGACGAGGATGGCGCGGCGTTCGGTGGCGGTGAACGCGGTGGTGACGGCCGCGCCGTGGTTGAGCTCGACCGAGGAACCGTCTTCGAGAATGCGGCGCTTGAGGTCGACGCCGGCGACGGGTGCGGGGGTTGGGGCGGCGGGCGTCGCCCGCCACCACACGGCGGCGAGCGTGATGGCTGCGGCGGCGGCGAGCGTGGTCGGCACGAGCCAGTGGATTTTCCGCGGCGGCGGCGCGGACCGCGCCGGCGGACGGGCCAGGAGGTCGGGATTCGGTTCCGCGCTGTGCTCGGGGCGCCACGTGGCGAGCGCGGTGAAATCGGCGACCGTGCCGCGGTGCAGCGCGAGCCATTCGCCGTGGCGCGGATCGGCCGCGAGCCAGTCGAGAAACGCATCCTGCTCCGCCGGCGTGAGGCCGCGGTCGCGGCGCACGAGCCACTCGGCGGCGGCGGCGGCGCGGTGGCGGGCCTCCGGAGAATCGGGTTCGGGGCGCTTCATGGGTGGCGAGGCGGAGGGCAGGCGCGTGCTGGCCGGCAATTTCGTGGCACGGGTCTCCCGACCCGTGTTCGGCCCCACGGGTCAGGAGACCCGTGCCACTTCGGACCATCACTGCCCAGCAGGCTCGTGTGATTGGAAGGCTCGGGGCGTTTCATCGCGGGGAAGTCCGGCAGCCGGCGCGGCGTAGCATGAAATCCGTGCAGCGTTCGGTGCCGATGGCGAGTTGCGCGGCGACCGTGCGGTCGGAGATGCCGAGCTTCTCGCCGATTTCGCGCTGTGTGAGGCTGTAGACGAGGCGGAGCGTCATCACCTGGCGGCAGCGGTCGGGCAGGGACTGAATGGCTTCGGTCAAGAGGGCGAGTTCCTGGTTGCGGGCGACGCTGTCGGGGATGCTGGCATGGTCATCCAAGACGTTTGAGAGGTCCGTTTCCACTAAGGCATCCGTGCGCGAGACGGCGTGGCGGCGGAGCTGGTCGAGCGCGAGGTTGCGGGCGGTGGCGAAGAGAAACGCCTTCGGTGCCTGCAACTCGCCGGTGTCGCGGGCGCGCAGCACGCGCAGAAACGCCTCCTGCACCACATCGTCGATCGCGAGGCGGGGACCGAACCCGCGCGCCAGCCAGGCGCGCAACATCGCCTCGTGCGGCTGCACGTGTGCGGCGAACCATTCGGCGGGGCTCATGGCAGGCCAGCGGGAAGTGGCGGGGTCGGCCGGGGGCACGACGCATGAGCTAGCGCCGCGGATTGAGAACGCAAGCGCGGCGAGCGGGGATGGCCGAGCGTGCTTCCATGGGACGTATCGGTGGATGGCGGGCGCGGGGAATCGGCGCCAAAAGGCCAAAGGCAAACTGCCCTTCGCGTGATACGCGCTTGGCAAAACGGGCGCCGGTCCCGGGCGCCCGCGAGAATCGATCGGGGCGTAAAGCCCCTCCCACAATCAATCCGGCGTCGCTCAGAAGCTCACCGTCGTCGTGAAGGTGTAGCTGCGGGGGATGATGAAGGAGAACTGGCTCGGCGTCGCGATGCGCTGCGGATTGGTAATGTCACCGTTCGGCGCGCGCTGCGCGGTCGTGTAGTAGAGCAGCATGTTTTCGTTCAGAAGATTGCTCACGCGGAAGTCGAATTTGAGGCGGAGCTTTTCCAGCTTCATCGTGTAGCCGATGACGCCGGTCCAGAGTTGGTAGGGTTTGCGGTAGACGGGGTTGGTGGCGTCGACCGACGGATCGTCGGCGGTGGTGGTCGGGCCGGTGCGGATGGTGTCGCCGCCGCGGTAGCCGATGACTTCCTTGCCGCGGTAGTTGAGGCCGAGGCCGAGGCGGACGTTCTTCAACCGGCCTTCGCGAATCGTGTAGTCGCTGAAGAAATTGCCGGTGCCTTCGACGAGGCGGGCGACTTTCTGTTCGGCGGCGGTGAGGTTGCGCGCGATTTCGTTGATCTGATTGTAGGAGGAGATGGCGCCGGCGGCGTCGATCGAGTTGAGCGAGGTGGTGCCGGCGCGGAGGACGGCCTGGCCGGCGACGACATCGACGCCCGCATCGGCGAGGATGTTTTTGAAGAGCTGGTCGTTCTTGGCGATGTAGGCGCGGGTGTCGGCGTAGGCGTCGACTTCAAACGCATTTTGCAACGCGTAGTTGGCGGAGACGCGCCACTGCGGCGTGACGTTGGCGGTGAGTTCGAACTCGTAGCCCTTGGAGTTGCGGTTGGCGGTGTCGAAGTAGTTTCCGGGGACGGTCAACATGCCGCGGTTGTTGATGCCGGCGCCGGAGAGATCGCCGAGGACGTTGGTGTTGGCGAGGGAGTTGAAGAGGTTGCCGAGCGCGTTGGCGAGGCCGCCGTTGGTGCCGGTGCCGCGGCCGATGTTGTCCTGCTTGCTGGCGTATTTGCCGGCGCTGAGGGAAATCTTGTCGCCGAGGAGCGAGAAGCGCACGCCGGCATCCCAGCCGGTGGAGACGGAGGGGACGAAGCGCTCACCGTTGATGCGGAGTTCGCCGGCGGGCGGGAGCCAGGTCTCGGCGTAGTTGCCGTAAACGCTGGCCCACTTCGTGAGGTGGAAGACGCCGCCAGTGGAGTAAGTGTCGACCGTGCCCTTGAGCACGGGGAGCGAGTAGTCGTCGCGGAAGCGGTCGCCGGCGTATTGGGGCTGCGGGACGTTGGCGGTGCGCGGGCGGGCGAGGGCCTCGGTGCGCGGGCCGGTGGGCTGGCCGGCGGCGTTTTTCGGGATGTAGCTGAGCGTGAAATAATCGGCGGGCGCGGGCGGGCGGAAGGTGACCTTGGTGCCGTTCCAGTCGTTGGGCCAGTCGCCGCGGAGGATGATCTGACTGGTGACACTCTCGTAGTCGTCGCGGCGGTAGGCGCCGAGGAGGTTGAGCTTGCCCTTGAAGAGTTTCGCGCCGACGGCGGCCTGCTGATAGGTGAAGAGATCGTCGACGGAGTTGGTGTCGTTGGGGCGGCCAACGTCGATCACGTAGTCGGCGCGGAGGTTGCGGCGGAGGCCGGTGACCGGGTTGACGATGTCGTAGTTGCCGGGGGTGATTTGATCGACGGGGCCGTTCCAATAGACGCGGAGGCGGGCGATCTGGTTGATCCAGTCGCGCGAGGCGAGGAGCGGGTCCTGCACCATCATGCGGAATTTGATGCGGGACGTGTTGGCGTCCGAGATGCCGGTCTCGAGGTTGAGGCGGAAATCGCCGAAGCGGGTGTGGTCGAACACGAACGCGGCGTTGGCGCGGCCGTTGCGGGAGCGGCGGGTGACGTGGTCGAAGTCCTGCGTGGACTCGGAGTAGGGGTTGAGGAAGTTGGGGTTGGTGGTGCCGTCGGGCAGGAGGCGGTTGATGTCGACGAAGACGTTGTTGAGGCCGCGGGCGACGGTGAAGTGGGTGAGGACCTTGCTGAACGAGTAGTTGCCGGAGACGCCGAGGAAGACGTGCTGGCCGAACTGCTGGTCGAAGGCGACGTGAAGGTTTTCGTATTTCGTGGCCCACGAATCGCCGCCGAGCGACGTGGATTTGGTCCGGGGCGGGACGTAGAATTTCGGCGCGCCGCGGAGGACGTTTTGGAAGATGAAGCTGGGGACGTTGAGGGAACCGAGGAGCGGGGCGGCGTCGATGTTGGCGATGGGACCGACGACGAACCGGCCGCCGACGGGGACCGCGGCATTGGCGTTGCCGCCGAGCGTGTTGGCGTGGCCGTTCCAATCGACGATGGCGCCGCCCATGATGCCGGGAGAGAAGATGTAGTTGTTGACGCCGAAGAAGCCGACGCCGCGGGCGTTGGCGTCGGTGGGCGCGGCCGTGATGCGGCCGGTGAAGGTGGTGGTGCCGTCCCAACCGGAGATCTTGTCGCCCATGCCGGAGAGGGAGGCGTTGCGGTGGTTGTGGCCTTTTTCGCCGGTGACGCGGAAGTTGGCGCCCTTCCACGGGCGGTAGGTGCCGGTGACAGTCACGGCCCGGCGGTTGTAGTATTCGACGTCGCGCCACGTGTTGGAGTTGTCGAAGAGGCCGTTGAAACGGACGGCGACCTTCGGGTTGATGGCCCAGTTGAGGTCCATCGTGTTGCGGAAGCTGTTCCACGAACTGATCGCGTTGGAAAACTCGCCGAAGGATCTGCCGGTCTGCGCGCGCTTGAAGAGGCCGTTGGCGGTGCCGCCCATGGAGCCGGAGCCGAACAGGATGGAGTTGGGACCGCGCGCGAAGTCGAAGCGTTCGAGGTTGTAGCTGTCGTAGTCGTAGTAGGCGGGGAAAAACTCGATCTGCTGCTGGTTGCTCTGGACGCCGCGGTAGGTGCGACGGATGCGCTCGCCGTCACCGAACTGATTCTGGCGGCCGTCGTCCTCGATTTCGTTGAAGCCGGTGGTCCACTGCTGGGCCTGGGTGAGGAGCGTGATATTGAGCGCCTCGATGAAATCGCGCGTGAGCACCGAGTAGGCGGCGGGCGTGTCCTTGAGGTCGGTGGTCAACCGGCCGCCGGCGAGCGCGCTGGCGGCGACGAAGCCCTGGTCGCGGGAGGAGTTGACGGTGAAGGGCGAGAGGACTTCGACGCCGTCGTTCTCCTTGGGCGGGGTGGCGGGGGCGGTTTGGGCCGTGCCGACGATGGCGGGCGCGGTCAGGAGGGCGAGCCAGGCAGTGAGGCGGTTGAGGGGCGTGGGAGATTTCATGGGCGGGGAAGGTGGTGGGGTCGCGGCTGGCGCGGCGGCGTCGGCTGGGCGCGAGGCCGGTCGGGCGGTGATGGCGATGGCGCGGGCGTCGGCATCCCGGCGGGCGCGCAGCGGCGTGCGATGGAGCATCGCCTCGAGGGCGGTGAGAGGCGGCAGGTCGCCGCGGACGGCCTGGGTTTGCACGCCGCGCACATCGTCGGGCGAGTAGAGGAGCTGCTCGGTGGACTGGGCCGCGAAGGCCTTGAGCGTGACGGCGGCGTCGCCGGCGGGGATGTCGAAACTGCGGAGCGCGGCCTCGACCGCGCCTGCCGCGGGGAGCAACAACCCGACGCCGAGCACGGCGCGCAACGAGGCACGGGCGCGCGCAGAAATGCGGTCGCGAGAGACGCGGCGGTGGAACGGGGGTCGGGTCATGCCAGCGGGAACGAAACGGGCCGATGGGTGCGGTCCCGATGAGCAGACGGCCGGCCCGGGTGAATCTACTAAAGATCCGCGGAAAAATTTCCGTCGGGCCGCAGGCGACCACAAAACCGCGCAGGCGAGAGCAAGAACGATGACCGTGAGAAGCACGGCGGCGGGGGCGCACGCGGTCAGCGACCGGGGCGCAGCAGGAGTTCGTCGCCCCGAGGCTCGACGGTCACGCCGAAATCGGTCTCGAGCAGCCGCACGAACGACCCGTAGCTGTCGGCGCGGAAGACGCCGCTGAAGCGCCGGGCCGCGAGCGCGGCGTCGGTGATCACGAGTTGCTGACGGTTGTAGCGGTTGAACTCGCCGGCGACCTCGGCGAGGGGCGCGGCGTCGAATTCGAGGCGGCGTTCCTGCCAGGCGAGTGCGCGCTGCATGGCCGGCGCGGCGACGCGCTCGACGCGCGCCGGAATCAGCGGCGGGGCGGCGCGCGCGGCCGCGACGGGCACGGTGGCGCGCTCACCGGCGGAGATCAGGTTGTCAGGAGACAGGGGACGGGTGACAGAATGCAGGTCGGTCGCGGTGGCCGCGGTCTTTGTCTCCTGTCCCCCGTCGCCTGCACGCGCCAGCGTGACCCGGCCATCGGTCACGAGCACCTCGACGGCATCGGGGCGGTGGCGGACGTTGAAGGCCGTGCCCACCGCGCGCACGACGACCGGGCCGGCGGCGACGAGGAAGGGACGGGCGGGATCCTTGGCCACGGCGAAAAACACTTCGCCGCGCACGACGCGCACCCGGCGCTCGCCGGCGGTGAAGGCGAACTCGAGCGCGGAGTCGGTGTTGAGCTGGGCGACGGAGCCGTCGGGCAAGTCGAGTTTACGAAATGCGCCGACCTCGGTCGCGACGGCTTGCCGGGGAGGGCGCAAACCGGTCGCGCCGAAATACGCGAGCGCAACCGCGGCCGCGGCGCCGAGCGCGACCCACCGACGCGCGAGGCGGCGGCGCGGGGGCGGGCGCGGTTCGAGCAGGTCGGCGTCGGGTGGCGACGAGGCGGAGGCGGGCGCGGGGAGGGCGGAGAGGCGGTCGAGGCTCCGCCACGTGCGGTCGAGTTCGGCGAACACCTCGGCGTGGCGCGGGTGTTGTTGCAGCCAGCGGAGGAAGGCCGCGGTCTCGTCGGGCGACATGCCGCGATCGCGCAGGCTGAGCCACGCGGCGGCGGCGGCCTCGACGAGCTCGGCCGGGGGCGGGCGATCGGCGGGGGGCGTCATGGGCGGGGGCCGCCGAGCCCGCGGGCGCGCAGCCAGTCGCGCAGGCGCAGCACGCCGATGGCGACCTGGGCGTTGACGGTGTTTTCGGAGATGCCGAGCTGCGCGGCGATCTCGCGGTGGGACAGGCCGTGGAGTTTGCGGAGTGTCAGCACGCGGCGGCAGCGTTCGGGGAGGGCCTGGATGGCCTCGGCGAGCAATTGAAGTTCCTGGTCATGAGCGACGGCCTCGGCGACACCGGGCCTATCTTCCAAGACGGGCAGGCGCTCGATTTCTGCTATGCCGTCGATCGCGACAATTTTGCGGCGGCGGAAAAAATCGAAGGCGGCATTGCGCGCGGTGGCGAACAGGTAGGCCTTGGGCGAGCGCAGCGCCGCGTGCTGTTCGCGAGCCTGCAGGAGGCGCGCGTAGGTTTCCTGCACGAGATCGTCGAGGTCGAGGTGCTCCGGGAAGTGCGCACGCAGATACGCGCGCAACTCGGATTCATGCGGCTGCACGTGCGCGGCAAACCAGCGGGAGGTCTCGGGGTCAGCGGGGGGCACGGTGAGAAGTTCGCACCTGCGGCCGCAGCAGGCAAGCGGCGGGTGCTTTGGAACGCGAAAAACGACGTAGCCGCTGGGGTGTTGACCACGGAGCCCAGCGCGCGTTGACCAAGAAACTGGACGCAGGGCGACGGGGCGCGGTCAGAACTTGAGCGTGGTCGTAACCTTGATCTCGGGCGGGGTCATCCGGCGGAAGCCGTAGGGGATGAGCCGGTTGTTATAGACGAACATGCCGTTGATCATGGGGGCGTCGTAGCTGAGCACGTTGTCGGCGTTGAGCTGCACATCGAGCCGGTGCTGGTGCAGCTTGAACGGGTAGGCGAGCGAGGCGGAGACGAGGTAATAGGAACTCGCGTAGATGTAGTCGTAGGGGCGGTCGATCTGGTTGGCGATGAGGCGGCGGCCGTAGCACTGCGCGCCGGCGCCGAGGCGGAGCCCCTTGAGCCGGCCGGTGCGGAGCGTGTAAACGCCGGTGAGGTTGAATCGCGTCTGGTAGGTGCCGTTCTGCTCCCGCTCATCCTGAAAGCCGTTCACGGTGTTCTGGATGGTGCGGAGGGAATTGGCGTCGCTGGTGCGGGTGGCGTTGGTGGGGTCGTTGGCCCACTGCTCCCATTGCGCGGTGTTGGCGGCGACGTAGGCGCGGAAGTCGGCGGCGGTGTCGAACTGGCGGGTCTGCGGCAGCGCGCCATTGGCGATCAGGCGGAAGGAGTTGCCGACGTTGATGGTGAGGTTGGCCTCGTAGCCTTTGCCGGCGAAGCTGCGGGTGCTCTGGATGGAATTGAGCGCGGCGGTGACGGTGGGCGAGGAGCTGAAGGTCTCGAGGTAGCGCTCGGGCATCCGGTGGTTCTGCCAGAGGGTGTTCACGGCGCCGACGTTGATGTTGATGGCGCTGTTCTCCTGCACGGCTTGATAATAGCCGACCGAGCCGACGATCGTGAACGTGTTGCCGCTCGCGAGGCGGAAGCGGAGGCCGACGGACTTGGAGGTGGAGGGGACGATGTTGGCGCCGGCGAAGGTGCCGTCCATCTTCGGATTGGCGTTGGTCTGGATGGTGAAGCCCTCGGAGTAGTCGGCGTAGGCGCCCACGCGTTCGAAGGGGAAATACACGAGGCCGAAGGTGCGCGTGTTGTTGAAGGCGACGCGGTTTTCCACGGTGTAGGTGCCGAAGGCACCGGTGGTGCGGTCGCGCGAGGCGGTGTCGCCGTTGCGCGTGGTGAGTTCGGAACGGTCGCGGCGGAAACCGGCGACGTAGGTGAGGCGGCCGCCAAGATAGTTGCCGGAGGCGGCGACTTCGTAGGCGTCGTTTTGGTTGGCGGTGTAGCCGTCGGCGGTGGGCACGGCGCGCAGCTCGTAGAGCTGGGAGAAATCGGGGAGACGGCTCGGGAGATTGTCCCAGTAGCGGTAGAGATTGATGCGGCGGGTGACGTTGTCGGTGATCGGGGTGGTGAGCCGCGGATCGGCGTTCTGCATGTCCCAATACACGATGCGGGAGTTGGATTTCTGGCGGTGGCCGAAGGCGCTGAGGTTGGTGGTGCCGCCGAAGCCCTTGAGCGGGTAGGCGGCGACGACGCGGAACGTCTGGGAGTCGCGGCCGGTGCCGTCGATTTTGCGGCCGAGGTAGGACGTGCTGTAGACCTTGCCGAAGTTCGGGTTGCGGAGGCCGCCGGGGAGATTGACGTTGGGATCGATGACGGCGTTGGCGAACGGGTTGTTGCCGCCCTCGGCGCCGTAGCGGGCGGTCTGGGCGGCGAGTTGGAACGAGAAGCCGTTGCGGAAGCGGTGGTCGAGGGAGGCCTGCACGTCAGCGGTGGAGCCGCGGACCGAGACTTCCTCGGGGTTGACGTTGAAACTCTCCGCGGGCGAGGGGATGAGGGCGATGCCGGCCGGATAGGAACTGATCAGCGGAATGCCCGAGCCGGTGGTGGCCGGTGTGCTGCGGAGGTCGACCAGGCCGATGCCCTCGATGTAGGTGTTGAACCCGGCGGCGGCGCGGAGGGCGAGACCGGCGGCGGTGGCCTGCGCGGTGGTGAGGGGGCCGGTGACGGGCACGCGGTTCCAGTCGGCGGTCTGGTCGTTGAAACTCGACATGACAAAGCCGGGGCGCCGGGTGCGGGTGAAATCGGCGTCGAAGCCGAAACGGGTCGATTCAAACGGGTGCCAGGCGAGGCTGGCGGCGTGGCCGACGCTCTTGTTGACGAAGCGGTCGATGTAGCTCCGCTGGTCGAGGTAGCTGGTGTTGTAGCGGACGGCGAAGTTGCGGGTGAGCGGCTGGTTGAGGTCGAGCGAGGCGCCGCGGGTGCCGGCGGTATCGGCGCGAAGACGGAAACTGCCGAAACGGCGGTTCTCGGCCTGCTTGGTGATGTAGTTCACGCCGCCGCCGGGGCCGCCCTCGCCGTAGAGGATGGCGTTGGGGCCGCGGCCGGCCTCGACGCGCTGGACGTTGTATTCCATCGGCGTGGTGGCGCTGAGGAAGTAGTTGCGCGTGCTCGGCTGCGTGGCCATGCCGCGCAGGCTCACGTTGCTGCCGGAGTCGTGGAGGGCGAGGCTGGCGGGGTTGAGGCTGTTGCCGTTGATGCCGTTGGCTTCGAGCGGGTGGGAGGAGGTGAGCCACGCGGAGGCTTCGTCGATGTTGAAGACACCGAGGTCGTCGAGGAGGTCGCGGGTGAAGACCTCCATCGTGCCGGGCGTCATCAGGAGGTTGGTGCGGAGGCGGCCGGCGTTGAGGGTGTCGGCGGCGATGTAGCCGGTGTCCTGCTGGGTCGCGACGACGAAGGGGGAGAGCACGACGGCCTCGGCGTCCGCGGCGGTCGCGGCCGGGCGCGACACCGGAGCGGGGCCGGCGCTGGCGGTGGTGTCGGCCGCCATGCGCTGCACGGCGAGGGCCTGGGTCGTGTTGTCCTGCACGGCGACGAGGCGCGTGCCGGCGAGCATGCGATCAAGGGCGGCGCGAGGGGCGAGGTTGCCGCGGATGGCCTTGGTTTGCTCGCCCCGGACGGTGTCGGCCATGAAGACGACTTCCTGACCGGACTGTTCGGAGAAGACCCGCAAGGTCGTCGCGGCATCGCCGGCCGGGACGTCGAAGGCCGGGCGGTCCGCGGCGCGGGCGGAAAGGCCGAGGAGGAGAAGCGCAGTGGTGAGGGCGCTGATCAACCGGTGGAAAGCCAGGTGTCGGAGGTGAGTCGGAGCTTGGTCGGTCATGTAAAAGATGTCGGGTGCGGAAAATGGACTGTGGCGATCGAGGTGGAGCGCGTTGCCCTCAACGCGCTTTCAGGATTTTCGCACGGTGCCCAAACCAGCGCGTTGGGGGCAACGCGCTCCACCTCGGCACGGCGCGGCTTTGAATGAGCGTGGGTTCGACTGCATGGTTCCGTTTAGAGACGGGAAGACGGCGAAAATGGGTTATCGCTTCCGTCGGATGGGCCGCGCGACGGCGGAAGAAATCGAGAGCGGTGTTGCGCGCGGTGGTGAAGAGCAAGGCCTTGGTGTAGCGCACGGTGCCGTCGGCCTTGGCGCGCAGGGTGCGGGTGTAGGCTTCCTGCACGATGTCGTCGTGGTCCGAGAGCGAGGGAAACCGGGCCTGGAGGTAGGCGCGCAGGGCGGGTTTGTGTGGCTGCACTTCCGCGGCGAACCACCGGGTGAGGTTCGCGGGCGGCTCCGGAGACGAGTCGGACAACGCGGCAGGCACCCACCGAGGGTCAGGCTGCGCGTCGGGCTGCTCAAGTGCGAACCGGACCGTCCGAGGGCGTCGCGCCTCGGGCCGTGGTGGAGTCAGCGCGGAGCGGCGGGCGCGGCGAGGTCGGACAGCATCCGCAGCGCGCTGGCGACGAGCAGCTCACCCGAGCCGGCGGCGACGCGGGCGCTCTCGACCTCGTAGTTGCCCTCGGCGTAGGCGGGTTGGTTCGGGATGTAGCCGATGGTGCCGTTGGCGAGTTCGACGTGGTAGACGTGCGCGAAGGGCGAGGCGGCTTTCACACTCAGGCCGAGTTCGACGAAGATTTCGCCGGGCCAGGCGACCCACGCGACATCGCGGCCAAGCGCGATCACCTGCATCTCGACCTCCTGCGGTTTCCCGTCGCGGCCGTAGGTGTCGAGGATGCGGTGCGCGCGGACGAGTTTCATGAAGCCGGCGCGGGAGTTGTCCTTCTGGGTGCGGGCGTCGAGGCGGGCGGCATCGAGCTCCGCCGGGGTGAACGCGGGGAGCGGCAGCTGGACGATCTCGCTGCGCACGCGGAGCGCGCCGGGAGCGGGGAGCGGCGCGAGGTGCGTGCCGGCGGTAAGGACGGCGCCGGCGAGAATGGTGCCGATGCGCGCGGCTTCCGGCGGGCCTTTTTGCGGGTCGAGCCAACGGACGTTGACGTGGTTGATGTTTCCGCAGGTGCCGTTGGCGAAGAGCGTGAGCATGTCGGGGCCGCGGGAGAGCGCGAGGGCGCGGGCGAGGGCGCCGGGAAAATCCGCGGAGATTTTCGTGCCGCCCGTGGTGTCGGGGTGCATCGCGTAGTTCACGAACGTGAGCAAGGGCGCGCGCTTCGGGTCGGCGGTGGTGGCGTAGAACACGCCGACCTCGGGATCGATCGGGCCGGCGGGGCGGATGATCTGCGGGTTCGACTTGCCGGGATTCCAGCCGACGGTGCCGTCGCGCATCCAGTAGCGGCGGTTTTGCGCGAGTTGCGGCTCCTGTTCCTTGCCGACCGCGAGGCGGGCGGGCTGGCGGCGGTCGTTGGCCTGGGCCACGGCGTCGGCGATCAGGCCGGGCAGCGAGCGGCTGTAGTTTTTGGCGACCGGTTTGCCGCCGCCGTCGGATTCGTCGCGGCTCCACTCGCGAAAGAGCACCGGCGCGGTGTGCGTGTGCGTGGCCGCAATCATGACGTTGGCGCCGGGAATGCCGGTGCGGGCTTCGACGAGCTGGCGGGCCTCGGTGACGATCCACTTCGGCATCGAGATGAGATCGCACACGACGATGGCGGCGCGCGTGGTGCCGTCGTCGAGCACGACGGCCTTCGCGAAGAGATCGTCGAGCACGCCTTCGTGTCCGCGCTCGTGGTAATAGCCGGCGAGGCCGATGCCGAGGGGCGGGTTGATGGGGACGGCGGCGGTGCCGAGCTTGACCTCGGCGGCGGGGAGCGAGGCGGCGAGAACGAGGGTGCTCGCGACGAGGAACTGGGGCAGGCGGCGCAGTGACATAACGAATTGGGGCGGTTGGTTGGAAAGCTTGGACTGAAACTAAGACAAGTAACCAACCGGTAAGCCAACGTCGTTGTTGCAACCTACCGTCCCTCTTGCGCCAAAAGCCCTATTCGTTGAATCGCGCTACTTTTGATACTTATCAACCAATGCGGCCCGCATCTTGGAATACTCTTCGGGCGAGACTTTTTTCTGCACCAGCAGATCATCAAGTTTGTTTAGTTCCTCGATAAACTCCTTGGTTTGCTGGTTGCTCTTGCTTCCACCGGCTGCGGCAACCACTGGACGCAGTCGAATATTAACCGTCTCAGGGTGGAGGTTGTATTGTGCCCCCGTCATAGCGTCGACGCCCCAACCGACCAAGCCCCCGGCGATGATATTTCCTGCAACAGCTCCCCCGATTGACTTGGTAACCGCAACGTTCTCCGTTTCATAACCCTCCTTCTCAAGGGTAACCATGTGATTTTGTTTTCGGCTTAAGACCGCCTTGGTTGGAGTAGTCCCAGCGGGATTGCCGTCGACGCTTACACGGGCACCGGCCGGCTCAGAAGCAATCGGAATTTCTTGAGTGGTTCCTTTCACAATACTCGCACAGCCACTGGCCAACATGGAGGCGCCCACAAGGGCGGCGAACGCAATCGGGGTAATGATTTTCATGCACCGCCATCAAGGTGGACAAGATTGGGAACATAAACCGAATTATTCGGGAAAAACTCCCGATGCGCAAAGCGTCGGGGAAGATTCCTGCCGTGCTCAGGTAATACAAAGTGCGAGTCTGGTCCTTCGACTCTCGAATCCCAACAGCACCGCCCGTTAGCGAATGAATGTAGTTTGCCATTCGTCGCGGCTCCACTCGCGAAAGAGCACCGGCGCGGTGTGCGTGTGGGTGGCGGCGATCATGACGTGCGCGCCCGGGATGCCGGTGCGGGCTTCGACGAGCTGGCGCGCCTCGGTGACGATCCATTTCGGCATCGAGATGAGATCGCACACGACGATGGCGGCGCGCGTGGTGCCGTCGTCGAGCACGATGGCCTTCGCGAAGAGATCGTCGAGCACGCCTTCGTGTCCGCGCTCGTGATAGTAGCCGGCGAGACCGATGCCGAGGGGCGGGTTGATCGGGACGGCGGCGGTGCCGAGCTTGACCTCGGCGGCGGGGAGCGATGGAGCCGCGAAGGCGAGGGCGAGCGCCCAAGCGCGGAGGCGGAGTGAGGTGAGCATGGGGTGTGTCGTGGGCGAGGCGTCCCGCCTCGTTTCGGGGTGGAGCAATGGAGGAAAAAACCGACTGAGGCGAGACGCCTCAGCCACGACCGCCTACCAGCGGGCGCGGACGCCGAGGGTCCAGACGGCGCCGAAGTTGTCCTTGTAGGCGATGGTGCCGGGGACGTTGAAGTAGGACTCGAGCGCCTGGTTGAAGACGTTGCGGCAACTGAGCGTGAGTTCGTAGGTGCGGTTGATTTTGTAGCCGCCGCTGAAGTCGAACATCAGGCGCTCGCGCTCCCACTGCGTGCGAGCGGCGGTGATGCCGGTGATGCGTGCGGCGGTCCAGGTGAAGCGCACCTGGGCGTTGAAGCGGTGGTTGCCGTAGCGCAGGCCGCCGTTGGCGGACTTGGACATGATGTCGACGAGCTGAATGTCGGGCACCGTGCGCGAGACGGAGCCGAAGACGCTGAAGCCGCGCCAGACGCCGGGGAGAAACACGAGCTGCTGGCTGTATTCGAGATCGAGGCCCTGGAGGCGGCGCCGGCCGCTGGCGTTGGCGTTGCGGGCGAAGGTGTAGCCGTTGTATTCCGGATCGTCGGCGTAGCCGGCCTCGGCGGCGGAGACGAGTTCGGTGGAGATGCCCAGGTTTTTCACGAAGAGCCGGTAGGCGGAGAGCGTGAGCGTGCCGGCGGGCTCGAGGTAATACTGGGCGCTCACGAAATATTTGTCGGAGGTCTCGGGCTTGAGGTTCGGATTCGGCAGCGTGACGCGCTGGGTGGTGTCGTTGACGGCGATGACGCCGGCGAGGCTGTCGTAGTTGGGCCGGCCGATCGACTGGCTGGCGGCGACCTGGAAAACCAAGTTGCGGGTGAACGAATACTTCGCGCCGCCGCTGAAGAACAGGTTGTCGTAGCCGCCGTAGGTGGAGGGACGCGTGAAGTTGCGGTATTGGTAGGCGACGTAGGGGATCGTGCCGGCGGTGTAGCCGGCGGCGCGCACGGCGGCGGCGGGCAGGATGTCGTAGGTGCGGCCGATGGTGCGGGTGCGCTCGAAGCGGGCGCCGAGGTTGAAGCGCACCTGCCGCCAGCGCGAGTTGGCCTCGAGGTAGGCGGCGTCGATCTGCTCCTTCACGGAGCGCGGCGTGGTGGCGGCATTGGTGAAGTTGGTGACGGTGTTGGGCGTGAACTGCGTCGGGTTGGCGAAGAAGTAGGACGCCATGGCGTTCGAGTCGGGCCACGGCAGGCCCTGCTGCGTGATGTTGCCGCCGCGCTTCGGGTCGTAGGGGTGCTGGGACTCGTCGATCATCACGGTGGCCGGATCGGTCTGCGAGCCGCGCGGGCCGACGAACGTCCAGTTCTGCGTGCCGCCCCACGTGATGTCGAAGGTGGTGAGGCGCGCCTTCAGGCCGGCGAGCAGTTGGACGGGGAGGCCGGCGACGGTGACGGAGGACTTCGCGTCGAGGTTGCCGACGAACACCTGGCTCTGGCCGCCGCGCGCGGTGCTGATCAGGTTGTTGGCATTGGCGTCGTCGCGGCCCCAGCTGGCGATGTCGCCCCACGGGCGGCCGGCGAGCTGCGTGACGGTCCACTCGGTGGAGTTGGTGCTGGCGCGCTCGGCCCTCCAGCTCAGGCGCGTGAGGCGGAGGTTGATGCTCTGGAAATAGCCTTGCCGCAAATCCTCGTAGTGCGTGCCGCTGCGCGAGTAGCCGCCGCTGGCCGTCAGCGTGAGATCGCCGCGGTGGTATTCGAGCTTGGGGACGTAGGTGACGGTGACGTTGCGCTTGTTGCGGTGGTTGCCCGTGGTCTCGAGGCGGGTGTTGGCGTTGGTCGTGGCGTTGGCGACGACGCGCGTGAGGGTGGAGGACGGGTCGATCTGCGCGATGTTGGCGGTGAAGGCGATGTTGCGGGCGACAAACTCGTCGCTGAGGAAGGAGCCGGTGATGCGCAGCGAGGCGACGAGGCGCGGCGTGATTTTGTAGTCGAAGTTGGCGCCGAGGGAGGCGCGTTCGATGATCTTGGGCGCGTCCTTGAACGTGAGGCCGGTGAGGCGCGGGCCGGTGGTCGCGTTGGTGAAATCGTAGGCGTGCGTGATCTGCTCCTGTTCGCCGTAGATGGTGGAGGAGCCGAGGTTGAGCTGCACGCCGAACTTCCCGGCGAAGACCTCCGAGTAGCTGAGCGTGGCGCCGGGGAAGATGACGCGGCGCAGCGCGTTGGTGGGCGACGGCACGCGGGCGAGCGTCAGGCGGTATTCGTTGGCCGAGGCGGTGAACTGCGCGACGACTTCGCGGCCCTTGCGGTCGAAGGCGGAGCGGCTGCGGAGGTTGATCGCGCCGGCGGGCGAGTCGGCGTCCATGCGGGCGGTGAGCGTCTTGTTGAGCTCGATGGTCTCGACGCTGTTGATCGAGGATTGTTCGAATTCGAATTGCCGCGAGTCGGCGCCGAAGGCGGCGCCCTGGGCGCTCGCGAGGCGCATGCCGTCGACGCTCACGCCGACGTATTTGGGATCGAGGCCGCCGATGCGGACGGCGCGGGCGTCGGACTGGTTGTAGTCGATGACGACGCCGGGCATGTATTTGATGAATTCGCCGACGTTGCCGTTGGTGATGTCGCCAAAGTTGTCGGAGGCGATGACGTTCTTGATGTTGATCGCGGCGCGCTGGTCCATGATGGCCTTGGCGTTGCCCTCGCGTTCGGAGGAGACGACGAACTGCTGGAGTTTGACGACGCCGGAGGCGGAGCTGGCGGCCGCGGCGGAGGTGACGCCGGCTGGCGTCAGAGTGAAGTCGCGGGTGGCGATGAGGCCGGCGGTGAGGTTGAGCTGGGCGGTGGCGGTTTCGTAGCCTGTGTAGGCGACCCGCACGGTGACCGTGCCGGCGGGGACGTTGGAGAGGGAAAACGAGCCGTCGTCGGCGGTGAACGTGGAGAGGTCGGTGCCGGTGGCGGTGACTTCGGCGTTGCGGACGTATTCGCCGGTGGCGGGATTGAAGACGCGGCCGGAGACGGTGCCGGTGGCGGGCTGGGCGCGAAGTGCGAGTGGCACGAGGGACAATGCCAGCAGGAACAGCAGCGCGCTGGGGTCGGGGCGCGGGGTCATGCGCCGGAGGTTGGGGCAGGCCGGGCGCGACGTCACGTCTTGTGTTGAGCCGGGGCCGATCACGCGCCTTGTTCGCGGCCGTGACCAATCACCCTGAGCCCGATCGAGCGCGAGCAGTGCGGTGGTGGCAGCCTGCGTTGCTGGCGTCGCTGGCCGGCGGCTTGGGCTGGGGCATCCGCGGACAATACGGCCACGAGACGGGCGCGATGATCGCGGGCGTGCTCGTGGGCGGCGTGCTCGTGTTTCTGTTCGGACGCGGCGCCGACAAGCTGACGGCGATGCGCGCCGCCGCGCTCGGGGCGATCGCGATCGGCATCGGCGGCTCGATGACCTACGGGCAAACCATCGGACTCACGCAGAACCAGCCGGTCGTCGGCAACTGGGAAGCGTGGCGCTGGGGCATGCTCGGGCTGGGGATCAAGGGCGCGGTGTGGATCGGGTTGGCGGGTTTGTTTTTTGGCATGGGGCTCGGTGGGGTGCGCTACACGTGGCGGCAGATGTTCGGGCTGATGGCGGCGATGGGCGCGCTCTACGTGGGGGGAGCGTGGCTGCTCAACTCGCCCTTCGATCCGGCGAACAAAGTGCTGCCGCGGATCTATTTCTCCGCGTCGTGGCACTGGCAGCCAGACGCGGGGCCGGAACTGAAACCGCGACGCGAAGTGTGGGGCGGGTTGTTGTGCGCGCTGCTCGGCGCGTGGGCGTGGGCTGGCTGGGTGCGACGCGATGCGCTCGCGCGGCGCCTCGCGCTGTGGGGCATGCTCGGTGGCGTCGGATTTCCACTCGGGCAGTGCCTGCAATCGTGGCACGCGTGGCAGCCGGAGGTTTTCCGCGGCGGCGGGTGGGCGACCCTCGCGCCGCACATGAACTGGTGGAACTGGATGGAGACGACGTTCGGCGCCGTGATGGGCGCGTGCCTCGGGCTCGGCCTGTGGCTGAATCGCGATTTGATCCGGCTGCATCGCGACGAGACGACGCCGATGCTCTCGGCGCCGGTGGAATGGGCGCTCGTCGCCGGGCATGTGACGCTGCTGCTGCTCGGCGAGTTTTCGCGGCTGCGGTGGGCCAATGCGCTCTACGATCCGGGGCTGGTGATCGCGTGCATCCCGCTCGTGGCGGTGGCGGGCGGGCGTTGGTGGCCGTATCTCGCGCTACTGCCGATCAC
This sequence comes from Verrucomicrobiota bacterium, assembly GCA_016235555.1. Classification (GTDB taxonomy): domain Bacteria; phylum Verrucomicrobiota; class Verrucomicrobiia; order Opitutales; family Opitutaceae; genus JACRKC01. The sequence continues at coordinate 79,645 of JACRKC010000080.1, forward strand.
GCTCGTGCCGATCGCGGGAAAGACGATCCGGCGGCTCGCTTATGAGACGCCGAAGATCGGCGAGGCGGCCGGGTGGGCGCTGTATGGCATGCTGCCGCTCGCGGCGACGGTCGCGGTCGCGTGGTGGATCGCGCGGCGCGAGGAGTTCGACGGACGCGAGGCGGCGCGGTGGGCGCTGCTCGTGAACGCGTGGCTCTACTGCGGACTGAATTTTGCGTTCTTCGATTTTCCGTGGCCGTGGCTGGCGTGGACGGCGCGCACGCCGAACGCGATCGTTTACGCGGTCTGCGTGGTGGGGATCACGGTGGCGTGCGTTACGGACGCGCGGCGGAGACGGGGGTAGGTCGGGGTTTATCCCCGACATCCGCTGCAGACGGTCGAGGTGTCGGGCGTAAAGCCCGACCTACGGCAGGCGTCCAGATATCAACTGCCATTGGTTTTTTCGTTTTGTTCGAGTGGCGCGATCCTCCGACATTGACAGACAGCGGACGCGGCGCGGCCTGCTGCAACCACACGAATTGAACAGGAAGGCCGGGAAGATCGGAAAGAGCAGACACTGAATTCTTCCCGTTCTTCGCGAACTTTCTGTTTATACCAACGTCACCTGAATTCTTGGATTTTACTGTTGCGAGGGTAGGTCGGGGTTTATCCCCGACATCCGGGGCAGACGGACGAGTGTCGGGCGTGAAGCCCGACCTATGGCTAACGTCCAAATATCAACAGCCATTGTTCTTTGGAGTTTGGTTCGAGTGGCGCGATCCGCTGACATTGACAGACAGCGGACGCGGAGAAGGCAGGCGCGCTGCATCCTGAAGGTTGAGGCGCGGCGGGGTCGGGCGACCCCGACCTACAGGGAGACGTCGAGCGTGGCGGATGGATCGGCCGTCGTGGTGGCGCGGAGGGTGGTCCAGCGGTCGCGGTCGGGGTCGCCGAGCTTGATCGTGTAGCTGCCGGGGGCGAAGACGTGGGGGCGCACGCTCGTGCCGCGGAGGCGGTAGGCGTAGATGAGTTCGCCGGATTTCTCCTCGAAGATTTGCAGCACGGGATCGGTGGCGCCGGCGAGGCGGAGCGTCGGAAGCCACGCGACGGGCGGACGGGCGTAGTTGTCGGCCTGGCGGACGGTGACGGGCCAGGTGTCCATCTGCGTGCCGGGCTTCGTCACATCGGCCGAGTAGGGCCAGCACTCGAAGGTGATTGTGCGCGTGGATTTCTTGAAGCGGGCGAGGCCGAGGCCGCTGGTCTTGGCGTTGACGGATTCGAGCACGGGGCGCGGCGGATCGTAGGGGCCGTTTTTCACGGCGAGCACGGTGAGCGGGTTGCCGAAGTGGTCGAGGAAGTCACCGGTGAGGTTTGGGTTGCCGGTGGTTTTGTTGCGGCCGGTTTTCGTCGGCTCCCACCAGCGCGGGTAACCGACATTGACGGCGGGGCCGGCGAACGCGATCGGGCCGTCGCGGTGCGCGTCGAGTCCGTAGTGCACGACCGCGGGCAGGTGTTGGTCGCCGGCGAGATGGACGGCGAAGGCCTTGCGCAGTTCGCGCAGCGCGTTGCGGCGCGCAGTCTGCGGCCAGCCGCTGGCGTCGTAATCGGCCATCAGGATCTCGTGGTTGCCGCCGTGCGTGGTGGCCATCGCGGTGAAGATGGTCTGCGAGATCGCGGCTTTCATGTCGGCGCCGCGCCAGTCGAGCACCCAGTCGCGGAGAAACTGTTCCTGCTTGCCGCCGAGCAAATCGAGGCCGGGGAGGTCGGCGGTCTTGGGATCGAAGTTGGGGTTGATCACATGATCGCCGCGGTTGCCGGTGGGCGGGACTTTGCCCTCGGGAGCGGACTTGAACTGGCGATCAGCGAGGATGGCGAAACTGACGCGGCCGTAGGTGAGCGGGCCGTAGTAATTGAGTGTGCCGCGCTTCGCGGGCTGCGGGTCGTAGGGGTCGGGATGGTGCGCGGTCTGCGTGCGATGGACGACGTTGACCCACGCGGCGGGGAGTTCGTAGCCGCCGGCTTCCTGCGTGGTCTTCTGGCCCTCGCCGCCCTCGCCCCAGAGGTTGCCCTGGTAAACATCGTGGTCGTCGGGGAGCGAAATGCTCGGGCGGTCGCGCATGAGGTCGCGCCACGTCCAGCCGTGGAAATACCATTTGCGCAGGTAATCGAGCACGGCGGGTTCGTGCGGGGCGCGCTGCGTGGCGAAGCCGCCGCAGTTTTCGTAGAACTGATCGCCGACGAACGCGAGCAGGTCGGGGTTGAGCTGCGCCATGGAGCGCACGTAGGGGACGTTCGGGAAGACCGAGTGGATGTTGCACGAGATGTCGGCGACGGAGAGTTCGTCGCGCTCGACGGGATCGTGGCGCACGGTGCCGGCCCAATAGTGCTCGGTCGTGCCGCCGCGGGTGTCGCGCAGCGTGCAGGCGACGCGGTAGGGCACGTCGCGGGTGGCGTCCCATTTTTCGACGCGAAAGACGGCGACGCGGGCGTCGTGGTGAATCTTCGATTCGGCGGCGGTGCGCCACGGGGCGCCGGGGGTGTCCTGAAACTGGAGACGCACGGTGTCGGCGTCCGAAGCGCTGAGCGGCGGCAGTTGCGCGGAGAGTTTGAGCACGCCGCGGCTGAGGGTGTATTGCGACCAGAGGATGGGGCCGAACGCGTGGTCGTCGTTGCCGGTGAGCTTGGAGCCGGCGACGCGCCAGTCGGCGAACCAGAACTGGCCGGTGCCGGTGGAGGCCGAGGGGTCCGCGGATTTGTTGGCGGCTTTCTTGGCTTTGCCCTTGCCGTTGGCGGCGGCGGCCGCCGCGGCGCCGAAGGTGAAATTGGTGGCGAGTGAGAGATTGCCGATGAGGGCGTCGGCCGAGATGCCGGTGTGTTTGGCGGTGGCGAGCGGGCGGCCGCTGGCGGGATCGAGCGCGGTGAGGGTGGCGGTGTAGCCGGCGTCGGCGGGGGCGATGGCGAGGTGGAGTTCGAGGGAGTCGCGGGCGAGGTCGAGCGCGATGGCGTCGGGTGCGGTGGGGCGGCCGATGAAAAGTTTGCCGTCGCCGGAAATACCGGCGGCGAGGCCGGCGTTGAGCTGGGCGGGCCAGAGGTTGTTGCGGTAGTCGTGCAGTTCCGGGTGGTCGCGCAGCGAACCGAGGATGCCGATCCGGAAGCCGGCCGAGCCGGCGCCAGCGAGCGAACCGCCGCCGAGGCGGCCGACGCGCACGCGCAGATCGACGGTGCCGGGGCGGTTGGCGAGCTGGCGGGTGAGGAGGTGGACGTTGCGGTCGACGGCGGCGCGGGTGCACTCGAGGCGGCCGGCGGCGATGCGCCAGTCCTGAAGCGGGTTGGCCCAGTATTCGGCGCCGAGCCAGATGCGGTCGGGCGCGCGATCCCACGCGCTGCGGAAGGCGGCGCCGGGCTCGCCGGCGGCGTGGAGGCGCGGTGAAAGCCGCGACGCGAGCAGCGAGGCGGCGGCGAACGTGGCGGAGTGGCGGAGGAAAGCGCGGCGGGTGGGGTTCATGGGGCGGGAGAGCGGGAGCGGAAAAAGGGGATGGGAGATTGAAAATCAGAGAGCGAAAGTCTGAGGCGGGACGCCTCAGGCACGACTACAGCAGGCGGCGGGCGTTGGCGGAGCGGATGGCGGCGAGGTGGTCGGGGGCGAGGACGGACTCGCGCAGTTTCAGGATGGAGGATTCGAAGTAGAACACGGGCGCGTAGGAGCCGAAGCAGAGGCGGTCGGGTGGCAGTTGTTTCAGCAAGGTAGCGAGGCCTTCGACGCTTTCGAGCGTGGCGAACTCGACGTGCACGCGCTGCGCGGCCAGCGCGAGCAAAGGCGCGCCGCGCACGGAGCGGAGGGCGTTGAGCAACTGCAGGCGCAGCGCGGGAATTTTTTTCGCGAGGTCCACCAGCGGGGTGGGATCGACGGTGGTGACGCGGCCGAGCGGGTGCATCATGCGCTCGTCCTCCATCGACACGGCGAGCTGCACGAGCAGGCCGAGTTCGGCAGCGAGGGCGAGCGCGCGTTCGACGGAGGGCTCGGTGAGCTTGTAGCCGTGGTAATTGGGGAAGAGGCGGAGCGCGGGCATCCGGTGGACTTCGGCGCAGCGGCGAAGCTCGACCTCCCAGCCGGGGGCGGCGGGGTTGACGGTGCCGACGGGGATGAGCAGGCCGGCGCCGTGCCGCGCGCAATCGGCGACGAGGCGGGCGTTGGCGGAGGAAAGGTCTTTGTGGAGCAGGGCGTCGAGATGCGCGGCCCAGGCCTGCGTCACGCCGTGCTCGCGAAGTTTCGCGACGAGGGCGGCGGGTTCGTCGAGCGGCAGACGCCGGTAGGGCCAGCGGCCGAGGTAGGCGTTGGTGTCGATGAGGCCGTCGGGGGCGGGCGCGGTCGCCGCGGCGAGAGGCGAGGGGGCGAAGGTGGTGGCGGCGGCGAGGGCGGTGGCGGTGGTGAGGAAGTCGCGGCGGGTGAGGGCGGCGGTCGATTCGGATTTCGCCCTTTCAGGGCTTTGATTCTTCCCGAAAGAAATCGCGGGGCGTTGCCCCGGGCTGTCGAATGGCGCCCCGTTGGGGCGCGTGGCCGGCCTCCTTACGTCGGCCGCTACGGGTTGGGGGTTCATACCTTGATGCCTTTCGCGGTGAGGATGGGGGTGAGGAGGCGTTTGAGGTTTTCCGAGAGGATGAGTTGTTTCGCGGTGGCGGGGATCGCGGCGCCGTGGACCTTGGCGAGTTGCGAGGCGAAGCTGCGGCCGGGGGCGTCGCTGCCGTAGAGGACACGCTCGGCGCCGAGTTCGCGCACGGCCATCTCGGTGAGGCCGGCGGTGGGATCGCCGCCGGCGAGATCGGCGTAGGTGTTTTTCAGATGCCGGATGGCGAGGATGCCGCGCTCCCAATCACCACCGGTGTGGCCGCAGACGAGTGGCACGTCGGGGTGGCGCGAGGCGAGCTCGGCGAAATCCTCCGGGGTGGATTCGCCGGGCAGGTTGCCGGTGATCTTGAACCACGTGTGCTGGAAGATGAGCGCCTTCAACTCGGCGGCGCGGCGCACGATGGGGTCGAGCTCGGCGGCGCTGCAGCGCTGCGCGACCCAGAGTTTGACGCCGACCATGGGGCCGCGGGCGACGCAGCGTTCGAGTTCGGCCATCGAGGCGTCGAGGTGTTTGGGATTGAGATACACGAAACCGAATGCGCGGTCGGGATATTTTTCGATGGCACGGAGCACGGCGTCGTTTTCCACGCGGATGCGCTCCGCCGGCGGCTCGTAGGCCCACGACATGCCCATGAAAACGCACACGCGCTCGATGCCCATGCGATCGGCGGCGGCGAGAAGGTGGGCGAGGCGGGCCTCGGGCGTGGTCTCGGTGAGGGGGGCGCCGGAGAGGTGGCAGTGGAGATCCCAGATTTTCATGACGAAGAGCGGAGAGAGGAAAATCAGCGCGAGGTGCTGGCGGCCGCGAGGCGGTCGGACAGGATCAGGCGCCCGAAACGGGCGGGCGTGTGGAACGAGGGCTTGGGCGTGCCGCCGTGCGCCCACTGGCTGAACTGCGGGTTGGTTTTTCCGCCGCTGCGGTTGAGGTTGGCGCGCATCACGGTGCCGGCGCGGGGCGGGCAGGTTTTCATCTGCGCGGAGAAGTTGCGCCACGGGATCGCGACCTCGACCTGCCACGCGCGGTCGGTGTCGGAGTCGTCGTTGAGCGTGCCGGCGTAGGTGCCGGCGATCTTCACGCCCTCGGCGTCCCACTTCGGAGCGCGGGGCTGGTCGGGGCCGTTGGGGCGGAAGTTGTCGAGGATGCCGCCGAGGACGTTGAACTCGATGTTGAAGTAGACGAGTGGGTGGTCGGCATCGGGCGCGAGCATGAACTCGACACAGTCGTCTTCGGGGATCTTGCCGTCGCGCGCGGTGTGGCGCGCGGTGACGTGTGCATCGTCGCACTCGAACGTGAGGTAGAGATATTCGTCGTCCCAGAGCAATTTCGCCCGCGTCTGCTCTTTCGCGCCGGCCTTCCACCACGGAAAAACGAAATCGCCGACGGTCGGTGCGGTGCGCCACGCGGCCTCGTCGAACTTGCCGTCAATCGTCGGCGGCGTGGCAGCGCGGAGGACGGTGTATTCGGGCGGCCTGGCCGGCGGCGCTTCCGTTTGCCCAGGCGCGACTGCGGCGAGCATGAGCAACGGGAGAGGCAGGCGGGAGGCGCGGAGTAGGGACATCATTGGCGATGGGTTCGATACCCCGAAGCTTGCGGCGGCTTGCTGGGCAAGTGGCACGGGTCGCCGGACCCGTGGGTGAGAGGATCACGGGTCGGGAGACCCGTGCCACGAAGCCGATGAGAAATGACGCGGGGCATCTTGGCGAGGAGTGGTCAGCGCGGCTGCGGGGCGGGTTGAAACGTCGCGCGCAGATACGCGAGCACGTCGCGGATCGACTGCGGCGGGAGCACATTGCCCCACGGCGGCATGGGCGTGACGGCGGGCGGCGTGGGCATCTTGCCGTTGGTGATCACGGCGAGCAGTTCATCGTCGGTTTTCGCGAGCGGGCCACCGGGCTGCGTGTAGTCGGGTGTGCCGGCCTGTTGGGAGCCTTTGCCGTCGGCCTGGTGGCAGACCATGCAGTTGAGCCGAAACACCTCCGCGCCGCGGGTGATGTCGCCGGGTTGGAGCTGCGTCTGCGCGACGGCGGCGATCTTCGACGGCCAGGGAGTCGTGGCGCCGGAGAGCGTGCGGTTGAGCGTGTAGAAGGCGGTCGCGTTGAGCAGCGGCCGGCCGGCGCGGCTGGTGACGGTCTTCGCGACGTTGAGCTCGTAGACGTAGCCGGGCTGCACCTCGAGCAACTCGATCCTGGCGGAGCGACCGTCGGGGGCGAGGCGGGCGAGCGTCACGGGCACATCGGCGTCGTTGGTGCGGAGCGAGCCGTCGAGCGGGTGGTAGTTGTAGTGGAAGCGGCGGACCTGAAAACTCCGCGCGTCGCCGGCGGCGGCGGACATCGGTTCGGTGAATGTCAGCGCGAACCCCCGCGCGGTCAGCCGCAGCGTTTGGATCTCCGTGGGCGCTTTACCGTTCCACACCACGCGCTGGAGGCCCTCGTTGCCCTCGGTCGACATCCAGCCGCGCACGGTCTGACCGAGGTAGAGCGCGCCGTCGGGACCGAAGGCATTGTGCATGCCGCCGATGCGCAGGCCCTGGCCGCGCAGGAACGGGAACACCGCGCCTTGGTAGGCGCCGGCGATTTTTTCGAGATCGATGCGGACGATCAGGCTGGAGACATCGCCCATGAAAACCTGGCCGCGAAACGGGCCGAACTTGCCACCGGTCACATCCCACACCGGCTGGCCGGGCGAGGTGCCGAGCGTGCCACGTGGCAGATACACACTCGGTGGACGACGCAGTTGTGCGAGCTGCTCGATGGTCAGCTTCTTGTCCTTCAGCTCCGGGTGCCACTTGAGGCCGTCGGGGTGGCCGTAGAACGCGTCCCGCTCGACGTGCGTAAGCGTCGCCGTGGGCACCCACGCACCGGGGCAGTCGCTGATGAACAACTCATCCTGCGGGCTCACCCCGACGCCGAGCGGCTGGCGGAAACCGGAGGCGAAAGGAATCAGCTTGCCCGCCGGCGTGACTTGGAACGCCCAGCCTTGATACTGCGCGACCGAGCGGTGGCCGTCCGGCACCGGTCCGGTGCCCGACCACGGCAGATACTGCTCGGTCCGCAACGGACCGCGCACCCAGTTGAGATCGGCGGCGGCGCGGAAGGAGCACATGCCGGAGCTCGCGTAGAGATTGCCGGCCGAGTCGCGCGCGAGGCCATAGGAAAACTCGTGATAGCTGCCGGTGATGCCCCACTCGTCGGAGATCGTCTCGAACGCATCCGCCACGCCGTCGCCATCCGTGTCGCGCAGGCGCGTGAACTCCGGACGCTGGATCACGATCACTTCGGATTCGCTGGGCGCGACGAGGCCGAAGCCCTCGTAGAGGCCGCGCGCAAAGCAGTGCCAGCGCTCGCTGGGGAACCCGCGCATCCACACTTCGCCCCGGCGCGTGGTGACGACGAGCGTGCCCTTCGGCGTGAACGCGACGCCCGACACTTCGCCGATCATCTGCTGCGGGAGCTTGATCGTCTCGACGCGATACGGGGAGCGTTGCAGCGGGCGCAGCTCGACATCGCGTTCGATGGTCGCACCGGCGGCGAGGTCGACGCGGAGCTTCACATCCTCGAAGTCCGGCGCGGTCACCCACAAATCGTAGCTGCCGGGCGGGACGTTGAACTGGAAGCGACCCGTCGATTTCAGTTTTTGAATGAGATTGGAGTTCTCGTAGCGCGCGAGCGTGGGGCCTTCGAGGCGCGCCTGGGCGGCCGGGACCGGGGCGTCGGAGCCGGCCTGATGCACGCGGCCGGAGATGCGGCCGGCGGGAGCGCTGGCGGCGAAGGCCGTAGCGGCGGCACCGAACAGCAACGCCGGGAACAACAGGTGGCGGAAAATCATGGCTGGGCGGCGCCGGACTTGCGGCGGATTTCGATGGTGAATTCACCGGCGGCGGACGAGGCGAAGGTCGCGCGGTCGCCGTCGCGCACCAGGCCGGTCAGGGCGATATCTGCGCCCGTCTGCGGCTCGAAATCGATCCAGAGCGGCCCGCGTCCGGCGCCGACCCGGAATCGCCGGACGAGGCCGGCGCCACCGGCGGTCGCGGCGAGCGTCTCGAACACGTCGCGCCCTTCGATCTGGTAGTGAAACTCGGGGCCGGCCGCGGTGAGCCGGTAGCCGCGGAACTGAAACGCAGGCTCGCGGCCGGGCGCGCCGGCGCGGAGCGGCTGCCAGTTTTTTTCGCGATAAAAAACCGGACCGAAGATGCGCGCGGGTTCGCCCTGTTTCGTGAGCCAGCGCGGACGCAGATCGGCGAAGTCACCATCCCAGACAAAATTGACGCCGCCGCGCACGGGATCGAAGCAGACGCCGGGTCCGCTGGGAAACGTGATGGCGAACGAGCCCGGATGGCTCTCCGGCATGAACGTGCGCTGCACGATCGGTTGCGCGCCGGGGATCGGGCGGCGGGCGGTCCAGCGCACGGCGTTGGCGACGATCTGTAGATAGGCGGCATCGGCGAAGAGCGCGGCGCTCGCGGGGACGAGGTGGGCGATGCGGCTGGCGCCGCGGCGGCGCAGCCACGCGAGCGGCGTGGTGTCCTCGCCGACCGTGCCCTCCATGATGAGCTGTGCATCGGCGGCGAGTTTCTGCCACGCCGGCATGGGCTGCGGCGTCTCGAAGCGCACGACCCCCGCGAAGATCGGATGGGGAAACAGATTGATGACGGACATCGGCGCGCCGTCGGCGAAGCGCCCGCCGGGCTCGGCGCCGAGGTAGTCGGCGAGGAAATCGGGCACGGCGTCCCAGGCGTCGCGCGCGGCGGCGAGCACGAGCACGCCGCGGCGGGCGGCGAGAAATTCGCGGAGCGTCGCCACGTCGGTCGGGCCGAGCTGCCCCGGCCCGCGGTGAAACACGGCGGCGTGCGCCTCGCGCAACGCGGCGAGGGAGAGGGTGCCGTCGGGGAGTTTCGGTGCGGCGGTGACGGTGGCGTCGGGTCCGAACGTGGTGGCGAGTGCGGCGCGAAACGATTCGGCCTTCGCGTCGGCGGAGACGAGGCAGATGCGCAGCGGATCGGCGGGTTGGGTGGACGACGGTTGGGCGGGGGCGAGCGAGCCCAAGGCGGCGAGCACGAGGCTCACGGTGAGACGGAAGATGGCCGTCGGGGTGGAGCGCGCTGACCGCAACGCGCTCGGGCCACGGCGTGACTCCAAAAAGCGCGTTGGGGTCAACGCGCTCCACCCCGATCCACACGATTCGTCGGCGAAAGCAATTTCGATGGCACGAATGCTGCCGGGAATCCGCCCGTGGCGCGAGGCGAGGCGGGCGATGGGAGCGGGTGGGGGCATGACGCGCAGCGGGATTCTTCGCACCGTCGGGAGCGATGCCGAGCTGAAATTGAATGAAGCGATGTGACCGGGGGTGTGACTCAAATTGAGGCCAGCGATTTGTAGCGGCGGTCCATGACCGCCGTCGAAGCTCGGCTGGCGGTTTGTCGGCGGTCACAGACCGCCGCTACAGCCAAGGCCTTCGGAAACTGACCTCAGTTCGAGTTACACCCGATGTGACCGGGCGCAGTGCGCAGCTCACTTTCTTGCACTGCGGAGGGGCGCTTTTCCAAGCGCCCAGTCCCGGCGGTTGAAAACCGCCGCTCCGTCGCGCTCGCCGCATTGCAAGAAACCGAGATGCGCCTGGCGTCACTCAAACTGGCGGCGGCGACTTGTGGCGGCAGTCTGCGACCGTTGTCGTTGCGCCAGGGGTTTTCGTTCGGCGGTCATGGACCGCCGCTCCAGCCGGGCGTTCGCGGGCGGATCGCGGTTCGAATCACACGCCCCAGCCGGGACGATACTCGTAGCCGGGGCCGATGAATTTCTGGGCGGACGGGAAATTAGCGATGCGGGCGGTCGTAGCGTCCCATTCGAGCCGGCCTTGCGCGCGGATGGCGGCGACGCCGAGGAGCGCGAGTTCGGCGAGCGGGGCGGCGTAGTCGAAATCGGACCCGCAACGCGTGCCGGCGCGGATGGCGTTGACCCACTCGACGTGCGGGCCGCCGGAGACGCGCGGGATCGTTTTGGGCGGAAGGGAGGCAGCGAGTTCCTTCATGCGCGATTCGGGCAGGAGGCGGGCGGTGTTGCTGTGCGAGGCGACCCACATGGCGCCTTTGTCGCCGTAAAAAATGCTGCCGCCCTCGGGGCGAAACGCGAAGCCCTCGACGGGTTGTGGCGGGACCAGCCCGCCATCGAACCAACGCAGCGTAACGGGACCGCGGTCGCCGCGGGCGGGGAATTGGTAGGTGAGCGCCGTCGTCGCGGGGAATGTGCCGGGCTTCGGTTCGGTGGTCGCGGCTTCGACGGAAGTCGGTGCGCCGAGGTCGAGGGCGAAGTTGGCGGCGTCCATCTGGTGGCACGCCCAATCGCCAAGGCGTCCCGTGCCGTAGTCGGTGAAGCCGCGCCAGACGCCGTGGCTGCACACCTTGCGATACGGACGCTCGGGGGCGACGCCGAGCCAGAGGTCGTAATGAAGCGTGGCGGGCGGGGTTTCGGCCGGGCCGGGCGTAAGGTCGAGCGAGTAGGATTTGCTGGGCGTGTTGTTCCACGCGTGGACGGTGTGGACGCGACCGAGCAATCCTGCCTGCACCCACTCGCGGGCGAGGCGGATGCCCTCGGCGGCGCGGCCCTGGTTGCCCATTTGCGTGACGACGCCGGCTTGCGCCGCCGCGGCGCGGAGCGCGCGGACTTCGGTGATGCACCGGCACAGCGGCTTCTCGACGTAGAGGTGTTTGCGCAGGCGCACCGCGGCCATCCCGATGGCGTAGTGCATGTGATCGGGCACGCTCACGACCACGGCGTCGATCTGGTCGGCCATCTGTTCGAACATCACGCGATAGTCGTTGAACCACTTCGCGTCGGGAAAGCGCGCGAGCATCTTCCGGAAGTTGGGTGAGGCGGCGAGTTCTTCGCGGCCGCGGGCGAAGTCGACGTCGCAGAACGCGACGATCTGTTCGTTTTGCAGCGCGGAGAGCGCGGCCTTGCCGCGGCCGCCGACGCCGATGAGGGCGAGTTGGAGGCGGCGGTTGGCGGGAGTCGCGGTCGCGGCGGTCAGGCGCGGGCGGGCGAGCAACGCGGCGCCGGCGGCGAGGCCGGTGGAGTGGAGGAAGGCGCGGCGGGTGAGGTTCGGCGTGTGCATGAATGGCGTTGGGTGGGGCGGGGGGACACGCATGGCAGAAAGGCACGAGGCGGGACGCCCCGTCCACGACGGACTCAGCCGGAATCACTCAATTGAACCACGGATGGACACGAATGAACACGGATTTTCAGAGGTAGACGGATGCATTCAGGCGCTCGGGCTGGTGGCACCAAACGGTGCGCCAGCGCCGCCGTCCACGCGCTGCATTTCTCCACTCGGTATCCGTGTCCATCAGTGTTCATCCGTGGTTGTTCTTCTGAATTGTTGACTCAGCTCAGCTCCCAACCTTTGCGGTAGGGGCGGCGGACGATGGGGGCGGCTTCGGGGGCGTTTTTGGCGCGGAGATTTTTCCCGTCCCATTCGATGCGTTTGCCGACGCGCAGGGCGAGGTTGCCGAGCAGCACGACTTCGCTGAAGGGACCGGATTGAGTGAAGTTGGACAGCGCGGGCGTGCCGGTGCGGATGGCGTTGAGCCATTCGACGTAGGGGCCGCCGGTGTCCTCGCCCTTGCCGTCGCCAAGGCCGCCGGGCACGCGCGGGAGAGATTTGGGCGGCTGCGTGAAGTTGGTCGTGAGCGTCTCGGGTTTGAAGACCCAGTCCTGGCGCGAGCGGCCGAAGAAGAGCCGGCCTTTTTCGCCGACGATGAGAAGATCGAAGCGGTTGAACACGTGGAGCGGCGTCGGAAAATCCGCCTTCCACAGTTCGGGCGGCGGGGTGTGTTGATAGACGCCTTCCTTCGAGGAGACGCCGTCATACCAGACGAACTTCACGGGTCCGCCGAGCACGCTCGTGGGGAAGCGATAGGTGACGGTGGACCACAGCGGCGCGGAGATCGCGGTGCCGCCTTCCTGCACGGCCTCGACCGAGTCAGGCGACGTGAGACCGAGCGCCCAATACGGCATGTCCATGATGTGGCAGCCCATGTCGCCGAGCGCGCCGGCGCCGAAATCCCAGAAGCCGCGCCAGTTGAACGGCGCGATCGCGGGGCTGTAGCCGTGGAATGGCGCGGGTCCGATCCACTGTTCCCAGTCGAGGCCTTGCGGGACGGGCACGGGGTCCGGCCACTTGGCGATGCCCTGCGGCCAGATCGGGCGGTTGGTCCATGCGTGCACCTCGGAGACGCGACCGAGCACGCCGGCGCGCAGCAACTCGACGCAGCGGCGGATGGGTTCGCCGGCGTGGGCCTGGTTGCCCATCTGCGTCTGCACCTTCGTCTCGGCGGCGACCTCGGCGAGGCGGCGCGCTTCCCAGACGGAGTGCGCGATGGGTTTCTGGGTGTAAACGTGTTTGCCCTTGCGCATCGCGAGCATCGACGCGTGGAAGTGATGGTGGTCGGGCGTGGAAACGGTGACGGCGTCGAGGCCGGGCACCGCGGTGAGCATCTCGCGATAATCGGTGAACAGCTTCGCACCGGGGAAGCGATCGAGGATGGTCTCTTCGCCGCCGTCTTTTTTCTTTTTATTTTTCCGCCGGCCGAGATCGGAGCGACGCGGGTCGGCGACATCGCAGAGCGCGATCACGGCGGCGCCGCCCTCGGCGACGGAGAGGGTGTCCTGCCGGCCCTTGCCATTGGTGCCGATGCAGCCGACCTGGATGCGGCTGTTGGCGCCGCGCGCGGAGGCGGGCAAAATGTAGAAGCCGAGCGTGGCGAGCGCGGAGGCGTGGAGGAAGTCGCGGCGGGTGGGGTTCATCGGGGGTGGAAGATGGTGACTGGACTGGGCGGTCTTCCTGCCAGAGAAATTTTTCTGGCGCTCTTTCCGAACAGCAGGGGGCAGGAAGATTTTGCTGGCAGGAAAATTTGTTGGAGCTGAGGAGACGAGACGAATCGCGGGACGCGGAGTTACGACGGCGAAGAGCCGGCAGCGGGAACCGAGACTTGCGGCGCACGATCTGGCGAGCGGTTTTCGCAGCAGACGTGTTTGCGCCGTTTGATCGCGGCCATGGCGGTAACGGCGTGCGCGTGGCCGGGCGTGGCGATCATCACGGCGTCGACGTCTTTCTTGGCGAGGAGTTCGCGGTAGCCGGCGTAGGTCCGGCAGCCGCGATAGGAGCCGGTGCGCGGAGAACGCGGCGCGTGGGCCGGGGAACGCGAACGTTCGGCGAGGCCGTCATCGGGTTCGAGCACGAGGGCGGGCGACGAACGGATGGGGTGCAACAGGAAGTGCGGTCGGCCAGCTGTAGCGGTGGTCTGTGACCGCCGTCGTGGCGGCAGGGTATGAGTTCGGCGGTCATAGACCGCCGCTACAGCCAAGGCCTTCGGAACTGACCTCAGTTTGAGTTACACCCCAACGGGATGGGGTGCATTTCAGTTTCTTGACTGAGGCGGGACGCCTCAGCCACGTGGACTGCGATCCGCTCGAGTGCTGGGCTACGGCCGCGCGGCGCGCCAGCCGGCGGACATTTGTTTTTCGAGGTTGGCGATCGCGGCGGCGTATTCGGGGCGGGCGGCGACGTTCTGGTTTTCCGCGGCGTCGTTCGCGTGATCGTAGAGTTCGCGGTCGACCAAGCGCTCGCCTTTGCGCCATTCGACGTAGCGGTAGCGTTCGGTCTCCATCGCGGTGCCGAGGTTGCCGCCTTTCGGGTATTGGCTGAAGACGGCCTTTTTCCACGGGCGATCGGGATCAGCGAGCAGCGGGGCGAAGCTCGTGCCTTCAAGACCGGCGGCGTCGCGCGGGGCGGGCAGCCCGCAGAGGTCCGAGAGCGACGGATAGAGGTCGACGAACTCGACGAAGCCGCGGGAGTGGCGGCCGGCGGTCTTCTGGCCGGGCACGGCGATGAGGAGCGGGACGCGCGTGGCGCCGTGGTAGTTGTTGTGTTTGCCGCCCCACCACGAGTGTTCGCCCATGTAGTAGCCGTGGTCGCCCCAGAAGACGACGATGGTGTTTTTGGCGAGGCCGGTCTCCTCGAGCGCGGCGAGCAGGCGGCCGACCTGGGCGTCGACGTAGCTGATCGCGGCGAGATAGGCGTGGAGGCACTGGCGGCCGAAGTCGGCGGGGAGCGGCTTGGTCTGGGGCACACCGGCGTATTGGAGAAAGTCACTGCCGGTGGTGGCGGCGTAGGCGGGTGCGTCCTTGGGCGGGTAGTTGTTGGCGGGCAGGATGAGTTTCGCGGGGTCGTAGAGGTCGAAGTATTTTTTCGGGGCGACCCATGGGACGTGCGGGTTGGCGAAGCCGACGGCGAGGAAGAAGGGCTGCGCGGGATTCTTGGCAAACGCGCGGAGCTGCGCGATGGCTTCGCGGGCGCAGGCGCCGTCGAGCAGTTCGTCGTCGGCGCAGTCAACCGATTCGAAGGCCGGCGAGGCCATGCCGGCGGAGCCGGCGCCTTTGACGGGAAGGGTCTTGCCGGCCTGCTTGGCCGACTGAACGCGTTCCTGCTGGGCGGCGCGCCCGACGGGGCCGAGCCGCGGGGCGAGTTTGCCGGCGTGCCAGGCGGGCTCGGACCACGAGGCGTCGTCGTCGATGCCGACGTGGTAGATCTTGCCCAGGCTGCGGGTGTAGTAGCCGTTGTTTTTGAAATGTTGCGGCAGCGTCGTGATGTCGGGCAGGTGCGTCCGCACGGTGAGCTGCGGATCGATGGTGTAGACTTTGGTCGTGGCGGGGCGGCGGCCGCTGAGGAGCGAGATGCGCGACGGCGAGCAGAGTGCCATCTGGCAAAACGCGCGGTCGAAGGCCAGGCCGCGCGCGGCGAGGCGGTCGAGGTTGGGCGACTTCACGACCTGGTCGCCATAGAGCCCGAGCTGCGGGCGCATGTCGTCGGAGGCGATGAAGAGCACGTTGAGGCGCGATTCGGCGGCGACCGCGGCGGTGCCAACGAGAAGGGCAAAGAAGGGGCGGAGTTTCATGGGGTGAGCCGGAGGCGGGTTACTCGGATTTCCTGGTCTTTTGCTTCTGCTTGTTCGCGCCTTGATCGGCGTTGCGCTGGGCGGCGCGGCCGGTGAGCGGCCAGTTGGGATCGTCGACGTGGGCGGCCTTCATCAGGGCCTCGGCCTTGGCGACGAGGTCGGGGTGGGCGGTCGCGACGTTCTTCGTTTCGCCGACGTCGGTCGCGAGATCGTAGAGCTCGAGCGGGCGGTCATGCCGGGGGCGGACGGCCTTCCAGTCGCCAAAGCGCACGGCCTGGGTCGGCATCTGTTCGTGCAGTTCCCAGTAGAAATAGTCGCGCTTGGGCGCGGGGCCGCCGCGGAGGAACGAGACGAGCGAGAGGCCATCGGGCTTGAAGCCAGCGGGGAGCTTCGCGCCGGCGAGCTCGGCGGCGGTCGGGAGAAAATCCCAGAACGCCCACGGCTCGTCGCTCACGCGGCCGGCGGGCACGTTGCCGGGCCAGCGGGCGAGGGCGGCCTGGCGGAGGCCGCCCTCGTAGAGGGCCCGCTTGTAGCCCCGCAGGCCGTTGCCGGCCTGGTTGAAAAGCTGACCCATCGGGGAGGCCGGCTCGAAGGACGAACCGTTGTCGCCGGCGACGATGACGAGCGTGTTGTGATCGAGTTTGAGTTCGGCGAGGAGATCGAGCACCCGGCCGACATCGGAGTCGAGGCGCGTGACCTGGGCCGCATAGGCCTTTTGTTGCGCCGTCCACGGCTTGTCGGCGTAGATGCCGACGTGGTCGATCTCGTGGGTGCCGTGCGGGAGTGTGATGGCGTAGAAGAGAAAGAACGGCTGGTCTTTTTTCGCGCGGATCCAGGCGAGCACGTCGTCCTGGATCACGTTCTGCGCATAGATGGGGCCGACGCCCGCGCCGGTGTTGCCGGGCAGGTCGAAGCGGACGCCGTCGCGGTAGAGGAATTGCGGAAAATACGAGTGGGCGTGGCGCTGGCAGTTGTAGCCGATCTGGTGATCGAAGCCTTTCTTGAGCGGGCTGCCGGTGGTGTCGAACATGCCCATGCCCCACTTGCCGGCGACGGCGGTGGCGTAGCCGGCGGACTTGAGCACCTGGGCGACGGTGACGGTGCCGGCAGGCAGCGGGAGCTGGCCCTCGCCGGGGACTTCCCAGTTGCCGCGCACGGGGGCGTGACCGCTGTGGAGACCGGTCATGAGCGAGGTGCGCGACGGGGCGCACACGGTGGTGCCGCAGTAGGCCTGCGTGTAGCGGGTGCCCTCGCGCGCCAGGCGATCGAGGCGCGGGGTTTGGATGAGCTTCTGGCCATAGACGCCGACGTCGCCCTGCGCGAGATCATCGCTGAGGACGAAGATCAGATTGGGCGGGGCGGCGGTGGCGACGGACGCGAAGAGCGATGCGAGGAGGAGGCGGAGGAGGCGCGAGAGCATGGGGTGGGGGGCTGGAAAATTTTCCTGCCAACAATATCTTCCTGCCCTTATGCAGCAGAATCATGGGCAGGAAGATTCTGTTGGCAGGAAGATTTCAGAACTTCGTGCTGCGATCAATTGTGGTGAAGGTGAGATGGTGATGGGCGAGGTTGGCCCAGAGGAGGCGGGACAGAGGACTCGCGGAGAGGAGGCGTTCGAGATGGTCGCGATGGTTGCGGTCGACTCGCGGCAGTGAGGTGATCGCAAAGGCGGTGTCTGACGCAGCGAGGTGAAAGCGTTGATTTCCGAGTTGGCTGGCGCCGCGCGTCATCGGGAGCAGACGGATGACTTCCGCTTCGCCGCCGAGGTGGTAAGTCAGGGCGCGGACGTAGAGAGGGGTTTCGAGGCCGGTGCCCCAGTCAAGGAGCAGTTCGTGCAAGAGCGAATAGAACGGATGAGGCTGGTCGGCGTGAACGGCGAAACGGCGCCGCTCGGCGGAGTCGAGTGGCGCGTTGACAAAGCGAGATTCGACAGAAGACGGGCGAAAGTTGATGAGCTTGCCGCGCGCGGCGTTGGCGAGGAACAGGTAGTTGAGCAGTTGGGCGTCGTGGGCGGGTGTAAAAGTGTCGTCGGCTTTCAGCTCGTAAAGCGCGCGATCCGCGACGACGAGGTCGGCATAGCAGGTGAACTCGAAGCCGCGGAAAGACGCCGTGAGCGGAAGCTCGCGGCAGATCGGGCCGAGACCAGCCGTCAAGAGACGGTCGGCGAGGTCGGCGTGATAGACAGTTTCGTCGCAGAGTCGCCCGAGATCGCGCTGGGCGGCGAACGCGTGCGCCATTACCTGATAGTCCAGCTCCTTGAACTCGCTGACGGTGAGACGAGGGAGTGGGATGGCTGAGTGGAGCGGCATGCAGAGGATGATTGATTGCCGGGATATGGAAATCCTCCTGCCAGCAAAATTTTCCCGCCACTTTCTGAAGAGTATAGGGCAGGAAGATTTTGCTGGCAGGAAAATTTTCCGACCAAGGCAGGGCGGAAAAACCCCGCGGCGAATAGCCGCGGCTTCGGAGACGGCGCGGGGGCGCTCAGAATTTCACCGACTCGAGGAATTTCAGGCTCTGCGGGACCTGGGTCTCGACGCTGGGGGACTCGTCCTCGATGAAATAGTATTTCACGCCGGCTTTCTTCGCGGCGGTGAGGATCGAGTTCCATTTCATCTGGCCGGTGCCGAGCACGACGTCGTTGGACACGTCGGTCTTGCCGGCGAGACTGCCGGTGGCGACGCCCTTTTTGAGATCCTTCAAGTGAATCAGCTTCCAGCGATCCGGGTATTTGTTGAGCAGCGCGGCGGGATCGTGGCCGGGGAAGACGACCCACAGGATGTCCATCTGGAAATGCACGGTCTTCGGGTCGGTGTTCTTGATGATGTAATCCATCAACGTGCCGTCGCCGTGCGGTTGGAATTCGTAGCCGTGGCAGTGGTAGAAGAACTTCAAGCCGTGCTGGGCGAGGACGGCGCCGGCCTTGTTGAAGGTGTCGACGATGTCCTTGGCCTGCGCCTCGGTGAGCGGCGGCTTGTGGTCGGCCCAGGCGGTGCCGGCGTATTCAAGGCCGAGGGCCTTGGCCTCGGCGGCGACGGCGGCGGGGTTCTCCTTGAATTGTTTGTAAGGGAAATGGCCGGACACGGCCTTGATGCCGCGCTCGGCGAGGAGGGCCTTCAGCTGCTCGGGCTTCAGGTTGTAGGTGCCGGCGAGCTCGGCGTATTTGAGGCCCCAATCCTTCACCGTATTGAGGGTCTTCGGCACGCCGTTGGCGGTGAACTGGGCGCGCAGCGAGTAGAGCTGGAGGCCGACGGGGCCTTTGAACGAGGCACCGATGCCGGCATCGGCGGCCGCCGCGGTGCCGGTGGCGAACGCGAGCGGGGCGAGGAGCAGGAGGGGGCGGAGCAGTTTTTTCATGGAGGAAGGCGCGCGGAGAATTCAGCGCGTGGCACCGTCGAGGAAGCCGAGACGATGGGGAAACGTCGAGTGCGTTTCGCGGGTCCCGACTGACCTGCACCGAGCGGCAAATCCGATTGCGCCTCATGGCACTCACCACCCGATCCACACACGCCGGGAGGTCGCGTTGGTGTGGAGGAACGCGGGATTGCGGCAGGCGGTGCAGGCGGTTTTCCGCAAAGGGCGTTTGTAACGTATTACGTTACAAACCCGAGACAGGGAAGGCGGGGCAAGGGGGCGGGGCGGTCAGGCGGTGAGCAGGCCGCGGGCGCGCATCCACGCGAGGTAGGCGCGGGCCTTGGCGTCGAGATTCTCGGCGGCGCCGCCGCCGGCGACGGGCGAGCACATTTCGTAGACGGCGGGGCCGGTAAAGCCGCCTTCGCGCAGGCCGCGGAAGAATCCCTCGTAGTCGATGAAGCCGGTGCCGAACTCCACGGCGCGCACCCAGTCGGGCGACTGGCGCTCGTAGTTGACGAGGTCGGGACGGTAGCGCCAGCGGGGGACGCGCGTGTAGTCCGCGTTGGTCGTGAGGGCGGTGTGCGGGGCGGCTTTGCGGGCGGCGGCGTAGAGATCCTCGCCGCGGAGCGCCGGCGACCAGGCGTCGAAGCCGAGTTTGCAGTTGGGACGGTCGATCTCGGCGAGCAGGTCGAGGAGCGAATCGGTAGGCAGGCCGAGGTCGTGGTGGTTCTGGATCGCGAGGGTGGTGCCGAGCGGGGCGACCCGGTCGCACATTTCGCGCAGTGTGGTCACGACGCGCTGCCACGACACCTGCAGATCCTGGCCGGGCGTTTCGTAGGCGGTGAACACGCGCACGATCCCCGCGCCGAGCGTGACGCCGATCCGGGCAAGCGACTCGATGTAGGCGATCTGCATCTCGATCACGGGCACCTCGCCGGCGCTGGAAGGCGCGAGATGCGTGTAGCCGGCGACGACCTCGCAGCGCACGCCGGTGCGTTGCAGGGCGGCGCGGAGCGGGTCGAGTTGGGCGGCGGAGGCGTCGAGCGGCGAGAGGTGCGGACGCTTGCCCATGAGCATGACCGAGGAAAAGCCGAGACGCGCGGCGCGTTCGACGAAGGCGGGCACGGGGTCGACCGCCTGACCCCAGAGGCCGGCGTAGCTGACGGAGAAGAGGCAGGGATGCATGAGAAGCGGCGTGCGAACTGACTCAACGGGAACAAGCCGGTTGAACCACGGATGGACACAGATGAACACGGATTTTCGGAGTGAGTTCTGGCGGACTTGCAGTCAGCCCAACCGCACCGACCGGTGCAGGTTGGTTGACCGGAAGGTGCTGATTTTTCCCTCTGAATCCGTGTCTATCCGTGTTCATCGGTGGTGTCCTATTGCATCGGTCTGGCTCAGCGGGCCGGGGTGATCTTGAGATTGGCGAAGTGCGCGACGGTCGAGCCTTCGAACCATAACGCGACGGCGCCCCGGCCCTTCGCGCCGGTCTTCACGTCGTTGACGATCAGGGCGGGCTGCTCGGCGTGGTTGACGAAGAGGCGGGCCTTGTCGCCGGCGACGACGATCTTCACGTGAATCCACTCGGCGGGCTGGAGGTCGACGTAGGACTCGTAGCGCGACGGCGTTTTTTCGCGGAGGGCGAACCACGTGTGCTCGGGGTGCGAGATGTATTGGGCGGTGTGGTTGCGGCGCTCCTGGTCGTCGGCGCGGCCGTTGGTGGGCCGGAGGTAGAAGCAGTCGTAGGTCTTGCGGTCGGGTTGCACGCGGAACGCGACGCCGACGAAGCCGCGCGCGCCGCCCGCGGCGCCGGCGCCCGGTTCGCCGGCGAGATCGACCTCGATGGTGCCGGAGGAGAACTCGAGGCCGTCGACGATCGCGAGGTGGTCGGCGCGCCCGGCCTCGGCGGCGCCGCCGGCTTTCTTGCCGGGGCCTTTCTTTGCCGGGGCGTTCGTGGCGGCCGGGGCCGTGGCTGAGTCGGCGGTGAGTTTCAATGCGGGCCGGCCCTTGAACGACACCGGGACGGCCTGGGTGTGGTGCAGCGTGAGACCCGTGGTCGAGTCGAGCGGCAGCGCGCGATCTTGGGCGGGCAGCGAAAGGGCTGCAAAAGCGAGGAGGGCGGCGAGGGGGTGCTGGATTTTCATGGGGAGGCGCGGGGACGATACGGGCCGGGCTCAATCGGCTTTTTCGCCGGGCTTGAGTTCGCGGAGCAGCACGTTTTTCCAGCGCACCTGGTAGGGGCCGGCGGTCTTCGGAATGCTGTGGACCTGGAGGCCGATGAAGCCGCTAGCGTCGAGCTTGTCGCGGAAATCGGCGCAGAGCACACCGTTGACCCACGAGCGGATGCGGTCGCCCTGGGCGACGATGCGGTAGTGATTCCACTCGCCGTCCTTGAACGCGGCGGTGGCGCCGGGGCGCTTGGCGAGATCGTCGTGCCACTTGGTCCAGCGGCCTTCGTCCCAGAAATTGCCGGACACGCCTTTCGCGCCCTCGGCGATCTCGCACTGGTAGCCGTAAACCTCGCCGGACTCGCGCTGTTTTTTCGGCGCGGAGGCCTGGGGCGTGGCCTGCGCGTAGGTGTGGCTGCGGATCTGGATGCCGGAGTTGAGCTTCGGGTCGCACTTCACGTCGCACTCGAAGATGAAATCGGCATAGTCGCGCGTGGTGCAGAGGAAGGTGTTCTTGCTGCCGGAGACGGTGGTGCCGACGATCGTGCCGTCTTCGACGCGGTAGGTGGCGGTGCCGCCCTTGACGGTCCAGCCGTCGAGCGTCCGGCCGTTGAAGAGCGGTTGGAGCGCGGGGGATTTTTTGTCGGCGGCGGCGAGGTTCAGGGCGGCGCCAAGGGCGCAGCACGCGGCGAGGAGGAGGTGAGAGAGCGATGTTTTCACGGTGAAGGAAACGTGGTGAAGGGGCGGGACTCAGAAGGTGCCTTTGACGCCGAAGTTCCAGTTGGCGCCGTATTCCTGGTATTGGCGGAGGACCCGCTGCCGGAACTCGACGACGCCGGTCGGGGTGTCGAACCACTTCAGCGGCTGGCCCGTGATGTTGCGGCCCTGGACGTAGAGCGTGGCGCGACGGTTGAGGCGCCAGTTGAGCGAGGTGTCGAACTGCGCGACGGCTTCGCGGAAGCGGCCGTAGACGCCGTCGGGGCGCTCGGCGGTGAAGACGCCGCCGAGCGAGCCGTTGAAGCGCTTGTAGGCGTAGCCGAGGCGACCGGAGATGCGGTGCGGGGCCATGCCGTTGCGGCGCTGGCTGGCGTAGGTGCGCGAATAGGAGAGGTTGACGCTGGTGCCGCGCAGGAGTTCGGGGAGGAAACCGAGGGTCTGGTTATACGAGAGTTCGAGGTTGCGGAAGCGGCGGGTCTCGGCGCTGTTGCGGGTGGTGCGGAACGAGTAGTTCTGGAGGTCGGGATCTTCCTCGCCGAACTCGGAGGCGGTGAAGTCGAAAGTCTCGCGCAGATTGCGGATGTCGTTTTGCGAGACCTGCAGCGTGAGCTGGCCGGGGGCGCGGTTGCCGAAGTAGTAGGCGAGGCGGGCCTGGTAGTTTTTCGAGTGCTCGGGCTCGAGGTCGGCGTTGGGGGCGTCGACGCGCTGGACGTCCTCGACGACGTTGTAGACGCCGGTGAGCGAATCGACCGGCGGGCGGGAGATGGCCTGGTTGAAGCCGGCCTGGAATTCGAGGTTCGGCGTGAACCGATACTTGGTGAGCACGGAGGGAAACGCGTTCACGTAGTCGCTCTCGCGGGCTTTGCGGGGCTGGCTGAAGAACTGATACTCAAGGCCCGGGATGGTCGTGGCTCGACCGGCGGCGTTGACCGGGAAGCCG
This sequence comes from Verrucomicrobiota bacterium, assembly GCA_016235555.1. Lineage (GTDB taxonomy): Bacteria > Verrucomicrobiota > Verrucomicrobiia > Opitutales > Opitutaceae > JACRKC01. Next base: position 102,382 of record JACRKC010000080.1, read on the forward strand.
GCGGCGAGGATCTCGCGGCGCAGGCGCGGATCGTATTCGAGGAAGCGGTTTTTTGTCTGCTCGACGCGGAGGCCGCCGCGCAGCGTCCAACGGGGCACCGGATTCACGTCGAGCTGGGCGTAGCCGGCGGTGACGGTCTGGCGGAAGTTGCGGCGGTTGCCGATGAAGGCGGTATAGTAGTTGTCGACGGTGGCGGCGCGGACGAAGTGCTGTGGCTGCGACTGGAAGAGTTCGCCGATGCGCTTGCGGTCGGCGCGCGGGAGGTTGGCGGTGACGCCGGCGGAGTTGGTGAACGTGAGGGCGTCGGTGGTGCCGGTCTCGAACGGGTGGATGGCGATGAAGCCGAGGTTGGCCCAGTTGCCGCTGGCGGTGATGTTGGGCAGGCCGGTGGTGGCGTTGTAGCCGGTGAGCACGTCGCCACCGGGGCCGATGTAGCGCCAGAGGTTCCACGGGGCGTAGTTGTTGTTCTTGCGGTTCTCCTCGGTCCACTTGCCGCCGAATTTCAGCACGGTCGGGAGCGAGCGGAAGAATGGCACGGTCCACTTGGCGTTGGCGGAGGCGAGGTAGATTTCGGTGATCCAACGGCTGTTGGCGCTCTGCACGCGCGTGCCGCCGGTCCAGTTGCGGAGGTCGAACGGATCGGGGCCCGAGGTCTGGCGGATGCTCCATTCGTGCGAATCGGCGCGCGGGCGGGAGGCCGTCCAGTCGAGGGGGATCGAGAGGGTCTCGGATTGGGAGAAGCCGCGCTCGAGGGAGACGTAGGCGTTGACGGCGCGGGAATAGTTGAAGCCGCCGTCGACGAGGAGGGAGTCGAGCTTGTATTCAAACTTCGGTGAGACGGTGCGCGTGTAGTTTTCGAGCGCGGCGGTGCCGCCGCCGTTGTTGATGACCGGGACGGTGTTCTGGGCGGTGCGGCGGGTGGAGAGGGTGAGCAGACCGTCGCCGCCGACGGTGCCGCGGCCGTTGTTGACGTTGGCGTTGGAGTTGGCGGCGACGAAGGTGAAGTTGCGGTTCCAGAACTCGCCCTCGACGTAGGTGTAGACGGCGTTGAGGGAGAGGACGAGGCGGGGCGTGGCCTTGTAGTCGGCGGCGAGGGAGACGGCGTCCTTCCAGATCATCTTGGGGCCGTCCTTGAAATCGAGCTGGCGGATGACGAGGTCGCGCTGGTCGGCGGCGGTGCGGGTGCGGTTGTAATCCTGGGTGAAGGAGTATTGCTCGGTGTAGGAATTGGCGCGGGAGGCGGTGAACATGAGGCCGAGGCGCTGACCGAGGAAGGCCTCGGAGTATTCGAGCTGGGCGTTGGGCCGCCACTTGTAGCGCAGGCGTTCGGCGGGGCCGAGGGTCTGGCGGAGGGTGAATTCCTCGGCATTGAAATTGAGGCTGACGTTGTAGCCGACTGTGCGCCCGCGGCGGTCGAAGGCGCGGCGCGTGCGCATGTTGATCGTGCCGGAGGGCGAGTCGGCGTCGGACTCGGCGCTGGTGGTGCGGCTGATCTCGATGGATTCGATGCCGGTGATGAGGATGCTCTCGAAGCTGGTGGCGCGGGAGGCATCGCCGCCGCCGCGGTTGGAGTCGGCGCTGGCGGTGCGCATGCCGTCGACGGTGACGCCGACATACTGGCCGTCCATGCCGCCGAGGCGGGGGCCGCGGGCCTCGGACTCGACGTAATCGATGTCGACGCCGGGGAGATATTTGAGGAACTCGCCCATGTTGCCGTCGGTGATGTCGCCGAAGATGTCGGACGAGACGGAGGTGGTGATGTCCATGTTGCGGCGCTGGGCCTGGACGGCCTTGGCGTTGCCCTCGCGTTCGGAAGAGACGGTGAAGGCGGCGAGTTGGACCTTGCCGTCCTTGACCGAAGGCGCGGACGCGGCGGCACTGGTGAGGTTGATCTCGCGCACGGCGGTCTGGCCGGCGGAGACGGTGAACGACTCGATGGCGGGCGAATAGCCGGAGAACGTGACGGTGATCGAAGCGGGGCCGGCGGCGACCCCCGGAATCGAAAACGTGCCGTCGTTTTCGGTGAACACCACGCGGTCGGTGCCGCCGAGGCGGACTTCGGCGTTGCCCACGTATTCGCGCGAGACGGGGTTGAAGACGCGGCCCTGGATGGTGCCGGTGGCGGCGGTGGGTTGGGCCGGCAGCTGGAGCAGGCTGGCGAACAGCAGAAAGGCGGTGGAAGCGCGGCGAAGCCACGCGCAGGGAGTGGTGCGGATCAGGGGCGTGCGCATGGGGTGGTGCGGCCCGGGCGTGGGTGCGGGGTCGCCCGGGAAAGCGGGCGGTAGCGTCGCGGCCGGAAAAAAGTGCGGCAACGAAAATCTCCGCCGCATTGGGAGGCGCGGGCGGGCCGAAACTTGAGCATTGAGCCGGCGGCGGTGGCCGACGAAGGTTCGCCCGTCCGGCGTTCCCCATGTCCGCCCCCGCCATCTTCCTCAGCTATGCCCGCGATGATGCCGCCGCGGCGCGTCGCGTCGCCGAGGCGTTGCGCAGCTCCGGGGTGGAGGTGTGGTTCGACGAAAACGAACTGCGCGGCGGCGACGAGTGGGACCGGAAAATCCGCAAACAGATCGACGAGTGCACGCTGTTTGTGCCGCTGATTTCGCGGCACACGGAGGCGCGGGCCAAGGGCTACTTCCGGCTCGAATGGAAACTCGCCGTCGATCAGATGCAGATGATGGCCGCGGGCGTGCCGTTCATCGCGCCGGTCGCGATCGACGACACGCGCGAGACGGGTGCGGTCGTGCCGCCGGAATTTCTGCGCGTGCAGTGGATGCGCCTGCCCGGTGCGCTGCCGACGCCGGAGTTCGTGGCGCAGATGAAGCGGCTGCTGGAGGCGCCGAAGGTGGCGCCGGTGGATCCCGGTGTGGCACGGGCTTTCCAGCCCGTGGGCTCGGAAAACACGGGCTGGAAAGCCCGTGCCACGAAAACCCGCATCCCCGCCGCCGTGTGGATCGGCGCGATTGCCGTCGTCGTGATCGGAGTCGCGGCGACGTTTCTTGCCACGCGGAAGGGCGAGCCGAATGCGGGCGCAGGGACGCGCCCGCCCACCACGGAGAAGTCCGCCACGCCCGCGCCGCCCTCCGAAGCGCGCCAGCTCGTCGCGAAGGCGCGGGCGCTTTACGAGCCGTGGGACCTCGCGCGGCGCGAGGATTTTTCGCTCGCGGAGCAACTGCTCAAGAAGGCGGTGGAGCTCGACCCGACCGACGGCGAGGCGTGGGCGGCGTATGCGATTCTCTCCTGCGGCATGAGCGGCCTGCTTCACGACCCCTCGGCGGAGCGGATCTCAGCCGCGCGCACGCAGGCGGAAAACGCGCTCAAGTTTGCCCCCGACTCCGGCCAAGCCCGGTTCGCCCGCGCGTTCAGCCTGTGGCTCAATCCGGCCACTCGGGATGAGTCGATTCGGCTCCTGCGAGCCGAGGCAGGACGCCAGCCGACCAACCGTGTGGTCGTGCGCGTCACTGGGAACGCGCTACGCAGGAGCTCGCAACATGAACAGGCGCTCGTTTATCTGGACCGGGCCGTCGCGCTGCCCGGCAGCGACCCGGTATCCCAACATAATCGCGCCGAATCGCTGTTTTCGTTGGGGCGGTTCGACGAAGCGGAGGTGGCGTGGGATGAGGCGCTGGCCCTGGCCCCGCAGATCATCAATGCGCACCGGGGAAAACTGAATTTGCTCCTGGAGGTTCGGGGCGACCTCGCGCGAGCGCAGGCTCATTTGGCCAAGGTGCCGCCGGACTTCTTCCTCGATGCTCGAGGAGCATATCTGGCCTACACAGTAGCGCTCTATGCGAGGGATCACGGAAAATGTTTGGAATATCTGCGTCACGCCAATGACTACATTCCGGGCGTTGGCCCAAAGGCGGCCCTGACGGCGGTCGCTCATCGTTTGGCCGGCAACGCCGAGGCTGCCCGGACCGACTTCCAAGCGGCTCTCCGGCTGGTGAACGACCGGCTCGCGGCCGAACCGAATAGCATCGCTCTGCTTGCTCACCGTGCGGCAATCCTCATCGAGCTCGGTGACCGGGCGGTCGCGGAACCGCTGGTCCGGGAAATTCGTCAGCGGGTGAACGCCGGTGATTCGACCCTCGGCGCGCCCCGCCGAAGCGTCGCGCAGTTGCTCGCCGGCTTGGGGGATCACGAAGGCGCGCTCGCGACCTTGGAATCGGCGAGACCATCTGAGCTTTTCGCCGCGCAAGGTTCGACGTCCCTGCGCCACCACCCCGTCTGGGAACCGCTGCGCGGGAACCCGCGGTTCGAGGCGCTGCTGAAGTCGGCGATGCCGAAGAAGTGAGCCTGCTTCGCCCGGCGGGCCGGAGTCGTGGACGAGGCGTCCCGCCTCGTGGTTCGGGACGATCGGGTGGGAATTGAGAAACTAAGAAAAAGCACTGAGGCGAGACGCCTCAGCCACTACTCTACTCGATCAATCCCTCGCCATCGCGTCGCGGTCGCGGGCGGAGGCGGCGGCGAGGTGGGCGCGCATCTGCGCGAGGATTTCGGGACGGGCGGGGGCGAGGTTGTTCGCCTCGGCGGGATCGGTGGCGAGGTGGAAGAGTTCCTCGGTGGCGGGGCGGGCGGCGGTCTGTTTCTTCGCATTGGCGGCGCTGGCGGCGGTGACGACGAGTTTCCAGTCGCCGCGGCGGACGGCCTGCGCGCGCCAGCCGGGGGCCACGCCGTAGAGCGTGCGCTCGGGCGGCGGCGTGTGCGCGGTGAGCAGCGCGCCGATGTCGGTGCCGTCCCACTTGAGGTCGCGCTCGGGCTTGTAGCCCGCGAGGGCGGCGAAGGTGGGCATCCAATCAGTGATGTGGACGGGGGCGTCGACCTTGCCGGGCTTGGCGCGGCCGGGCCACGAGACGAGCGTGGGGACGCGCGTGCCGCCTTCGTAGAGGCTGCCTTTTTCGCCGCGCCACGGAGTGTTGCTGCCGGTGAGCTTGCCCGAGGGGCAGTCGTCGGAAGGGTAGGTGCGGTCGTTGTTCTCGACGGTGCTGCCGCCGTTGTCGCTGGTGAAGACGAGCAGCGTGTTGGCGCGTTTGCCGGTGCGCTCGAGCGCGGCGACGATGCGGCCGACGGCGTCGTCGAGGTGCATCACGCACGCGGCGTAGTGGCGCGGGACGTCACCCGTGATCGCAGCGGGCACGCGCGCGAGCCATTCGGCGGGCTCCTTAACCGGCAGGTGCACGGCGGTGAACGGCACGTAGAGGAAAAACGGCGACGCGCCGCGGCCCTCGATCCACTTTACGGCCTCGGCGGCGAGGAGGTCGGTCACGTGGCCCGGTTCGTCGAGGAGTTTTTCGTCGCGGTGCCAGGTGTCGACGAACGGTCCCTGCTTGTATTTGTGGCCGTAGGGGCTGACGCCGCCGGCGAGCGAGCCGTAGGAGTGGTCGAAACCGAAATGGTTCGGACCCTGCGACGGGAGCGAACCGAGGTGCCACTTGCCGGTGAGGCAGGTGTCGTAGCCGCGGGCCTTGAGCGCGCGCGGGAGCGTGACGGTGTCCCACGGGAGCGCGCGATCGTTCTGCGGGCTGGTGACGCCGACGCGGCTCCAGCAGCGGCCGGTCATCAGGCCGGTGCGCGTGGGGCTGCACACGGGTGCGACGTAATGCGCGCCGAGCTCGAGGCCCTCGCGCGCGAGCCGGTCGAGGTGCGGCGTGGGCGCGCGACCGCCGTGGAACGCGACATCGGCCCAGCCGAGATCGTCGGCGATGATGAAGACGATGTTCGGATTCGGCGGGCTCACCGCAGGCAGGGGCGGAGGGGTGGCGCTGCGGGCGAGGCCGGCGATGCCGAGGGCGAGCGCGAGGAGGACGAACCGGGCGGGGAAGTGCATGGGGCGGGCGGAGGCGGACATTCGGCGGGTTCGCAGGCGATGGCGAGCGCGATGCGCGGGGGACGGGAGCGAGGGGCGTGACTTAAACTGAGGTCAGCGATCTGTAGATGCGCGGCGGTCTATGACCGCCGGCGTTGCGCCAAGGGCATTCGTTCGGCGGTCATAGACCGCCGCTACAGCCGAGGCATTCGGAAACGGACTCAGTTTGAGTTACGCCCGGGAGCGAGGGGCACTTGCTGAGGCTCGCATAATTGGTGACGCGCGGTGGCTCGGGGAGCGCCCGCGTCCCGCGGGCTGGCCTCGGCGTCTCGTCGAGGACTTCGGAGGTGTCGGCGAGACGCTGACACCAGCACCCGAGACGGGTGCGCTCCCCGAGCCGCCGGACGCTTGGTCGCCCTATTGCGCGAGACTCAGTAAAATCCACGAGGCGGGACGCCTCGTCCACGACGGGGCGAGACTCGACGGAAGGGGTTCGCCCCGCATGCTCGGCGGCATGACGCCCGAACAACGCACCGCCGCCGAGCTGCTGCTCGAGTGGCTGGCGCCGGCCGATGCGCTCGACGGCGGTCAGGACGCGGTGATTGGATTCGGGCACTTCGATCTGCGCATCGCGGCGCGATGCGCGGAGCTGTGGGCGGCGGGCCAGGTGGCGCGGGTGATTTTCACCGGCGGTGTCGGTGCGGGCACGGCCGACCTCGGGCAGCCGGAGGCGGACGCGTTTCTCGCCCACGTGGGGCGGCTCCATCCCGGGCTGCCCCGCGAGCGGATCGTGGTGGAAAACCGCTCGACGAACACGGGGGAGAACATCCGGTTCACGCTGGAACTGCTCGCGCGCGAGCCCGCCGGCCGGGAGTTGCGGCGCGTGGTGCTGGTCGCGAATCCCTCGCGACAACGGCGCGTGATGCAGACGTGGCGGCGGCTGGCGCCGGAGATCGTGGCGCAGGCGGCGCCGCCGGCGACGACGCTGGAGGAGGAGCGGCGGTTGTTTGCCGCGCACGGGCAGGATTTGTTGGCGCAGCTCGCGGGCGAAGTGGAGCGGTTGCGGACCTATCCGGAGCGGGGCTGGATCGAGCCGATCGCGGTGCCGGACACCGTGCGGAGGGCGGCGGAGCTTTGTCGCGTGGCGGTGAGCGACAGGTGATGGGCTGAATCAGTCGGACAACGCAAAGGCGACGATGGCGCCCCCGCTGGGGCGGCCGGATTTGCCGCCGCCGGCGGAGATCACGACGTATTGTCGGCCGGCGACGACGTAGGTGCTGGGGGTGGCGTTGCCGGTGAAGGGCAGCGGCGCGGACCAGAGGATCTGGCCGGTGGCTTGATCGAACGCGCGGATCGTTTCGTCGGCGCTTGCGGCGATGAAGAGCAGGCCGCCGGCGGTCGCGACGGGGCCGCCGTAATTTTCCGTGCCGGTGGGAGGGAGGCCGCGGGCGGTGAGCGCGGGGTATTCGCCGAGCGGGACTTTCCACTTGATCTCGCCGGTGTTGAGGTCGACGGCGTTGAGCGTGCCCCACGGTGGCGCGATGGCGGGGTAGCCCTCGTGGTCGGTCCAGCGGCGGAATCCGCCGAAGGCATACGGCGGCGTCGGCGCCTCGGGCGCGGCGGTGGCTTTGGCTTTGCCCTTTTTCGCCTTCGCGGCGGCGGGCGCGGCTTCGTCGGGCCGGCCGGCGGCGGAGTCTTCGCCGAGCACGTAGGCGAGGATGCCGTCGCGCTGTGCGTCGGTGAGTTGGGCGAACGCCGGCATGCGGCCGAAGCCGGTGCGCGTGAGCTTGAAAATCTCGTCGCGTGTGCGGCGCTGGCTCACGTCGAGCAACGAGGGGAAGCCGGCTTCGGGCAGGCCCTTGCGGTTGAGGCCGTGGCAGGCGGCGCAGTGGATGAGGTAGTCGCGCTCGCCGCGCGGGAGCGGCGTGCCGTCGGCGCGGCGCGTCTCGACCATCTGGAGAATCCACGGAATTTCGTTCACGTTGACGTAGTAGATGCCGTGGGGATCGACGGCGCCGCCACCCCATTCCATGCCGCCGTCGAAGCCGGGGAACATGATCGACTCGCGCAAGCCTGGCGCGGGAAACGGCCCGAAGTTGGGCGACAGGCGGATGCGATCGAGCGAGAGTGCGCGGGCCTCGGGCGAGATGTTCGACACGTCGGCCTCGGTGTAGCGCTGGCGCATGAGCGGCGCGGGTTTGGTGGGAAACGGCTGCGTGGGCCACGCCTGCTCGCCGCGCAGTGTGGAGGCCGGCACGGGGCGCTCCTCGATGGGCCAGAGCGGTTCGCCGGTCACGCGGTTGAAGACGAAAAGATTGCCGTGCTTCGTGCCCTGGGCGACGGCGTCGATCTTCTTTCCGCCGTGCGTGACGGTGAGCAGAATCGGCGCGCAGGGAAGGTCCTTGTCGAGGAGATCGTGATGGACGATCTGGAAATGCCAGAGGCGTTTCCCGGTGGCGGCGTCGAGGGCGACGAGGCAGTTGGCGAAGAGATTCTGGCCGTGGCGGAAGCCGCCGTAGAAATCGGGCTCGGCGGTCTTGGTGGCGACGTAGACGATGCCGCGGGCTTCGTCGAGTGACTGGCCGCACCACGGCATCGTGCCCGTCGCGGTCTTCCACGCGTCGGCCGGCCAGGTGTCGTGGCCGAATTCGCCGGGCCGCGGGATGAGATGGAAAATCCACTTCCGCGCGCCGGTGCGCACATCGATTGCGCGGATGGCGCCGGGGCCGCCGAAGCCGCCGAGGATGAGCGTGTCGCGGTAGATCACGCCGGGGGTGTTGAGGCCGGTGATGGCGTCGTCGTCGTTCACGGTGCCGGTGGTGAGCGGCAGCACGCCTTTCTCCCCGAAGCTCTCGATCAGGCGGCCGGTCGACGGATCGAGGGCGAAGAGGGCATTGCCGATGCCGGTGAAGAGGCGGCGCTCGCCGCCGGACTCGTTCTGCCAATACACCAGGCCGCGTTGGCGCCGGCCGCCGGGACCGGCGCGCACGGAGGCGGGGTCCCACTTCCAGAGCTCGCGGCCGGTGGCGGCGTCGAGGGCGATCACGCGGCGGCTCGCGGTCGCGGTGTAGAGCACGCCGCCGATCACGAGGTTGTTGCACTGGTATTCGCCCTTCTCACCGGTGTCGTAGGTCCAGGCGACTTTGAGGCGCGCGACGTTGCCGCGGTCGATCTGGCGGAGCGGGGAGTAGTTGGCGCGGCTTTTCCCGCCGAGGTAGGTGGGCCAGTCCGCCGGCGCTTGGGCGGGCAAGTCGGCGGCGCGGAGCGTGGGCGCGTTGGCCGCGAGCGTGGCGGCGATCAGCAGGGGAGCGAGGGAGGCGAGTCGGAGGGGCACGGGTGGTGGGCGGTGGAAAGGCAGGAGGTGGGGGCGGAGGCGCGGGCCGCCGGCGGATCGCGGCGGGCCGGCGCGGGCGCGACTCACGATTTGCGTTTCTTGCGCGCGGGCGGAGCGGCGCCGTCGGCGGGCTGGCCGGTGAGGTCGCGGACGGTGCGTTTGGCCTGCACCCAACCGGCGGAGGCGCGGGCTTTCAACTCGTCGGCGAGAGCGCGATGGGCGGGCACGACGACCCCTCGACCTGGCTCGGGGTGAACGAGGTTGTTCTCTTCGCCGGGATCGGCGGCGAGGTCGTAGAGGTATTCGTCGCCGTTGGTGTAGAAGAAATATTTCCACTGCGCGGTGCGGATCATGCGGCCGGCGAAGTTGCCGCGGAAATTCTCCGAAAGTGCGATGCGATCGCGGCCGTCGGAGTCGCCGCGCAACACGGGCAGGAGGCTGCGGCCTTCGAGGCCGGCGGGCGTGGGCAGGCCGGCGAGTTCGCAGAGCGTGGGGAAGACGTCGAGGTTCATGGCCGGGGTGGCGACGACGCGGCCCGGTGGCAGCGCCTGCGGGAACGACCAGATGAACGGGATCGTCGCGGAGCCGTCGTAGAAACTGTTTTTATACCAGATGCCGCGATCGCCGAGCATCTCGCCGTGGTCGGCGGTGTAGACGATGATGGTGTTGTCGCGCAGTCCGAGTTCGTCGAGGCGGCGCAGGATGCGGCCGAACTCCTCGTCCACGTAAGTGACCATGCCGTAGTAGATGGCCTTGGTGCGGAGGATGTCGGCGTCGGTGGCCTTGGCGTGGCCGTATTTTTCGCGCTCCTGCTTCGAGATGGCGGGGAGCGTGGCGACGAGTTTCTCGCCCGTGCGCGGCGCCGGGACTTTGCCGGCGTAGAGGTCGTAGTATTTTTGCTGGATGGTGAAGGGGAAGTGCGGCTTCACGAACGACACGCCGAGGAAGAAACGGGCGTCCCGGTTTTTCGTGAGGAAATCGAGCGCGAGATCGGCGGTGGCGTGCTCGGGATTTTTCTCGATGGGCCACGGAGAGACGAACGAGTCCTGCGGGAGGCGGCTGGCGGTCTCGTCGTTGTCGGCGGCGGCATCGCGGCCGACGCGGCCCTGGCGGCCGTAGTCCTGGAAGCGCGGCTCGCCCCAGTGGGTTTTGCCGAACCACGCGGTGCGGTAGCCGGCGGTGTTGAAGACGTCGGCGAGCGTGGTGATGCCCGCGTAGGTCTGGTTGGTCGTGTTGCCGAAGGTCGCGAGGTTCGACGGCATGCGGCCGCTCACGAGCGAGACGCGCGACGGCACGCAGATCGGATTCTGGCAATACGCGGCGCTGAAGCGCACGCCGCGGGCCGCGAGCGAGTCGAGCGTGGGGGTCTGCACCAGCGGATCGCCGGCGCAGCGGAGGACGCGCGGGTTGTGCTCGTCGGTCATGAGGAGAAGCACGTTGGGGCCGCGGGCGGCCGGCGTGGGGCCGGCGGCGGCGAGCCGGTTGGCGGCGAGCGCGGCGACCGAAACGAGCGCGCGAAAAAGGCGGCGAGTTTGCATGGGGCTGCACGCATCCACGCCGATCAGCGGACGCTCTGCAACACCGGCGCGCCGAGCCGTGGACGAGACGGCCCGCGCATGAGTGGAACGGGGAAAACTGAGGCGGGATGTCTCATTCCAATTCGCTCTCAAGATGGGCCGACCGCGAATGGTAGGAGCCTGCTTGCAGGCGATGGGCAGCGAGCTGAATCGCCTGCAAGCAGGCTCCTACCTCCCGGCGGATTAGTCTCAACTTGATCGCAACTTGGTATCAGCCACGACCCGGCGGATTCGGACTGCGGTGGAGCTCGTTGCCCTCAACGCGCTTGGATTGAAGGTGGAAGCGGGTTTACCTCGCGACTCGTCGGGGCGTAAAGCCCCTCCCACAAACCAGCGCGTTGGGGGCAACGCGCTCCACCGATGCAGCTATGGTAGTTCGGGCGTGACGCCCAGCACGAGATCCCAGCGGGCGGCGAGTTCGCCGGCCCGGGAGCCCGCGAGCGGTGCGAAATCGAGAGTGACGGAGTCACGCTGACGCTCGTCGCGGATGCCCTTCCAGATATTGTCCTTCGGGTTGCCCGCGTGGCCCTTGATGTAGCACTGGGTGATCAGGTCCTTTTTGCCGCGGATTTTCACGGCGGCGTGGATGTGCGGCGTGCGGCCGGGGTAAGGGACGGGCTTGATGGTGCGGAAGACGTATTCGCCGGTGGAGCCGGTGACGCAGCGGCCGAAGCCCTGGAAATTCCGGTCGCGCTGCGCGGCCTTCGGCTCGGCGTCGCGGGAGTGGAGGTAGACCCCGTGATGGTCGCACTGCCAGATTTCGATCGTGGCGTTGCGGATCGGGCTGCCGCTCGCGGTGAGCAGGCGGCCGGAGAGCCAGGTGATCTCGCCGACGGCCGGCGTGAGGCCGTCGTTGACGACGATGAGATCGTTGTCGGTGTCGAGCGGGAGCTTGTCGGGGTAGAACGGACCCTCGGTTTGCTTGGGCGTGAGCATGAGCTGCTCGGCGAACAGGCCGGGGGTGGCAAACATCGCGGCGGCGGTGGCAAATTGCCGGAGAAAGCGCCGGCGCGGGACGTGGATGTGAAACGGGACGGGAGCGGGAACAGATTTCATGGGGCAGGGGGGGACGCGGGGAACGGCCCGAAGTTCGCACAGTCGTGTGGAAGAGGCAACCGCGCGATTGGCCGCGGGGGGTGTGATGCAAACTGAGGTCAGCGATTTGTAGCGGCGGTCTATGACCGCCGTCGTTGCACCAAGGGTATTCGTTCGGCGGTCATAGACCGCCGCTACAACCGAGGCAGACGAGAACTGACCTCAGTTTGAGTCCAACCCTTGTCGCGGTGGGCAGCAGCAGACTGCTTGGATTTGAAGAATCTTCCTGCCAGAAAATTTTCCTGCCCAAGTTGGCTCGGGGCTGGAGGCAGGAGGACTTTTTTGGCGGGAAATTCCTTCAAACCAAGGCACGACCTTCCTTACCATCCCGTCATGAAATCACACCGATTGCTCGCGATTCTGTGGTTGATGGTCCCGGCGCTCATCGCGGCCGAGAGCATCGGCGGGAAGGGACCGCCGCGCGCGGCGCGCTCGGTGCACCTCCAGTGGGTGGCGCCGGAATGCGAGGCGTTCTACCTCGAGATGACGGTCGAGCAGTCGACGCCCGGCAGCTACTTCATGGCCTGTGGTTGGAGCGGTGGCTACTTCGGCATCCAGGAGCAGCGTGAGGGGAAGACGGTCGCGATTTTCTCGGTGTGGGACCCGACGAAGGGCGACGACCCGAAGGCCGTGCGCCCCGAGGACCGCGTGGAGCTGTTACACGAAGGCGCGGGCGTGCGTATCAAACGCTTCGGCGGCGAGGGCACGGGCGGACAGTGCATGACGGACTTTGCGTGGAAGACGGGCGAAACGCACCGCTTCCTCGTGCGCGCGGAGGCGCACGGAGCGAACGGCGAGAAGACGGCGTATTCGGGCTGGCTGTTCGACCCGCGCGCGAAGGCGTGGCGGCAGCTCGTGACCTTCCGCACGCGCAACACCGGCAAGCTGCTGCGCGGGCTCTACTCGTTCGTGGAGGATTTCCGGCGCGACACGAAGAGCGTCGACGACGTGCGGCGCGCCGGCTTCGCGCACGGCTGGGTGCGGCTGCCCGGCGGCGAGTGGACGCCGCTGGAGACGGCGCGGTTCACGGCGTCGCGGGCAGAGTGGGAGGCGCGGGACAACATCGACGCGGGCGGCGGGGCGAATGGATTCTGGCTGGCGACCGGCGGCGCGACGGTGCGGAAGGCGGAACTCAGCGCGGCGCTGCCGAAGGTGGCGGCGACAGGAAAACCGCCGGCGGATTTGCCGGGGGAGGTGTGGGCGTCGAGTGCGGGTGCGACGCCGCGTTGACGTGGACGAGGCGTCCCGCCTCGCGGATGGAAAAAACTGAGGCGAGACGCCTCAGCCACGACGGAGGAGCGACGCGGGGATTCAGACCGTGGATAATTTTTTATCCGGACGGAACAATTCCCCGAGGCCTGCCTCGGGGATGGATGCCGCCCGCTGACCTCGGGGAGACACCCCTTTCTGTGATATCCCGGAGCTCGCTCCGGGGAGGGTTCATCGGGTCTTCGTTTTTCGAGTTAGAAACAGTGAGAGGAGGGCGAGGAGCGCGGGGACGCACAGAATAGGTAGCCAGAAGATGTCACCCGGAGCCCATGCACGAGACATAGACAACAGGAGAAATGCCGAGGCGGCCAAGGTTACGATCGATATCACCAAGGCCAGCCAGGCGTGCCAACGCCCCGCCTTTCGCCAGCGCTTTGGAAGCGCAATGCACAATGATGCGGTCGAAACGATGACCGAGACAAGAAGACTGCATGCGACAAAGTGCGCGAGTCCAAGGTCACCGAAATTGCTGGCGAAAATTACAGTCATGGTCGTTTCCCAAGGTTGTTTGGTCTGCGACGACGAGCCTGGTTATCAAACATCGGGTAGCACGCTGGCCGGTGTCGGCTCATGGCGACTCGTCAACACGCCTGAAATTCTGGCAGCAGCGTCAGCGTGATGGCGCGGAGGTGGCGGGCAACGGCAACGCGTCAATTCAGTTTATCGTGGGGCTCCGGTGGACAGCTGGGAACCTTGGTGAGAACCTGCCGGAAGCGCTCGCGCGAACCTTTGGTGCCCTCGCGTTTCAAATACGCAGAGCCTTCCAGCATTACCGCCAATTTCTCGCTCGCGGCGGCCGCCACCAGCTGTTCGACAGAAGTGCCGTCGGCGGCTGCGACCTCGCGCAGCTTGCCGGCCACCGAGTCGGGCAATTGGACGGTGATGGTGCTCATGAATTGACGCCAGCTAGCCGCAAGAACGCCGCGGGCGCAAGTGCGCTCACGCCAAAACTACCCGTCGCGGTAAAATGCCGGGTGTTGTGGGTGACGATGTGCGTTGCATTCGCCGCGACAGCGAGTTCCAGCAGCATGTCATCCTTCGGGTCGGCCAAAAAAGCCGGCCAGTGGAAGTGAATGTCCTGAGCATGAGCGATGGACGCGAGGAAACGGCAGGAATCAACAATGTCAGAGCGGGAGAGCGACAAAGGCAAAAGACCCGGGCGGAGAAGCACGTCCTGGTATTCGAGATAAACGGGCACAGACAATACGAGCTGCCAGTTCGCGATGGGCAGTGCCGACACCAGCGCGAATGAAGCGCCTTGGGTCGAACGAAGCGCTGAGACGAGAACGTTCGTGTCGAGAACGAAGCGCATGGTGGCAACGCCGGGGGACAGGGCCAGTCTACGGCAGCAGCGTCAGCGTGAGGGCGCGCATATCCATGACGGATTTGCCGGGGATGTCGGTCGCGCGGAGCGTGAGCGGGCCGCGGCCGGCGGGGAGTTTCATCGTGCCGAGTTTCAACGCGTGGAAATCCTTCATCTTCGACTCGCCGGCGGGGCGCGGGATCGTGTCTTGATTCGTCCAGAGCGGTGGGTCCCAGCCGGGGGCGACTTTGCCGGCGAGTTTCGCCTCGTTGAGGGAAAGCTCGATGGTCGAGCCGGTGTCGGCGGCGGGGACAGTGTAGAGAATCTCGACGGCGTAGGTGCCGGCGGTGTGGACGTCGACGTTCCAGACGATGGAGTCGTCGCGGGAGCGCCAGTTCACGAAGTAGGAGCTGTTGGGTGCGCCGGAGCTGCGTTGGACGGTGCTGCCGCGGGGTTCGGCGTCACGGGCGGGGAGCCACGTGGCAGGAAACTCGCGGTAGCCGACGGGAATCGGGCGCGGGTCGACGGCCTGGCCGCGACCGACATTTTCGCCGGCGGTCTTGGCGGCTTTTTTCGCAGCCTGCTTCTCGGCCTTGGATTTCGTGGCGGCGGCGTTGTCGCCGAACATCTCCTTGCGCCAAGCGGCCGCGGCGGCGGTGAGTTCGGTGGCGGTGGTGGCGTTTTTCTCGTTCACGGTGGTGGTCTGGCCGGGATCGGCGACCAGGTCGAAGAGCTGGCCCTGCGCGTCGAGGCGGAAGCGCTGGGTGCGGACGGTGATGTTGCGCTGCCACGTCGAGAACAGGAGGCGTTCGGGGCCGGGTTCGGTGGCGCGACCGAGCAGGCGCGCAGAGAGATCGCGGCCGTCGAGCGGCTTGGTGCCGACCCGCGGCACGCCGGCGAGGGCGGTGAGCGTCGGGAGCAGGTCGATGGCGGCGGAGATTTCGGGGAGCGTGCGACCGGCGGGAATTTTTCCGGGCCAGCGGATGAAGAATGGCGAGCGCAGGCTGCCTTCGTCGGTGCCGCCTTTCTTGCCCTTCATGCCGCCAGTCCAGCGCCACGTGTTGGGGCCGTTGTCGGAGAAATAGAGGACGATGGTATTTTCGGTGAGGCCGAGCTGGTCGAGTTTGCGGAGGAGGCGGCCGATGTTGGCGTCCTGATTCTCGACCATCGCGTGGACGACGCGGGTCTCGTCGGCGGACTCTTGCGCGGGGTTGGTGGCGGTCTGGGTGATGGGTTTGCCCTTGTGGCGTTCCCAGTCGGCGGCGGGCACGCCCCACGGCGAGTGCGGCGTGTTGTAGGGGACGTAGCAGAAGAACGGGCGGGACTTGTTGCGGTCGATGAAGTCGATCGCGGCGTCGGTGACGATGTCGACGATGTAGCCCTTGGCGCGCGTGTAGCGGCCATCGCCACGGTCGATGATGGGATCGAAATATTCGCCCCAGTGGCCGGAGGTGAAACCGACGTATTCGTCGAAACCGCGGGCGCGCGGGTGGTAGGGCCATTGCGAGCCGTTGTGCCATTTGCCGAAGGCGCCGGTGGCGTAGCCGGCGGCTTTGAAGGAATCGGCGATGGTTTTTTCCTCGAGGCTCATGCGCTCCTGGCCGGTGGACACGCCGGTGACGCCGCTGCGCGAGTGGTAACGGCCGGTGAGGAATTCGGCGCGCGTGGGGGCGCAGACGGAGCAAACGTAGAAGCGGTCGAGCGTGATGCCGCCGCGCGCGAGCGAGTCGATGTTCGGCGTGCGGAGCTGCTGGTTGCCGTTGGCGGAGTAGTCGCCCCAGCCGGCGTCGTCGGCGAGGAGGACGATGACGTTGGGGCGGGCGGGTGCGGTGGCGGCCGGAGCGTTCGCGGCGAGGACGGTGAGAGCGGCGACAATAAAAGTGCCGATGAACAAGCGGTGGCGTTTCATGGGGTGAGACGAGTCAACAGCGCGAGGCACGCACGGCAAAGCAAACTTGTGCCGCGGGCGGGCCTCCGGCCGTGCGCGGAGCGCCCGGCCCACCCACGGAGCGACGGCTTGCAGGAGTCCCGTCGTGCGCGGGAGGCCACTTCACGTTAGAACGAGAAGGTGCTGGAGAGGAGCCAGCGGGTTTCGTTCGGGATGCGGATGACGGCGAGGCTGCCGTCGGGGTTGGCGGTGACGGGGATGTCGTCCCTGTTGCCCCAGGCGTTGCGGACGTTGAGCTGCAGACGCCAGTCGACGTTCTTGAAGACTTTGCGCCGGTAGCCGACCCAGAAGTCGCCGGCGAGTTCTGTCCTGCCGTAGAACGGATGCGCGAGGTCGGGAATCTGCGTCTGCATCACGGGATCGTTGTCGGCGATCTTGCTGGCGTCGGTGTAAACTTTGTTAGTGGCGACGATCTTTTCCTTCAGAGCCTGGCCGGTGAGGAACGGCGAGCCGATGGCAATCTTGTCCTGCCAGCGCACGGAGGTGCCGACGCTCAGGGCCTTGAGGATGGGGTTTTCGAAGCCGCGCAGATCGTAGGTGGAGGTGAAGTTGGCGCGCCACTTCCGTTGCTCGGGCGAGACGGCGCCGTCGCGGGCGAGGGTGGCGGCGAGGGCGTTGCCGACGTTGCTGGCGAAGCGGGTGGCGGCGGTCTGGCGCTCGGGGAGGGCGGGGCCTTGGTCGATGCCGAGCAGGTTGAATTTGACGAGATTGGCGTAGACGGCGTCGGCCACTTGCTTCGTGAGCTTGGCGGAGCCACTGACGATGGTCTCCTGTTTCGCGACGTTGAAGGAGACGCGCCAGCGCGGGGTGATATTGCCGACGAGTTCGGCCTCGAGGCCGCGGGCGTCGATGTCGCTGGTGTCGGTGAGGCCGGCAATGCCGTCGGAAAGGACGGCGGTGCCGGCGGCGTTGAGGCGCATGTTTTTCAGAGTGCGCGTGGGCTCGGGGAGCAGTTGCTGGAACGCGGCGTAGAGTTGTGAGTAGGACGTGTAGCCCGCGGCCGTGACGCCGGGGATGGTGTTGAACGCGATGCCCTGCGTCTGCGCGGTCACGTAGCGGTCCATCATGAAACTCGGATAATTGTAGATGCCGCCCGTCGCGCCCTGCGCACCATTGCTGCTGTTGGTCTGGAGCGTCTTGAACTGGTTGACGCGGAGCGACACGCGGCGATCGAGAAACTCGACGAGCACGCCGTATTCCTCGGTGGTGCCGGCGGGCGCGGGAATGATCGCGCCGTTGAGATTGGTGCGGACGTTGACGGGGTTGAAGTTACCGGAGGCGTTATAGAAGCCGCCGAGCTCGATGCCGAGCGGGAGGCGCTTGGTGAGGGCGCGGGGCACGCGGCCGACGACGCTCCAGGTGAAGTTGTGGCTGCGTTCGTCGAGATTCGGCGTGGAGCTGAGTCGCAGGGCGGAGTTGTTGAGTGAATCGTCGGCATTGCGGGTGTTGCCGACGCTGGAGAAGGTCTGCAACGCGTCCCAGCGCCAGCCGACGACGCCGACGAGATGGTTCTGGAAAAAGTCGCTCTTCAAGCTGAGCGATTGTGAATCGATGAGCTGGCGGCTCCGGGAGTTGCCGTTGAGGAAGCGCGAGACGGAGAGCGGTTCGGTGACGAGGCGCTTGTTGGTGAAATCGAAGAAGGAGACGTTGTAGGTGTCGCCGTTCTGCGGCAGGTTGGCGGTGACGACGTTGGTGATACGCACGTCGTTGATGGAATTGGCGCTCAGCACGGACGGGCCGAGGTATTGCTGGATGATCGGAGTGGTGCGGAAGTTGCCGCTGTTGGTGGCTTGGAACACGTCGGTGTTCAGGTTGCGCGTGGCGCTGGCCCAGCCGGTCGCGTAGCTGAAACTGGAGGCATCGTTGCGGTTGTGCGTGTGGAGACCGGTGAAGGTGTGGTTGCCGAGGGGGACGCCGAAGAGCTTGCGGCCGCGCTCCTCGAGATTGAGGCGATAGAAGGCGGTGGCGCGGAAGGCCTCGCGCGTGCCGTGTTGCGTGCGGTCCGTGATGCCCTGCTGGTCGACGAACGGGCGGCCGACGTTGGGGTTGGGCTGGTCGTTCGGCAGGTATTGGGCGATGTCGATCGAGATGGCGCTGGCGGGTGAGCCGCCGCCGTTGTCGCCGAAGGAAAACGGCAGAACGCGGGAGGAACGGGTTTTCTGCTGATCGTAGGCGAGTTCGAAGCCGCCGCGACCGTTGAAGAGCTCCTGCGTGAACGCGATGTTGCCGACCTGGAAGACCTGCTCGATGTGGTTGAGACCGCCGCTGAGAAGGCGCTTGCGGTAGTCGAAGATGCCGCGGTCCTGCAGGGTGTAGCCGACGAAGCCGGTGGGCACGGTGGTGCCGCTGTAAAACATGTCGGTGGCGTCGCGGCCGTTTGGATTCGGCGCCCAGCGGATGCGGCCCATGATGCCGGCGAGGTTGGCGAGCGCGGGATTGGACGAGCTGGCGTAGCCGGGACGCGTCTGGCCGGGCGTGTCGAACACGAGCGGAATCTGGATGAAGTAAGGAACGCCGATGCCCGGTGTGGCGGCGACGATGGCGGAGGAACTCTGGCGGTTGTCGACGGTGACCTTCGGTTTCCACGTGAAGCCGGCCGTGCCCGAAACGAGGCGCGGATCGAGGGCGGTGCCCGGGATGGAGGCGATGGCGGGGTTGGGCGCCTGGAAGAAATTCCTGATGTTGTTGATCGGCGGGATGACGTTGACGGGGTTGGACTGGCTGTCGCCGACCTCGCCGGTGAAGCGCAGCGACGTCCTGCCGAGCCAGGTGGATTTCGCACCGTCGCGCAGGACGGTGGTGAGCGAGCCGAAGCCGCGGCGCTTGCGATCGAAGGCGGGCTTTTGCTGGTAGTTGTTTTGCTCACCGACGGTGGCGACGCGAAACGCGACGCGACCGGGCACGAGCACGCGATTGAGGTCGAGGCTGCTGCGGTAGGAATTTTCCGAGCCGAAACGCCCGCTGATTTCCGAGCGGTTGCGCTGGAGCTGCGGATGGACGATCGAGCCTTCGATGACGCCGGCGGGATTGCCGATGCCGAAGAGGAGCGAATTGGGGCCGCGCGCGATGGTGACGCCGGAGGAATTGTAGGCGTCGAAGGGGATATCGGTGAGAAAATAGTCGCGGGTGGTCGTGGCCGCGCCGATGCCGCGGACGCGGTTGTTGGCTTGCGGATTTTCGCGCGCTTCCGACTGGTCGGGGCGACCGGTGGCGACACCGCCGCCGGCGAAGTTGCCCGAGACGCCGCCGATTTCCGTGGCGGTGGTGAGCGAGAGGAGTTCGCCGAGGTTGGTTGCAGCGGTGTCGCGGAGGAACTCCGGCGTGACGATGCTGATGGCGGCGCCGACATCGCGGAGGGCGGTGTTGATGCGCGTGCCAGCGAGCGTGCTGGCGGCGGAGTAGCCCACGGCGTCATTTTCGGAGACGACGAAGGGATTGAGTTTCACGGCCTGGTCCGCGTCGGGTGCGCTGGGCGGCGTCGGGTTTTCCGCGGACTGCACGGCAGCGGCCAGCGACATCGTGATCAGGAGTGCGGTGACCGTCGGGACGGCAACGCGAGGGGCAGGGGGCATGGGTGGGTGGGTCGAGTTGGGAGCGATCACGGCGCGAGTGCCTCTCTCTTCGAGAACGGACCGTGAGGGGGTTGGGGTGGGGCGACGAACGGGTGCGATCAAAAGCCCGGTCCGCCGCTGTGCAATGTCGTTTCGCTCACGTGATCGGGAGATCGATGCGGTGAAACTTACGGTGGCTCGCGAAACAGGGTGGCAGAGAGTCCGGCGGTCTGGGGAGCGCACCCGTCCCGGGTGCTCGGGTCGGCGTCTCGCCGACACCTCCGAAGTCCTCGGCGGGACGCCGAGGACAGCCCGCGGGACGCGGGCGCTCCCCGAGCCACCGCAGTCACTCAATCATGCGAACCTCAGTAGTTCTTGGTGGCGGCGATGGCTCCGGCGACGGACCTTTTGCCGAGGGACTGATACATGGTGAACGGGCGCGAATGAAGGCACTCAGCGATCCGACCCGGTGTCGGGATGACGCGACGTGTGGGCCACGCTCAAGAATTCCACCAGGTTCTCGTCGCGCCGGATGCGGTAGCGGATGATGAAGCGAAACCGGGGGAGAAGAAAACGCCGGACATCCGCGCGCCATGGTCGCCATCTGGCGGGCGCCTGCATGATGGTTTCGATGGCGGTTTCGGTCTCATCGAGAAACTGCCGGCCGTAGCGCGCTGCGCTGCTGCTCAAGGTAACGCGCCGCCTCGATCAGCTCGACCTCGAAGGCCGGGTGGAACCACCGGTTCACGGGAGCGCGGCACGCGCGTTGCGAAAGACCTCGGCCTGGGTCTTGGGCTGCACCGCTCCGCGGGCCAGCTCATCGGCCCGGACCAGCGCCACGGCATCGGCGTTTTCTTCGTCCAGTTCGGTGAGCCGCCGCCGCACCTCGTCACGCTCGCCAGCGGAAAGCTTGGGCAACTCGGCGAGAATTTCAGCTTTGCTCATGCGCGAAACGCTAGCGCGAGTGTAGCGGCCTTCAAGTCCGGGTTTGATCGAACCCATTTTCGCCCGCGGCGGGAAACGCCGCGAGCGCAGCGGAGTTGGTTGCCTTGGGGACGGGAAGAAAGGGCTGAGGATGCAAGCATGGGGTTGCAGATTGCGGCGTCACTTGAGCGCGGCCTCGGGAGAGCGACGCGCGTCAGGGGAAACGCACGTCACCTTTGCCGGTGTGAGTCAGGATGCGCTCGGGCGGCGTTGCTGCGCAGACGACGTCCCCCGCGTGGGACGGCACGGAAGATTTTGGTAGAGGCGCTGGTGCTGCGTGCGAACGCGGACGCGACGCCGGGCTATTTCTGCCCCGTCGCGGCGATGGCCTCGGCGACGGACTTCTTGCCGATGGGCTGATACATGTTGAACGGGCCGTCGGCGCTGTCCTTGGGCCACGTGGCGGAGTCGGCGTATTGGCCGTCGTCGCGGAATTCCTTCTGGAGGCGGGCGAGTTCGGTCTTCAATTCGGCGAACTTGGCGGCGATGGCGGGATTCTTCGCGGCGCCGTCGTTGAAGAGGAGGTTTTTCTGTTCGGTCGGATCTTTCACGAGGTCGAACAGCTCGTAGGCGTTTTTCTTCCAGTAATGGATCAGCTTGTGCGTGGCGGTGCGGACGCCGTAGTGCGCGGCGGTGTTGTGGTGACCGGGATCGTGGTAGTAGCGATAGTAGATCGTGCGGCGCCAGTCGGCGGGAGATTCGCCGCGGAGGAGTGGCGCGACCGAGCGGCCTTGCATCGAGGCGGGGATCGGGGCGCCGGCGAGGTCGAGGAAGGTGGGGGCCCAGTCGATGTTGGTGATGAATTGGGCGGGCGTGCTGCCGGGCTTGATGCCGGGGCCGCGGGCGATGAAGGGCACCTTCAGGCCAGGCTCATACATGAAGCGTTTGTCGTAGAGGCCGAGGTCGCCGAGATACCAGCCGTTGTCGGCGGCGTAGATGACGACGGTGTTTTTCGCGAGGCCGGTGCGGTCGAGGTAGTCGAGCACCTGGCCGACGGAGTCGTCGACGCCCTGCACGCACGCGAGGTAGTCCTGCATGTAGCGCTGGTATTTCCATTTCATGAGCGCATCGCCGGTGAGCTTTTCCTTGGTGCCGTCGGCGCGGGTGATTTCGAGCTCCATGGGCTTGGCGTTGAGCCATTGCTGGCGGGCCGGGCCGGTGAGATCGGCGGGGGGCGTGAGCTTGAGATCGTTGCGCGTGAGATCGCGGGCGACGGTCTGCTGGTTTTCCGGGAGCGCGGCGGGGCGCGTGGCGTAATCGTCGCGCAGCGTGTCGGGCTCGGGGATGACGGCGTCCTTGAACCGGGCCTTGTTGCGCTCGTCGGGCTGCCAGGCGCGGTGCGGCGCCTTCTGGTGGAGCATCAGGAAAAACGGTTTGTCCTTCGGGCGCGTCTCCAGCCATTCGAGACCGAGGGCGGTGGTGATGTCGGTGCAGTGGCCCTCGATGGTGACGCTCTTCGTGCCGGGCAGGAGGAAGGTCGGATTCCAGTAAACGCCCTGGCCGGGGAGCACCATCCAGCGGTCGAAACCGGTGGGGTCGGAGCCGAGGTGCCACTTGCCGATCATGCCGGTGTGGTAGCCGGCGGCCTGGAGGCGCCTGGCGACGTTGTCGCGCGAGCCGTCGAGGCGGTTGAAGACGGGCACGCCGTTGAGGTGCGAATACTGGCCGGTCAGCAGCGTGGCGCGGCTCGGCGTGCAGATGGAATTCGTGACGAAGGAATTTGTGAAGCGCGCGCCGGCGGCGGCGAGACGGTCGAGGTGCGGCGTCTGGTTGACCTTGGAGCCATAGGCCGAGATCGCGTGCTGCGCGTGATCGTCGGAGAAGATGAAGAGGATGTTCGGCCGCGTCGGCGTGGCGGCGGGTGAGACGGCAAGCGCGCACGCAGCGAGGATTCCGACGGTGAGGAGGCGGGTGGGGTTCATAATTTGCAGGGCAGGTGCCTCGATTGGGCACAACTATCCGCGCGTTGCCAAACGCGAAACTCAGCGCCAGCGCGGCTCGATCTGGCGGGCATTCCACTGCTCCCAACGGCCGGCGAGGTCGGCCACGCGGGCGGATTCGGACGCCGCGAGGTTCTTGGTTTCGGAAATGTCGTGCGCGAGATCGTAGAGCTCCCAAGCGCCGCCGGCGTCGCGGATGATTTTCCAATCGCCGGCGCGTGAAGCGTTTTTCCTTCCGACGCGCCAGTGAAGTTCAGGGTGTGGCGCCGCTGCTGATTCGCCGCGCAGGAGCGGGAGCAGGGTCGTGCCGTCGAGCGACGCGCTGGTGGCGGGCGGTGTGACGCGGGCCGCGGCGAGCGCGGTGGCGGTGAGATCGAAGGCCATCACGGGTTGTGCAAGCGTGCGGTTGGCGGGGATTCGTCCCTTCCAGGTGACGGTCATCGGAACGCGAATTCCGCCCTCGTAGAGCTGGCCTTTCGCGCCGCGGAGCGGGACGTTGCTGGAGGTGAGTTCGGCGGTGGGGCCGCCGTTGTCGCTGAGGAAAACGATCAGCGTGTTTTCCTCGAGACCGTGAGCGCGGAGCTGGGCGACGACGCGGCCGACGCTGTCGTCGAGGTGCGCGAGCATCGCGGCGAAGATGCGGCGGTGGATGTCCGGGATGTGGGCGAACTTGGCGAGCCAGGCGTCGGCGCCCTGCATGGGGCTGTGCACGGCGTTGTAGGCGAGGTAGAGGAAGAACGGTTGCGCGCGGTGGCGCGCGATGAAGTCGCAGGCTTCGCGCGTGAACGCATCGGTGAGGTTGGCGCGTTCGTCGACGGGCTGGCTGCTGCGGAGGATGGGGTTGTCGGCGTCGTAGTCGGGCTCGTGGTTGTTGAGATGCGTGGTCCAGATGATGCGGCCGTCGGGCGAGGTCCAGCGGCCCTTGCCGCCGTCGGGCAGCGTGCGGCGGCGGAGCCACGACACCACGCCGTCCCACGGGTGCGGGACGTAGGTGTGCCCTTCGTGCAGGAAGCCGAAGAACTCGTCGAAGCCGCGGCGCTGCGGGTGGAATTCGGCGGTGCCGCCGAGATGCCACTTGCCGACGAGCGCGGTGGCGTAGCCGGCGTCGCTGAGCCGGTTGGCGAGCGTCTTTTCGGCGACCGGCAGGCCGATGCCAGGTGCGGCGTTCTTGGCGCCGATGGGATTATACTCGAAACCGAAGCGCGTCTGGTAGCGGCCGGTCATCAACGCCGCGCGCGAGGCGGCGCAGAACGGCGCGGTGACGTAGCCGTTGGTAAAACGCACGCCGCCCGCCGCGAGCGCGTCGAGGTGCGGCGTCGGAATGTCGCGTCCGCCGTAGCAGCCGAGTTCGCCGTAACCGAGGTCGTCGGCGACGATGAAGAGGATGTTGGGGCGCGCAGACTGTGCGGGCGCACTGCAGACGACCAGCGAGGCAAGTGCGAGAAAACGGAGGGGCCGAGTCATGACAGCAGAAGAACCCAACGCATGCCCCGGCCTCAACGCCAGAGCAGAAGCGCCGGAGGTGGGCGCGCGAGTGTGACTCAAACCGAGGTCAGCGACTTGCAGCGGCGGTCTATGACCGCCGAACGAATGCCCTTGGCGCAACGCCGGCGGTCATAGACCGCCGCTACAGCGGAGGCATTCGAAAACTGACCTCGGTTTGAGTTACGCCCTGGGCGCGCCTCTCAAGTTCTTGCCGCGCGGTGAGCGCGACGGAGCGGCGGTTTGCAACCGCCGAGCCAGGGCGCTTGGAAAAGCGCCCCTCCGCAATAGACGAAAGAGAGATGCACCCGGAGGTGGAGCGCGTTGACTCAACACGCTGGTTTGAATGTGGGAGCGGGTTTACCCCGCGACTTAAAGCCCATTCCACAAAAGCGCGTTGGGGGGCAACGCGCTCCACCTCACGCGAGCAGTCCCTTCACCACCTTGCCGTGCACGTCGGTCAGGCGGTAGTCGCGGCCCTGGTAGCGGAAGGTGAGGCGCTCGTGGTCGAGGCCGAGGAGGTGGAGGAGCGTGGCGTTGAGATCGTGCACGTGCACCGGGTTCTCGGTGATGTGATAGCCGAGGTCGTCGGTCGCGCCGAAACTGACGCCGCGTTTCACGCCGCCGCCGGCGAGCCACATGGTGTAGGCGTCCTTGTGGTGATCGCGACCCGGGTTGGAGGCGGTGCCGTTGCCGGTGTCGCTCTGCGCCATCGGCGTGCGGCCGAATTCGCCGCCCCAGATCACGAGCGTGTCGTCGAGCAGGCCGCGCTGCTTGAGATCGCGGATGAGGGCGGCCATGCCGCGGTCGACGTCGCGACACTTGGCGGGGAGGCGCGTGGCGAGGTTGTTGTGGTGGTCCCAGTCGGCGTCGTAGAGCTGCACCATGCGCACACCGCGCTCGACGAGGCGGCGGGCGAGCAGGCAGTTGTTGGCGAAGGAAGGTTTGCCGGGCTCGGCGCCGTAGAGGGCGAGCGTGGCGGCGGACTCGCGCGAGATGTCCATGAGTTCGGGCACGCTCGCCTGCATGCGGAACGCGAGCTCGTATTGCGCGATGCGCGTGGCGATCTCGGGATCGCCGGCGTCGGCGAGCTGCGTCTCGTTGAGGCGGCGCACAGCGTCGAGCACCTGCCGGCGGTCGGAAGGCGCGACGCCCTTCGGGTTTTCGAGGAAGAGAACGGGCTCGCCGCTGGTGCGGAATTGCACGCCTTGGTGGACGCTCGGGAGAAACCCCGCTGACCACAGCTGCGTGCCGGCACCGGCGAGCGGGCCCGATTGGAGCACGACGTAGGCGGGGAGGTCGGCGTTTTCCGAGCCGAGACCGTAAGTGACCCACGAACCTCCGCTGGGCCGGCCGGGACGGCCGAAGCCGGTGTGCAACAGGAGCTGCGCCGGGGCATGGTTGAACTCGTCGGTGTGCACCGAGCGCACGAGGGCGATTTCATCGGCGACGCCGGCGAGGTGCGGGAGCAGCGCGGAAATCTCGGCGCCGCTCTGGCCGTGGCGCGCGAAGGAGAATTTCGTCGCGGCGATGCGGGGATGGCCGCGGAGAAAGGCGAAGCGCTTGCCCTTGATGAACTCATCGGGGCACGGCTGGCCGTCGAGGGCGGCGAGTGCAGGCTTGTGATCGAAGAGATCGAGCTGCGACGGGGCGCCGACCATGTGGAGGTAGATGACGCGTTTGGCGCGGGGGGCGAAGTGGGGTCTGGAGTTTGGGGTTTGGGGTCTTGGGTTTTGGGTCTGGGGTCCAGGGAGAGACGGCGCTGCGGCGAACAGCGAGCGCGCGAGGAGCTGGTTGAGCGCGACGGCGCCGAAGCCGAGGCCGGAGTTGTGCAGAAACGTGCGGCGGGTGACGGAGCGGAGGTGAGCTTCGCGGGGGTGCATGGCTTTACTTTCCGAGAGATGCCAAGACCACCTTTGTCATTCTGAGCGCAGCGAAGAATCCAGTAGAAGGTGCGAACCCCGACTGCGCGGGTGAAAATCCAATTGGATTCTTCGCTGCGCTCAGAATGACAAGTGATGGGAGCATGGGGCGGGTGCGCTGGAAACGAGGCGGGACGCCTCGTCCACGACGGATTCAGTTTTTCGTGATCGTTTCGTCGAGGTTGAGGAGCGCGCTCGCGACGGCCTGCCACGCGACCTGCTCGTCGCGGTGCGTGGCGTTTTGCTGCGCGAACAGTTCCTCGAGCGTCACGCGTTCGGCGGCGGTGGGTTCGCGCGTGAGACAGAGGCGGAAGGCGTGCGTCACGCGCGCCGGCACACCGGCGTCGGGGCGCTCGCGCACGATGCGCGCGGCGAGCGCGGCGGCGGCCTCGACGTAAACCGGATCGTTGAGGAGCGTGAGGGCTTGGAGCGGAGTGTTGGAGCGCGAACGGCGCACGGTGCAGGCGCCGCGGCTGGAAGCATCGAAGTTGACGAAGCTCGGATAGGGCGAGGCGCGTTTCCAGATGGTGTAGAGCCCGCGGCGGTAGGCGTCCTCTCCCGGGCTCACTTCGTAAGTCACCCGATCGCCGCCGACCTTGCTGTCCCAGAGACCGGGCGGCTGGTAGGGGCGCACCGGCGGGCCGCCTATTTTCGGTGAGAGCAGGCCGGCGATGGCGAGAGCGTTGTCGCGGATCGCCTCGGCCTCGAGGCGGAAACGCGGGCCGCGGGCGAGCAGGCGGTTCCGGTCATCCCGGGCGCGCAGCGCGGGCGTGAGGCGCGAACTCTGCTGATAGGTCGCCGAGAGCGCGATGAGACGGTGGATCTTCTTCATGCTCCAGCCGCCCTCCATGAACTCGACGGCGAGCCAGTCGAGCAACTCGGGATGGGTTGGCGGTTCGCCCTTCACGCCGAAATCCTCCGGAGTGCGCACGAGGCCCTCGCCGAAAAATTCCTGCCACCAGCGGTTGACGGTGACGCGCGCAACGAGCGGGTTGTCGCGGGAGACGAGCCAGCGCGCGAGATCGAGGCGGTTGCCCGCGCCGCCGGGGGCGAGCGGGTGGAGCGTCGCCGGCACACCGGGCGCGACGTGTTCGCCGGGGTCGAGAAAATTGCCACGCTTGAGCACGCTCGTCATCCGCGGCTCGCCGACCTCGCGCATCACGAGCGTGCGCGGGCCGGTGAGTTTTGCGAGTTCCTGCTCGGTCCGCCGGCGCGCCTGGCGCAGGGTGGCGATCGTGGCGTCGTGCGCGACCACGTGAGCGAGGAGCGCGTCGGCCTGCGCGGCGGTGCGCGCCGCGGGCGGCGTGCGCAGCGCCGCGGCGACCTCGGCCGGCACGGGCGGGGCGCCGGCCTGACCCGTGATCGCGGAGAGGCGGAAGCGGCCGATAGTGCGGCCGGAGCCGAAGTTCTGCGCCAGCGTGAAGACGAGCGTCGTGCCCGCGCGGGCGTCGAGCGGCTCTGCCAGTTCGAACACCGCCCAGTGGTCGCGGCCGAACTGCGGGGAGATGGCCCAACCCTTGGGGTTTTTCGCGTCGAGGAGGTTGGCGGCGGGGAAACCGTTCTGGGCAAACGACTGCGTGGCGCGCACGAGCCGCACCGGCGCGGGACCGGCACTCGTCGTGGCGGTGACCGTGAAGGCGTTGAGCACGAAGTTGGGCCGGGCGCTGTCGCCGCGGCCGGGGCCGTTGCCGGGCAGCGAGGGATCGGTGAGCGCCTCGAGTTTGAAGGCCGTGATGCCGGCGAGCGTGGTGCGGGCGGTGACGGTGTAGGTGTCGCGGTCGGGCACGTCGTCGAAGAGCAGCACGGATTGGTCCTCGAGGATGCGGTGCGGGGACGCGGCGCTCGACTCGAAGGCGCTGACGTCGAGCGCGTGGCTCTGCGGCGCAGCGGCGAGCGCGGCGCGCGCGGCCGTCTCCCACGCGGGCAGGCCGGTGCGGAGTTTTTCCGTGGCGGCGGCGAGGTCGTCGTCGTTTTTTTTCAAGCGCGTGGTGATGGCGGCGCGCTGCGCGTCGTTGGCGGCGTCGGGCAGCGACACAAACGGGCCGGTGAACGCGAGCGTGGCGGTGGCCTTGGCGGTCGCGAACGCGGTCTCGCGCTCGGTCGAGTTGAAATACGCGAAGAGCCGGTAGTAGTCGCGCTGCGTGAAGGGGTCGTATTTGTGATTGTGGCACTGGGCGCACTCCAGCGTCGTGCCGAGCCAGACGGTCGCGGTGGTGTTCACGCGATCGATCACCTGGTTGACGCGGCCCTCTTCCTGATCGGTGCCGGCCTCGACGTTGGTGGGCGCGGCGCGGTGGAAGCCGGTGGCGATCAAAGGGTCCAGGCTCTGAGATTTGGGGTCCCGGGGCAGGAGGTCGCCGGCGATCTGCATGAGGGTGAATTGATCGAAGGGCAGGTCGGCGTTCATGGCCCGCACGACCCAGTCGCGGTAGGGCCAGCTCTCGCGGAGATCGTCGCGCTGGAAGCCGTGGGAGTCGGCGTAACGGGCGAGATCGAGCCACGGCCGCGCCCATTTCTCGCCGTAGTGCGGCGAGGCGAGCAGCCGGTCGACCACGCGTTCGTGCGCGCCGGGAGTGGTGTCGGCCTCGAACGCGGCCAGCTCCGCAAGCGTCGGCGGCAGGCCGATGAGATCGAGCGAGACCCGGCGCAGCCAGCGGGCGCGATCGGCGGCGGGGGAGGGCGAGACGCCGGCGGCGTGGAGCTTGGCGAGGACGAAGGCGTCGATCGGATTGGCGATGGCTGACGGCGGATCGGTGATCGCGGGGATGGGCGGGCGCACGGGAGCGACGTAGGCCCAGTGCGTCAGGTTGTCGGGCCAGACGGCGCCCTCGTCGATCCAACGCGAGAGGAGGGCGATCTCGGCCGGCTTCAGGCGTGCGGCCTTCTGCGGCATCACATCGTCGTCCGACGCGGTGGTGAGGCGGGCGATGAGTTCGCTTTTTGCGCTCTGGCCCGGCACGAGGGCGGGCGCGCCGGATTCGCCGCCGCGCGCGGCGAGTGATCGGGAGGTGAGCGAAAGGCCGCCCTTCGTTTTCTCCGGACCGTGGCAATCGTAGCAATGGGCGGCCAGCAGGGGGCGGATGTCGCGCGCGAAATCCACCCGCGGTTCCGCGCCGGACAACGCCGCGGCAGTCGCAAGCACGAGCGGAAACAGGATGACGCGGGGCGACGGCATGGGGTGGGAACGCCGCGAGAGTGTCACACCGCGGCGCGCGCTGCCAAGGCGCGATTAGGCGATGGCCGTCCGGGCGCATCTCACTTTCTTGCACTGCGGAGGAGCACTTTTCCAAGCGCCCAAGCCCGGCGGTTGAAAACCGCCGCTCCGCCGCGCTCACCGGACTGCGAGAAACTGAGATGCGTCCGGCTGTCAGAAGGCGTCGAAAAAGCCTTGTGATCGCGCGGTCCTGTAGCGGAACGCGGGAGCGTTTCGTGCGAAGCGGCGAAAGCCTCACGGCTTCCGCTACCATGCGGGGCGTCCTTTTTCGACGCCCTCTCAGGTCCGCCGGGCCGATGCCGGCTGAGCCGGAACGTTGCAGACGAAATCCGCGCAGCGAAGTAGCAGCCGAGCAGCGAGGCGGGTTGACGCGACTCACCTTGATCCCAGCCTCACGTCGGCTGCTACGGCCGACTGCACCGTTGGCTCAGGATGCAACCGCCTCATCGACCGACTCGTGTCGCTGGCGGTAGGTGCGGGGCGAGCAGCCGCTGGCGCGGCGGATGGCTTCGTTGAAGCGGCTGATCGAGTTGAAGCCCGGGGCGAACGCGATATCCACGATCTTCTGGTCGGTGGCCGCGAGCGGGCGCTTGGCGTGGAGAATCCGGTGGTGCGCGAGGTGGTCGACGAACGTGAAGCCGGAAGTTTTTTGAACAGGCGCATCGCCGAGTTTGGCAGCAAGCTGAGGTGGGGCCGCGCTGGCGGAGAGAGCGGCAACCGGATCGCAATCGTCTTCGGCGGTCATTTGCCCCAGCGCGACAGCGTGGATTGGCTGGGCACCGCATTGATGCCCAACACCCCGGCCACCGTCGGGTCATGCGCGAGGTGGACCACCCACGCCGACTTGTCGGCGCCGCAGAAAATGCGCCGAAAAAAACAACGCCGATCACACGGATTGGCTGTTGACTGAGTCTCGCGAAATAGAGTGACAAAAGTTCAGCGGTTCGGGGAGCGCACCCGTCTCGGGTGCTCGTGTCGGCGTCTCGCCGACACCTCCGAAGTCCTCGGCGGGA
>JACRKC010000082.1 GCA_016235555.1 Verrucomicrobiota bacterium
AATCGAGGGCGAGGGTGGCGTTCGCCGCCGAGTTGTAGGCGAAGGCGCCGGTGCCCGTCACCGTGCCCGTGCCGGAGAGGCGCGCGAGGTCGAGGCCGAAGCTGGCGGTGTCGAGCGTCGCGCCGGTGGCGACCGAGATCGAGCCGCCGCCGCCGAGGGCGCACGCGGAGCCGGCCGCGAGCGTGCCGGCGGAGACGGTGGTGGTGCCGGAAGAGGTGTTGGCGCCGGAGAGCGTGAGCGTGCCGGCGCCGGACTTCGCGAGCGTGCCGCCGGTGCTGGTGAGGGCGGTGGCGAGGGTGACGGCCTCGCCGTTCGTATCGAAGGCGTAGGCCTGGCTGGCGGCAGTGGAGAAACGCGACGAGTAGTCGGTGGTGTTGCTCGCGGAGAATTGCAGCGTGCCGCCGCCGAAGGTGATCGGGCCGGTGCTGCCGATCGCTCCGGAGCTGCCGAGGGCGAGCGTGCCGCCGGTGAGCGTGGTGCCGCCGGTGTAGGTGTTGGCGCCGGAGAGGGTGAGCGTGCCGGTGCCGGATTTCGCGAGCGTGCCGCCGGTGCTGGTGAGCGCGGAGTTGAAGGTGACGTTCTGGCCGTTCGTATCGAAGGCGTAGGCCTGGCTGTCGGCCGTGGAGAAACGCGACGAGTAGTCGGTGGTGTTGGCCGCGGAGAACCGGAGCGTGCCGCCGCCAAACGCGATCGAGCCCGAGCTGCCGAGGGCGCCGGCCGAGCCGAGGGCGAGCGTGCCGGCGTTGAGCGTGGCGCCGCCGGTGAAGGTGTTGGCGCCGGTGAGGGTGAGGGTGCCGGCGCCCGCCTTGGTGAGGGCGCCCGAGCCGGAGAGCAGGCCGGAGAGGGTCGTCGCGAAACCGTTCGTATCGACGGTGGAGGTCGTGGCGCTGGCGAGGGCGATCGGCACGGAGGAGGTGAGCGCGGCGGTGGCGCGCAGGGTGCCGCCGGCGAAATTCACCGTGCCCGTGCCAGCGCCGATGCGCAGTCCGTCGGTGCCGCCGAGATTGAGCGTGCCGCCGTTGAGGTTGAGCGTGCCGCTGGAGCCGGCGAGGACGCCGAGCGCGAGTTCGGTGCCGGGCGTGACGGTGGCGCCGGCGTTGAGGTTGATTGTGCCGCTGCCCAAGTAGCCGGCATAGAGAAACGTGCCGGTGGTGAGCGTCGACCCGGTGCCACCGATCGTGAGCGTGCCGTTGGAGCCGGCGAGGACGCCGAGCGCCAGCGAGGACACGGTCGAGACGGCTCCGCCGTTGGTGATCGTCAGCGAGCCGGTGCCAGCAGTGGCGATCTCGATGTAGGAGCCGGTGGCCGAGAGGCTGGAGCCGACGCCATCGACGGTGCCGGAGCCCGTGGCGGCGCCAGTGTGACCAAACCGGACGATGCCGGTGGAAACGACATGGCCGCCGTCGCTGACGACGAGCGACCCGGTGTCGCCCGCCGTGTTGCCGCCCACGTGAAGCTGGCCGGTGCCAACGTTGCCGGAAGAACCGACGGTGAAGGTGGCGCCGCCGCGGACCTCGGTGTCGCCAAGGAGGTTGCTGGTGAAGGCGTAGGTCGTGTTGGTCGTGAAGACCGTCTGGGCGGAGGCCGGGGTAAGACAGGCAAGGAGCAAGGCGGCGGGCGCGACAAAGCGGCGCGGTCGGCGGGAGCGGAACGGCATGGGTAGTTTATGCCTGTTGCAGCGATTATGCACAACTAGACTTCGGTCTAGGTAGTTTACCGGACTCATCCGGGGGTGGGTGGATGGGCGGGGTGCTGGCGGCGGTCGTGAGAGCGGCGGCGGTGCGGCTGGTGACGCCGAGCTTGCGGTAGAGGGTCGTGAGGCGGTTGCGCACGCTGCCATGGGTGAGACCGAGGTGGGCGGCGATGGTCTTGTCGTCGAGGCCGCGGGCGACGAGAGCGAGAATGGCCTGCTCGCGCGGGGTAGGCACGGCGGCAGAAACGGTGAGCGGTGCGTGAGGCATCAACCCCATTCTACCGGATACGGTGCGGATGCGCAGCGGTGACAAATGTCACACCGGGCCGACGCTGTGGGCGCGGCGGGGTCGGGCGGGTCGGGGACCGGGCTCTACAATCAGTGGTTGCGCCAGCGCAGGGCGGCGGCGGTGCGGGAGGTGACGTGGAGCTTGCGGTAAATCAACTGGAGGCGGTTGCGCACGCTGCCGTGGGTGAGGCCGAGCTGGTCGGCGGCGGTTTTGTCACTCGCGCCGTCGGCGATCAGGGCGAGCAAGGCGGCTTCGCGCTCCGTGAGGGCGGCGAGGGCGAGGTCGCGGACGGGCGCGGCGGGTGGCGGGAGTTTTTTCGCGGCGAAGAAGCCGACGATCTTGCGGGCGATGGCCGGAGACATGGGCGAGCCGCCGGCCATGGCGGTGGCGACGGCGGCGAGGATCTCGTCGGGCGCGGCGGTTTTGAGCAGGTAGCCGATGGCGCCGGCCTGGAGGGCGGCAAAGACGAGGTCGTCGCGGTCGTGGGCGGTGAGCATCACGATGTGGGTGGCCGGGGTGGCAGCGAGGAGCCGGGGCACGGCGGCGTGGCCGGGGAGGCCGGGCAGATCGATGTCGAGGAGGAGGACGGCGGGCGCGGCGACGGCGAGCTCTGGCAGGGCGGCTTCGACGGTTTCCCAAGCACCGACGCAGCGGGGGCCGAAGCAGCGGGCGAGGGCGCGGCAGTAGCTCGCATCGTCTTCGATGAGGGCGACGGTGGCGGTTGGGATGGTGGGCGGGGACATGCGGAGCGGGTCAGCGTCCGGCCGGGGGGACGGATGGCGCGACGGGGAGTTCGACCCAGAATTCGGCACCGTGGCCGGGGGCATCGGCCACGCCGACGGTGCCGCCCATCGCGGCGGCCAGGCGGCGGGCCACGGCGAGGCCGAGGCCGGTGCTGGCTTCGCCGGCGGTGGGTTGGGCGGAGAGGCGGGCGAATTTGGCGAAGGCGCGGGCTTTGTCGGTGTCGCTGAGGCCGGGGCCCTGGTCGCGCACGACGAGGCGCACGGTGGCGGCGGACTCGCCGACGGTGGTGTGCAGGGTGATGGCACCGCCGGCGGGGGTGAACTTGATCGCGTTGGTCAAAAAATTATCGAGCACCTGGGAGACGAGGGCGGCGTCGGCGTGCGCGGGGGGGAGCAGGGCGGCGGGCGGGACGAGGGAGAGCGGTTGGTGTTTGGCGGCAGCGGCGGCGGAGTGGCGGCGGAGGGCTTCGCCGGCCGCTTCAGCAAGTGCGAGCGGGGCGAGGCGGACGGGGAGATCGCCGCGTTCGGCGGCGTGGGAGCGGAGGAAGCTGGCGACGATGTCACCCATGCGGGTGGCGGCACCGGCGATGTCGGCGAGCAGGTCGCGCAGGGGGCCGCGTGCGGTGGGCTCGGCGAGGGCGAGGCCGGCGGTGAGCTTCACGGCGTTGAGCGGGGCCTGGATGTCGTGGGCGGCGATGGCCATGAACTCGCCGCGTTCGGCGTGGAGGCGGGTGAGCTCGGTGTTCAGCGCGGCGAGGTGCTCTTGTTGCGCAAAACGGCAGCGGTCGTCGCGCTCGCGCAGCCAGCCGGCGATCGCGATGATGGCGGCGTAGGCGACGATTGAGGCGAGAACGGCCTCCACCCACTGGTAGCCGCCGCCGATCCGAAAGAGTCCGGTGAGCACCGGCCCGACGACTCCCAACGTGATCGCCATGACAAGGGTGGAGCGAAAGCGCACCGGCAGCAAAATGGTCGCGAACAACAGCATGGAGGCCATATCACTGGAGAGGATGGAGAAGGCCGACCGGTTGACGGGACCGTAGTAGGCCGGCATCCAGGCGGCGACGGCGCTGACCCCGAGCGCGACCCAGAGATCGAGGTTCGCGCGCGGGACGCGCTGCCAGGCGAGGCACGCCAGACCGAGCCAGATGGGGAGCTGCACGCCGAAGCGGAACCGGAGCGCATGGGACACGAACCACGCGTCTGCGGCCGGGAGGGGTTGCAACACATCCAGGAGCCCGATCCCGACCGTGAACGCCACGGCGCACCCGATGCCCCAGCGCACGCGCGTGAGGCCCTCGGTGAGGTGCGCGCGGAGAAAGCGCTCTTCGCGCGCGGGGTCGGCGAAGCGCAGGCGGCGGGCTTGGGCGAGGAGGGCCTGGAGTGGGTCCACGAAGGAGGATGGAGCGGATCAACCGTGGCGGTGGCCGCGCGCTTCGCAGGCGGCGGACGGTGGCGGGGTATGCGGAAGGGCGGCGGGGAATTGCGGAGGTGCCACGGCTGGAGCAATGCGCAAAGGAGGCGGGACGGAAAGCACGAAGATGGCGGAGAGCGACCGGCGGAAATGGCGAGGAGGGGTGGAAGACAGCGGTGGGTGAGGAGGGAGCGAAGGGAAAAACACTTGGCCAAGGTTGAGGGAATTTCTTGTGGAAATGGGTTTTTGCGGCAGGGTGCGCGCCTCCCCGTGGTTTACCCCACCCCCATTTTCGTCAGCCCATGATGGTTTCCCACGCGGATCTCGGTGCGTTTTCGCGTGCCAGCCTGAGGCTTTATGCGCCGGAATTGACCGCGGAGACGTATGCCACGCAGTGCGTGCAGTTCCTGCGCGAGTTGGTGGAGGCGGACATGTATTGCGTGGGCGACATGGACAAGACGGCGGGGACGCTGGGAGTGGACTTCAGCGATCCGGATGCGGCCTTGCCGCGTTTGCTGGACGGGTTTGGGCGCACGATGGGGCGCTACCGGTTGTTCAACTGGGATCCTACGGTGAACGAAGGGCGGCCGTTTTTCCGGCGCGATTTTTTCAGCGAGCGGCAGTTTCGCGATCTCGACGTCTATGCCGAGAGCTTCGCGCTGATGGGCTGGGTCAACCACTGCGCCGTGCATGTGCCGACGGGAGATGACCACGTGATGTTCGTCGGGCTCGAGCGCAGCGGCACGGTGGATTACTCGGAGCGCGACCGCTCGATTCTGACGTTGGCACAGGAGCATCTGGACAATGCGCGGCGACTGGCACATGCGCGCACCAAGGCGAGGCGGGAGAAGCCGCTCGATCCGCGGGAGTTTGCGCGGGCGGGGTTCAGTCCGCGCGAGTCGGAGGTGCTGATGTGGCTCACGGAAGGCAAGTCCAACGCGGAGATGGCCACCTTGATGCACGTCTCACTCCAGACGGTAAAATTTCACCTGACTTCCATCTTCAACAAGGCCGGCACGGGCAACCGGCTCGCCACAACTCTCTACGCACTCGACCTCGCGCAGCGCTTGCGCCGGGCGGGCGACCGAAAGGTGCTCACGGTGCGCGTGCAGCCGTGATTCGCCCCGTCGGGCCATGAGGCACCGGCGACTCCAGCGGGGCCAGCCGCCGAAGCCACCGGGGCAGGCCCGGGTTCCCCAGAGTCACTGGCACCAAACCGCCAAGACCAACCGCCTTCGCGCGGGGATGCACCCCACCCTGCTCCATCGCCGATCATGGTTAGGAACGGCGAACTCGCGGCGGCCGGGCGCACGTTGCGGGCGTTCCAGCTGGCGAGTCCCCTCTCGTAGCCGGAGCGTGGCGGTCGAGGTGGGGCGCGTTGACCCCAACGCGCTGGTTTGAAGGTGGGAGCGGGTTTACCCCGCGACTCGTCGGGGCTTAAAGCCCCTCCCACAAAAGCGCGTTGAGGGCAACGCGCTCCACCTCAAGTCACGGCAGGACGGCATCGGTGATCGTGAGGGTGTTGAAATCGAGGACGCGCTTCAGTTTGCCGTGCGTCATCGTGAGTGTGCCGCTGCCGGGCTCGGCGTTGAGATACGGGCCTTTGAAGAGCTTCCATTCCTTCGCGTAGTCGATCGTGCGGCCGTCAACGCGCGGAGCGGCGCCGTAGGTGCATTCTAGTTTGCGGCCGCGGAGCGTGGTGAAGGTGACGCCCGGCTTCGGCGCGGTTTTCATTTCGAGCGGGAGCGCGCGGATGGTGGCCTTGAAGTCGTCCCACGATTTGAATTCGGCGGCGGACGCGACTTGCACGACGGTGCCGTTTTGCCGCGCGGCGGAGCGGAGGCGTTTGCCGCCGCCGTCGATCGGGCGCCACTCGTAGGCGGAGAGCGGACGGTAGGCGATGTAGGCGCGGCCGCCTTGCGCGAAGAGCCAGCCGGACGCGTCTTCCTCGAGGCGCGTGAGGTCTTTCGAGAAGAAGCCGTTGATGTGCTCGAAGGTCTCGCCGGCGGGCACGTCGGTGAGCTGGATCACGCAGTCGTCCTGCTGGAAGAGTTGCTCGTGGGGCGAGCCGCCGAGGAGCTTGCCGTCGCTGATGTAGCTCGGCTTGCCCTGGAACGTGACCGACGCCGGCATGTAGTCGGGCATCTCGGTGAAATACATCATGAGCTCGTGCGTGCCGTAGTGCGCCTGGAGCGAGAAGAGCGTGTTTTGTTTTCCGCGCGGATCGTCGAGCGCCCAGGTCACGTCCCACGAGTGTTGCTGGATGGGCTGGAGCAGGCCGCCCTGGTCGGAGCCGATGGCGTAGTCGCGCGTGAGGTAGGTGGTCTTGTAGACGGGGGCGTTGCGGACGTCGCTGTTGCGCCAGCGGTGGCGCGTGCGCTTTTTTTCGTAGTGGGTGTAGTTCGCGGAGCGGTCGACGGCGATGCGGTAGATGACTTCGGGGAGGTCGAAGTTGCGCGCGGCCGCGGCGACGTAGAGACCCCAACTGTAGCCGGCGACCGGCGGCGTGTTGCCGAAGAACAGCCACGCCAGCGAGGACGCCAGGCAGTTCCATTTCTCGAGCACGGCGACGTCGGTCGTGCGCGCGTGCGAACCGATGTAGGTGCCGTTGAGCGTCTCGACGGCGAAGTCGGCGAGCACGTATTCGAGCATCATGCGGCCGCGCTGGCGGATGACGGAGTCCTCGGCCCACGAGGCGAGGAACAACATCGGGATGGTGTATTCGCCGAGGTATTCGGTGCAGTCGTATTCGCCCTGGCCGATGGTGGTGGTGAGGCCCATCCAATGGATGAGATACTCGCGCGCTTCCTGGAAATTCTCCGTCGAACTCTTGCCCGTGAACCAACGTTCGCCGGGTTCGTTGGGCCAGAGCTGGGCCATGAGATAGAGCGACGTGTAATACATCGCCCAGTGGTTCTCGGTGTCGCCGCGCAGCGGCATGTAGGTGCGCCACGCTTCGCGCACGGCGGCCTTGGCCTCAGGCGTGAGCTGGTCGCGGCCGAGGTAGGAGATGCACGTGACGGGGAACATCCAGAACATGTCGCCCGACGGCGTCTTCATCAGCTCGATGAGGCGCGCGGAACAGAGGGCCGCATCCTGGCGGAGTGCGAGCTTGCCGACGATGTCGGCGAGGCCGACTTTTTCTGGCTCGGTGGATTTGACGACGTTGGCGCGCCACGTGAGCACCTCGGCGATGCGCGCGTGATAGGCGGCACGGCGGTCGGCGGCGTTGTTGACGACGGTCAACGGCGGCACCGGGCCGGAGAAGGAGGGCTGGGCGCGACCGGCAACAGCGGACAGCGCGAGGAGAGAGAGGAAAAGTCGTTTCATGGTGAAGCGCGATCGTGCTTTCAGGGGTGCGGGAGGAACCGGATGTCGTAGACGATCGCTTTCTCGAAATACTTGGGGCGCCACGTGCGGCCGTTGTCGTCCGAGACATGCACGGGCGCGAGGTAAGGCGCGGCGTAGAGGCGGCCGGGGAGGTCGGGGTCGATGGCGATGGACCAGATCTGGCGATTCGGCAGGCCGGCCGTGCAGTCGGTCCACGTCGTGCCACCGTCCTCGGAAATCTGCACGCCCGCCTCCCAACCGCAGACCACGAGGCGCTTGGCGTCGTGCGGATCAAAGCGCGCGTAGTGGAGCGTGTGCTTCGTCGGCAGGCCGGCGAAACGCTGCCACGTGCGCGCACCGTCACGCGAGATGAACGCACCGTCGGCCGATGTCGCCGCGATGAACACCTTCGGATCGTGCGGCGACTGGGCGAGTTCGTAGGTGACTTTGGCGGTGGGGAGGACGCGTTGCCACGATTTCGCTCCGTCGTCGGAAATGTAGATGCCGAGCTCGGTGCCGGCGATCACGCGGCCTTTCTTCGTGCGATCGACGACGATGGGGTGCGTGTAGGCGCGCTTGATGCCGTCGTGCGAGCGGCGCCATGTCTGCCCGCCGTCGTGCGAGACCGCGATGCCGTCGGGCAGGCCCATGTAGACGTCGTCGGGCGCGTTCGGATCGAAGGCGACGCCCTTGGGCTCGGTCATGTCCCAACCGGTGGTGCGGCGCCAGGTTTTGCCGCGATCCGTGGAGCGTTGCGCGCCGTCGATCACGGTTTCGAGGAGGATGGCGGAGTTGCGCGGATCGCTCGTCAGCCCGAAGGTGCGGAAATTATTGAACCCGACGTGCTCGAGTTTTTCGCGGTCGCCGGAGCGGTAGAGTCCGCTGGCGGCGGCGACGCGGCTGCCCATGACCGAGCCCTGGCCGCTCACATTCACACAGAAATAGAGATCGTGCTTGAGGTCAGCCGCGCGGGCGAAGCCGGCCAGCAAGGTGGCGGCGCCGAGCGCGGCGAGGAGACGGGGTTTCGGATGGCTCATAAAAAGTCAGCTCGCCAGCGGCGGGCGGCGACGCACAGTCGCGGCATGCACCTCCCCCGCCCCTTCGCCGCTGTCATTGTGTCGTCGGTTCTGCTCCCGGCCGCGTTCGCCGCGACGCCCGAGCAAAAGCTCGCCGAACTCGGCGCCAAGTTGCCACCGACGAGTGCGCCGGTCGCGAACTACGTGCCGGCGGTGCGCTCGGGCAACCTTGTGTTTCTCGCGGGCCACATCTCGCGCGACGCCGACGGCAAGGTGCTCGCAGGCAAAGCCGGCAAGGAGTTCACCGCCGAGCAGGCCGCGGCCGCCGCACGCGAGACCGCGCTCGCGATGCTCGCGACGCTCAAGAAGGAGATCGGCGAACTCGCGAAGGTGAAGCGCGTGGTGAAGGTGAGCGGCTTCGTGAACTCGACGCCCGATTTCACCGCGCAACCGACAGTGATCAACGGCTGCTCCGATTTGCTCGTGGCGGTTTTTGGCGAGAAGGGAAAACACGCGCGCGCGGCGCTTGGCATGGTGTCGCTGCCGCTCGGCGCCGTGGTCGAGATCGAGATGGTGGTGGAGGTTGAGTAGGCGGCGCGAGAGGTGGGCCGTGCGCTCCGCGCGCGGCCGGACGAACGCCCCCGAAAATTGGCCGCGCGCGGAGCGCACGGCCCACCAGCAAGGTGTCTGCGTCGGCATGTTCATCACGCGCGCAGGATTTTTCCAACCGCGGCGACGAGCGCATCGCACTCGGCGGGCGAATTGAACAGGTGGGTCGAGACGCGGATGGCGTTGAGGTCCTGCTCGGACACCGGACGACAGCGGAGGCCATGACCTTTGAAAAGGCGCTCGAACAGCTTGTCGTAGGACAGCGCGGCGGCGCGGAACGTAATCATCGAGGCGCTGAGTTCCGCGGCGGCCGGCGTGAGGATTTCGATGCCTTTGATCGCAGCGAGGCCGGCGCGCACGCGTTGCGCGAGTTCGCGTCCGCGCGCCGCGATCCGGTCGCGGCCGATGCGCTCCTGAAACTGCGCGGCTTCGGCGAGGCCGACGACGGCGGCGACGTTGCGGGTGCCGTATTCGTAACGCTCCGCCGTGGCGGCGAGGGAGAATTTCGCCGGCAGCGCGTGCGAATCGATTTCGCCGGAGTGGGCGCCCACGAGCGGTGGCGTGACGTCATCGAGCCGTTCGCGCCGAATCCACAGCACGCCGGTCTCGAGCGGGCCGCCCCACCATTTGTGTCCGCTCGTGGCGTAGGAATCGCCGCCCAGCTCGCGCACGGAAACCGGGATCATTCCGGCGGTCTGCGCCCCGTCGATATGGAACCAGATGCCGCGCTCCCGGCACACGCGAGCGATGGCGGCGACCGGCATGACGATGCCGGTCGGCGCGGTGACGTGCGATACCTGCACGACGCGCGTGCGCGGCGACAGGAGCGCGGCGATGCGTGCGATGTTGTCCGCCGGATCAAGCGGATCGGGCTCGAATAGCTTCACTTTCACGCCGCGCAGCTTCTCCTGGTGCAGCCACGGGAACGACCCGCCGGGATGCGCGTGCGTCTCGAAGATCACTTCGTCGCCAGCGCCGAGCTTCAGGCCCGCGGCCACGATCGCGTTGCCCTCGGTGGCGTTGCGCACGAAGGCGATCTCCTCGGGCGCGGCGCCGAGAAACTTCGCGACGGTCGCGCGCGCACCACGGTAGCGCTCGTGGCCGTGTTCGGATTTTTTTTGGAGCTGCGCGGTGAGATCGGCGGCAGCGGCGAGCACGGACTGCGGCGCGGGACCGAGACCGCCGGTGTTGAAATAGGTGAGGCCGGGCTCGAAGGAGAATTGCGCGCGCACGGCGGACCAAAACGACTCGGGATCGCGGGCGTCGAAGCGCGGCAGCGGCCCGTTCGACCGGCTCAGGGCAGGCGGCGGGTTTTTCGTCTCCTCGCCCGGCAGCGCCGCCGCGGCGACCAGACCGAACGAACCGGCGCCAAAGCGGCGGAGAAAAGTTTTGCGGTCGAGGCTCATGCAAACGGACGCGCGGCTGCTGGTCACACCGAGCCCCAACGGGGCGAAATTCGATAGCCCGGGGCAACGCCCCGGGATCTCCATGAGAAAAGAACCCAAGCCCTGAAAGGGCGATACTCGCCGACGGAATCGCGCCCCTTCAGGGCGCCTGAAACGAATCGGACCGGACCCTTCCCAGGGTTGCACCCTGGGCTGTCGAATCGCGCCCCGTTGGGGCGCAAGCCGGCGACCGCAATCGACCGCGGGGGGCGAGTGGCATGGGGAGTCGTTGTCGTCATGCGTTGGTGAACGTCAGCACGTGTTCGAGGCGCAGCGTGCCGCCGGCCGGAAGAGCGTGCGGGTGCTCGCGATGGAAAGCAAACGCGGCGCAGGGCAGTTTCGGACGCACGAACCACGGCAGCGGGCCGCCGACATTTTCGAACCGGATCCGCGTGCGGCGCAGCGAGCCGTCGTGCTGACACGACCACTCCATCCAGCGTGCGCTCGCACCATGCACAGCCTTTTCGCCTGCGAGGCCGCCTTCGGCGGTGAGACCGATGGTGGCATCGCCGTGGTCATCGAGGATTTCGCGCGCGCCGCGGAAGAGCAGGCCGGTGTAATGCGAGCCGGCGAGGCCGTTGCGCGAGTGGTAGTTTTCGAGCGCGAGATCGCGGCCGGTGACATTGCGGAGTTCGCTCGTCCAGTGGAGCGACCACGCCTCGGCGGCCACGGATGTGCGGAGCGTGCGCTGCTCGTGCAGCACCGTGCGGCCGGATTTGTTTTCGCACCAGTCGAGGCGTTCCACCAACTGCTCCGGGGCGAGCGCGAGCCACTCGCGGTGGAGCTGGGCGCCGTGATCGTCGCGCCATTGATAGCCGTCGGCGGCACGGTGCGTGGGGCCGCCCCAGAAGTTTACGCCGTCGACGCTCGTCAACGTGAGACTGAGCGCGTGGTGCCACGGGTGATCGTTCGGGCGGAAGTTCGTGAGCACGTCGCCCGCGAGCGAACGCACCGGATGCGCGTAAGGTCGCGTCGCCTCGGTGGCCGGCGTCGCCGGTTGGTAGACATAGCGCCAGAGCGGCGCGCCCGCGGCGGTGGCGATCTCGACGCCGCGGCCGGCCTCATGGCGAAGTTGCAGCACCGCGCTCATGCGAGCGCGATCTCCGCGGCGAATCTGCCGCCGCCAAACTCGCGCCGCTCGCCATTGGGCAGGCGCACGTGCACTGCGACGGCGGCGGGCGCGGCGACCTCGAGCGCGAATCGTCTGTCGTCCACGCGCCAGGCGACATCGACCGGACCGCGCGGGGTGCAGACGCGGCCGCGCGCGTGGGTGAGACCGCAGCGTTGCGGGGCGATCTCGATCTCGCCGAAGCCCGGCGTGCGCGGCGTGACACCGAGGATACGCGTCATGAATTCGATCGCGGGGTGCGCGCTCCACGCGTGGCAGAGCGAGCGCCAGTAGCTGTTTTCCTCAACGAACGTCGAGAGGCCGTAGTCGACCATCTCGTGCCACGGGCCGAGAAACTCCGGCATGCGGTCATACGCGCCGCACTCAGCCAGCGCGCGGAAGCCCGCGTGCCACCAGAAGAACGAGCCCGGGGCGAGCTTCGGGTCGGACGGGAAACGCCGCAGGATGCGGGCGCGCACGGGGGCATCGGCCGCGCCGCACACGATGGCCCAGGCGTTGCTGTATTGAGAAATCTCCGGGCCGCCGGGCCGGTCGAAGTAGAGGCCTTCGGACTCGGACCAGAAACGGGCGTGCAGCTTCGCGCGGAGCGCGGTGGCCTCGGCGGCAAGTTCGTCGGCCTCACGTGCG
The DNA here is from genome assembly GCA_016235555.1 of Verrucomicrobiota bacterium. Taxonomy (GTDB): domain Bacteria; phylum Verrucomicrobiota; class Verrucomicrobiia; order Opitutales; family Opitutaceae; genus JACRKC01. Next base: position 12,296 of record JACRKC010000082.1, read on the forward strand.
CGGCCCAGGAGCCGGCAGAGATCGGCGACTTCGGTGAGGCCGAGGATGTATTGCGCGGAGATGATGCAGGTCGGGCCGGAGTCGGCGCCGGGCACAACGCCGCGCGGCCACCACGGACACCAGTCGGTGATGTTCCAGTAGGGCAGTTTTGCGGGGAGCCCGTCGGCGTCGGCGTGGCGGCGGAACCAGTCGAGCACGCCGCGCATGCCGGGCAGCAGGTCGCGCGCGACCGAGAGATCGCCGGAGCAATAGGTGTAGTCGCGCGTGTTGGTGATCCAGTGCAGCGACCACGAGGGGATGACTTGCAGGAGGCGCGACGGATAGCGGCTGTGCGTGAGACCGTCGGGCAGGCGCGACCAGTCGAAGTGGTAAAGCGCCTGCCGGCTGAGGCGATAGTCCCCGGTCGCCAGCATCGCGATCTTCGAGGTGATCATCGTGTCGCCGGCATACTGCATCTGCTCGTAGTGCGGGCAGTCCTCGAACGTCTCGTGCGAGCAAAGCCGCATCGTGTAGAGACTCGCGCGCCAGATCCGGTCGAGGCGCGCGTCCGAGCATTCGAAGGCCGCGCCGATTTCGTAGGGATAGGCGGTGAAGCGAAACTGGACCGCGCGCAACGTGAGCGGCGCCGCGCCGGTCTCGATCGACAAACCGACGTAGCGAAAGCACCGCCAGTGCAGCGGCTCGAACATCTCCGGCGCGTCGCCGCGGCCGTCGCCCGCCGGCTCCCAGACATCGCCCCAGCCCGTGACCTTGCCGCGCCGGTCGAAAGTCCAGCCCGTGCTTTCGTCGGCGAAGTGCGAGGCGAGGTTGGCGAGCGGTTGCTGGCGGCCGAGCAGTTGCACGCCAGGCGTGCCCCACGGCAGACGCAGCGCCTCGGCGTAAGTGAGGCGCAGCGTGCTGCCCGCGCCGCCCGTGAGGGCCAGACCCGGAAACGCGGTCGTCAACCCGCCGGCGTCGAGCACGACTTCGCAGCGGGAATTCGCCGGCACCTCGACCGCGCCCGCTCCCGCCAGCACTGGGCGCCAGGCCGCGGCGGGGTCGCCCCCGCCGGGCACAAACACCTCGGTGAACCGTTCGCTCCACCCTTCCTCCATCGGAGGAATCATCCGCGGCACGAGACCGTAGGGGCTCGCCGGGTCGCGGCGATTTTCGAGTCGTTCGGCTTTGTAAAGCACGGTCGCGGCCGGCCACGCGTGGTCGTCAAAATCGGGTTCGGTCCAGCCCGGCGGCATCTCGCGCGACACCCGGTGCTCGAAATAACCGTGATAGCCCTCGAAGGTCGTGTGGTCGTTTTGGAACCGGTGGGCGGCGTCGACGGCGACCTTCCAGCGTTCATCGGTGGACAGTTCCTCGCGTCCCAGCGCCCCTTCGAGCACGAACCCGCCCGCATACGTCATCACCGAACAAGGCGCACCCAGCTGCGTGGGCCGGTGCGCGACGCGCGACAGGTCGAGCACGAGCGCCGCGAGGACGTTCCGCCCCGGCTGCAAGCGCGACGTGAGATCGAAGCTCTCGTAGAACTGATGATGGATGTCGCCCTTCGCCGGTCCGCGCCCGACGAGCTGGCCGTTGCAGAAAAACAGATAGCGGCTGTCGGCCGACACGTGCACTTCGAGCCGCTCGGCGCGGGGATTGTCGCCGCTCACCCGAAACGTCCGCCGGAACATCCGCACCTGGTAATGCGAGGGCGAGCCAGCCCCCGGCGCCGGGACCGCATGCGTGCCCTCGGCGGACCAGATCCACGAGGCACGTTGGAGGAAGGGCAGCGGCATGAGGGGAGGGCGAAAGGGGGCGGCGGAACGCCAAAAAGGAGCTAGCCACCGCAGTCGTTTCAATCCCTATTTTCACGCTTTTTCAGCAACCCCATGAAAATTGTTTCAGCCCCGCCCCGCCTCGTCATGTGCGCCGCCCTGTGGTCGTTGGAAAAACATCCCTCAGCCGGCCGTGAGTGGAGCCTTGGCCGCAAGGTCGCCGCCATCGCGGCGGAGGGCTTCGATGGCATCTGCGGCTATGTCTCGCCCGAGTTGAAAACCGCCGCCGCCACCCACGGCCTGCGTCTCATGAGCGGCTTCGACTGCGGCGACCTCGCGACGGCGCTCCCGCGGCTGCGCGCGCAGCGCGACCTCGGCGTGCGGTTCGTCAACATCCAGTTGCTCGACCACGATACGCCGCCCGCCGTCGCCGCGCCGCTCGCCGTGAAACTCGTCCGCGACGGCGCCGCGCTCGGCCTCGCCGTGCACATCGAAACCCACCGCGACACGGCCACCGAAACACCCGAAAAATTCGACGAGATCGCGCGTCGCTACCGCCGCGCCACCGGCCGCCCCATGCCCGTGACGTGGGATCACTCGCACTTCGCCGTCTCGAAGCACATGCTGCCGCCCGACTATTCGGCGCGCCTCCTCGCGTGGCCCGAGCTGATCCAGCGCTCGCAGATGTTCCACCTGCGGCCCTTCAACAGCCAGCATTGCCAGGTGCCCGTCACTGACGGCCGCGGCCGCCTCACGCCGGAATTTCGCGACTACCTCCCCTTCGTCGAAGACCTGTTCGCGCTATGGCTGGCGGGACCGCGACCGGGCGGCGAGCTGTGGGTCTGCCCCGAACTCGGCGCGTCGGTCGGCTACCACGTCTCCACCAATCCGCCGGTGTGGCCCGATGCGATCCGCGCCCGGCGCGAGATCCTCGTCGCCTGGCGGCGGGCGCTCGCGCGCCAAGCGTGACGGAGCGACGGTTTGCAACCGCCGAGCTTGGGCGCTTGGAAAAGCGCCCCTCCGCAGTGCAAGAAAGTAAGATGCGCCGCCCGTGCCGTTGCATGAAAGCTCTTGACGTTTCGGGCGCTCGTTTCATTCGTTTTCCTGAAATTTTCACCGTCCCAAGCACGACCCCATGCTGATCACTGAGATCGCCAAGAAGGCGAAAGTCTCTCCGGCCACTGTTTCGCGCGCCATCAACCAGCCGCAAATCGTCGCCCCGGACAGCCTCGCGCGCATCCGCGCCGTGATGCAGCAGCACAATTACGTGCCGGCGCCGCTCAACCGCCGCCGCGGCCCCAAGAGCCGCCTCTCCGAACAGCGCCGCATCGGCGTGTGGTTTGTCGGCGGCAAGGCCTCCAGCCCGAGTCACAACTGGTTTCAGGACCAGCTCCTCCAGGTGCAGTCGACCGACCCGCGCTACCGCGTCGACCTGCGCGTGCTGTTCTCCAATTCGCCCGACGAGCTGCCCACCGCGCTCGCCAACGAGAAGCTCGACGGTCTCATCGTGCAGGGCATGGAGCCCTCGTCCGCCTGTCTCGCGAAGCTGCGCGAGCTGCCGCACGTGTGGTTCATGACGCGCCGCTCCGCCTCCTACCCCGGCGATTTCGTCGAGCCCAACAACGAGGAAAACGGCCGCCTCGCCGCCGACTACCTCGTGCAAAAAGGCCACAAGGCCGCCGCCGTCATCAGCACCGACCCCGGCTACAGCGCCGTCGCCCGCCGCGTGAAGGCCTTCGTCGAGCGCGCCGCCGAGCTCAAGTTCCCGGTCCATACCATCCTCGGCAAGACCACGCCCGGCGTCAGCTACCTCGAGATCGCGCCCGTGCACAGCGAGACCGACACGCTCGTGCGCACGCTCCTCGCCACCAAGCCCCGCGCGACCGGCCTCTATCTGCCGGTCGATCACTTCTGCGGCTCGTTTTTCCGCGCGCTGCGCGAGGCCGGCTGCAAACCCGGCCGCGACTTCGAAGCCATCCTCGGCAACTACAACCCCCTCGTTTACCACAATCTCGACCACCTCCCGCCCGCGATCGACATCAACCTGCCCACGCTCGTGCGCAAGGTCGTCGATCACCTCATGTGGCGCATCGAGAATCCCCACACCGCCGGCCGCATCGGCGTGACCATCTCCCCTTCCCTGCTCGAACCCAAACCCGCCAACGGCAGCCCGACTGCCTGAGGCTCAACCAACCGGCCCGCGCCACCCTGCGACCACCCCAACCAAAAACCACCGACCGACCCAAACCGCCCAAACTCTCACCCCAATGAACAAACATCGCACACCAGCAAATCGATCCGTCCGATTCGGACGGTATCTCAGCCTCGGTCTGGCGACCACCCTCGCCATCCCGATCGGCCTCGCGCAGGATGCGGATTCACTCCGCCGTCTGCAGGATGAAAACGCCGCGCTGCGCAAGCGCCTCGCCGAGATCGAGGGTCGCGCCGCGCCCGCCCCGGCGACCACCGCCCCCGCCGCCCGCACCCCGGCGGCTCCGGCCGCGGCCCGGCCCGCGCCCGCCCCGGCGGCCGGCTCCGCCACGACCGTCAACGACGAGGGCATCACCGTCCTCTCCCCGTTCCAGGTCAACGACGACAAGGACTACGGCTACCTCAAGACCAACTCCGCCACCGCCACCAGGATCGGCATGGAGATTCAGAAGGTGCCGCTCAACATCTCCGTGCTGTCGCGCGAGTTTCTCGACGACACCAACGCCAAGTCGCTGACCGACCTGTTCCGGTATTCCGCGGCCGCCTCGGGCGACACGCGTTTTGCCATGCGCGTGCCGGCCAACGAAGCGACCCCGCAGGGCGGCTTCACCATGCGCGGCTTCTCGGTCAACACGCTGATGCGCGACGGCATCTTCCGCTACACGGCCTACAGCCTCGACAACACCGAGCGCGTCGAAGTCGTGAAGGGCCCCGCCTCCGTGTTCTTCGGCCAGGGCTATCCCGGCGGCGTCATCAACTACGTCACCAAGCGGGCCAGCTTCGCGAAGGTGCCGACGTCGTTCACCTACGCGATCGATGACAACGGCGGCGACAAGTTCAAATACGACCACAACGTCGTTCTCTCGAAGAAGACGGCCTTCCGCGTCGTCGGCGCGTGGGAGGACACGGTCGGCGAACGCCGCTTCGAATTCAAAAAGGGATTCAATGTCACGCCTTCGCTCACCGTCGTGCCGTTCGACAGCGGCAAGGTGCGCGTCAACGTCGACTTCGAATACCTGAAGGAGCGCTTCAACTACAACGACTACGATTGGATCTACAGCGACTTCGCCGGCTGGCAGAGCGCCGCGCGCACCGGCCAGTATGGCACCTCCACCGCCACGCTCTCCAACACGATCGCCATTCCCGGCGGCACGCCCGTCGTGCAGGCCACCACCACGCCGACCGTGGCGTATGCGACCTACATCAACAACAAGCGGGTCGCGACCGGCGATCTCACGCTGCCCGCCTACACCAAGGTCAAGCGCGGCGGCTACTACATCGATCGGAACAACCGCACGATCTACGACGAGGCGTTCAACTACACCAGCCGCGGCTCGTGGAGCGACAACGAGGTCAAGGTCATGACCGCCGCCGTGGAATTCGCCCCGTATGACTGGCTCAGCGGCCGCGCCGCGTGGGTCCGCGACGTTTCCAACTTCAACAACTTCGGCAACAGCGCCGTCACCACGCCATATGCCGACGGCGTGCACTGGAACGTCGGCCTTTCCGCCGGCGGCTCCGGTTACTATCGCGAAACCAAGACCTCCCTCATCGACCTGGTCTTCAAGAAGGACCTGTGGGGCACGAAGAACAAGCTCCTCACCGGCTTCCAGAAATCCGACTGGCGGCAACTCTATCTCGGCAAGGCCGCCGCCAGCGACGCGAACCTCGCCTTCCTCCCCGGTGCCCGCAACGCCACGGCGAATCCCGATTACGCGGTCAACCCCAAGGTCTACGACTTCGGCGGCGTGCCGGTGAACCAGGTCATCCGCCAGCGCGACGGCTCCGTCAAGCCCGTGCGCCAGATCTACTCGAATTGGGACCCGGGCGCGGAAATCAGCCCCGACATCAGCGTCTACTGGCAGGACGACCGCAACGCCCTCGACGGCTACCGCCCCTCGCTCCAGAGCCACTACATCAACTACCAGGGTTCCTTCTTCAAGGACCGCCTGACCGTGCTCGCCGGCTACCGCGAGGAAAAGCGCTGGGAACGCTGGCAGGACCAGTCCAACAACTTCCCGTGGTATGTCTACACCTCGGACATGATCACCAATCCGACCGCCTACCCCGAGGACGTCTGGGGCCATTCGAAAGCCTACCAGCAGACCATCCCCCTCGATCAAAAGGGCCGTTCGGCGATGGGCGGCCTCTCGTATTCGGTCACCAAGTCCATCAACGTCTACGCGTCCGCCTCGAAGCTGTTTAAGTTCAATTCGGGCAATGTCGGCGGCTTCTTCCCCGGCCCCGGCGTCGGCGATGAATTGAGCGTCTATCAGAGCGCGCTCAACTACGGCTTCCAGGGCCTCAACCCCCAGGGCCAGCCCATCCTGCAGCCCGGTTCGTTCATCTACCAGGGCCAGCGCATCACGTCGGTCGCCCAAGCCAAGCAGGTCATGCAGGCGAAGGGCGCCTACGACCAGATCAAGAACGAGTCCGGCTCCAATATCGAATTCGGCGCCAAGATTTCCACGCCCGACAACAAGATCGTCGGCACCATCTCGTTCTTCCGTGGCGAGCGCTCGAACCAGAAGCTCGACGACGGCGCCCACCAGTCCAACCTCGAGGAGCCGTTCAACTTCAGCACCACGCTGTTCGCTCCCGGCAGCGTCGGTTACAACGCCCGCAATTTCCGCTGGCGCACGACCGATCTGAAGAACCGCATCGAAGGCTCCGAGGCCGAGGTCATCTGGACGCCCCGCCGCAACCTGCAGGCCGTCATCAACGGCTCCTGGTTGTGGACCGCCAAGACCGTCTACGACAAGACCCGCGCCATGCCCGGCTCGACGGCCTACAATGCCTCCAGCGCCGCCGCCAAGATCGCCTCCAACATCTACTACACCGCCCGCCTCGAAAACGTGCCCGAATACCGCCTGAACTTCTTCGGCAAATACACCCTCACCGAAGACCTCATCGGCAACTACGGACGCGGTGTCTCGCTCGGCGGTGGCATGCGCTACTCGTCGAAGACCGTCGTCTCGCGCTCGGTCGACTGGAATCCCCTCGCCGGTGGCTACCACGCCGGCAACTACCTGGTGTTCGACCTCACCGTGGGCTATCCGTGGGAGGTTCTGGGCTACCGGCTGACCAGCACGCTCGGCGTTTACAATGTGACCGACGAGAAATACTCCGAAGGCTCCTTCGCGATGTCGCCCGCCCGCAACTGGCTCTTCACCACCGCGGTGAAGTTCTAGGCCGGTTGCCGGTTTGCCTCGGCTTTGCACGGGCGGAGACACACGTCTCCGCCCGTTTTTTTTCCGATTCCCGGCCCCCGGCCGGCCCGGTGCTTGATTTGGCCCCCAGCCCTCCCTCTCATGAAAGCGATTTTTCCCCTCGGTGCTCCGCTCGCCTGCCTCGCGCTCGCCGCCGCCGGCTGCCAGCATCCGCGGGCGGCCCGCATCCAGGAGCACGCGGCCCTGTTTCGCTCGCTCGACGCGTTCTCGCAAAACCTGATCGAGAACGGCCTCGTCAACTACGGCTTCACCCCGGAACTCGTTTACATGGCGCTGGGCAAACCCAGCCGCGTCAGCTCCACCGCGACACCGGAGGGTCCGACGGAGACGTGGATCTATAAAAACTTCCTCTACGCCTCCGCCAACGCCGCGAAATTCGGCGTCAACAACCCCGGCACCAAGCAGCAGCCCGGGCCGATGCTCTCCTCCAGCGCTCCGGGCGGACCGAGCCTCACCAGCACCAAGACCAGTCCGGTCCAACCCACCGTTTCCGACATGAGCGACACCCCGATCGCCACCCTCTTTCTCGAACTGCGCGAAGGCCGCGTAGTCACCGTCCGGATCGAACCCTGAAACCATGACCACCCTCCGTCTGCGCTGGGCGCCCATGCTGCTCGGCTTGAGCGCTTCCCTCTGGGCCCAACCCGCACCCGCCACCCCGTCCCTCCTCGCCGGCAAGTGGAAATTCGACGCCACGCGTTCCACCGAACTGAGCCCGTGGAAAACCTACGATCTCACCATCGCCCTCGACGGCACCAGCGTGACGATCGATCGCAAGCTGGCCTGGGGCCGCCGCGACTACTCCGACCGCCTCGCGCTCGACCTGGCCAGGTCCGACAACACCGTCCCCCTCGCCTACTGGCCCGACAACCGCCACCTCGGCGCCTACGTCGGCGACGACAAAACGAAACGCATCCGCGCCACCCTCCTCGACGGCGGCCGCATCCTCCGCCTGAGCAGCGATCTCACGCTCGACACCCAGCAGGGCCCGCGCGCCGTCAACGTTCTCAGCGACTACAAGGTCTCCGCCAACGGCGCCGTCCTCACCCTCACCGAGCTCCGCAGCACGCGCAACCGCCCCGTCGTCTACGTTTTCACCCGCGCCCAGTAGGGCCGGCTTCTCCCATGATTTTAATTCCGCAAAAGGTAGGAGCCTGCTTGCAGGCGATTTCGTGGCACGGGTCTCCCGACCCGTGTTCGGTTTCACGGGTCAGGAGACCCGTGCCACTCCAAGCCATCGCCCTTCTTCTCTCCCTCCTTGCGCTCGCGAGTCCCGGCACCCTCGCCCAGCCCGCCCCGCGCAAAGTCGATCGCGCGCCCGCCACCGCGACGATCATCCCGCTCTCGGAAAACTGGCGCCTCGATGGCGACGTGCCCGTCCACGCGCTGCTCATCTCCCTCCAAGGCCTCGCCAACCGCGACTACCCGCGCCTCTACCTCGAATACCCGAAGAACTGGCAGTGGGAAATCGTCCACCCGCTCGTCGGCTTCCTCGAGAAACGCCACGGCGTGAAATTCGAGCGCCTCGGCCTGAACGACGCCGACGCCGCCCTCGCCAAGTTTGCCCGCCACGCCAAGGGCTACGTCGTCTGGGATCGCGCCGTGCGCTCCTCGCTCACGGTCGCGTTCACCATCGCGGGCGTCGAAGACGCCGTGATCGTCCGCGACGACCAGATCGCCCTCGCCGAGAAACACGGCCTCAAGAAACTCGCCGACCTCCGCGGCCAGTTCACCGGCATGCCCGATCACCAGATCTACCAGTGGGCCTACGACCGCTATTTCGAAAAATGCTCGCGCGACTACTACGTCGTGCTCGGCGGCCACGCCGGCGCCGAGATGCAGCCCGCCATCGGCGACTTCGGCATCATGCAGCGCGCGTTCTTCACCGACCTCTCCGCCAACCCGAAGCACGTCGAGGAACTGGCGCTCCTCAAAAAAATCTTCGGCCGCCAGAACCCCGCGAGCATCGTGCTCGGCTGGCATTCCTACGCCAAGGACACCGAGGGCCAGCACACGACGCTCGTCGGCAACTTCGGCCTGAAGATGGAGGGCCTGCACAACCTCCCCAACGTCTCCTTCACCTGCCAGATTCCGCTTACGCCGGACTTCAAGTTCACCAACAACCACGCCGTCACCCGCGACGCCAAGCTCACCGCCGAGAAAAAAGTCTACGTCTGCGCCGCCGCCACCGACTCGATGGGCATCGGCACCTGGACCAAGCCCGGCCGCGGCAAGATCCCCTACACCTGGCAGGTGCTCATGAACTGGTCGTGGATGAACCCGCCCGCCCTCCAGTTCTTCTACGAGGACAAGACGCCCAACGACTACTTCATCGGCGGCCTCAGCGGCCCGGGCTACATGTATCCCAAGTCGATCCCCGCGGAAAAATTCCCCGCGCTGATGAAGAGCGCCCGCGAAATGATGGCCACGCTCGATCTCCGCGTGATGGAGATCATGGATTACTCCGAGGGCAACCGCCACGTCGGCAACACCGACCTCCCGAAAGCTGTCGTCGACCTCTACTATCGCGAATTCCCCGACGTGCTCGGCTTCATCAACGGCTACGGCACCGCGCGCACGTTCGATCTCCGCGACACGCGCCCGTTCATCAGCTACGACTACTACCTCGACGTCGCGCGCCCCGGCGAGGAAGCCACCGCCGATCTCGAGGAACTCATCCAGCTCAACCCCGCGCGTCCTTACTTCCTGCTGATGCACGTGCGCGAATCCAACACCATCGAGAAGGTCGCCACGATCCTGAACAGCCTGAGCGAACCCGTGGAAGTCGTCCCCCTCGACAAATTCCTGAAACTCGCCGCCAGCGCCAAAACCTACCGCACCCGCTACCAGCAGCCGACTGATCCGGTGGACCACAACCCGTAGCGACCACCCTCAGAACATCCGCCCGAAATCCTGCCGCGTGCCGACCCACAGTCAGACGACGTTTTCTCCGTCACGCCGGCACACGGCCCGATAGCCGCCGCCGAAACGCAACGACCAAAGATTGCCGGGGCTATTCAACTTCTTGAAGCGCAGGCTGGGATGATCCGGGTTGGCCATGAAAAGCCGGTAGGCTTGGCGCGATTGAGCCCGCACCGGTTCCGGCAGCAGGTGGTAGAGCCGCCAGAACTCTTCGGTTCCTGCCGATTTCACAGTCGCGCCGGGTCAATCCGCCGCGGCTTTTCGCGGGCGACACATTCATCCGCCCAGCGCACGAGGTTCGCCACCTTGGCCGGGTCGTTGAAATCGCGCGCCCACGCCGCCTCGTCCTCTTCATCCACCTTCTCGAATGCGACCTGCGCCTCCTGCGCCTTGAGGAACTGTGCAAACGCCAGCAACGAAGACTGGCGCGCCGGATCGAGGCTGCTGCACAGCTCGGCCACCGCCTCGGGCGTGGAGGGAGTCAGCGTGTTGGGCATGGCGACAAGCGTGTCCCAAAAAACGACGCCCGCAAGTCCGGGATTACCCGGTGTCCGGCCGCAACGCCGTGATCGCGGCGGCTGTTAGTCGTTTTTTTCGAGAATAGCGGCGTCCAACGGTAGTTCCTCTTCAGTGTCGCCCGTTGATTCACCCCGATCGCCGGTTAGAACGCTGGCAATAAAATCAAAGCTGCTAGCGCCGACCTTTTCAGTGAAATCGACTTTGGCTGTTGCGATCGTCGTGAAATAGCCTCGAAACGCTGCGGAGACTTCAGTCGCCCATGCTTTTGATTTTGGAACCGGGATTCGCACTTCCAAGTAACGGTCGCCGCAATCCTCACGATTTGTCTGCATCAGGGTCACACGTTGCCACTGCCTCCTCGTAGCGCGGAGGCAAAGCGCCCAAAACATGTAAAAAGGATCCCACCCTTCGTCGTTGGCGTCGGCCACGCGGACGACGAAGACTTCTTTAGTGACGACGATCTGCTCTTCACCGGGTAGGAGAATAACCGTGCGCTGCGGATTTCGCCCAAACGCGGTCATTCCCACAGCGACGCGATGAGGCACGGCCCAGAAGCGGTCGCCGAAGGGCACCACGGTGTCGTGGCCGTAGAGCACGAAGCCGGCGGCGAAGCGTTTGCCGGCCGCCGTCGCGAGCTTGCGCAGGCCACGCCCGAAGCCCGTCGGATCGCGCCGCGCGGCCTCGAGGGTTGTGACATCATCGAACGTGAGGAACGGCCGGCCGTCGTCCGCCAGCGTGGCGTGCCGGACTGACGCGGACGGGTGTGACTCAAACAACTGAGGTCAGCGATTTGTAGCGGCGGTCTATGACCGCCGAACGAAGACCCTTGGGCAACGCCGGCGGTCATAGACCGCCGCTACAGCCGAGGCATTCGGAAACTGATCTCAGTTTGAGTTACGCTCGACGCGGACCGTTGATCAGCACCACGCCGGTGTCGGCCAGCGCCGTGCGCAGTCGGTCGGTGATGAAGCGCGGGGGCATGGTGGCAGCAGTTTGTCGGGCAGGAAACCGTCCGGCCGTTTGAAGGCGAAACGCCGACCAATTGAAAGCGGTCTGGGCTAAGACTTTGTTCCGTAGTTAATAATACCACGGCCAGCAGTTGCGATGGAATCACGGAGACACTGCATGGCACATCTCACTTTCTTGCAGCGAGGCGAAAGGTGGGCCGGCCGCTCCGCGGGCGGCCAGGGGCGGGTGAGAACTGAAGTCAACTGGCCGTGCGCGGAGCGCCCCGCCCACCCTCTGGCACGCGCACTTCGCAGAAAATTGAGATGCGTCCGACACTGCATGGCGGAGCCGCAACCAAAGCCACGGACAAAAACAACTCGACCGCAGATGACGCGGATATTGCGGATAAAGTTTACCCGCCGCTGGCGGCGCCAAAGGCGACCAGGGGCAGGAATACCTCCGACTATCCGCGCCATCAGCGAAATCCGCGGTCAAAGCCTGAGCGATGCAGCGTTGAATTCGAGCGCCCGATTGAAAAGCAAAGGCGGCGATGAGCCCAAAAATACAGAGCGTCAGAAGTCGCCGACCGAGATTGGCAACGCGTAGCGGCGGGCGTCCCTGCCGCTACACCGCGGCTTCTGACGCCGTGTATCGCGAGGTGCCCATCAACAGGCTCACTTCAGCTCTTCAATAAACGTCAGCAGATCCGCCATGTCCTGCACGCTGAGGCCGGCTTCGAGGCCTTCGGGCATCAGGCTTTTGCCGGCGGACGCGGAGCCTTTCACGTTGGCGCGCGGGATCGCGATCTCGGCGCCACCCATGATTTTCAGCGCCAGGCTGGAGGCGTCGTCGCGCACGATCATGCCAGTGAGCGCATTGCCGTCCTTCGTCGTGACATCGTAGGCGATGTATTGCGGGGCGACTTCCTTGTGCGGGTCGAGAATCGCGGTGAGCAGGCTGTCGCGACCCTTGGACTTCACGGAGATGAGGTCCGGGCCGAGCACCATGCCTTCGTTGCCGGCGCGGTGGCAGACCATGCAGCGGCCAAGGTAGTGCGTCTTGCCGCGGGTCGCGTCGCCCTTGGTCGTGACGGCTGCCGCAAACTTCGCCTGCACCTCAACGCGTGAGGGCGGAATGACGGCGGCGAGTGCGACCTTCGCGAGGCCGGAGACCTTGGCGGATTTGTGATGGGCCAGTGTCTCGACTTGCGAAGCGCTGAGCGCCGCGGCGGGGATCTGGCCGGCCTTGACCGCTTCGAGCAGGGCCACGATCCGTTCTTCTCGGCCCATGAGCGCGGCCAGCGCGGCGTCCTTCGCCTTCGCGGCGTAACCGGACCAGCCGCGCACCAGCGCCGCCGTCACTTCCGGAGCCGCGAACTGAGCGACCGTCTTGATCGCGGCGGCCTGCACCGCCTCGGGCTGGCCCGCGGCGAACGCCGCCACGAGCGCCTCGCGCGACTGCGCCAGCGTGCCGGCGCCCAGCAACTCAATCGCGTCAAGGCGGGCGGCCGGAGCGGCAGAGCGGTTGGCCGCTGTCGCGGCCGCGCTGCTGAGCAGGGCGGAGAGTTTCTTGCCGGAATCAGCGGCCTCGACCGTCGTGCCGGCGCGGCGCAGGCCGTCGCCCAGCGCCCGCAACCAAGCCGGACTCGTGCCCGGTCGCGCCACAAAATCGATCAGCGCCGCGTAGCCCTCGGCGGGTTTGGCGGCGGCGCGGTTTTCGATGAGTTTGGCGATGAAGCCGGATGCCTTCTTCGCGAGCGCGGCGTCCGCCGTCGCCGCGGGGAAGACCGCCGATCCGATCAGCTCGGGCGTGGCGCTGAGCAGCGCGGCCCCGATCCAGGTGTCGGCGGCGTCGCGGCTCGTGATGCGCTTGAGCGCAGGCGCGAGGGCCGGCACGCCGCCGGCGACGAGTGCGAGTTGGAAGCGCACGCGCGGCTCGGCATCGTCGGCGAGCGCGTTGAGTTTGGCGGTCAGGGCCGAGCCCGCGCCGGCCTTCGGCAGGATTTTTTCCGCGAGGACGACGGCGCGCTCGCGCACGTGGGCATCCTTGTCGCCGAGGGCGGCGAGCACGGTGCCTTCATCGAGGGCGCCGAGGCCGTCGAGCACACCGAGCGCGTGATGGCGGCCGACTGCTGAAGCCGACTGGCGCATAAGCGAGGCGAGCGCCGGCACGGCGGCTTTGTCCTGGCGCTCGAAGAGCAGGCGCGAGGCGGTGTCGCGGTGCCAGCCGTTGGGGTGATTGAGCGTGGCGACGAGTTCGGCGGTCGTGGCGCGACCGAGGCTCGGGACGGGACGGCGTTTCCACGCCGGATCGTCGGGCACGATGCGAAAGATGCGGCCGCGGTCGTTGCCGCTGTTGAGATCAAGGTGCTGTTTGATTTCCTCGGGCAGGCTCCACGGGTGCTCGATGATCTCGCGATACATGTCGCAGATGTGGAGCGTGCCGTCGGGCGCGTTGGCAAAGTCGACCACGCGCACCCACGTGTCGGTGCTGGCGGCGAACTCGAAGTTCTGTTCGTCGGCGGGTCGACGGCCGATCATCCCCACACCTTCGGGCGAGAGTTTCTTGCGGTGCACGAGCTGGCCGCCCGAATCACCGGAAAACGAGTTGTTCACGAAATCCGGGCCGTAGGCATCGCCGCGGAAGATCTTCGTGCCGCTGGCGCCGGTGAAGTAGCCGCTCACGCGGCCGCCGCCCTCGACCACACCTTTCACGACGCCGGAGATGCGCCAGCGCGTGCGGATGATGCGCCACGGCTCATCGGGGCTGATGCGGTAGACCTCGGCGGCGCCGCCATCGGCGGCGATGCTCTGGCGCGGATTCGGCATGGGCGCGAAGGGATTGCGGTCCGCGTGGCGGCCGTCGAAAAACCACATCTGGAGGTGATCGGAGTTGGAGCAGCCGAATTTGCGGCCCCAGTCGTCGAAGCTCATGCCGTATTGCGCACCACCCGGCTCAAAGCCCCATTCGTAGGTGCGCGGGTCGAACCAGAAATCGCGCGCCCCGAGTTCCTGCGCCGGCAGGTCCGGCCGGCGTGAACTGGAAATCTTTCCGCGGTTGCCCGTGCCGCTTTGCACGTGGATGCGGTTGTCCTGCCCCCACGTGAAACTGTTGAAGAGCGCCTGCACGTTGAGGCGCGCGAGGCCGGTGCCGAAACCGGTGAAGACTTTCTCGCGCACCTCGGCGCGGCCATCGCCGTCGCGATCCTCGAACCGCCAGATGTCGGGCGTGGCGCCGACGAAGAGGCCGCCGTTGGCCCAGATGAGGCCGGTGGGCCAGGGCAGATCGTCGGCAAAGACGCGCGTCGTGTCGTAGACGCCGTCGCCGTTGGTATCTTCGAGCACGGAGATCCGCCCGAGGTGCGGCGTGCGCTCCCGCTCCTCGGAGTAGTCGATCATCTCGCAGACGAACATGCGGCCGTTCTCGTCGAAACAGATCGCGATCGGATCACGCACGAGCGGTTCCGCAGCGGCGAGCTCGACCTTGAAGCCGCGCTTCACCTTCCAGGTCGCGACGGCGTCGCGCGGCGCGACGGCGGGGTAGCGCGGCAGATCCTTCGCGGGATCCACCGTGACGGTGCCCTTGGTCGCGCCGTAGGCCTGCGAGTAGGTGTTGCGGTTCGCCGGGACTTCCGCGGCGAACGCGAGGGACGAGCTGAGCAGAATGAACGCGAGGGAGCGACGAAGGGGCATGGAGGGCATAAGGGGCGAAACTGCATGCATGACGACGGATGCGATCGCGGTCAACGCGCCACCCACGACGTCACACTCCATCGTGATGCCCACATCGCGGCTCAGAGGTAGGGCAAGGTCTGTGCCCTGCCCTTTCGACGCGCCAGGTGTTCGAGGGCGGGTCACAGACCCGCCCTACTCTACGCGGCCTACTTCGCGAACAGCTCCGTCACCGGCACGATCTTCACGGCCTCACGTGCGACCGACAGCGGGAACGTGGCGATTTCCTTGTCCGCAGCGAGCACGGCTTCGGTCTTCGGCGATGAGTAGGTGATCGGGCTCGGGGCGTTGGCCACGAGTGCGTCGGCCAACGCCGCGGCCCCCTGCGTCACGATGGCGATTTTCATGTTCGCCAGCTGCCAATGCTTGCGAATGGCGGCGTTGACCTCGTCGAGCGTGATCTCGTCCATCAGCCGGCGGTAGCGGTCGAGGTGCGGCTCCGCCAGGCCGTAAAAAGCATCGTCGATCGCATAGCCCAGGCGCTCGCTCGTGGTCGAAGCGTAGTGGAGCACGTATTTCTTGAGAAACTCGCGCCGCTCCTCGAACTGCGCGGGCGTCAGGCCGTGTTTGATCAACTGGTCCACTTCGCGCAATGCCGCGCGCAACGCAAAGTGTCGCGCCTCGTGCGGCACAGGCCGGATCCAGATTTCGAACAGTTGCCGGCGGCGCGCCACATTCTGCGGCGGGGTCATCCGGGCGCCACCGTTGGGATAATGCTCGATGTAGGCGTAGTCGCCGTAGTTGAGGCCGCGTTGCTCCCGGATGACCTGATAGAGCCGGCCGCTGGAGTTGCGGTGCTCGCCGAGCCACGAATTGGCGATCGCCAACGCATACCACTCGCGCGCGCCGCGCACGATCTCGAGAGGGAAGCCGATGCTGATCGCCGTGGAGGCGGTGTTCTTTTCGACGAGCGTGACACTCACGCCCTTCAGCGGCTTGGGCGCGGGGGCCGGCACCGGGGTGGGAGCGCCGGGCGGCAGTTGGTTGAGGTCGCGCTTCAGCTGCTCGAGCACGTTTGCCGCATTCACCTGGCCAGGTGCCGTCGTGATCGGCGCGACGGCTCGGTCGGTCGGCTGGCCCGCATCCCGCGGGATCGCCCCGCCGAGGCCGATGACGACGTTGTCGCGGGTGAAGTGCTTCGCATAGAACGCGCGCACATCGTCGAGCGTGACGCCCTTGAGCGAGGCCACGGTGCCGACCTCGAGGTGGCCGTAGGGCGTGCCACCAAAGACGTCGTGATAGAGCACGGCTTTGCCGAGTTCCTCGTCGCTGGCGAACCGCAGCTGGTTCTCGACCTGGTTGAGCGCCCGACTGCGCAGGCGCTCGAGATCCTCCGGCTTGAAGGCCGGGGCCAGCACCGCATCGCGGAGCAGCGGATAGAAGTCCGCCAGGTTGTCGACGTGGGTGCGGCCGCTCACGACCGTCATTTCCATCGACGACGAAGCGCCGTAACCGGACGCGAGCGGAAACAGGCGGTCGAGGATTTGATCGTAGCCATGCTGCTGCGTGGCGGCCTCGGTGAGCATCGCGGCGGTGAGCGCGGCGAGTCCTTCCTTGCCCGGAGGATCGTCCTGCGCGCCGACCTTGAACCAGAGGCGGACTGACACCGTGGGGTCGTTGGCCACCGGCACGAGGACCGGAGCCTGGGCGGCGAGCACGCGCTGAGGCCCGGAGAGGATGGCCGCAAAGAGGCACAGAAGGGCCGCAGCCCGCCGGCGGAGATCGCCCGTGCGCCTATAGGCGCCTTGAGAGCTCGTTTCGCCTTCAGGTCGTTTGCGACTCTTTGCGGCCAATAGTTCGGGGCTCATGACTGGCCTCCTTTCAACACGATCACGTTGCGGCGTTCGGGGACGAAATATTTCTTCGCGGCGTTCATGATATCTTCCGGGGTCACGGCGTCGGCCGCCGCGTAGAGCTGGTCGATCACGGCGATGTCGCCGGTGAGCGAAACGAAGCGCGCGAGGGCGCCGGCCACGGCGTCGGGCGTATCGAGGCTCATGAGGAAGCCGTATTTGTTGCGTCGCTTGAGATCGCGGAGACGCGTGGCGTCGACCGGCGTGGTCTTGAAGTGCTCGAGCGTCTGGTAGATCTCGTCGCGCACGGCGGCGATGTCGTCGGCCTGCTTGATCATCGCAAAGATCGAGAACAAGGGCTGGTCGCGATTCTGGGGAATGTTGGCGGCGATGGTCTGCACGCGCTGCTCGCGGAGCTGGAGGCGTTTCCTGAGTTCGCTCGTCTCGCCAAAGGCGAGCTCGCCGAGCAGGAGGGCGGCGACGAAGTCGCGGTTGTCCGGACTGAACGCGTCGCCCTTGTAGGCCACGGTGAGGATCGGAAGCGTGCGGCCCGGATAGGACACCTCGGCGGTGCGCTCGGCCTTCTGCGGCGGTTCGGGCGTGATGGCCGGCGCCACATAGCCGCGCGCCCAGCCACCGTAGTGTTTTTCGATGAGGGCGAGCGTGGGCTTGGGCTCGAAGTCGCCCGCGATCACGAGCACGGTGTTGTCGGGTCGGTAGAAGCGTTTGAAAAACTGCAGGCTGTAGTCGAACTGCGTCGGCATGAGCTTGATGTCGCGCTCGAAGCCGATGGTCGTGTGCTTGTAGGTGTGCGCATCGTAGGCGAGGTCCTGCATGCGCTCGAAAAGAAGAGCGAACGGGCTCGCGATGTTCTTGCGGTATTCGCCGTAGACGGCGCCCGCCTCGGTCTGGAACACGATCTTCGGGTAGGCCAGGTTTTGGAAACGATCCGCCTCGATCTCGATGACCTTTGGGAGGTCCGATTTGGTGAACTTGAGGTGGTAGGCCGTGTGGTCGTTGGTGGTGTAGGCGTTGGTGTTGGCGCCCATCTTGGTCACGATGCCCTCGTAGACCGCCTGCGGGTATTTCGGCGTGCCGCGGAACATCATGTGCTCGAAGAAGTGCGCGAAGCCGGACTTCCCCTCCTCCACCTCGTCGCGGCTGCCCGTGCGGACCACGGAATAGTAGGCCACGATGCCGCCGCTCGGCATGGGCACGAGAATCGCCGTGAGGCCGTTGGGCAGCGTGTGCTTCTCGTAAGCGTAGGGAAAGATGCGCGCTGGCGTCGCCGCGAGGAGCGGGAGCGGAGCGAGCAACAGGAGCAGGCGGAGCAGGTTGGACATGGGCAAAATGCCGGCGGGCGATCCGGTCCGGCGCAAGCGGTTTCAGCACCCGAATCGTGCCACGCCAGGTAGGGACGGCTCTCCGAGCCGTCCTTGGTTCCGGCGCGGATTCGAGAACCAAGCCAGCGAAACATACCGTCAACCCAGGACGGCTCGGAGAGCCGTCCCTACCCCGCCATCGTCCGACGATACAGCGCCTCGTAGAGCGGCACGATCGCTTTCGCGGAGAACGTGGTGCGCGCCCGCGTGCGCGCCGCCTCGCCGATCGCGCGGCGCTTCGCGGGATCGCGCAGGAGCGTCTCCACCGCCCGGGACAGTTGGTCGGCATCGTGGGCGGGCACGAACAGCCCGCTCTCGCCCTCGCGCATCACCTCGGGAATACCGCCGACGGCGGTCGCCACGCTTGGCACACCGAAGGCCGCCAGTTCGAGGATGCTGAGACAGAAACTCTCCGACTCCGACGTGAACAAGCCCACGTCGGCCGCCTGCAGGTAGTCTTCCACCGTGAGCACGTTCTGCCGGACGACCACGCGGTCGGCGAGGCCGAGCCGGCGAACTTCATGCAGGTAGGGCGAGAAATCGCCGCCGGCGAGGATCGCGAGCTTGAACACCTCGCGCGGACGCAGGCGCGCCGCCGTCTCCAGCAGCAGGTCGATACGCTTGATCGGGCGGAGATTCGACAGATGCAGAATCAACGCCTCGTCGTCCCGCACACCGAGTTCGGCGCGCACGGCCGCCCGCGAGCGCGCCGGGCTGCGCGGCTCGAAGAAATTGTAGATGACGTCGATGGCGCGCTCCACGCCGAGAAGCCGGCGCGTCTCGTCGCGCAGGAATTCGGAGACGGCCGTAACCGCATCGGAGCGCTCCAGGGCGTGGCGGATGGCCGGGCCGTAGCCAGGATCGCGACCGAGGAGCGTCGTGTCCGTGCCGTGGAGCGTCGTCACGATCTGCGGGCGCCGGTCGGCCGGGAGCATGTCGCGCGCGAGAATCGCCGCGGTCGCGTGCGGCACCGCGTAGTGCACGTGCAGCACATCGAGTCCGTGGTCGCGGCTGACCTCGGCCATCTTCACCGACAGCGGCAGCGTGTAGTCGGGATACTTGAACAGCTCGTAGCCGCTCACCTGCACCTGGTGGAAAAACATCCGCGGCGCATCCGCCGGCACGCGAAACGGCCGCTCATAGGCGATGAAATGCACCTCGTGTCCGCGCGCGACGAGTTCCTCGCCGAGCTCCGAAGCAAGAATGCCGCTCCCGCCGACGGACGGGTAGCACGTGATGCCGATTTTCAACGCTTCGGGCATGAGGCTGAGATTGAAAAAGGCATAGCCACAAAAAGCACAAAAGGCGCAGAACCGGAAGCCAGCGGCTCAGCTTTTGCGCCTTTTGTGCCTTTTGTGGCCATCCTCCGTCCTAAAACGTCCGCGCCGCGCCGCCCAGCGCGGCGAGCGATTCGCACACGATCGGATCGGCCGGGAAGAGCTGGATCGCGTGATCGAGCCCGGCGCGCATGCCGTGGACTTTGGCGCGGGCGAGGTGGAACTCGGCGTAGCGGCGCGTCGCTTGTTGCGAAGCGTGCGCTTCCATCGCGGCCGTCCACGCCGCCACGACAGCGGGCGCCGACACATCCACGAGGATCGGCTGGCGGTCACGCGGTTCGGCCTCGACGGTGACGGCGTAGAACATCAGGTGCTCGATCACGCGGCGCGGCAGTTTCTTGAGTTCGGCCACGCCGCCGTAACGCGCGAGTCGGCACGCGTGGCGCACGGTCTGGCCGACGACGACGTGATCCGGGTGTTGATTTTCGACGGTCGTCGGCGCGAGCACGATCCGCGGGCGCAGGCGGCGGATGATGCGCGCGAGCTTCAAGGTGTGCGCCAGTCGCGGCTCCATGTGGGCATCGCCGCCGAGGTCGACAAACTCGATGGTGGCGCCCAGGAGCGCGGCGGCCTTCTTCGCCTCGGCCAGGCGCTGGCGCGGCGTGCCGTTGGTGCCGGACTCACCGAGCGAGCAGACGACGAAGTGCGCCGCGTGGCCCGCCTGCGTCTCGCGCGCGATGACACCACCGCAGCCAAACTCAATGTCGTCGGGATGCGCGCCGACGGCGAGGATGAGCGGGGTGCGGCCGGCGGTAGCGGCCGACGTGAGGAGGCCGGCGCCGACCGAACCAGCCTCGTCACCTCGGCTGCTACGGGAGAACGTCGGCTTACGAAGGGATTTCAGTGTAGGCTTCATCGGAGCGGTCGATGGGGTCGCGGCTGACGAAGGTGATGTCAGGCGCATCGGCTTTGTTCAAGTAAGCCTGCTCGCCGGCGCCCGCGATGTAATGCGTGCAGCGCACCACCGTCTGCATCCAGCGCAGGCGCGTGTCGCGGGTGGGGCTGATCTGCTCCTTGGTGAAGGGCGTGTCGGGCAGGGTGATTTTCGAGTCGCCGCCCTCGTGCAGCTCGAAGCCGCCCGGCACGCGGCGCGCGCGGACGATTTCGCCGCCATGCGGCAGGTCCACGAAAAAGTCATCCACGTCGCACGCCGCGCGACGCACCGCGGGATCGCTCGAGCGGACGACCTCCACGCCCTCGAGCAGGCCCATGCGGCGATACATCTCGAGGCAGAAGTCGGCGACGTTGGTCGCGGTCACGGTCTTGAACGCTTCGACCAGCGGCGGCGCCACGAACGCGGGCAACTGACGCGCGGTGTTGGCCTGCCAGCCGGCCGGGATGCGCTTCAGGTGCGACGGCGAGAACTTGCGCTGGAGTTTGTTTTCGAAGGCGAAATTGAAGGTCTGCTCCGCGCCGGTCTTGCGATGGTGCAAAATGGTCTGCGTCTCGCGCGGGTCGTGGTCGCTGTCGTGCAGGAAGAACACGACGCGCGCGCCCAGCTCCGCGCGCAGCCGGCGCGCGGTGATAAATTTCGCCGCGAGGAAGCGTCGCGGAAAAATGCCGCAGGGCTGCTGGCCGAAACAGATGACGGGAGAAGCCATTTAGGAACCACGAATGGACACGAATGAACACGAACGTCCTGTCCGCCCCTTTTCGACACCGAATTCGTGTCTATTCGTGTCCATTCGTGGTTAGGAATTCTGCTCCGACCGCATCATCGCCTGCAGCACCACCGCGAAAATCACGCAGGTCGCGCAGCCGATCGGGTTGAGCCAGAGGTAGGCGATCTTGCCGTGGAAGTAGAGGGCGATGACCACGGCCTGCGCGCCGAGCGCGCCCCAGAACGCGGCCGAGCCCTTCACCCACTTCACGAAGAACGCCACCACGAACACGCCGAGCAGCGCCGGGTAGAAGATCGAGGCCACGATATTGAGCGACTCGATGAGGTCCTCCTTGAAGCTCACGAAGAGCGCGAATCCGATGGCGAAGAGGCCCCAGAACGCGGTGAACCATTTTGCGTTCCGCACATTGCGCGCCTCATCGTGCTCGGCGAGCGGGCGGAACGCCCGCCAGAGATCGATCGTGCTCGTGGTGGCGAGGGCGTTGAGCTCGCCGGCTTTGGAGGAGAGCGCGGAGGCAAACATCACGGCGAGCAGCAGTCCGATCGCACCGTGCGGGAGCTGCGTGAGGATGAAGGTGATGAAAACATAATCGGAGTCCTTGGTCTTTTTTGCGCTGGGATCGGCGGCTTGGAGCGCGGCACGGGCTTCGTTGCGGACATCGAGTGAGGCTTTCTGCGCGGCGGCGAGTTCGGCGCGTGCCTTGGCTTCGGCAGAGGCGTCGCCGCGCTCATGGGCGGCGGCCCAGGTGTTGATTTTCGCCTGCTTGTCGGCGTGGAGCGCGGTGTGTTTCTCCTCGAGCGCGCGGAATTTCACGCCGTCGGGTCCCTGCACCTGCCGCTGCCATTGGGTCTGGTTGAAGACGACGGGCGTGTTCGGCTGGAACTGGTAGAACACGAAGAGCAGCGCGCCGAGCATCACGATGGCGAACTGCATGGGGATCTTGAAGACGGCGTTGAACATCAGGCCGAGCCGGCCCTCGCGCAGCGCGGCGCCGCCGATGTAGCGCTGCACCTGCGATTGGTCGGTGCCAAAATACGTGAGCTGGAGGAAAAATCCCGCGAGCAGTCCGCTCCAGATCGTGTAGCGGCGCGTGAGGTCGGGCGTGTAGTCGACGCCTTCGAGCTTGCCCATCACGCCGGCGATGGAGGTCGCATGGTCGGGGAGCTTGCTCACGAGGATGACGAACGCGGTCAACATGCCGCCAAAGATGACGGCCATCTGCCATTTTTGCGTGAGGTTCACCGCCGCGCTGCCGCCGGTGACGGTGTAGATGATCGCAAGCAGGCCGGTGAAGATGATCGTGAGGTCGAGGCGCCAGCCGAGCACGGTCGCGAGGATGATCGCGGGCGCGTAGATGGTCACGCCGGCCTGGATGCCGCGCTGGATCAGAAACAGGATCGCACCGAGCAGACGCGTCTTTTGATCGAAGCGTTGACCGAGGTATTCGTAGGCGGTGTAGACGCCGAGCTTCCGGTAGATCGGCAGGAAGGCCACGCACACGACGATGAGCGCGAGCGGCAGGCCGAAATAATTTTGGATGAAGGCGATCCCGTTCTCGTAGGCCTGCCCCGGCAGCGAGAGGTAGGTGATCGTGCTGGCCTGCGTGGCGGCGACGGAGAGGCCGATGGTGAACCAGCCGGTGGTGCGACTGCCCTTCAGGTAGGTATCGAGCTTGTCGGTGTGCCGCGTGCGCCAGGTGCCGTAGGCGGCGATGCCGACGATGGCCCCGATGAGGACGATCCAGTCGAGGGCGTTCATCAAGTGAAACGCGTGAGCAGCGTGAGCCCGATCACGCACGCGACAAACCACGCGAGCACGAACCAGTAGACGCCGCGCCACGTGCGGAAGGCGGGCACGCCGGGGGATTCGTCAGGTTCTGAGGTGGAGCGCTTTGACCTCAACGCGCTTTTTTCCGGTTCGCTCATGCTGAAAGCGCGTTGGGGTCAACGCGCTCCACCCACGGAGCTGGCAGTCGACGGCACATCATTTCCCGAGCGAAACGAGATTCGCAAAGAGCCGGTAAGCGCCGGGCACGCCGGCGGGCAACTGGCGGAAGAACGCGATCCCGGTGTAGACGTAATAGCCCTTGCCGTGCTGCGCGACGAGGAGGCTGCTGTCGGGTTGTTTCTCGCCGGGGTCGCTCATGGCGAGGATGGTCTGGAAGCGCTCCTTGTCCCACGCGCTCGGGAAATACGCGCCGCGCTCCTGCACCCAGCCGTCGAAGTCGGCCGGGCCGATCTTGTTCGGCAGGTTGAGCGCGGGGTGACCGGACGCGACGAAGGTCACGGGCGCGGTCTCGTCGGTCACGCGCAACGCCGGGGCGTTACCGTTGATTGAGAGTTCGTAGGGAGCGAGCGGGCCGCGAAGGTTGTTCGAGGGGCGGTTGTATTGCGCGATCACGGTGCCGCCGGCTTCGACCCACGCGAAGAGGCCGGGGAGATTCTTTTCGAGATCGCGGCGCTCGTTGAACGCGCGCACGCCGATCACGACGGCATCGAGGCCGGCGAGTTTTTCGGGCGTGAGGTCGGCCCCGGTGAGCGGGCGCACGGTGTAGCCGAGTTGTTCGAGATTCTCGGCGGTGTTGTCGCCCGCGCCGGGGAGGTAGCCGACGGCTTTGCCGCGGATCGCGAAATCGCACGCGGTCACCTTGAGCCGCGCGGGCGGCTGCAGGAGCTGCACGGGGAGATGCGCGTAACTGAACATCGAGCGGCCGGTGTGGTAAGTGGCGCCGCCGATCTCCGCGCTGGCCGCGAGCGCGCCGCGCGCGGTCTGCGCCGGGGCGGTGACGGTGAAGGTCACGCGCGCCTTGTCGCCGACCTTCGCAAGGGTGAACGGCTGCGCGGCGGGCGAAATCTTCCAGCCGGCCGGGCCGGTGAGGCGCACGGTGCCGGCGCTGCCGGCGCGGGCCGCCGTGATTTCGACGATGGTGGTCTTGGTGGCGCCGAGGTGGAAGAGCTCCGTCTCGTAGGGAAACCCGAGCGACACCGGCGGGATCACGGTGAGCTTGCGCTTCTGCTGTGCGGCGGGCGCGCCGGCGACAATTTGCACGGGCTCGGTGGCGACGACGAGGGTCTGTCCGCCGACGGAGAACACGAATTCGACGGGAAACGCAGGCGGGTTTTCCGCGAGCCCGATCAGCTTCGACTCATCGACGCGGAACAGGCCGGGCGCGGCTTCCTCGCGCAGCCAGTAGGGCTGGCTGATGGGCGTGCGCGCCGGAAGTGTCGTCGAGGCTTCGCGGACGAGCGGCTGCCCGGGCGTGAGCGCGGCATCGATTTTTTCGCCGCCCTTCGACGACGGGTAACGCACGGTCACGAGCTTCAGCGGCTCTTTCGCCTTCACGGTCGCGGTGTGGCGGAGCTTGAGCGTCTCGCCGGGCACGGCTTCGGCCGCGGCCACCGTCGTCTCGAGGTCGAGCCCGAGGCACGCCTGCAAAATCCGGTCGAGCTGCGCGCGCTTGTCGGCGACGACCGGATCGGTCGGGAGCGTGGCGAGCTTCGCGCGGATCGCGAGGAGCGCGGGCACGCTGGCGGCAGGATCGTCGAGTTTGAAATTGGCCGCGGCTTCGTCGGCGAGCTTTGCGACGTCGGCCCCGCCGGGGAAACGCGCGAACGTCGTGTCGAGCCCGCCGAACAGATCGCCGTCCGACGGATCACCAGCGATGAGATTGAAAGTGGCCGTGCCGCCGCCACCGCCAGTGCCGAACGCGCCGCCGCCGCCGGCCGCGCCGAAATTGAGCCCGAATTGGGTCTTGTGCATGCTGCGGCTGCGCGAGGCGATGTTGCCGAGGCTCTCGCCCGTCGCGGGATCCTCGGTCGGCATCTCGAAGCGGACCGCACCGGCCGCCGGCGGCTCCGCCGCGGGCGCGCCGCCACCGCGACCACCCCGGCCGCCACCGCCGCGGCCGATGATGCGCTTCGGCTGCCACGGCTTGAGGCCATCGGCAAAGTGCTCGGGGTATTTCGTCGGATCGCCGGCAAGCTTGAAGGCCTCGATCGCGAGCACGGCGGAGGCGACGTGCTGGCCGTGCTGGCCCGGCGTTTGCACCGGGCTCATGCCGGCGAAGACGACATCCGGCCGGTAGAGACGGTAGACGCGCACGACGTCGCCGAGGACTTTCTCGTGCTCCCAGAGGCGCAGCGCCTCGTTCACGTCCTTGGAGAAACCGTAGTCGAGCGCGCGGGTGAAATACTGCCGGCCGCCATCGGCGCGGCGCGCGGCGAGCAGCTCGTGGGTGCGCGCGAGGCCGAGCTTCTCGCCAAACTCGGGGCCGATCTCGTTCTGCCCGCCATCGCCGCGCGTGAGCGAAAGGTAGGCGGTGCGATAGCCGCGACCGCGGGCGAGCTGCGCGAGGAGGGCGTTGTTCTCGTCGTCGGGATGCGCGGCGACGTAGAGCACGGAGGCGACCGTGGCGAAGCTCTTGAGCTCGGCCTGGATCGCGCGGGGCGTCTCGGGGATGTAGTCGGTGGCGCGGGCGAACGGGGCGAGAGCGAGGAGCGCAGCGAGGTAGGGCGGGTTATCCCTAACCCGCCGCTTCAGCACGTTGGCCAACCGTTGCGGCGCGTTAAGGATAACGCGCCCTACCTTCGTGGCACGCATCACTTCAGGCTCGCGATCAGCCCCTCGTTGAGGCGCACGTATTCGTCCTGCAGCGGACCTGGCTTGTCCTTCTTGGCCATCTCGATCGACTTCTGTGCGGTGGCGATCGCCCCGGCTTTGTCGCCCATGGCCGCTTGAATCTTCGCCTTGCGGTAGACGATGTAGTAGCCGGAAGGTGTGGCCGCGATGGCGGCGTCGGCCCACGCGAGCGCTTTCTTCAGGTCGAGGTTGTGGTCGAGGTAGAACATCGCGGCCTGCAGGTAGGGTTTCTTTTCCGCGTTGGAGGCCATCAGCGTTTCGATCTGCGGGACGAGGTCCTTCACGACATCGACCTCGATCGGCACGGCGACGAAGGTGCTTTCCCAGACGATGTTCATCACGGCGGACTCGTCGCGGATGTTGTTGAGATCGATCAGCAGCGTCTCGACCTCGAAGCCGAGGTTGCCGGCCTTCACGGTCACGCGGGCGACGTCATCCTTTGGGTCGTAGCGGTAGGAACCCCACTGGTTGTTGGCGGTGCTGAGGATCACGGTCCACTCCTCCTGGCCGACTTTGGCGAAGAGGGCGTATTTGCCGGCGGGCACGGACTTGCCGCCGAAGCGCACCGGCGTGCTGAACGAGACGGTCGTGGCGTTGTTGGCGCCCGCGCGCCAGGTCTCACCCCAGGCGACGAGGCCGCCGAAGACTTTCCGGCCCTTCATGCCGGGACGCGAGTAGACAATCTCGATGTCGGTGAGGCCGACGCGCTGTTTGAGCGTGGCGGTCGGGCTCGGCGCCGGGAAGTCGACCTTGGGCGCGGGTGACTGGGCAAACGCGCTGGCGGCGACGAGGCCGGCCAGCGCGAGGGAGGTGCAGCGGGAACGGAACAGGTTCATGGGAGAGGGGCGTGGCGCGTTGAGTTATTTCTGGAGCGTAAAGGGCAGCGAGAACTTGGTTTTCTCCCACGCGATGGTGAGCTTGCCGCCGAGATTCGCGCCATCGGGCACGATCGTCAGCGTGAGCTGATCGACGGAGTTTTCGAGCGACTCCTTGGTGAGATCGAAACGGGCGGCGTCCTTGGTCTCGTCGACCGGAATGCCCCACTTGCCGACGCGGGTGCTGAAGGCGAGTTTCGAGACGCCGGACTCGGACGCGACGATGTAGAGCGTGTAGGCGCCGGCGGGCAGGGTCTTGCCGGCGACGGTGATGGGCAGCTCGGTGAGGAGCGTGGTGGCTTCGTCGGCGCCGAGGCGGTCGGCCTTGTCCCACTTCACGAGTTCGCCCCAGATCTTGCGCGGCTCGCCTTTGCCACCGCGGGCGGAATACGGGCGGCCGTAGGTGATCGTGACGCGCGGCCCGCCGCGGCCGCCGAGGACGGCGCTGATGGTTTCGTGGGGGCTGGTGCGGCCGCCGGGGCCCTTGGCGGCTTTCTTGGGAGCATCACCCGCGGGCGGCTGGGCGAGGAGCGGAAGCGCGGCCGCGAGGCCGGCGCACACGGCGAGGGTGGAGAGGAGGGAGCGACGATTCATGACGGATCCTGTTTTCGGGTTGGGGTTGAAGGCGGAGCGGTGAAGGTGCAGCGCCAGCCGGAGCGAGACGCGCATCCGCCACTTTCGTTGCGCCACGCCGGGCGTCAAGGACGGGGGCGATTTCGTCGACGAACCCACACCGGTCGGCGCCGAAAGGACCGCCCCGCGCCACGGGCGCTCACCGCCCGATCACAAACGTCTGCTCAACCGGCGCCGCCGCCTGCCGCGCGGGTCCGGCGGCACGACCGGGCTGCCAAGCCACGATGGTCACGCGGACCGGGAATTTCGCCCGTGGCGGAATCGGCGTGAAGCGCAGCGCCTCGCCGTCCGCATCGAGCTCGGCCGGCCCCTCGCGCACGTAGAAATAGACCTTCGCCTCCGGGCCGGCACTCGAGGTCGCGCGCAGGGCGAGTGAATTTGCCCCCGCCTTTTGGTCGGGAATCGCGTCAAAGGCGATCCGCTGCTCCGCGCCGGCCGTGTGGCGCGGGAGTTTCAGCACGGCTTGTTGCACGGTGCTCTTGCAGGCGGCATCGCCCGGATGCCACGCGCAGAGCCAGATGTCGCCACCGAACTGGCCGCCGCGCACCGAGGCGCGGTTGTAGGCGACGCGAAACGTGTGCGCATCCAGCTGCACGACCGGACCCGTGAGGCGCGCGAGGCGAACCGGGCCGGGGGCGTGCGCGTCCGCCGCCGCGGTCGTCGGCGTCACCACCGTCGGTGGCGGCGGTTTGTCCTTGGCCGCGAGACGCGGTTTGGGCGGCAGTGGCGCGATGAAGTCGGCGTCGAGTTCGAACGTCACGCCGTCGGCGAGCGGCTCGAATTTCAATTCGACGCCCGCATGACCGGAGGAGATCGGCACGAACTCGCTTGCCTGGCGGAAACTCACCTGCTGCGTCCGCTTCCCGCGCATGCGTGTGTAGTAGGCCTCGGTCGCGCGCGCCATCTCCTCGTCGAAACACCAGAACGCTTCCTCCGTCTCCACAAAATCCGCGACCCGAGAAAAACGTTCGCGCAACGGCTCGTCGCCCCGCCACCGATCGACGAGCCAGTCTTGGGCGGGATCGATCTGCCGAAGGTAGGGCGCGTTGTCCTCAACGCGCCGCGCGGATTCGGACGCGCTGAACGGCGCTTTCGGGACAACGCGCCCGACCTCCGGCAGCCGGAACTGCGCGGCTTTGCGGATGAAGAGCGCGAGAAATTCCACCAACTCGTCCGAGGCGTCGAAATGTCCGCGCCCGACATCGGCGAGCAGCGCCAGCGGTGCGGCGGGATGCGCGGCCTTGAATCGCAGCAGCGGGTCCAGCCGCGCTTCCCACCATTCGGCTTCGCTCATCACCATGAGCCCTGGCACGCCGTCGATCGTGCGCGCGCCCCAGTCGGGATTCGGCCGGCCGCTGCCGGTGAGATCGGTCTGCGGCACATCGCCCTTGACCGAGACGACGGCGAGCGTGCGATCGGGATTCCACGCGGCAAAATTCCACGGGTAGGACGCACACGCCGAATGCCCGATGGGGACGACCGGCGCGGTGGCGAGCTCGGCGTAGCCCGACTCTTCGGCCAGCGCGCGCAGCATCGCGTCGAAGTGCCCGCCCGCGCCGCGGTCGAACTGAAAAACCGGATCGAAGACCGGCGCGATGAACACCTCGGCGATCCCGAGCGACGCGAGCGTGCGGCGCAGCGCGATGTGTTCGAGGATGCCTTCCTCGAGCAGGTTGTTCTGGCCGATGACGACGGCGCGGACGTGCGTGCAATCGGGCGGAATCCACAGGAACGCCCGACCGGCGCCCATCGGCACGGACCATTGCCACTCGGCGGCGGACAGCGAAACGACCGCCGCTAACCCGAGCGTGAAGAAGCGCAGTCGAAAAAACGAAGCCGCAAGACGCGAGACCAGGTAGCCGCCGAGGTGACGAGGCGGGCGCACGTCCCTCGCGCTCATACCGGCCTCCTCACGTCGGCCGCTACCAAGGATCGGCCATCGCATCTCGGGCGGCGTTGAGATCATCGCGGCACGCGCGACAGTTCGCAGAACGCGATGTGCGCCATGCCGTGATCGGCGCGACCTTCGATGCGCACCGGCACGGCGGTTTTTCCGGCGAGGGCGGCCGGCGGCAGAGCATAGGTTTTGATCACCGGGTCGGTGCGGCCTGGAGGTGTCTGGGTGGACGAGCGTTCCTCCGCCACCTTCTCACCATCGATGAACACATCGAACGCGAGCTTGGCGGCGTCGACCACGCCGACGCGCAGTTGGAGCTTTTCCGCCGCAACGAGCTGCATGGTCCACGTCACGCTGCCACGCGTTGCGTCGCGGTAGAGTTTCAGCCGCGAACTGACGAGCGGGGCCGCCTCCGCCTCCACGCGGTGCGCGGTCTCGCTGTCGGCGATGCCCGCCCAAACAATATCGACCACGCTCGCCACCGCGGCACGACGGGCGGTTTCCTTCGCGCCGGCACTCGCGAAGTGTCGTTGCCAGCCCGGTTCGTCGTAGAGCCGGAAATAAACGGTGTAGCTCTGGTCAACGATGCGTTGGAGCGGCCGGAGCGTGACATCGGCCGGCCGGCCGATGCCGCGGGTAGCGAACGTGAGCGGCCGGCCCGGCACCGGCTCGACCTGCGCGAGCAAATCCTGCGGGCCCGCGACCAGGCCCGGCGCGAGCACCAACTCCTCCGGCGCGAGCGGGACGCGGCGGCCTTTGCCGTTTTCGACCGTCTCAGTCGGACGATGTGCGGGGCTGTCGCGTCCGAGGTCGGCGGCGAGCACGAGCGGGCCGTAGGTAAACGCGACGAGTGCGGGATCATCGGGGAGCGGGTGAGCCTGCAGGCGCATCGGAAAACGCACGATCACACGATCGCCGTCGCGCCACTCGCGCGCGATCTCCAGGTAGGACGAAGGAGTCGACGGGGCCGCATGCGTGAGGCCGTTGATCGTGATGATGGGCGTGTCGCACCACGCGGGATGGCGGATCTTGAGCGCGAACGCTTGCGGCTGGAGAGCGCGGACCGTGAGGACGGTTTCGACGCTGTCCGGGAAAGTCGTTTCCTGGCGCACGGTGAGCTGCCGCTCCTTCCACGTCAGCTCGGAGGGGACGAAGAGATTCACGTAAAGCGCACGTTCGTCGTGCGCGTAGATCGTGTCGGCGTATTTCGCGTGGTTCTCCATGCCGGAGCCGGTGCAACACCAGAACGTGTGCTCGCGCGTGCCGAAGCGCTTCCGATCTCCCGGCTGGAGCGAGAGGAAATAAATGAGGCCGCCCGTGTCGGGATTTTGCGTCGCGAGGATGTGGTTGTAGAGGGCGCGCTCGTAGAAATCCATCGCCGCGGCGTCGGGCCGCCAGGTGAACAGGCGGCGCGTGAGCTTGAGCAGATTGTAGGTATTGCAGCCTTCGGCAGTCGTCATCGTGAGGTGCTGCGCCTCGGTGCCGCGCGCGAAGAAGCGCTCGGAGTCGGTGTTGCCACCCGTGAGGAAGCTGCGCTGCTGCGTGACAATCCGCCAAAAATTCTCGGCGACGGCGCGGTAGGCGGCGTGGCCGGTGAGCTCGAATTCGCGCGCGGCGCCGAGCGCCTTCGGCACCTGCGTGTTGCCGTGGAGCAGACCGCCGGGCGCGCGCGGATCGTTGGTGGCGGGACCGAGCGGATCGAGGCCGCGGCTGAGTGGTTCGAAAAACAACTGGTGGTTGAACGCCTCGGCGAGCCGCAGGTGGTCGGGGTTGCGCGTGTGGGCGTAGAGGCTGGCGAGTGCGTCGTTGATGCCGCCGTGCTCGATGCGCAGCGCGTGTTGGAGCTGCGCGGGGGTGAGCCGGTCGATGCGGAACTTCAGCCACGCGGCGAGCTTCGCGAGCACGTCGAGCGCCTGGGCATTGTGCGCGAGTTCGCCGGCGTCGATGAGCCCGGCCATCGTCTTGTGCATCGTGTAATACGGCACGCCGCCGCCCGCGTCGCCGCGTTCGAGCCGGGCGAAGCGCTCCTCGGGCAGCGGATCGACGAAGCCGGGATGCGAGACCTTCGCCGCCAGCGCGTCCTGACACTTCGCCAGCTCGGCGACCAGGTAGTCGACGCGCCGTTGAAACTCCGGCTCGCCGCCGTGCGCCGCCATCAACGCACACGCGCTCAGGTAGTGGCCGAGCGTGTGGCCGGCGAAGTCCCAGTCGGCGCCCTCCCAGCCGCCGTAGGGCGGCACGGTCGTGGGCAGCCCGGCGTTTTTCCGGAAGTGAAAAAGAAAGCGGTCCGGGTCGAGCGAGAGCAGCCACGTGCGGTTGATCGTCTCGGCGTGCTGGAACGGGCCGCCGGTCACGCGCACCTCCGCGGGAGCGAACCATCGCACCGCAGGTGAAAACTCAGCCGCCGCAAGCGTGGTGCTCCCGGCCAGCAGCCCGACAATCGTGAGGAGAGCGGTGAATCGCATAAGCGGGCACTCGGCTGATGTCCGACGTGATCAGGGCCCCGGTTTCGGATCGCCCGTGCCTTCGTGGCGGGCGAAACGCGCGAGCTTGGCGAAGAAATCTTCGAGCAGGAAACGGGCGTCAAACGTCTCGTATTCGCGCACGGGCCGCGCGGTCGTTCCCGCGCGTTCGGGCAGTAGCGTGGCCGGATCGTAGCGCGGCGCCGGACGCGACTGCCAGCGCCCGGCGTGCGGGGCCAGCAGCACACCCACCGCCGCCGAATCGCCGAGCGAGCGATACTCCCGCGCCATCGCACTGCTGGCGGCATTGTAGGCGACGAGTTGCTCCACCAGGTAGCGGCCCAGCGCGCCCTGCGGGTGGACCTTTTCGAACAACTCCGCGTAGGAGACGCAAAAATGGCCGTAGAGCGGATAAGGGATTTGAGTGAACGCGAGACCTGAGCGGAGCAGGAGGTTGGCCGCAGGCACATCGTTGGACAGGTTGAATTCCGGGCCGTAGTGCGTCGGTCCTTCGGCGCCGCCCACCCAGATGATATGCACGGAACGCTCGGCCAGACGCGGCTCAAGCAGCAGGGCCGACGCCGGGTCGGTCAGCGGGCCGAAGCACAGCACGTGGAGTGGTCGCGGATCGGCGCGCATCGCCTCGGCAATGATCAGCCGGGCGCCGGCGGACGGTTGGGGCGTGCGCTCGTCGGGCAACGCGCGCCGGGCCCCCGGCGCCACTGGCACTTTTCCGTCGAGGTGCATGAGCCGGAGTAACCGCTCCACCTCGGCCTGACTCGCCTCCATGCTTTCCGCGGGCCGGCCCGCGTGGAGTCCGAAGTGCGCGGGAATGATGCCGTGAATTTCAAACGCCGGGGTCAGCAGCGCGTGCACAATCGCAAACTGATCGTCGGCCTCGTTCTTCGCGTCGGTGTCGATGATGACGCGGTGCCGCTGCGCGGTAGGAAAACCAAAGTCGGACATGGGAAGAACGAGAAAAATGCGTCGGCTGAGCTCCTAGAGAGGCTCGATCCAGATCGCCTGGCCGCCGGTGGCGAGGAGCGGGACTTCGAGCGTCACGGTGGAGTCGACGGTGCGCGTGGTCACGCCGACTTTCGTCGCGGTCGCCGCCGTGGCGTCATCGGAATAGAGGTGCGCCGTGTATTTCTTCCCGGGCGCGAGGAAGGCGAGCGGCACGCAGAGCGTGCGCGGCTCCTTCGCGTTGATCGTGCCGACGAACCACGCGTCGCCTTTGCGGCGCGCGATGGTGGCAAATTCGCCGATGCGGCCGTGGATGACTTTCGTCTCGTCCCACACGGTCGGCACGGCGCGGAAGAACTCCACTTCGGGTTCGCCGTGATATTGCGAGGGCCGGTCATACCAGAAAATCCACTGGAGCGGACTGAACGACACGACGGCCATCGCGAGCTGGTGGGCGTGCGTGGTCTTCGTGAGGCGCTTGTCGTAGTAGCAGACGGTGTAGTCGCCGACGCCCGCGACGTAGCGCGTGAAGGGCAGCGTGCAGTTGTGCTCGGCGGTCGGGAAGTGCTCGTTGCCGCGGATGCCCTCGACGGTCATCAGGTGCGGCCACGTGCGGCTGAGGCCGGTCGAGCGGTAGCCGTCGTGGATGTTGAGCATGAGGCGGTGTTTCGCCGCCTGCCGAATCGTCTCGGTGATCCACGCGGTCTCCGTCTGCGGACCGACGTCGACGAAGCCGATCTTCACCCCGGCCACGCCCCACTGCTCGAACATGGCGAAAATCTTCTCGCGGTCGCGCTTCAACTGGCGGCGGTCGACATAGAGGATGAGACCCACGCCTTTTTCGCGTCCGTAGCGGATGATTTCCGGCACATCCAGGTTGGGCGCCCGCACGATCGTCTCACCCGCGGCCTCGAACTCCACCGGGCCATACCACTTCCAGTCGAGATGCACGTAATCGAGCCCGCCAGTCGCGGCGAAATCGATGATCGCCTTCGAGTTCGCCGTGGTGAGCGTGGTGTCGCGCATCGCTTTGCCGGGCTTGATCCACGACGCGTCGGTGAGCGCGGACGGCGGGTTCAGGTTCAGCATGAGGTAGTTTCTTTCGAGCAGGTCGCCGGGTTGGTCGCCGACGACGAACATGCGCCACGGCGTCGATTCGCCCGCGGTGAGCTTGATCGATGGATCGTGGCGCTGCGCGAACTCGGCGACGCGCGCGAGATTCGAGCTCGAACCGCCGAGGGCGGTCACCAGCGCGTCGGCCGCGCCGGGGATCGGGCTGAGCAACATGCGCGGGTAGGCGGTGTTGGCCGCTTCGGCGAGCGACGCGAACGCGCCACTCGCAAACTCGAGCGTAAGCGGCCGCTCGCAGTAGGGCGTGATCGCGCCGACGGGCGTGCGGTGGTATTCGCCCTCGGTGCCCTGCTCCTCCCAACCGAACGTGCCGGCGGGAAAGCGAAACTCGGTCAGTTCGCCGGCGGCAAATTCAAGGGTCTTCGTCGCCTGATCGGGAAAGGTGTAGCGGAACGCGGCGCCTTCGTCGCAGGCGCGCAGTGTCACGCGCAAGAGCCGGCCGGAGGTGTGCCGCAGATCGACCGCGACTTCGTTGAAGTTGTCGGGCACGCGGCGCCGCTCGCCGAACTCCTGCGTCCACTCGCCGCGGTGTTGGTTACGCGTGGCGCGCGTCTGCGTGAAACCGGCGTTGAAATCCGGAAACCCGAGCCGCGACGCGAGCACGAGCGGCCGGCCACGGTAGTCGATTTGGTAGACCGGCGCACCGCCCTCCTGGAGCGAGAATTCGACGGCGACGAGGCCGTTCGGCGACGCGACGCGCTCGACGGCAAAGAGCGCCGAAACCCCGAACGCGAGCGAGAGTAGAATCGCAGATTTCACTACAGCGAATGATTTTTTGACCGCGGATTACACGGATTGACGCGGATCAGAGCGGGATTGAATCCGTGTTCATCCGTGTAATCCGTGGTTAAACTCTGCGGTATTTTCATCGCATCGCCTCGGCTGCGATCCGCTCTTCCGTGCGCTTCTGGTTGGCCACCGCGTAAAGCACCGCGCCCGCGGCGCCGATGATGCCGCCGACGAAGAGGAAGCACAGCCGGCCGCCGAGGCCGTTGGGGATGAACATCAGCAGGAGGATGAACGCGCCGTAGATCATGCAGAGCACGCCGAGCAGCCGGTAGACCGGCTCGTCGCTCATGGCGGCGTCTTCCATCGGTTTCAGCGGGGTGCGGAGTTTCGCGAAGAAACTTTCGGTGCGGGTGCGATCCCGCTCGGGAGATTTCCGATAAAAAATCGTCGAGCCGAAGAACACCACCAGCGAAACCACCGCGGTGCCGATGGCCGTGACGGCGAGGAGCAAGTCGGCGCGCTCGGCGCCGGTGAGCGGCCGCGTCGGATTGCCCAGCAAGTCGCCGAAAAAGCCGGGCAGCTGCGGCAGGAAGTCCGGCGACTCCAGGCGCGCCTTGAAAATGAAGTTGGCCCATGCCGACCACGCGAAGCTCGCGAGCGCCGTGCCCCACGCCGACCAATCCGGCGTGCGCCGGTAGAACAGCCCGAGAAACACCGGAAACGTGAGCGGCAGGCCCACGCTCACCATCACCTGGTTGAGCAGCGTGAACACATCGGTCGTGCGGTAGGTGTTGATCAGCAGGCTGAGGCCGATGATGAGCGCGCCGAAGACGAGCGTGCAGAGCTTGCCGACGCGGAGGAGGTGCGGCTCGGACGCGTCGGGCCGCAGCACCGGCCGATAAAAGCTGCGCACGAAGACGCCGACGTATTTGTTCACCGCGGCATCCATCTGCGTGAGCGTGGCGCCGAACATCGCGCACAACAGCAGGCCGATGAGGCCAACCGGCATGACTTTCAACGCCACGGCCACGAACGCGCCCTCGGTCGGCTTCGACAGGTTGGGAAATACGCTGGCGAGGTCCGGAAACATCACGGTGGCCGCCAGCGGCGGGATCACCCAGAAGAGCGGCCCGACCACACCGCCGACGAACGGGATCGCGACCATGCGGCGCGCGTGCGCCTCGCTCTTGGGCATGAGATACATCGTGGAGTATTCCATGCTGTTCAGCTCGGCGAACTTAACCGCGAGAAACGCCCCGCCCCACGCGATCAAAATCGCCGGACGGAATGCGAGCCACCACTGGAAGTGGCCCGGGTGCTGCGCATCGACTTTGTCGAGGAGCCCCGTGAGTCCGCCGATCTCGGGCCGCCGCAGCGTGAGCACGACGGCCAGCAGCGTGATCGTCATCACGAGCAGCATCTGCACGAAATCACTCGCCAGCACCGCAAACGCGCCGCCCGCGAACGCCACGATCGTGATGGTGATGCCGAGCACGACGATGACGGAATTGATCGGCACGTGAAAGACCGCCGCCATGAAAACCGAGATGGTCATGAGCCCGATGCCGGCCTTCAACAGCTCCACCGGCACCTTGATCCACGTGTAGAACTGCTCGGTCACCGGGCCGAAGCGCTCGCGCACGGCTTCCATCCATGTTACCACGCGCATGCGCCGGAAGCGCACCGCTGTGATCCAGGCCACCAGCGCGAGCGGCGGAATCGACGCGTAGAACAACAGCATCACCTTCAATCCGGAGCGGTAGATCTCGGAGGCCGCGCCGACGAACGACCACGCGGAGAAGGTCACGAGCCACGCGGAGGTGCCGGTGATCCACCACGGCATCGCACCGCCACACCGGAAGTAATCGGACGTGTTTTTGCTGAGCCCCTTGAAGACCACGCCGAGCGACAGCATGAACGCCACGTAGAATCCGATGACGAGGTAGTCGTAGCCAGTGATCATGGGGCGGGGCGGCGAAGGTTGGACCCGAGCGTGACGCCACGTGAGGCGGCCGGGCAAACCACGGCAAGCTTACACTGGAAACAAAGCGGACGGAAAGATTGCACCGAGCGACCCGAACAGCCGCCCCTCACTCTCCCGCCGCTTTGAGCACCTTCTCAACCAGACCTTGGTCAACAAGAAGACCATGCTGGCGCAATGCCTCCAACTCCGGCGCGAGTGCGGCGATCAGACCGTGGCGTTTGGAGGGTTGAGGCAAGTTCGAGTATTCCGCTTGGGCCCCGATGGGTGTGACTCAAACTGATGTCAGGAAACGGCGAAAAAGCCTGCCCAAGGCACACGCTCACCGGCGCCGGCTCGGCGTAGCGGTGGGCGTCCCTGCCCGCCGATTCAGGACTTTCGCCCGATCCCTCGGCGGGCAGAAACGCCCGCCGCTGCAACCGAGGCCTTCGAGCACCGACATCAGTTTGAGTTGCACCCGGCCCCGATGGAAATCGCGAGACTCACAAAACCTGCCCGACCCGCAGCGCCGGCGGCGCCGCGCCGCGCCATTCGATCTTGGTGAGTTCGAGCGCGCCGTCGCCGGTTGCGACGACAAGGGGTGTAACCGAGAGGATTTCGCCCGGGGCGCCGTGGCGGCCGTGGGTCGCAGGTGAATCGGGTTCGGCCCACCAGACCATCAACCGGGCGGCGTCGACGTCGGTGAACGCACCCGGGTAGGGATCGGTGACGGCGCGGATGAGGTTGAAAATCTGCCGCGAGGTCTGGGTCCACCCGATCCGCCCGTCGTCGGGTTTGCGGCCGGTGAAATACGTCGCCTGCGCCTCGTCCTGCGGCGTCTCGCGGGCGGTGCCGGCAAGCAGTGCGTCGATCTGGCGGGCGAGCACGGTGCGGGCGCAGGGCAGGACCTTGCGGAAGGCCTGCTCGGCGGTGTCGCGCGGGCCGATCTCCACCCCCTCCTGATCGACGATGGCGCCGGCGTCGGCCGACTTGACCATGCGGTGCAGGGTCATGCCGAGGCGCGGCTCGCCGTGGAGCACGGCCCAGTTGATCGGGGCGCGGCCGCGATACTTGGGGAGCAGCGAGCCGTGCATGTTCCAGGCGCCGAGGGGCGGCAGCGCCAGGATCTTGGTGCCGATCATGTGGCGGTAGTAGACGGAGAGGATGAGGTCGGGGGCGAGGGCGGCGATCTTCTCGCGCCACTCGGGCGTGTTGACCGACTCGGGCGTGAAGACCGGGATGCCTTTCTCCCGCGCGGCGACGGCCGGGGTCTTGAACCAGATTTTCTCGTGCGGGTTGTCCTCGTGCGTGATGAGGGCGACGACGTGATCGCCGCGCTCGAGAAGCAGCGAGAGACAGGCGTAGCCGACTTCGCTGTAACCGAAAAAGAGGAGGCGCGGGCGGAGCATCGCTTGTGAATGCCGCAGGCGGCGCGGGCGCGTCAAGGCGCCTTGCGGCGGTAGGTCTCGTTGTAGAACGTGAGCGACACTTGGTCGGGAAACTCGATGAGCGCGCGGTCGTCGGCGAGCAGCGCGGGGCGGCCGCGCGATTGCACGGGCTGCACGACGATCTCCGTTTCCTCGGCGATGGTGCCGTCGGGGCCGAAGGTTTTCCACCGGGCCGGCCTACCGGCGTTCAGCACCAGCGCCCGGGCGCCCGCGGTGGTGCCGCTCTGGTATTCGCCGGCGACGGAGGCGAGGAAGCGCTGGCCTGGCTCAGCCGCGAGGTCCATGTAGGCGGGCAAAAAGGGAATCTCGGGACGACGCGTCAGCATCCAGGCGGTGATCGCATTGGTCGCGACGATCAGAATCACACAGCCGAGGAGCAGGCCGCGACGCGAGCGAGCCGACCCGCCAACACTCGCCTCCGCCACGGCGTCCGCCACCGCGGTGGAGCCGGTGATCAACGTGAAAATCTGATCCGGACTGAGATCGGCGCCGCCGACGCGCATCGTCCAGCTGTTGATGCGCAGCCGCCCGCCCGCGGCCTGCACGACGAACTGGCCGTGCGGTGCCGCCACGCGCAACTCCGGCGACGCGGCGCCATGGTTCTCGCGCGCGCGTTCCGCGAGCGCCCGGATGAGCGCGCGGAGCTTTTTCTCGGGGATTTCCGGCAGCTCGGTGTCGGCGAAAGTGCTCCCGGCCTGCCTCGCATCCGGTGAGAGATGGTGGAGTGTAACGGTGAACATCATTCCGCCTCAAAGCTGGATGACGTAGACCGGGACGAAGCTCGTCCCGAGACGGAAACTACCGCCCAGCCAGTTGAACGAGCCGGCATCAATGGTCTCCTCGAGGTCCCGCAGCTGCGGGACGTCGAGCGTCAGCGGGGCACCGGTGGCCGACGCGATCGAAATCGCCGCGGTGATCGTGGTGCCGAGGTGGTTCTGCCGGTAGTCCCAGTTGTATTTGCCGCCCATCGGGGTCGTGCGGCGCCAGGCGGCGGGGTTGACGCGCGAGGTCATCACGGGCGGGCACACGCCGGCGGCGGTCTCCGCGGGCCAGCCGCCCTTTTCGTGCGAGTAGGTCTCGAAGGCGGCGGCGAAGGTGCGGAAATCGTTCAGGATCGCCGTGGTTTTCGCGCGGCGCTGGATGCGGGTGAACGCCGGCACCGCCGCCATCGCGAGCACGCTCACGATGAGCACCATGACCATGACCTCCACGAGGCTGAAACCTCGATGTGTCCGGTGCGGCACGGGGGACATCGAGGGAAGCGGAGCGGGATGCGCGGATGATCCGGGCGGGGCGGGCGGCCGGGGCGCGCCCGCCGGAATTCAGCGTTGGACGCGTTGGTAGGTGTCGCCGTAGAGCACCACGGAAAGGGGATCCTTGATCGTGATGAGCGTCTTGCGGCTGGCGTTGATGCTGGCGACGAGCGCCTGTCTGCCGCCGGCATCAGCCGCCTCGACGGTGAAGGACTGCGGCGAGACGAGCTTGCGCTCGGGCCCGAGCTTGAAGCGCTGCACCTTGCCGGTCTTGTCGATCTCGAGACGGCGTTCGCCGGTTTCGTAGAAGCCGGCGACGTTTTCGAGCACGCGCCGGGCGGGCTCGGCCGCGAGGACGGTGTATTTGGGCAGGAGGGTCTTCTTCGGGCGGGAGACGAACCAGAACGTGAAGCTGTTGACGGCGACGATGGCGACGACGAGCAGGGCGAGCATCGCCTTGCTCTGCATGAGGCCGCCCGACGCCGGCCCGGCCGTCATCTGGGCGCGCATCGCCTCGGCCTCCTCTTCGCCGGTGATGATCGAGTAGATGCGCGCGGCGGAGTATTCGCCGCCCTTGTGTTTCGACGACCAGCTCACGAACTGGAGGCGGCCGCCTTTGAGTTGGACCACGTATTTGCCGTCGGGCGCGGTGACGCGGAGTTCCGGTTCGACCGGGAATACCACGGTCGGGCCCAGCGCGGCCAGCGCGTCGAGCAACCCGCGCAGCTGCTTGCCGGGAATGTAGCTCAACTGCACCTCCGGCAGATCGGCCGCGGCTTTTTTGCCATCCCTCGCGAGGTGCTTGAGGGTGACCATGTAGAGCGCTTCGCCGGACTTGCTCATTGCGCGATGATGAAGATCGGCTCGTCGTCCGAACCGAGGCGAAAGTTGCCGGCACTGAGATTGGCGGTGCCGTCGATCAGCTTGTCGATGGCCTCCCACAGCTCGATGTCCTGGGGCAGGGGGGCCGTCGCCGTGGAGCTGATCTGGATGACGGCTTTGTATTTCGTGCCGTAGTGCGTCTGGTTGTTGTCCCAGTTATACTGGCCCCCGATGGGGGTGCGCTTGAGCCAGACCTGCGCGCTGATGCGCTGGTCCATCTCGGGCGGAAGCACGCCGGCGTCGGTCTCCGCCGGAAACGAGCCGCGCTCCTGCGCGTAGCCATCGAACGCCGCCGCAAACGTGCGCAGGTCGTTGCCGATGGCGGTGGCCATCGCCTGCCGCTTGGTCGAGGTCAGCCGCGGGACCAACACGGCGATCGAGATGCTCAGGATGATGATCGACATCAGCACATCGGCGATGGTGAACCCGGCGCGGCTCCGGAACGGGGAGCGCGGGCGGGGAATACGAAGTGGCGCGGTCATGGCGGGAACACGGATGAAAATGATGGGCAAAAATTACTTCTCCAAAACCTCCCTTACATGGTAACGGGACCGCGCGCGCACAACCTGATAAGTGCGGCCTACGTATTCTCCGATGAGTCCGATCCCGATCATCGCCACGCTGAGCAGCAGAAACAGGAGGCCGAAGAGGGTGAACACGCCGAAGGTGTCGCGGTCGAGGTTGTCGAAGACGAACCGGCGCACGAACAGCACCGCCACCAGCACGAGGCTGCCCACGGAGCTGAGCATCGCGAACATCGTGAAATACTGGAGCGGCGCGATGGAGAAGCCGGTGATGAGATCGAAATTCAGGCGGATCAGCTGGTAAAACGAGTAGTTCGACACGCCGGCGTGCCGCTCCTCGTGCTTCACGCCGACCTCGCCGGGCCTGCCCGCAAAGCTGTAGGCGAGCGCGGGGATGAAGGTATTGATCGCGCCGCTGCGCACGATGGCGTCGATGATCGGACGCGAGTAGGCGCGGAGCATGCAGCCCTGGTCGGTCATGCGGATGCTCGTGGTTTTTTCGCGCACGAGATTGATGAGGCGCGAGGCGTAGGTGCGGAAGAGGGAGTCCTGCCGGTCGAGCCGGTAGCCGCCCACATAGTCGAAGCCGGCGTCCATTTTTTCCAGCAGCTTGCCGATCTCCTCGGGCGGATTCTGGAGGTCGGCGTCGAGGGTGACGATGATCTGGCCGCGCACGCGCTCGAACGCCGCCATGATCGCCATGTGCTGGCCGTAGTTGGCGTTGAAATCGATCACGCGCGTGACGTCCGGTCGCGCGGCGTGCTGCGCCTTCAGCAGCTCGAACGAGCGGTCCGCCGAGCCGTCGTTGGTGAAGATGATCTCGTAGCTGCGCTGGAGCGCATCGAGCGAGGGATACAGGCGCGCGAAGAGCGTGGGGAGATTCAGCTCCTCGTTGTAGACGGGGATGACGATCGAGAGCTCGGGGGTGGCGGTGGTCATGGCGTGGAGTAGGAGCCTGCTGGCAGGCGATTCGAGCACTCCGGGTATTCCATCGCCTGCAAGCAGGCTCCTACCTGTCGGCGGCGGGCATTCATGAACGAAAATGGGCCGTGAGGATCGCCGTGAGCTCACGCACGACGCGCTCGGCGTCGGCGCGCGTCATCGTCGGGAAGAGCGGAAGCGTGAGGATATTCCGGCACACCTGCTCGGCGAGGGGGAAGTCGCCGTCCTTCCAGCCGAGGCGGCGGTAGACGCCGAAGAGATGGATCGCCGGGTAGTGCACGCCGGTGCCGATCCCGGCGGCGTGGAGTTTTTCCATCACGCCGGCGCGCTTGATGGTCAGGCGCTCCCCGGGCAGCACGACCTGGAACATGTGCCAGTTGGTCGTCGTGAAATCGCGCGGGGGCAACTGCAGGCCGAGATCGCGCCCGGCGGGCGCGTCGAACAACTCGAAGTAAACGCGGGCCAGCGCGGCGCGCCGGGCGTTGAATTCGTCGAGACGCGGGAACTGGCCGAGGCCGACGCGCGCGGCGACATCGGTGAGGTTGAACTTCCCGCCGACGATCTCGACCGCCATGCCATCGAAGCCGGAGCGGACGACGCCTTGCAGGCGGTATTGCTCGGCGAGTCTGGCCTCGGCGTCGTTGTTCAACACGAGCGCGCCGCCCTCGATGGTCGTGACGTTCTTGTTCGGGTGAAAACTGAATGACACGAAGTCGCCGATCGCGCCGATGCGCCGGCCGCCCCACGTGCTGCCGTAGGATTGCGCCGCGTCCTCGACCACGCGGAGGTTGTGCTTTTTCGCGATGGCGTAGAGCCGGTCGCGATCCACGGGGAGGCCGGCGAGGTCGACCGGCATGAGGGCGCGCGTCGCCGGCGTGATCGCGGCCTCGACGCGGGC
Source organism: Verrucomicrobiota bacterium (assembly GCA_016235555.1). Classification (GTDB taxonomy): domain Bacteria; phylum Verrucomicrobiota; class Verrucomicrobiia; order Opitutales; family Opitutaceae; genus JACRKC01. The sequence continues at coordinate 54,977 of JACRKC010000082.1, forward strand.
GAGGTCGATGTTCCGCGTGACCGGATCGATGTCGACGAACACGGGGCGCGCGCCGACTTCGAGGATCACGTTGCTCGTCGCCACCCACGACAGCGGTGTCGTGATGACCTCGTGGCCCGGGCCGACGCCCGCGAGGCGCAGCGCGATCTCCATCGTGCAGGTGCCGGAGTTGAAGACCCGCACCGGCCGGCCGCCGCAATACTCGGAGAGTTTCGCCTCGAGCTCCTTCACCTTCGGGCCGGACGTGATCCAGCCGGAGCGCAGGACCTCGCCGACGCCGGCGATCGTCTCGTCGTCAATGGTCGGACGCGTGAGCGGCAGGTAAGGCGTGGGCGTGGCGGTAGCGGACATGGTTTTTAACACAGAGCACACAGAGCGGCAGAGCCGCAACCGAACGATTTTGAACAGGAAGGCCGGAAAGAGCAGAAATTGAATCCTTCCCGTCCTTCCCGAGCTTCCTGTTCAAGAATTTCGTTCGAGACGATCGATTCTTCGACATGGTGATACCGAGGGCGCGGAGGAGAAACAAAAAGAATCTGTCTCTGTGTTCCCTGCGGCCTCTGGGTTGAAAACAATACCATCACGGTTGGTTGCTGAAGAGATAGTGGTCGCGGCTTTCGGCGAGCAAATGATAACGGAACGCCGCGTCGCCGAAGAGTTCCTTCACGTCGCGTTTGCGCGCCGCGGCAAACACGCGCGTGGGGCTGGTCCAGAGTGAGCGGAACGTCGCCTCGTCCATGAAGCGTCCGCTCGCCCGCGCGGCGGCGTCCTCCTCCAGTTCGAGTTCGCCCTTGAAGGCCACCACGTCGACGACGCGCGCGGCGTAGAACGTGAAGTCGTGGAAAAACTCGTGGTAGTGCAGCACGCGGTCGCCCGGTTTCGCGCGCTCACGGACGAGGTGCGCGAGGGTCTTGGTGCCCGGCTTGTTGATGTCCGGCGCGGCGAATTGCAGGGCCGCGAGAAACACCGCCATCGTCGCCACGCTGCCGGCGAGCGCGGTCCTCACCCCGCTCACGCGCGCCAGCCACGGCACCAACACGCCGCCGGTCAGCAGCACGGCCGCCATGAGGCACGCCGGCAGGAGCAGCGCCTGCGCCTGCGCGGGATCGCGGATGATTTTTCCCGGCGCGAGCACGGCGACGAGCAATGCGACCGCGAGCAGGCCGTTGACGAAGGTGTAGAGGCGCAGGCCCCAGCGCAGGCGCGACGCGGCGTTTTCCGCGAGCACCTTCGCCAGCCACGCGCCGATCAGCACCGCGAGGCCCGGGAAAATCGGGAGGATGTAGGGCGGGAGCTTCGACTTCGAGATCGAGAAAAAGAAGAAGACGAACGCGACCCAGGTGACGAAGAACCAGGCGTCGGCGTTTTCCTTGCGGCGCGCCCAGGCCGCCGGGAGTGAAACCCGCCGCTGCAGGGCGGGGTCGCCGGACCCCGCCGCTTCGATTCGATCGTCCCGCGCGGCGGGGTTCGGCGACCCCGCCCTACACACCGCGTCACGCACCGCCGGCCACAAGAACCCTGTCCACGGGATGAGCCCCGCGAGCACGATCCACACAAAATAGTGGATCGGCCCCGGCCGCGACGCGGCCGAGGTGAGGAAGCGCTCGAAGTGCTCGAACACGAGGTAGCGGTGCACCCACGTTTCGTTGCGCTGCGCCGCGAGCACGTGCCACGGCGCCGCGAGCACGAGGAAAATCAGCACGCCGCTCGGCAGGTAGAGCGGGCGGAGGCGGTGCCATTGGTTGAACACGAGCAGCCACAGGAACATCACCGCGCCGGTGACGAGGAAGCCCATGAGGCCCTTCGCCAGCGTCGCCAGCGCCATGCTCACGTAGAGGCCGTAGAGAAACCAGCGGCGGCGAGTCGTGCCGCCAGTCAGTTCGTAGCGGCCGACGTGAGGAGGCCGGGCGGCCTTGTCTGCGCCAGCCCCGTCACCTCGGCTGCTACAATCCGCTGCCGGTTCGCGCACGCCGAGGATGAAGCAGAACAGCGCCGCCGCCATGAACACCGACACCGCCATGTCGAGGATCGGGATGTGCCCGATCGCAAACCACAGCAGCGACGTGCCGAGCACCACGGCCGAGAGCAGTCCGGCCATCCGCCCATGCAACGCGCGCGCCGCGCCGTAGGTGAAGAGGATGCCGAGCAGCGCGAACAACGCCGGCTGCGCCCGCACGCTCCACTCGTTTTGCCCGAAAACCGTGAACAGCTCCGCGGTCACCCAGTAGACGAGCGGCGGTTTCTCGAAGTAGTTCACCCCGTTGAGGCGGGGCGTCACCCAGTCGCCGGTGGCGAGCATCTCGCGCGCGATCTCGGCGTTGCGGCCCTCGTCGGGGTTGCTGAGCGGGTAGCTGCCGAGGCGGAAGCCATAAAGCGCGCCAAACGCGAGCAGGAGCAGCAGGAGATCGCGGCGCCAGAAGGCGGGTGGATTCGATTCAGCAGGCGAAGCGGACAGCATTCGCCCTAGCCCAACGCGCGACCCGCCTGCTTTCAACTGTCATTCTGGGTTCTCCGAATCTTCGCCGCTACCAAACCGGATTGAAAACAGAAAGCCCGGGAAGGGCGGGAAGAAATTTCCTGTTCCTGCTTCCCGCTCTTCCCGGCCTTCCTGTTCAACTGCTTCGGCGCGAATTCCACTGGATGCTTCGCTCTGCTCAGCATGACCCGCGCTTCGCGCCGGTCATTTTTTTCGTGCGCCGATCCGCGGATTACTCCGGGATCATCCGCCCATGGCACCCGCAAAAAATTTCACCTTCATCTGCGGCCCCGACGATTTTCTCGTCGGGCGGCTGGCGAAGGAGCGCTTCGAGAAACTCGCGGCCGAGGCGGAGGCCGACGAGTTTGCGCGCGAGGTCGTCAATGGCTTCGCGGCCAACGTCAGCGAGGTCGAGGCCGCCGTGAACCGGTTCCGCGACGCGGTGCAGACGGTGTCGATGTTCGGCGGGCGGCGCGTGGTGTGGTTGAAGGATGTGAATTTTCTCGCCGACACCGTGACCGGCCGCGCCGAGAGCACGCTCAAGCTCGTCGAGGACTTGCAGCAGATTCTGGCAGCCGTGAATCCCGCCGACACGGCGGCGCTCGTCAGCGCCGCGCCGGTGGACCGGCGGAGGGCGTTTCCGAAGTGGTGCGAAAAGAACGCCGACTTCGTGCTCACCGGCGGCGAGGGCGAGGGCGCGTCCGAGGCGCTGGCCGGCGCGGTGCTGACCGAGGCGAAGGTGATCGGTGTGAAATTCGCCCCGGGCGCCGTCGAACTCCTCCTCGCCAAGATCGGCCCCAACACGCGCCTGCTGATGGAGGAGACGAGCAAACTCGCGTCCTACGTCGGCGAGGCCGCGGTGATCGAGGAGGCGCACGTGGCCGAGCTCACGCCCAACGTGGCTGAGGGCGATTTTTTCGAGACCGCGGAGGCGTTCTTCAGCGGGGATCTCAAGTGGACGATCGCGGCGCTGCACCGGCACTTTTTTTCCGGCGGCGACGCGCGCCCGGTCATCAGCGCGCTGCAAAACCGCAACCGCATCCTGCTACAGGTGCGCGCGCTCGTCGACGCGGGTGATGTGCGTGTGGGCCCGCGGGGGCTGGACGGGTTTCCGAAAGCGCAGGCGGCGCACGGCGCGAAATTCGTCGGCGCGACGGAGAAGAGTTCGTTCAACCTCTTCACGCAAAACCCGTGGTATCTCGGCAAGCTGGCCGGCGGCGCGAAGCTCCCCACCCTGCGCCGCCTGATCGACAACCAGCAGGAATTCATCGCCGCCTTCGAAGAGATCATCGACCGCCCCGATGAGCAGGAGGAAGTCTTGCGGGAGCTGGCCGTCAGGTGTTTGACCTGACGGAAGCTCCAAGCCCCAACCTCCAAGCTCAAAAAAACCTCAAGCGCCCCAAAACTCGAAAAAGCTAAGAGCGCGTCGAAAAGGGTCCGTCATTCTGAGCGCAGCAAAGAATCCAGTTGGATTCACGCCGCGTCTTGAGAGGTGCGAACGTCCTGCTGGATTCTTCGCTGCGCTCAGAATGACAATCCATGCTGGCTTTTTCGACGCCCTCCAAGCCGGATGCTTGCAGTTGAACTCCATCTCGCTCGAAATCGAACGGACTTGAGGTGGAGCGCGTTGACCCCAACACGCTGCTCGATTTCCGCTCGCGCAAAGCGCGTTGAGGTCAACGCGCTCCACCTCCAAACTGCTACCTTCCGGCTAGGATCTTTTTGAAGTTTGATGCTTCTCTGGATATTGGAGCTTGGTCCTTGGAGCTTCTACTTCACCGCTCCGAACACCACCGCCGCCGCTTCGCGCCAGAAGCACTCGGGCTCGGCAAAGCCGGCATCGGCGAGCATCCGCAGCTCGGTGATCAGCGGCGGGTAGTAGTCTTCGTGCGCCCAGCTCGCGAAGTGCGCGCAGGCCTCCTTTTCGCCGATGCCGTGGGGTCGCATCGAGGCGGCCCAGAGGCGGAACGCGTGGTCGCGCAACGCCGGCGTGGCGCACACGGCGGTGTCGGCGTTGACGAAGATGCCGCCGGGGCGCAGCGCGGCGTGGATGTTTTGGTAGATGCCGGCTTTCACCGTGAGGTCCTTCACGTGATGCAGCGCGATGCACGCGGCCACGGCATCGCACGGCGGCAGCGGGTCCGTGAACGAGCGCTCGACGTAGCGCACGCGATCGCCGAACGGCGCGCAGCGCTCGCGCGAGACGGCGAGCATTTCCGGATCGGTGTCCCAGATTTCCACGGTTGCGCCGGGGAAACGCTCCGCGATCGCGGCGGCGAGCGCCCCCGTCCCGCCGCCGAGGTCGAGCACCCTTCGACTTCGCTCAGGGCAGGCGCCGCCGTCGGGTAGCGCGAGCGCGAGCAGATCGAGCTGCACGGGCCGCATCGCCGGGTAGGCGGGCACGAGGCGGCGGATGAGTTCGTCGTATTCGGCGACGCGGAGCTTGAGGTGACCGGAGACGGAGTGGGCCATCGCGCCGAGCGTGAATCCGCGTCGCGCCGAGGCGAGCAGAAGTCGTGGCACGGGTCTCCTGACTCGTGTCGGACTAATTCACGGGTCAGGAGACCCGTGCCACTTTCCGGTCGCCAATCCATCCTCGCGACCCTTACTGAACCAGCTTTGCCGTGAACGAATCACCCACCGCTTCCGTCGCCGCCGCGCCCATCCCCAACGTCCTCGCCGAGCGTTACGCCTCGCCGGCGATGAAGGACATCTGGTCGCAGCACGGGCGCGTGGCCCTCGAACGCGATTTCTGGATCGCGGTGATGAAGGGCCAGCGCGACCTCGGCGTGCCGATCCCGGCCGAGGCGATCAAGGACTACGAGAAGGTGAAGGACCAGATCGACCTCGCCGCGATCGCGAAGCGCGAGCGCGTGACGCTCCACGACGTGAAGGCGCGAATCGAGGAATTCTCGGACCTCGCGAAGCGGCAGTTCATCCACCTCGGGCTCACCAGCCGCGATCTCACGGAAAACGTCGAGCAGCTCCAGATTTTGCGGGCGTTGAAACTGGTCCACTTCAAGGCCGCGGCCGTCCTGCTCGCCCTCGCGCGACAGGCCGAGGCGCACCGCGATCTGATGATCACGGGGCGCACGCACAACGTCCCCGCCCAGCCCACCACGCTCGGCAAGCGGCTCGCGATGTTCGGCCAGGAGACGTGGCAGGCGTTCACGCGGCTGGATGAGTTGCTCGCGCGCTACCCGGTGCGCGGCCTCAAGGGCGCCGTCGGCACGCAACTCGACCAGCTCACGCTGCTCGGCGGTGACTCCGCTAAAGTCGATCAGCTCGAGACGCGCGTGCTCAAGCACCTCGGCTTTCACGCTTCGCTCGGCGCGGTCGGGCAGGTCTATCCGCGGTCGCTCGATTTCGAGGTCGTGAGCGCGCTGCACCAGCTCGGCGCGGCGGGCGCGAGCTTCGCCACGACGACGCGGCTGATGGCGGGCGCGGGCCTGCTCACGGAGGGTTTTCAGGACGGCCAGGTCGGCTCCTCGGCGATGCCGCACAAGGTCAACGCGCGCAATTGCGAGCGCGTGTGCGGTTTTGCGACCATCCTGAGCGGCTACGTCACGATGACGGGCGCGCTCGCCGGCCACCAGTGGAACGAAGGCGACGTCTCGTGCTCGGTCGTGCGGCGCGTGGCGTTGCCGGATGCATTCTTCGCGGTCGACGGGCTGCTGGAGACGTGGCTCACCGTGCTGCGGCAGATGGAGGTGTTTCCCGCCGCGGTCGCCGCCGAAAACGAACGCAACCTTCCCTTCCTCGCCACCACAACGATCCTCATGGAGGCCGTGAAGCACGGCGCCGGCCGCGAGACCGCGCACGAGGCCATCAAGGAACACGCGCTCGCCGCCGCGAAAGCGCTCCGCTCCGGCGACGGCAACGCCGACCTTCTCACCCGCCTCGCCGGCGATCGCCGCGTCGGGCTCGGCAAGAAGGCGCTGCAGGTCATCCTCGCCGAAAACGCCCGCTTCGTCGGCGCGGCTCCGCATCAGGTCGACGCGTTTGTCAACGAGGTGAAGCCGCTCGCGAAAAAGCACAAAGGCGCGGCGGAGTATCGGCCCGGCCGGTTGTTGTGACCAGGCCGGAGCACCTCTGGCCGACCGCACCGATTACTTCGGACGACGGGAGGTCAGGACCGCCAGGCAGATCACGCCCCGGGCGTAACGCTGGGTGCAACTCAAAGTGCGGTCAGTTTTCGAATGCCCCGGCTGTAGCGGCGGTCTATGACCGCCGACGTTGCGCCAAGGGCATTCGTTCGGCGGTCATAGACCGCCGCTACAAATCGCTGACCTCAGTTTGAGTCACACCCCGTAACGCTACGGAGGGGGAAAGGACGGCCCGCTGGGTATCAATCCTCAGAAAGTTGCTTTGCGGGCGGGCCACACTCCGCCCAACGTCGCGTCATCCGCTTGCGGACCGATAATCCACCAGTGAGCACCACGACCACCCACTCGTCCCCTCCCCCGGCCATCCTCGTCGTTGAAGACGACCTGGCCGTGCGCGAAACCACCACGGATTTGCTCAGCCTGACCGGCGCCGAAGTGCATGCCGCCTCAAGCGGTCGCGAGGCGTTTGCACTGCTGACCCGGGCCGCTCCGCCCAGGATCGACCTCGTGATCACCGACCTCTCGATGCCGGACGGCGACGGCCACTGGCTGTTGGCCCAGATCCGGGGTTCGCCCTCGATCAGCCACCTCAAGGTCTTGATCATGTCGGCGCACGCGCAGACCGAAAACATCGAGGCCGGCCACAAGGCCGGCGCCGATGGCTATCTGGTCAAACCCTACGCGCCCGCGCGGTTTCTGGAAATAGTGGAGCAGCACCTCGCCAACGCCGCCGCGGCACGTGGCGTCCACACACCCCGATCCTGAGCCGGCGGACGCGATCGACGAACACCGGTGAACACCGCAACACCAGCCAGCGGCACCAGGCCGCGGGCCTCGTGGCAGACCGTGGGCGAAGTCGGGCTGTGCGGTTTGCTGGCGGGATTGGCCGACTGGTTCGCCCCGACTATTTTCACCGGCCATACCCTCGTGCTGGGTATCGTGTTCTACTGGATCGCCCGCCGCCGGATCGGCCCGCACGCCGCGCTGCTGCCCCTCCTCGTCAATCTCGCGGTGCTCTGGTTCAAGTGGTCGCAGCCCTATTCGGCGTCGCTGATGATCCTCGAAGGGCTCTGGGTGGCCTGGCGCTGGGAAAAAGGACGGAACCCCCTCATCGCGGATGTGGAATACTGGCTGCTCTTCGGCACCCCGATGTCGTGGTTCCTTTACCGCTTCGTTTACGTCATCCCCAGTCCGTCGTTTGAAGAAGCTCTCGTGGTGCAAGTGGTGAACGGCCTCGTGGCCATCTGGGTGGCCGTCGTCGTCGTCGGGCTGCTGCCCACCACGGCGTCCGCCATCCACCTGGAAGCGCCGCAGAGCTTCCGCCGGTTCCTGGTGCATCGGCTGGCCACGTTCGGTGTCTTCCCGGTGCTCATCGCCGGCATGCTGGTGGTCCGCCAGACGGAGAAATCCGCCATCGCCGATGCCAAGGAGCGCCTCGCCGCCAATGCCGGCCAGATCGCCGGCGCCCTGAGCCGGGTGCTCGCCGCGGACCTGGATTCGGTTCGTGCGGTCGCCCAGCGCGTCGCCCAGCCAAAGGAGTTTGGCGACCCAAGCCACCTGCAGGAAGTGCTTGGCCTGGCCCTGGCATCGGGCGGCAGATTCGCCACCATGCTCGCCGCCGATGCCAGCGGAACCGTGGTCGCCCGGGCCGCGAGCGCCCGGTTCCAAAATGCGCTGCCCGCCACTGCACGAAGGTCCGTGGCCGACCGCGACTATTTCTCGGTGCCCATCTCCAGCGGCCACGCCTATCTTTCCGGCCCCTTCCGCGGCCGCGGGTATTCCTCGGAGCTGTTGGTCGCCGCCAGCGCGCCCGTCGTCGCGCCGGCCGGACGGCGTATCGGCGTCATCGAGGGCTCCATCCTGACCTCCACGCTGACGGAGTTCCTGCGGACCAACACCCCGGGGCCGCGCTGGCGCGCCTTGCTCGTCGATCGAAGCCTGCTGGTCGTCGCCTCCCACGGGTTTGAGCTGACTCCGTTGCAGACCCTCAAAGGCACCCCGTTGCGCGCACTGGTGGAACGACCGAATCCCACGCCCTCGCGCTTCACGGACTACGTCGGCGCGGACCGCGTCAGCCTGTTCTCGATCACGGTGCCCGTGCCCGACACGAACTGGTCGCTCACCCTGCAGCGGCCGTGGGGGGACGTGACGACCTCGGTCATGCGAGCCTACGCAACCCTGCTCGGCATCGCCGCACTGGCCGGGATGGCCGCTGTGATCTTCACCACGTGGTCCATCCGCGACATGCTCAATGCGTGGAGCCGCTTGTTGAGTTTCGCCCGCGATCCTCTTTCCCGGGTCGGCGACCTCAACCGGTTCAACCACCTCCAGCTGCCGGTCGAGTTCCAGGAGCTGAAGCTCAACCTCGTGGCCATGGCGGAACGGCTCGCGTCCGAGAAACAGCAACGCGAAGCCCTGCTGGCCGAACTCGAATCACGGGTGCAGGCCCGCACCGCCCAGCTTGAGCGGGCGCTCGTCGCGGCCCAGGCCGCGGACCGGGCGAAGTCCGCCTTCCTCGCGACTGTCAGCCACGAGCTGCGCACGCCGCTCACTTCGATCATCACCGGAACGACCCTGCTGAAACGCAGCACCGCCGGAAAATCCGGCCTCGAGGTCCGCACGCTGGCGACGCTCGAAAAATCCAGCCAGGTCCTGATGAACGTGATCTCGGACGTGCTGGATTTTTCGAAGCTGGAGGCGGGCGGCGTCACCCTCAACCACCGGCCGTTCCGGCCCGCCGCGCTGCTGGCCGATGTGGTCCTCATCCTCACGCCGAACGCCCAACAGGCCGGACTGGTGATCACCCACGAGGCCCGGAGCGGCGTCGACCTCGTCTGGTCGGGGGACGACGCCCGGATTCGCCAGATCCTGGTCAACCTCGCGGGCAACGCCGTGAAATTCACCGCCGCCGGCACGGTGCGCCTCAGCTCCTGGGTCGCCGAGGCCACGCCCCGGCAGTCCCGACGGCTTTATTTTTCCGTGCAGGATTCAGGGCCGGGCATCCCCGCCGATCGCCAGGCGTCGATCTTCGAGCCGTTTGTGCAATTGGAAACCAACCGCGTCCTCTCGCAGGCCGGCACCGGCCTCGGGCTTTCCATCTGCCGCAAGCTGGTCGGGATCATGGGTGGGGAGATCACCGTCGCCAGCCAGCCGGGAGCCGGAGCGACGTTTGCCTTCTGGCTGCCCGACTCGGTCCCCTTGGCCGCGGAGGTGCCGGACGCGACCGAGCCGCCGCGACCGGCGTAGTCCGGCGTGAGCGGATCACCACCCTGCGCCGGCCTGCATTGCGGAACGCGGGTGCGCTGCGCGAGGTGGAGGCGTTGGTCGACGAGGTGACACCAACGTCACCTTGCTTTTGGACGGTAGGTCCGGCCGGTGGCCGGGCTGCCCGCCCGCCGGGCGGGCCTACCGCGGAAAATCTGAAAGCCATGTGACGCTGGTATAACACCGCTCGCGAAAAAGCAGAAGAGCGCGGCGGATGACCGGCCGGGGCGGTTGCTGTGATCGGGGTGAAGCGCGCTGACCCCCCAACGCACTTTTCCGAGCAAGCGGCTTGCGGTCAAGCCGCTCCACCGCGCCGAGGCCGCGCGCGGAGCGCCCGGCCCACCCGCACCGCCCGGCCTCGGGTCATAAGTTATTCACAAGGGAAAATAGGGTTTGCCAGCTCCGGGCGCGACCCGCTTCCTTGAACCTTCACGTTCTCTCCACTCTCTCCCTTTCAAACCACATCTGTCATGGCTGAACTCGTAGGAAATGTCTTGGTGGGCCAGTCCGGCGGCCCCACCTCCGTCATCAACGCCAGCGTCGCGGGCATCATCACGGAGGCGCTGAACCATGAGTGCATCGAGGAGGTTTACGGCTCCCTGAACGGCGTGCTCGGCATCCTGCAGGAGGACCTGATCGACCTCGCCGCCCAGTCCCAGCAGCAGATCCGCGCCCTCAAATACACGCCCGGCGCCGCCCTCGGCACCTGCCGCTACAAGCTCAAGAAGCAGCAGGATTTCGAGCGCGTGCTCGAGGTCTTCAAGGCGCACAACATCCGCTATTTCTTCTACATCGGCGGCAACGACTCGCAGGACACGGCCGACAAGATTTCCAAGCTCGCCCAGCAGCAAGGCTACGAACTCCGCGTGATCGGCGTCCCGAAGACCATCGACAACGACCTCTCCGTCACCGACCACTGCCCCGGCTACGCCAGCGCGATCAAATACATCGCGACCAGCGTCCGCGAAGTCGCCTGCGACAACGAGGCCATGGGCCAGGGCGACCTCGTTTCCATCGTCGAGGTCATGGGCCGTAGTGCCGGCTGGCTCGCCGCCGGCGCCGCCCTCGCCAAGCGCCGCGACCACCCGCACGATCCGCCGCACATCATCCTCCTCCCCGAGGTGCCCTTTAATCAGGAAAAGGTCCTCGAGGACATCCGCCGCACCCTCAAGCGCGAGAAGTTCTGCCAGATCGTCGTCGCCGAGGGCCTCGTCGATGCCGACGGCAACTACGTCGCGGCCGACGGCTCGACCGATGCGTTCGGCCACGCCCAGCTCGGCGGCGCCGGCGACATCCTCGCCGACATCATCGAAAACGGCATCCCCGGCGTGAAGGTGCGCGTAGCGCGTCCCGGCCTGCTCCAGCGCTGCGCCGCCCACGCCGCCTCCAAGACCGATGCGGACGAAGCCTTCCTCGCCGGCGAAGCCGCCGTCGAAGCCGCGATCAACGGCGAGACCGACAAGATGGTCACGCTCGTCCGCGGCGACAGCGACCAATACAAGAGCGAAACCGGCCTCGTCCCGCTCAGCGACGTCGCCAACTCGGTGAAGAAACTCCCGCGCGAGTGGATCAACGAGGACGGTATCTCGATGAATTTCCAGTTTCTCCGTTACGCACAGCCGCTCATCCAGGGCGAGATCGCGATCCCGCACGACAACGGCGTGCCCGTCTTCGCCCGCCTCGAAAAGTCGCGCGTCGACAAGGTGCTGCCCGCCTACGAAGTCTGAGCCGGGCACAGTCCGCCTGTTTGAAGTAGGGCCGGTCTCCGACCGGCCCTTTTTCATTCGCGTTGGGTCCGATACCGCGAAGCCCTGGTCGCCTGCGGCGCCGCCACAGGCGGGTAAACTTGCTCCGGCTTGGTTGGGTAGCGACGAGCGCCAGCGAGTCGAAGCGCGTCGGCTCGCTGGCGTTCGCCGCTACGATGAGTGGTCGAAGGTTGCGTGGTGGGATTGATCAAATGCCCGGGGGTTGCCCCGGGGATCTTTACTTTCGAAACAGGAGGAACGGGAAGCGCAGGAGGAAATGGTCGACCCAAGCAAGGCAGGAGCCTGCCTTTGCCTTCGAGGTTCTGTTTTCTTCCCGTTCTTCCCGGCCTTCCTGTTCAAAAACCCGCGCCCTACCCTCCGCACGCCTTCACCAACCGCGCATACACCGCCGTCGCCTCGATCGGCTCGCTCGCGCTGCCGGTGCCGATCAGCACCGGCCACTCGTCCGAATTCGCCGGGCACGTCCCATGCGACCCTTTCACGAGCGACGCGTCGAGCGGGATCACATCCATCAGGCCGCGCAGTCCGAGCTTCTTTTTCAACAGCTTCCCCGCGACCGCCAGCTTCGAGACGCCGAGAAACAGCTCCACCGGATCGTAGCCATATTTGCGGTGAATATCGACGCACCGCGCGAAGTCCGGCGCCTTCGCGTCGTCGTCCCAATAGTAGTAGTTGAACCACGCATCCTCCACCGAAAACACCACGAGGTTGCCCGAGCGCTCGTGATCCAGGCCGGCGGCGCGCTTCTCCCCGGCGCCGAGCACGCACGCGACGCCGTCGGTCTTTTCCAGCAACGCCCGCGCCGCCCCGAGCAGCGCCGGATCGTTCACGTAGACGTGCGCGACCTGATGGTCCGCGATGGCGAAGACTTTGCTCGCGCCGCAGTCCATCAGTTCGAGGCCGAGTTCGTCCTTGATCGCGAGCCAGCCCTGCGCGCGGAAGAGGCGGTTGAGCGCGATGGACCGCTTCACCGCCGTGATGCCGTATTCGGAGAGAAGAATCGTCCGCACACCTCGCCCCGCGTAAAAATCCATGAGCCGCCCGACCACGCCATCGATCGCCCGCAGATCGTCCGCCAGCCGCGGGTCATCGGGCCCGAGCCGCTGGAGGTTGTAGTCGAGGTGCGGCAGGTAGACGAGCGAGAGGTCGGGCCGGTGTTTTTCCTCAATCCACTGCGCCGACCGCGCGATCCACTCCGACGACGCGATGCCGGCCATCGGCCCCCAGAAGGCGGGGAATGGAAACTCGCCAAGGTCCCGCTTGATCTCGTCCCGGATCGAGAGCGGATGCGAGTAAACGTCGAAGAATTTCCGCCCGTCCGCCGGATACATCGGCCGCGGCGTGATCGACCAGTCGGCGGTCGAATACATGTTATACCACCAAAATAATTTCGCGCAGGTGAACGTCGTGGCGGCGGGCGTCCCTGCCCGCCGTTCCACATCTCGG
>JACRKC010000081.1 GCA_016235555.1 Verrucomicrobiota bacterium
ACGGCGGGGTTCGGCGACCCCGCCCTACAAATCTCTTCGCTCCGAAAGGCTGCTTTCGCTGGGCGTGTGGCCTGATTTCCGGAGGTGGAGCGCGTTGACCACAACGCGCTTTTGGCGGGAGGGGCTTTCCGCCCCGTGTCGTGGCGGGGTAACCCCGCTCCCACCTTCAAACCTGCCGGTTGGGGGAAACGCGCTCCACCACGATCACTTCGTGTCGCCGTCGAACGATGGCTTCGTGAGCGACGGCTTCACGCCGATGTAACGGCGGAGCCAGTCCTGCATTTCCCAGTGCCAGTAGATCGCGTTCTGCGGCGAGAGCACCCAGTGGTTTTCGTTCGGATAAACCACGAGGCGGGACGGCACGCCCATCGCTTGCAGCACGCCGTAGAGTTCGAGGCCGTTGCCGTAGGGCACGCGATAGTCGAGCTCGCCGTGCAGCACGAGCATCGGCGTCTTGAAGTTCTTCGCGTAGAACATCGGGTTCTGCCGCTGCAGGCCCTCGATATTATCCCACGGCGTGCCGCCCATGACTTTCGGGAAACCGTGCGGGACGTCGCTGGCGTATTGGGCGTAGGAGCTGTTCACGCCGGCGTGGTCGATGATGCACTTGAAGCGGTCGGTGTGGCCGAGCACCCACGCGGCCATGTAGCCGCCGTAGCTCGCGCCCGCGGCGGCCAGGCGGTCGCGGTCGAGGTTGGGGAGTTTTTGCAGGAGGAAATCCGTGGACTTCATGATGTCCTCGAACGGCATGTCGCCCCACTCGTTGACGATGCTCATGGCGAACTTCTCGCCGTAGCCGGTCGAGCCGTGGCGGTCGACCCACGTGACGACGGCGCCGGTGGCGGCGAACACCTGAGTGTTCCAGCGGTAGCTCCACGAGTCGCGGTTCATGGTGTGCGGGCCGCCGTGCATGAGCTGGATGAGCGGATATTTTTTCGCGGCGTCGTAGCCGGGAGGATAGACGAGCCAGCCGTGGATGTCGGCGTCCTTCGCGCCCTTGAACCAATAGCCCTCGACCTTGCCGAGATCGAGCCGGGCCATGAATGCATCGTTGAAATGCGTGAGCGCCTTCGCGGAGCCGTCGCCGTTGAGCGTGTAGAGTTCGTTGGGGCGGCTCGTGCTGTCCTTCAGGAAAACAACGGTGCGACCGACGACGTCGAGCGAGGTTGCGGTGCCTTCCTTGAACATCGGGATCGGCGGGCCGGAGCCGTCGAGCGCGAGGCGGAAGATCGGGAGCAGGCCCTTTTCCTCGGCGGTCAGCCAGAGGTGAGCGCCGTCGGTGGAGAACTTGATTTCGTCGAACGACCAATCGTGCTGCTCGGTGATCGGCGTGCATTTACCGGTCGCGATCTCGCAGCGCCAGAGGCGGCGGCTCTCGCCGTTGTGGTTGGTGGTCTTGGTGCGCGCGTAGACGAGGAACTTGCCGTCGGGCGAAAACACCGGTGAGGCATCGGTGCCCTTGTTGTCGGCGGTGAGGTTGCGCGGCTCGCTCTTGCCGTCGGTGGCGACGAGGTAGAGGTCGGCGTTGTTCTCCTCGCGGAAGGGCGGGCACGTGGAGTTCATGACGAGCGCGATGGACTTGCCGTCGGGGGCGATGTCGAAGCTGGCGTCGCCGCCGTTGCCGAAGAGGTAGTCGCGCTTCGGCGTGAGGTCGCGGAAGGTTTTCGCGGTGATGTCGACCACGAGCAGGCGGCTCGCGAGGTTGTCGGTGAGCCACGCGTCGAAGAAGCGATACTGGCGGTTCTCGGTGACCTTGGCGGTCATCTTCGAGTCCTTGCGGCGCTTGATCTCCTTCTTCATCGCGGCGAGGTCGGACCTGGCCCACGGGCCGACGAGTTCGGGGATGACCTTGGTCTGGACGACGATGGACTTGCCATCGGGCATCCACTTCGGCGTGGCGAGCGCGTAAGGCAGCTCGAGGATTTTCTCGGCCTCACCGCCGTCGAGGCGGAGGACGTAGAGCGCGTTGCTCTCGTCGTCGCCGCGCTTGGAGAGAAACGCGAGGCGCGAGCCGTCGGGGCTCCACGTGGGCGCGGAGTCGGAGGCGCTGGCGGTGGTGAGCCGGCGCGGCTCGCCGCCCGCAACGTCGACGAGCCAGAGGTTCGACGTGCTCTTGTTCTTGTCGATCGACCACTCCTGCACGGTGAAGACGACCTGCTTGCCGTCGGGCGAAAGTTCGGGTGCGCCAACGCGCTTGATGGCCCACAGGTCCTGCGGGGTGAGGGGACGTTTGTCGGCGGCCAGCACGGCCGCCGACGCGAGCGTAAGCGCCACGAAGGCGCGGAGGAGTTTCATGGTGCGCGGGAGGTTTGGGGGCCGCGCGGCGGGAGTCAAAGCCGGTCCGGATTCGTAGCACGGGCTAAGAAGTTAACCGCGGATTTCGCGGATGGCGCGGATGGTCCGATGTTTTTCCGCCTTTATCCGCGGTCAAAACGCCTTGTTTGTGATCTGCGTTGCGGCTCCGCCGCGCGGTGCTCTCTGTGGCGCCTTCAATGGCACAACTCGGGATCACGAGAACCGGACGGCGCGCCGACGGTCGATGGGCGCTCTGCCCCCTGCCCGACACACCGATCAAGGGGAAATCGACCAAGTCTAAGCCGTAACGATGCAACAGCAGGCCACCACGAAACACACCAAATACACGAAAGGGAAGGCCTTTGGCGGCGAACCGGCCGATCAAATGCGCGCACCGTTCAGTGCTGAGTTTTGCCAGCCGTGGGCTTGTCCCACTTTCCTCCTTTCGTGTGTTTGGTGTGTTTCGTGGTGAAATCCGACTGAATTCTTCCGCTAAGAAATCCACTACCGACGCTCTGAAGATCCTGGCGCACATGACCGGCGACGATCCGAAGCGCCAGCAGCAATCCGAGGCGGAATCTCCGATAGACCCTGAAATCACCCGCATCCACGGTGATCACGGTCGCGCGAGGGTGGATTTCCGACAGCTCCACCGGCGAAGCATCCGCCGCGTCCATGCGCTCGAACTTGACCATCAACTCCTGCGTCCGCGCCAGATGCCGCGGCCATTCTGACCCGCTCTGCTCTCTCCGGTGCCGCGACCGTGCGAGCGTCGGCGGACGGGCGTTGGAACCAGAGCAGGCATGGCGGCAAAAAACGAAGCAGATTACAGGCCGAGCTTGGCAAGGAGTTCCTCGACGGTGAGGCCGTGGTGCGCCGCGACGCTTTTGAGGATGCCGGAGAGCGTGCCGACCTTGATCGGATGGTGGTGCGGGACCACCTCGTGGTGTTCGCCGTCGCGCTGGGTCGTCACGCGCACGTGCGAGCCGCGCTGCCGATCCACGATGTAATCGAGCACGCGCAGCGCCTTGACCAGCTCCGGGCCGGACACGTCGCGCGGCAGTTTCATCGCGCCAAAACTTCGTCGCGGACGAAGTGCAGCCGGATCACTTTGGGCGCTTCCATCGTCTCGTCGAAGTAGCAATCGACGGCCTCTTTCACGTTGGCCCGCAGTTCGGCGAGCGTGTCGCCCTGGGTGTGGATGCCGACGCCGAGCGCCGAGGCGGTGTAGCCGCCGTCCACGTCGTCCTCGCGCACGTCAAAGATGATTTCGCTCATGTCGGCAGTGTGGGCTGAGGGCGGCGGGTTTCAACTCTCGCGTTCGCACGGATGGCCACGCACAAGCAAACTACACCTCGCAGTCGTGGTGGCGGTGTGCTTGGGATCTTCCCAATTCGACGGTGGAGGAGTGATGAGCAGGCGTCAGCGAACGTGGACCGAAAGAGTTAAAACCTGACCCCCGGCTTCTCCTGACCCCCGGCTTCTCCCCTCCCCGGCTTCTCCCCTGTCGTCCTGTAGGGCGAGGCAAAAACGGCACGGGCGCGTTGGATGTGGAGAGGAGATTCGGACTGAGATGGACACTGGAGAAAAAACGGGGCAGCACGACGTGCTCTGTCGTGGCATGGAATGTGGACTAACCACTTCGGCGCTTCCATTTCGAATGCAGCATCATCAGCGCAATTCCGCAAAGCGCCCCGATCAGCAGTGATGCTTCGCAGCGAGCGACAAATTCACCACGTCGCGCGACCGTGAAAAAGCTGAGCACTCCAGACACCAGCACATAGGCGACATAGAGCCCAATACTTCGGACGAGATCCGACTGAATTCGTGATATCGTGGACGCCGAGCCGAAGACTTCTGGCTGAAGCTTGCGCAAAATGGCCTCGGCCCGAAGGACATCTTCGTCCGGCACAAGCACCGATGTATTGATCGCACTACTCGAGTGGGTCCGGTCGATATTCTCGTCTCGCAGTTCTGAAGAGATGCCGTGTCCCGCGAGGATGCTTTGGGCCTCTTCAGCCTGTCCGGCTCGGCTGTAGGTCCAAACGACGGAATTCGGCATGACGTCAAACGATTGCTGAAATTTTCTGAGCTGGTTCTGCTGAGGGCGCCCACGATCAGATGAGATTCTGCAGGGAATAGCAGTCCCGATTTGTATGTGTGGCGGACACGCCCTCGCGCCCGCCCACCTTGCGATCAATAGGGAGAAGCAGAAGGAGAGAAGCAGAAGGGGAGAAGCAGAAGGGGTCAGGTTTTAATGTTTAATGTCGTCTGCTCGCTCACGCTCGTTGCAACGCGCCCCCGAGTGACACGGCGCGTCGGCAGGTTCTCAACGTGCTCCACCTCGTTCACGGCACTTCGTAGACTTCGATCACGGCGGTGCCGGTGGCGGGGCCGACGCTGCTGACGGTGGCGCTGTAGTTGCCGGGAGGGAGATTCAGGAGGAGCGCGCAGTCGGCGCCGGCGGGCGGGACGGCGAAGGCGCCGACCTGGGCCGAGACCGTGGCGATCTCGGCGGCGTCGGGCGAGGTGGCGAGGCCGGTGTTGGCGGCGATCACCTGGCCGTCGCGGAAGAGTTGGAGGCGCGGCGTCTCCAGCACGGTGGTGAGGCCGAACTGGGCGAGGCCGGGGCCGATGGCGCGGATGAGCACGCGCTTCGGCCCGGTGCCGTTGACGGAGAGGCCGGCGATGAGCGTGGCATCGCCGGCGCCGGCGGTGGCGCGCGTGGAGATGTTGAAGAGTTTCTGGCCCGGGAGGGCGACGGAGAGATCGTAAACTTCGAGGAGCGCGACGCCGGAGCCGCCGAGGGCGTCGGACACCTGCGCGGTGTAGGCGCCGGGCGGGAGCGTCGTGAAGATCACGGAATCGGCGGTGCCGGGCGCGAGCGCGAAGCCGCCGACCTGCGCGGTGGCGGCGACGATGGCGGCCGGGTTACCGGCGGTGGACCAGCCGGCGTTGGTGGCGATCACGGTCGAGCCGCGGTAGAGGTCGAGCTTGGGGTTGCCGAGGGCGGAGTTGAGGCCGAGGCCCACGAGCGTGGGGCCGATGGCGCGGATGAGCACGGGCTTCGACTCGGTGCCGGAGATCACGAAGCCGGCGACGGCGATGTTGCCGCCGGAATCGACGCGGGCGCGGGTGGAGATGTTGCCGAGCCGCTGCGTGGCGGTGATGGCTTCGCTCGCGCCGGCGAACGTGGTCGTCTGGTTGTTGCGCACACTCGTGACCGAGATTGTCGCGCCGTCGGCGGCGATGGTCGCAG
The DNA here is from genome assembly GCA_016235555.1 of Verrucomicrobiota bacterium. Classification (GTDB taxonomy): domain Bacteria; phylum Verrucomicrobiota; class Verrucomicrobiia; order Opitutales; family Opitutaceae; genus JACRKC01. The sequence continues at coordinate 5,555 of JACRKC010000081.1, forward strand.
CGATCGAGCCGGCGGCGGTCGCGATGGTGGTGCGGCCCGCGCTGTCGAGGGTGCCGAGGCCGCCGTCGAAGAGCGTGGCGGAGGTCTGCGTGACGACCGCGATCTGGCCGGTGGCGCCGACGATCGCAAAGGCGGCGCCGGAGCCGCCGGCGACGCCCGCCCGGTAGAAGCCGGCCCGCGTCTGCGCCGCGCCGGTGTCGGCGAGTTTGCTGCCGGTGAGCGTGGCCGTGATGCCGCCGGTCGCGGCGAGACTCACGGTGCCGTTGGGGCCGATGGCGCCGGTGACGGTCGCGGTGCCGGCGGTGTAAGTGAAGCGGCCGTTGTCATCGACGCCGAACGCGAGGCTGCCAAGGTTGCCGCCGCTGGCGCCGGGCGCGACGCCGAGGAGGGTGGCGGAGTTGTCGGCGCGAACGAGCAGGGCGAAGCCGCCGGTGGTGCCGCCAGCCGGACTGAAGTAGGTGCCGGCGTAGCTGCGCGCGATGAGCTTGAGCCGGGCGGCGGACGAGGTGGCGGTGCCAAACTCATTCGTGACGACGACATCGTAGCTGCCGGCATCGGCGGCGCGGGTGGTCGCCAGCGTGAGCGTGGCGGCGGTGGCGCCGGTGAGCGGCTGGCCGTCCTTGCGCCACTGGTAACTGACCGCCGGCACGCCGGCGGCCTGGGCGGCGAAGGAGACACCCGCGCCGATGATCACGGTGCGGTCGACCGGCGCGGAGGTGATGACGGGGGCGGCGCCGGTGGTCGTGACGGAGAGTTGCACGAGCGAACTGGTGACGGTGCCGAGCGGGCTGGTGACGACGACCTCGTAGTTACCGGCGGTCGCGGCCGAGGCGTTGGCGAGCACGAGGGTCGGGGAGGTCGCGCCCGCGAGGGCGGCGCCGTTGAAGCGCCATTGATAGGTCGGTGTGGGGTCGGCGAGCACGGCGACGGAGAGCGTGGCGGTGGTGCCGGCGAGCACGACCTGCGCGCGGGGCGGCGTGGTGATGACGGGCGCGAGGCGGAGGTTGAGCGAGGCGGCGCTGGAGGTGACGCTGCCCGCGGAGTTGGTCACGCGCACGGTGTAGGTGCCGAGGTCGTCGGGCTGCGCATTGGCGAGCGTGAGCGTGGCGGCGGTGGCGCCGGCGAGCGCGGTGCCGTTTCGGCTCCACTGGTAACTGAGCGGGGCGGTGCCGGTCGCCACGACGGTGAACGTCGCGCTCGCGCCGCGCTCGAGCGTGAGGGCGGCCGGCTGGGATGAGATCGTGGGGGCGACGGGCGGCACGAAGACGTTGAGCGAGAAATTCTGCGTGGCGCTCAGGCCGTTGCCGGCGGTGAGCGTGATCGCGAACGGCGCTCCGGTCGCATCGGGGGGCGTGCCGCTGAGGACGCCGGTGGTGGCATTGAACGCCGCCCAAGTGGGCAGGCCGGTGGCGCTGACGACGGGCGCGGGCGTGCCGGTGGTCGTGACGGTGAACGAGCCCGCCTGACCGGCGGTGAAGGTCGCGCTGGCGGCGCTCGTGAAGGCGGGCGTGGTGAGGCTCGCGGCGAGCGTGGCCGCGGCGGAGACCGCGTCGGGGCTGATGAAGTTGCTCAGCACGCAGCGGAACTGGTCGCCCTCCATGGCGGTGGTGACGGCGACGACGGTGAGCGTGGCGGTGGTGACGCCGACGTAGGTGGCGTTGTTGGTGAGATTGGTGAAGTCGGTCGCGGCGGCCGCCTTGCGCTGCCACTGGTAGCCCGGCGCCGGCAGGCCGGTGGCGACGACGGTGAAGGTGGCGTTCAAGCCGGGCAGCACGCCGCGGCTCGCCGGCGGCGTGGCGACTCCCGGGGCGGTCGCGAAGAGGCCGCGCCGGATGGTGAAGTTCTTCGTGTCGGCGAGGTAGACCACGCCGTTGCGGTCGACGGCGATGCCGCCCGGCTGGCTGAAACGCGCGGCGGACGCGACATCGTCGGCGCTGCCGACGGCGCCGGCGAGGCCGGCGAGGGTCGTCGTGGCGACCGCGCCGGCGGCGCTGGTGGTGAGCTTGCGGATCGTGTGGTTGAACGTATCGGCGATCCAGATGCTACCGGCGGAATCGAGCGCGAGGGCGCCCGGCTGGTAGAAACGCGCCGCGGCGCCGGTGCCGTCGGCCGCGCCCGGGGTGCCGGCGAGACCGGCGAGCGTGGTGACGTTGGCCGTGGGCGTGATCTTGCGGATGGTGTGGTTGAAGGTGTCGGCCACGTAGACCTGGCCGGCCGCATCGACGGCGACGCCGGTGGGATTGGCGAAGCGCGCATCGCCGGAGAAGCCGCCGATGTTGGCGAAGCCGTCGGCCGACCCGCGCGTGCCGGCAACCCCGGCGTAGGTCGTGGTGACGCCCGCGGGCGTGATGGCGCGGATGGTGTGGTTGGAGGAGTCGGCCACGTAGACGACGCCCGCGGCGTTCACCGCGACACCCGTCGGATACGCGAAGCGCGCCTCGGCCCCGGTGCCGTCGGCCGCGCCCTGGACGCCGGCCGAGCCGGCGAGCGTGCTGACGACGCCGGCGGGCGTGATCACGCGGATGGTGTGGTTGAAGGTGTCGGCCACGTAGACCTGGCCGGTCGCGTCGACGGCGACGCCGCTGGGGGCGTTGAACCGGGCGGTGGCGGCCGGTCCGTCCGCGCTGCCCGCGACGCCGGGCGAGCCGGCGAGCGTGGTCACGACGCCCGCGGGCGTGATCTTGCGGATGGTGCAATTGACGGTGTCGGCGACGTAGAAATTCCCCGCGCGATCGATCGCGATCGACGAGGGCGCACTGAAGCGGGCGGCGCGGCCCGTGGCGTCGACGTTGCCCGAGAGGCCCGCTTCGCCGGCAAAGGTGCCGATGATCGTCGGCAGCGTGGACGTGAGCGAGACGGCGGTGCTCGTGGCGCTGCCGCCGGTGTTGGTGGCGACGCACTGAAACTGGTCGCCGTTCATGCCGGTCGTCACGCCGGTCACGGTGAGCGTGGCGGTGGTCGTGCCGCTGTAGGCGCCGCCATCGGCGAGGTCGGTGAAGCCGGTGGTGCCGGCGGCCTGGCGCTGCCAGCGCAGCGTCGGCGCGGGCAGACCGGCGGCGACGACGGTGAAGGTCGTCGCGACGCCGATGGTGGCGGTCTGGCTGGTGGGCTGCGTGGTGAAGCCCGGCACGGCGCCGGCCGGGATGAGGTTGAGCGTGAAGTTCTGCGCGGCGGTGCCGGCGACGTTGGTCGCGAGGACGGTGAAGGTGAACGGCGCGCCCGTGGTCGCCGTGGGCGTGCCGGCGAGCAGGCCCGTGGCACTGAGCGTGACGCCGACGGCGGTGGGCGCGGTGCCGGTCGAGATGGCAAACGTGGGGGCGGGCGAGCCGGTCGCGACGAGTTGGTAGGAGCTGGCCTGGCCGACGGCGAAGGTGGTGTTGGCCACGCTCGTGAATGCGGGGATCTGGCTGACGGTGAGTGTCGCGCTCGCGCTGGTGGCGGGGAGGCCGAAGCCGTTGCTCACCACGCAGCGGAAAACGTCGCCATGCATCGCGAGCGTGGCGGAGACGACGGTGAGCGTGGCGGTCTGCGTGCCGGTGTAGGTGGTGTCACCGGCGCCGAGACTCGAGAAATTCGCGGGGGTGGCCGCGGCGGCGCGATACCATTGGTAGGTATAGCTGGCGGGAAAACCGCCGGCGATGACGGAGAACGTGGCGTTGGCGCCGATGGCGGCGGTGGCGTTGGCCGGGGGCGTCGCGATGCCGGCGCCGGTCTGCACCGTGAGGATGAAATTCTGCGTGATCGTGCCGGACCCGGCGCTCGTCGCCGTGACGGTGAAGGCAAACGGCGAGCCGGTCGCGCTCGTGGGCGTGCCGGACAACACCCCGGCCGGGCTCAACGTGACGCCGATGGCCGACGGATCGGCGCCGGCCGTGATCGCAAACGTGGGTGCCGGCGAGCCGGTCGCGGTGACGGTGAAGCTGCCGGGCACGCCGACGGCAAACTGGGCGGACGAGGCGCTGGTGAAGGCGGGCGATTGCGTGACGAGCAGGGTGACGGCGCTGGTCGTGACGGTGCCGACGGCGTTGCGGATGACGCAGCGGAATTGATCGCCGTTCATCGCGGCGGTGGCGCCGGCGATGGAAAGCGACGCCGAGGTGACGCCATCGTAGGGCGGCGTGATGGGCACGTCGGCAAACGTGCCGGTGCCGCCGGGGTTGCGCTGCCACTGGAAGGTGGGGGTGGGGTTGCCGCTCGCGACGACGGTAAAGGTCACGGTGCCGCCGACGCCGATCGTCTGGTTGGCCGGTTGCGTGCCGACCGACGGGGCGGCGGTGGGGCCGCCTTTGCGGATCGTGTGGTTGCTGGTGTCGGCCGCGTAGAAATTGCCCGCACTGTCGACGGCGATGCCCAGCGGCCCGGCCGCGGCGAAGCGCGCCGCGGTGCCGAGCGCATCCGTGGAACCGGTGGCCTGCGCCGCGCCGGCGAGCGTGGTCACGGCGCCGGTGCCGAGCGCGATCTGGCGCACGGTGCTGTTGCCGGAATCGGCGACGTAGAGCGCGGTGCCGCGGAGGGCGAGCGCGCCGGGCTCCTTGAAAGTGGCGGCGGTGCCGGTGGCATCGGTGCTGCCGGAGACGGAGGGGTTGAGCGAGCCGGCGAGCGTCGCGACGGCGCTGGTGGCGAGTGCGACCGTGCGGAGGGTGTGGTTGGCGGCGTCGGCCACGTAGAGGGTGGTCGCATCGGCCGCGAGGCCCTGCGGGAGGAAGAAGCGCGCGGCGGCGCCGGTGCCGTTGGCCGCGCCGGGATTGCCGGGCGAACCGGCGAGCGTCGTCACGGCGGCGCCGGGCAGCGTGACGCGGCGGATGGTGTGGTTGCCGTTGTCGGCCACGTAGAGCGCGGTGTCGCCGGCGCCGACGACGAGACCGATCGGCCAGTTGAACTGCGCGGCGGTGCCGGTGCCCTCGGCGGTGGAAAACGTGCCGACGGTGCCGGCGAGCGTCGTGACCGCGCCCGAGGCGAGGTCGATGCGGCGGAGGGTGCTGTTGCCGGTGTCGGCCACGTAGAGGTTGGCGCCGGTGCTGTCGATCGCGAGGCCCTGGGGATTGCGGAAGCGCGCGGCGGAGCCGAGGCCATCGGCGCTGCCCGCGAGGCCCGCGGTGCCGGCGAGCGTGGTCACGACGCCGGCGGCGGTGATCCGGCGGATGGCGTGGTTGGCGGAATCGGCGACGTAGAGGGTGCCGGCGTTGGCGCCGGAGGAGGGGTCGACGGCGACGGCGGCGGGCTTGTTGAAACGCGCGGCGCCGCCAGTGGCATCGGTGGTGCCGGAGCTGCCCGCGCTGCCGGCGAGCGTGCCGACGGAAATCTGCGCCGGAGCGAGAGTGGCGCCCACGAGCAGCGAAAGCGCGACTGCGAGGACGGAACAGGTCGACCGCCGCCCGGCACGGGGTCGCGAAAACGTCGGAGGGGACGCCGGAGGATTCTTCATGTCGGACGATGCGGTGGGCCGGGGCGGCGGAGCGGAAAGAGGGAGGGAGCGAAACCGGACGGAGCATTTACGAAAGGCGAACGCACTGCAACAACTCGCCGCGTTGGGACGCGGGCTGGGGCGCTTCTCAGTTTCTTGCAGCGAGGCGAAAGGTGGGCCGGCTGCTCCGCGGGCGGCCATAGGCGCGCAGCATTCAAAGTGCTCTGGCCGGGCGCGGAGCAGCGGTGTTCTCAAGCAAGGACAAAATCGGGGTCCTGGATCACTTTGTTCATGAGGCAGGCCATTTTTCGCATGACGGCGACGAGGCAGACTTTGGCCGGTTTGCCCTTCGCGTGCAGCCGTTGGTAGAACTCGGCGAGGATGGGGTTGCAGCGGGCGGCCGAAACGGCCGCCATGTAGAGCACGTGGCGGACTTGGGCGCGGCCGCCGCGCACATGGCGCGGCCCGTTCGTCTGGCCCGAGTCGGCGGCATAAGGCACGACGCCGAGCAGGGCCGAGATTTGCGGGGAGTCGATCTGCCCCAACTCGGGCACATAGGCCAGGACGGTGGCCGCGAGGATCGGTCCCACCCCTGTGATTTGCTGCAGCCGGGCGGACTTCTTGTTCAGCGCAGGATTCTGGTCGATGAGCTGCGCGATCATCTTTTCCACCGCGGCGATCTGGCGCGCCAGAAACTTCTGCTGCGTGACCAGGAGCTTGCCCAGTGTCGGCCCGGCCAGGGGCAGACGGCCGGACACCTCCGTCAACTGGGTGGTGGTTTGCCGGCGATGTTCGAGCAGCTCGCGCAGGGTCGTCGCAGCCGGATCCCCGGGCACCGCCAGGCGCAGCGTGAACTTCTCCCCGAACCGGCGCAACCACCGGGCATCGAGGCGATCGGTCTTGGCCAGCAGGCCCTCGGCATAGGCGAAGGCCCGGACCCGCCCGGGCTGGACCACCCCCACCTCGAGCCCGGCGTGCAGCAGTTCTGCGACGATCAACTTTTCGTAGCCCCACTGGCCTCACACACGACGCGGGCTTGGGGGACGGACCGGAGTTTTTGAATGAGTTCAGCGATCCCGGCGGGCGTGTAGGCACAGCGGCCTTCCACGGTCTCGCTCAGACAATAATCGAGCTGGTCCTTGGCGATATCCAGGCCAACGTAGGTCGGCGGCGTTTTGGCAGGCATGGTTTCCTCCTTCTTGCGATGCGAGCTCACGGCTCTCCCAGCGGTTCGAGTTGAACCAGGCGCAGGGCGGGGATCCTTGCTCCGCGACGAGGTCGGGCCTCGGCGCCCAGCTCGATCTGCCCACCCTGCCGCGCGCACGGCGGCCGGCCGCGCGCGCGTCCTGGCGACCCCGGGGGAGGTTCGCTCACCCAAGGCCAAATCGACCGTGCCAAGTGCGCCTGCCTCCGACGAGCTCATTAGCCCATTCTCGGCAGCCGCACTTGGCACTTCCTTCTTGATCACGGCAACGGACATACAAGCGCCCGGCCCACCCCCGCGGTGCGGCACATTGCAGGAAACTGCGATGCGCCCCCCGGGCTGGCCGGATTCTTATTCCAGTTCGCATTCAAAATGAGACGCCCGCGTGTGGCAGGAGCCTGCCGGCCAATCAGTCCCATCTTGATCGCGAATCGGAATGATCAGCAACGTCGGACCTCGCCCGGCTCCTTTCCGGGCACGGCTTTCCGGGGGTGAATGCACCATCCGTCCCGATGCAGGCCGGCGCGCTGGCGCGCCAAACCGTGCTCGCCAGCGAGCTGACCTGCCGTGGCGGAACCAAACCGGAAAGCCGTGCCGGTCGCCCTGCCCCCCGGAAATCGGCTCGCCTTCGCGCGCCGTCGCGCCGTTCCTGACCTCCGGTCCGACCCGCCGTGAACCTGCCCACCTCGTCCCCCGATTCCCCGACCGCCGCCACCCCGGCCCGCTGGTTTGCCGACGAGGTGCAGGCGCACGACTCGGCGCTGAAAGCGTATCTGCGCGGTTCGTTTCCCGACGTGCGCGACGTCGACGACGTGGTGCAGGAATCCTACCTCCGCATCTGGAAGGCCCGCATGGCGCATCCGATCCGGTCGGCCCGGGCGTTTCTGTTTCAAGTCGCCCGGCACCTCGCCATCGACGCCGTGCGCCGAAATCGCGCTTCCCCCATCGAGGCTTTGCGGGAAACGGCGGTCCAGTCCGTCATAGAGGATAAGCCGGACGCCGCCGAGTCGCTCGCCTACCACGAAAAGGTTTCGCTGATGGGCGAGGCGCTCGCCGCCCTGCCCGATCGCTGCCGTGAAATCTTCATCCTCCGCAAATTGAAACAGGTGCCGCAAAAGGAAATCGCCGCCCGCCTCGGGCTCTCCGAGCGCACTGTCGAAAGCCAGGTCACGCGCGGCATGAAGCTGTGCGAGGCGTGGCTGCGCAAACACGGCGTCAAGGGGTTCCTCCGCGATGAACGCTGACGCCACGCCCTCACCCGCTCGCGCCGGCGCCTCGCGCCCCGCCCTCCACCCGGTGGACTGGACGGTGCAGTCCGGCGCCGTCGACGACGTGCTGCGCGCGATGGACGGGAGTCTCGCGCGGCGCCGCCGACGCCGGCGGCGCCTGGCCGTGGCCGCCGGGGCGGCCGCCGCCTTGATCGCGGCCGTGGTCAGCTGGCCGCCCGCCGCGTGGCCGTCGGCGGATGCGGCGGCCGCGCCCGCCGTGGTCGTGACCCAGCCCGCGCGCCGAGTGCTGCCCGACGGCACACTCGAGGAACTGCGGCGCGGCGCGCGCATCACGACGGAGTTCACGACGGCGGCGCGCCGTGTGGTGCTCATGCAGGGCCAGGCTCATTTTCAGGTGACGAAGGACGCGGCGCGGCCGTTTGTCGTCGCCGTCGGCGGCGTGGAAGTGCGGGCCGTCGGCACGGCTTTCGCCGTGGATCTCGGCCCGAAGTCGGTGGAGGTGCTGGTCACTGAAGGCCGCGTCGCCCTCGACGGAGCGCGGACGGAGGCCGGCCCGCCGTCCACCGCGCCCGCGCCACTCGCCTACCTCGATGCCGGCCACCACGCCGTCGTCGAATTTACGTCCCCCGCCGCTGCGCCCGCCGCGCCGCAGGTGGTCGCGGTCGCCCCGGCGGAAATCGCGGAGCGCCTGGCATGGCGCGTGCCGCGCCTGGAGTTCTCCGGCACGCCGCTCAGCGAGGCGCTCGCGCTCATCGGCCGCCACCACCCGGTGCGCTACACCCTCGCCGAGCCGGCGATCGGCCAGTTGCGCGTGAGCGGCATCCTGCGCGCCGACAACACCGAGAATCTCTGGCGCCTGCTCGAGGAACAGCACGGCATCCGGGTCGAACGCCGGGCCGACGGGACGGTGGCGCTGAGCCGCGCGCGTTGAGCCGGATTTTTCGGCCGGCCGGAAAATAGTTTTGCGGGATCGGGCGGGCTGCCCCGTCAACGTCTGCATGACCCGCCAATCCCTCCCCCCTGTTGTGCGAAACTGCTGGCGCGCCGTGGCGTTGGCCGCCGGCCTGCTGGCCCTGATGGCGAACGGCCTGTTCGCGGCCGACGCCCGCCCGGCGCGGTGGCCGTTCGACATCGCCGCCGGCTCCGCGGAACGCACGCTCAAGGAGTTCGCCGCGCAGTCCGGCCTCGAGGTGCTGTTCGTGACCGATGCGGCCAGCGGCGTGAAAACCAATGTCGTGAAGGGCGAATTCACCGCCCGCGAGGCGCTCGCCCGCCTCCTGCAGGGCACGCCGCTGGTTTCCACCCAGGACGAGAAAACCGGCACCGTGCGCGTGCGGAGGGCCGACGACCCAAAAGCCCGCGCCAAGGACGAGACCCCCGCGGCTCGCCCTAGGCTCTCGGCGGACAGCGGGGACGCGCGGGCGATCATCACCGGCCGCGTGAAAAACGCGTCGACCGGCGCTTACCTGCGCAACGCCCGCGTCACCGTCGAAGGCACCACCCTCGAGGTGCTGACGAACGAGTCGGGCGAGTTCATCTTCGCGAATCTCCCCGCCGGCAGCCACCGCCTCGTCGTCAGCTACACCGGCATGACGCCCTCAACCATCGCCGTCACCGAGGCCAGCGGTCCGCTCGAGGTCGCGTTGCAGCCGTTCGGCCAGAAGGTCGGCGACGCCGCCGAAGTCGTCACGCTTTCCGCCTTCAAGGTCACCACCGCCCGCGAGATGAGCGCCGCCGACATGGCGATCAACGAGAAGCGGATCGCGCGCAACATCAAGGACGTGGTCGCCACCGACGCGTTCGGCACGCTCGCGCAGGACAACCTCGGCGACTTCCTCCAATACCTCCCCGGCGTCGAGGTCGAGGGCGACGGCACCGCGCCGCTCACCGTCGGCCTGCGCGGCATGCCCGCCGAATACACCAACATCGAGATGGACGGCGCCGGCCTCAGCGTGCCGCAGACCGGTGGCTCCACGCGCGTCACCGCGCTGCGCGGCCTCACCATGTCCAACGTCGATCGCATCGAGGTCACGAAGGGCCCGACGCCCGACTCCGGCGCCGACAGCATCGGCGGCCGCATCAACATGATCCCGCGCTCGGCGTTCGACCGCAGCAAGCCGGAGTTTCGCTACCGCGCGTTTCTGTTGATGAACTCGAAATTTCTCAACCTCCGCAAAACCCCCGCCGGCAAGGAGGGCGGCGACGGCAAGTCCTACAAGTGGTTCCCCGACTTCGAACTCACCTACCTCAACCCCGTCAGCAAGCAGTGGGGCTACACCGTCAGCGCCTCGCGCAACGACTACTTCACCTCGTTCCGCGTGCTCACGCGCGGCTTCAGCACGACCAACTCCGCCGCCGCCGCGCCCTATCTCACCACGATCACGGGACAGACCGGGCACTTCTTCTCCCGTCGCAGCGCCATCGGCCCGAAGTTCGATTTCCGGCTCTCTGCGCGCGACACGCTCTCGGTCGCCTACAACTTCAATCGCTACTGGGTCGACTTCGGCAACAACCAGATGAGCTACGGCACCGGCACGCTGCTCGCACCCGTCGGCGCCGCGCGCAACCCCACCACCGGCGACTTCGGCCCGGCCTTCACGCAGGGCCGCCCCGGCCAGGGCAGCGTCACGCAGCTCGTCACGCAGAACGCCTACCAGACCACGCAGACCCACCAGGGCCAGATCACCTACCGCCACCGCGGCCCCGTGTGGGACCTCGAGTCCACCGTCGCGAAAAGCAAAACCATCCTCACCTACCGCCTCGATTCCTACGGCCAGATCAGCCAGGGCCGCCTCGGCGTGACGGGGCTCACCGTGCGCTTCGACGACATCCCCGAGGACGGCACGCCCGGCCGCATCACCGTCACCAACGCCGCCGGTGCCGCCGTCGACACCACGCAGCTCGCCAACCTCGGCGCCTACACGACGCCCGCCTACACGTTGCGCGACATCAAAAACAATTTCAGCAACGCGAAGTTCGACGCCACGCGCAAGTTCCGCCCCGAGTCGTTCACCTTCGCGCTCAAGAGCGGCGCGCTCTTCAAGCAGGCCGCCAAGGATCGCTCGCAGCCCCAGATCACGCGCAACTACGCCGGCCCCGCCTTCACCGCCCTCCCCGCCGGCACGCTCACCGATCCCGACTTCAACCTCGAGGGACCGAAAGGCATGTTCAAGGGCCAGCAGTGGCTCAGCATGAAGCGCGGCTACGATTATTATCAGGCCAACCCGAACGCCTACACCACCAACCCCGCCGCGGACTACATCGCGTGGGCCACCGCCCTCGAGGAATCATCCGAGACGATCTACGCCGGCTACCTGATGGGCGACGCGTCGTTCTGGAAAAACCGCCTGCGCCTCAGCGGCGGCGTGCGCTACGAAAACACCCACGTCATCGCTCGCGGCACGCTCACCAATCTCCAACTCCAGTTCCGCCACGACGCCAACGGCCGCCTCATCGACGGCAATCCCACGCAGGCCGGCGTGCAGCCCGTCGCCCTCACCACCGACCCGCTCGAAGTCGCCAAGCTCACGCGCCTCCCGCTCGCCAACGTGGTCGACACCACCTACGGCAATTTCTATCCGAGCGTGAACAGCACGCTCACCGTCCGCGAAAACCTCCTCCTCCGCCTCGGCTACGCGCACACCATCGGCCGCCCCACGCTCGCGCAGCTCATCCCGTCGACGAACGTCACCGAAGTCACCTCGCCCGTCGAAAACGCCACCGGCTCCGGCCTCGGCACCATCAGCACGAGCAACCCCGCGCTCAAGCCATGGAACGGCCGCAACTACGACGTCGCCCTCGAATACTACACCCAGGCCGGCGGCCTCTTCTCCGTTGGCACCTACCGCCGCGACATCCGCAATTTCATTTCCGGCACCTCCGTGATCGCCACGAAGGACATGCTCGCCGACCTCGGCCTCTCCGACGACTACGAGGGCTACCTGCTCACGCACCCGGAAAACGTCACCGGCGCCGTCCGCCAGACCGGCGTCGAGCTCTCCGGCCGCCAGCGCCTGCGCCCGTGGCTGTCGGTGTTCGCCAACTATTCCCGCAACCGCGTGACCGGCGTGCGCGCCGGCGATTTCTCCAACGGCCAGACGCGCCGCGCCAACGCCGGCCTGCAGTTCGCCTACAAGGCGCTCTCCGCCTCGACCAACTACAGCTGGACCGGCCTCCGCCGCGGCGCGACGTCCGGCATCGCGCCGGGTGCGTTCGTTTACACCCGCCCGCGCGAACTCGTGAACCTGAGCGTCGACTACGTCATCCGCCGCAACACGTCCCTCTACGTGACGATCAGCAACGTGCTGAACCGCCCCGTGGCGAATCAAACCTACGGCGCCGACACCCCCGCCTACGCCCGCCTGACCTCCCACCGCGAAGACGGCTCGCAAGTGCAGTTCGGCCTCAAAGGCAGCTACTGATCCTACTGAGGCTCGCACAATTGAGTGACACGCGGTGGTTCGGGGAGCGCCCGCGTCCCGCGGGCCGTCCTCGGCGTCTCGCCGAGGATTTCGGAGGTATCGGCGAGACGCCGGCACCAGCACCCGAGACGGGTGCGCTCCCCGAACCACCGAACTCTTTGTCACCCTGTTTCGCGAGGCTCAGCAGCTTCCGCAATTGAACCGCAGAGATCGCAAAGCACGCAGAGAGAAAAAGCGCGTTGGCTGCACGTCATCCCCATTCACCCACGCGGTGAACGCCGCGTGACCAGCACGAAAAACCGGCGAGGCTCTCTTTGCGTCCTCTGCGCTCTTTGTGGTTAATTCCAACCGCGCTTTCCAGGTTGATCGCAAGGTGGGCGGTCATCGCGAACCCGGATTGGTGGAACTTTTTTTGCGAGCGGCACCAATGGGGTTTCGGAGCCTTGCCGCGCCCGCTCAACGAAACGCGTTCCACTCCGGCGTCGAGTAGTGCTCCACGAGGGCGCTGAGTTCTTCCTCGGCGAGATCCGGCCACGGCGTCGGCTGGGCGGGGCCGGCGAGGGCGCTGGAAAGCTGCGCGACAAAGTCGTCGTTGAACCGGTCCCAATCGACCGTGGTGCCTGCGCCGGCGGCCGGACGCCAGATCGAGCCTTGGAAGAGGAGGCCGTGCTTGTTGCGCTTCTGAGCGGCGCCGGCGATTTTCTCGGAGGTGCGTTCGTGGATGACGTCGTAGATCTCGGCGCGCTGGAAGCACACGCCGGCGGGGCCGGCGGCAGGGGGAGCGCCCTGACCCCAAGGCGCTGGTTCGGCCGAAAGCGTGTTGGGGTCAACGTGCTCCACCTCCTTTTGTTTCGTGACGGCGGGCACGCCTTGCGCGCGCAACGCGGCGGCGAGGGCTTCGTGGATTTCACGGTAGCTTTGCGTGGCGGGGCGCTCTTCGAGCGGGTGGCCGCGCGGGATGACGAGGGCGTAGGTCCAGTCGTCGCGATGATCGACGAGGCCGCCGCCGGTGGGACGGCGGCAGGTGTCGAAACGCCCGCCCGCCGGGAGCTGCGACTGGATGAAGGAGAATTTCTGCGAGTAGCCGAAGGTGAACGCCGGCCGGTGCCAGCCGTAGTGGCGGAAGCGCGGCGTGACGCGCGGGTAGCGCTGCAAGAGCAGAAAATCGGTCGCCATGTTTTCGGCGGCGCCACCGGAGCGAGTCGGGAGAATTTCCAGATGCATTTTTTTCAACACAGAGGACACAGAGAGCGCAGAGGAATCAAATCCTCCAACGCCGTGTTCTCGGTAACTATGTCGATGGATTTCCCAGCTCGAACATGGTTTTGAAACAGGAAGTTCGGGAAGGACGGGGAGGGGTCCACGCCTGGTGCAGCGACACCGGGATTTCGTGGGGTGTAGCCGCGAGCGTGAGCGAGTGGTTTCCGGGCGAGCCACTCGCTCACGCAGCTACCCGGCGTTGCGCTGTCTCGTTTCTTCCGGAGCGCTGCACTGGTCTTCTCGCTCTTCCCGGCCTTCCTGTTTAGATCGTTCGGCTGCGGCCGAGTCGCACTATGAACTCTGTGTTCAACGGTTTGAGAGATACCACTCGCGGCACGGCGGCGGGATTTTCATGCCGGCGAGTTGCTCGGCGAGGGATTGCGGGCGGGTCTTCAATTTTCCGGCGAGCGGCGAAATATCGAGGGCGAGGCAGGGCTGGCGTTTTTGCGCGACTTCGGGCGTGTCGGCGCGCGTGATGGCGGCCAGCGGGGCCTGCCGTTCGCTCAACTTGAAGTGCTCGCGCACGCGCCGGCCGATTTCGTAACGCGAGAGCAGTTCGGTGCCCGCCCAGTGAAACACGCCGCGCAGGTCGCGCCGCTCGCACAGCTCCACGATCACCTCGGCGAGATTTTCGGCGGTGCACACCTGGCGGAATTCATCGGTGTAGAGCCGGGGCGTGCGGCCGGCGGCCCAATCGGCGAAGAGCCGCTCGTGGGTGCTGCGCTGGCCGCCGGCGCTGTCGCCCATGAGGAGCGGGGCCCGGATCGTCACGGCAAAGTCCGGGGCGGCGGCCTGCACGGCGCGTTCGCCGTCGAGTTTCTGGCGGCCGTAGAGGTTGATCGGCGCCACGGGATCGTCGGCGCGGTAGGGCGTGGTTTTGGTGCCGGCGAAGACCTGCTCCGACGAGATGTGCACGAGGCGCGCGCTCACGTGGTGGGCGAGGCGGGCGAGGGTGGCGGGGAGCGCGACGTTGAGCGCCTGGGCGAGCGCCGGATCGGAATCGCATTTCTCCGGAACCGAGACGGCCGCGCAGTTGACGATCGCATCGGGGAAGGCGTCGAGCACGGCGCTGCTCACGGCCGCCTCGCGGGCGAGGTCGAGCGCGAGCGTCTTTGACACGCCCGCGATTTCGCCGGGGAAGCGACCCACGACGCCGGTCACGCGGTGCCCGCGGCGGGCGGCGGCCCGGGCGACGGCGGAGCCGACGAGGCCCGAGGCCCCGGTGAGAAACAGGTTCATCGGTGCGGGGTGGGTGAGCTCAAGCGGAACAGTGCAGTTGGGAGAGGAGCGTGGCGGGTGGAGCGATCAATGCGGGCAGGGAACTCCCCGCCGACGAGGCCGCCGGCACGAACGAGCGGTTGGGTTTTCTCTCAACTCTCGACATTCCGCTCTCAACTGCCCGAGGCCGCTTCAGGCGTCGAGCACCTTGCGCGCGGCCTTGAGCAGTTCACTCAGGGCGTAGGGCTTGTTCAGCACGGCCTGCCGTTCGGGCGCGAGCCAGGCGAAGGGCAGCGAGCAACCGGAGCTGCACGTGCAGAGCACCCGCAGATCGGGGTGCGCGGCGTGCATGCGGCGGGCGAATTTTTCCGCGTCACCCAGAAAACTCGCGATGAGCAGTTTCACCGACCCGGGATGGGACGAGAGTCCGCGCCCGGCGTTTTCGACGTTGTCGACGGCCACGGTGCGGTAGCCATCGGCCGTGAGGATGCCGGCGACCATCTTGCGCACCACCTCGTCCTCTTCGATCAGCAGGACGTTTTCGTGGCCGCGGGTGCGGGGG
Organism: Verrucomicrobiota bacterium; assembly: GCA_016235555.1. Classification (GTDB taxonomy): domain Bacteria; phylum Verrucomicrobiota; class Verrucomicrobiia; order Opitutales; family Opitutaceae; genus JACRKC01. Next base: position 20,853 of record JACRKC010000081.1, read on the forward strand.
AGCGGCGCGACGCGGGCCGGCTCCACGTCGACCGGGGTGGTCACGACCGGCAGGAGGATTTCGAAGGTCGAGCCCACGAGCAGCGCGCTCTTCACGCCGATGGTGCCGCCGCTCTGCTGCACGATGCCGTAGACCAGCGCGAGGCCGAGCCCGGTGCCCTTGCCCTCGGGCTTGGTCGTGAAGAACGGTTCGAACAGATGCTTCTGCGTCTCCGCCTCCATGCCGGTGCCGTTGTCGGCCACGGTAAACGCCACGTAGCGCCCCGGGGGCGGGTCGGGCGGGCGGCGGCTCTGACCGGCCTTGATCACCTGGTTGGCGGTCGAGACGACGATGCGCCCGCGGTCGCGCAGGGCGTCGCGCGCGTTGAGCACGAGGTTGAGCAGCACCTGCTGGAACTGCGCGGGGTCGGTGCGGACGTTGGCGAGGTCGTCGGCCAGGTCGAACTCGAGCTCGCCCGCGCCGCCGACGAGTTTTTTCAGCACGTCGGCGCTGGTGCGGATGAGGTGGTTGAGGTTGACGGTGCGCAGTTCGAGCGGCTGGCGGCGGCTGAACGCGAGGAGCTGCTGGGTGAGCGCGGCCGCCTTGCGGCCCGCGCTGTGCACCTCGGCGACCTCGCGGAGCGCCTGGGGATTGGCCGCGACGTGGGCGGCGAGCATCTCGCAGTAGCCGTTGATGACGGAGACGAGGTTGTTGAAATCGTGCGCCACGCCGCCGGCCACGCGCCCCACCGCGTCGAGCCGCTGCGCCTGCACGAGCGCCTCCTGGAGCTGGCGCTTCTCGGTCTGGTCGCGATAGGTCGCGACGACATGGGTGACGTGACCGCCGGCGCAACGGAGGGTGTCGTAGCTCCACGCGGCGCTGACGGTCGAGCCGTCAGCCCGGACCAGGTCGCCTTCCCCGGTGAGCGGGTGACCGGGCCGGGCCGTCGGGAGCCAGTGGCGCAGCCGCTCCACGTCGGCGCGCTCCACGTGCAGGGTGCCGTGGGTCAGGCCGATGAGTTCGGCCGGACTTCGGGCGGTCAGCGCGCAGAAGCTGTCGTTGGCAAAAACGATTCTGAGCCCGCGCTTGCCCCAGCGGCGTTCGGCGATGAATACGCCCTCGCTCAGCGCCCGCAACGCGTCCGCGAGCATGGTCACGCGCACCGGGGTCGACCGGCTGCCCGCCGGTCCGGAGCGGCGGCGCGAGCCGGCGCGCGGTTGGCGGCGGGCGCTCACGGCGAGAGCCGTTCGACCGCCCAGCCGTCTTTCGTCCGCCGGTAGCGCAGCCGGTCGTGCAGCCGGCTGCGGCGTCCCTGCCAGAACTCCACCGTCTCCGGCGCGAGCCGCCAGCCGCCCCACTGCGGCGGCAGGGGCACGGTCTGCCCGGCGTATTTCTTCTCCACCTCCTTGAAGGCCTCTTCGAGTGCCTTGCGCCCGGAGATGATGCTGCTCTGCTGCGAGGACCACGCCGCCAGCTGGCTGGCGAGCGGCCGCGAGTGGAAATACGCCTCGCTCTCCTCCCGGGCCACGCGCGTGACCGTGCCCTCCACGATCACCTGCCGCTCGAAGGCGAACCACGGAAACACGAGCGTCGCGTGCGGGTTGGCTTCGAGCTCGCGGCCCTTGCGGCTCTCGTAGTTCGAGTAGAAAACGAAGCCGCGGCCGTCGAGGCCCTTGAGCAGCACGGTGCGCCCGCCCGGCCGCCCGTCGCGCGTGGCGGTGGCGAGGATGCACGCGTTGGGCTCGACGAGCTTCGAAGCCTCGGCCTCCTGGAACCATTTTTCGAACTGGCGGAATGGATCCTTCGCGAGGTCCTTTTCGGCGAGTCCGGCGAGCGAGTAGTCCTTTCTGAGATCGGCCAGCGGCATGGGGGGCGGTGTGGTGCCCGGAAACTGCGCGCGCGGCGCGGGACTGTCAAAAGACAACTCCAGCGCTCCGTGGGTCGGGGTGTGACTCAAACCGAGGTCAGCGATTTGTAGCGGCGGTCTATGACCGCCGTCGTGGCGCCATGGGGAGTCGTTCGGCGGTCATAGACCGCCGCTACAGGCGAGGCATTTGAAAACTGACCTCAGTTTGAGTTACACTCCGTGGGTCGGGCTTTGCGCCCGACGAAAGCGATCGCGAATAACTGCCGGGCCTGAAGCCCGCCCTACGCCCGCGTCAGCGTCCGCACCCACTCCGCCGCGCCGGGAAATTCCCGCAGCAAGGCCTCCCGCGCCCCGAGCTCGAAAGCGCGCTCCTCCCACGCCGGCGTGAGCGTGCATCCGACCAGCGACCAGCCGGCCCTGAGCCGAGCCGAAGAGCCCGTCTGCGCATTCGCGGGACGCGCCCCCTGCCACACGCCGCGCGGCACCACCACCTGCGGTCTTTCGCCCGCGGTGAGATCGGTGCCGAGCCGGGCGACGACCGCGCCGCCCGTCGCGAGATCGAGCGTCACGTGCTCCACCGGATCGCCCGCGTAGAAATGCCACACTTCGTCCGCCTGCAGCCGGTGCAGCGCCGAAAAACCGGCCGCGGTCATCAGGAAATACGCCGCCGAACCCGCGCCGTTGTCCGCCCGCCAGGTTTGCCGCACGAATCCGCCTTCTCCCGCCAGCGGGGCAAGTTTCAGGGCCGCAAGGACGGCGGAGGCGGGGAGGAGCACGGCCGCCAGCCAACACACAAGGCAAAACCACCGCGAACGAAAAAGTCGCTCGCAAGCGGTCCGGGCCGGGGGCGAAACTCACCCCTTCTCAACCCAGGCCTTTCCGTGAACCCCGCCACCTACATCGACCGCCACACCGCCGATCTGATCGGCCGGCTCCAGCAGCTCGTCGGCATTTCCACCGTCAACCCGCCCGGCGAAAACTACGCCGCCGTCACCAACTGGCTCATGCAGGAGATGGTCGGCGTCGGTCTGCAGACGCGCCGTTTCGCCGTGCCCCGGGCGATGATGACCCGCCTCCTGCCCGAAACGCAGCGCGCCTTTCCCCGCTTCAACCTCCTCGGCCAGCTCCCGGCCCGCGGCGCGAAGCAGACGCTCCATTTCAACGCCCACTACGATGTCGTGCCGGTCTCCGGCCGGTGGAAACACGGCAGCCCGTTCAGCGGCGCGGTGGAGCGCGGCTGGATCTACGGTCGCGGCACCGCCGACATGAAGGGCTCCATCGCCAGCCTGCTGCTCGCGTTGCAGGCGCTGCGCGCCACCCGCACCACGCCCCGCCTGAATGTCGAGGTCTCCTTTGTCTGCGACGAGGAAACCGACTCCGCCCTCGGCACCGGCTGGCTCGTCGAGCACGCGCCGATCAAGCCCGACTACGCCGTCGTGATGGAAGGCGGCGAATACGACCACGTCTGCTGCGGCCACAACGGCACGCTCTGGCTCGAAGTCACCGTGCACGGCCGCGCCGCGCACGGCTCGCGCCCCGAACTCGGCGTCAATGCCCTCGAAAAGATGTCCGCGCTCGTGCTCGCCCTCGACGACTACAAGCGCGTGCTGGCGAAACGCACCTTCACCGCACCCGACGGCGCCGTGCGCCACCCGACCATCAACCTCGGCGGCGTCTTCTCCGCCGGCGCCGGCGGCAAGATCAACACCGTGCCCGCCTTCGCCTCCTTCTCGATCGACCGCCGCGTGCTCCCGATCGAGCGGCACGCCGACGCCGAGCGCGACCTGCGCGCCTTCCTCACCGCCGCCGCGAAAAAAATCCCCGACTGCCGCATCCGCATCGACAAGGTGTCGGAAAACTACCCGTGCTTCACCAAACCGAGCCACCCGTTCTTCGCCGCGATCGCGGAATGCGTGAGCGGAGTGCGCCGGAAGCAGACCGTTTTCAACACGTCGACGGGATTCAACGACATGCATTTCTTCGCCAACATTCTCAAAATTCCGACCGCCGGCTACGGCCCCGGCGGGCGTAACGAACACGGCGTCGACGAGGCCGCGAGCGTGAAGGAACTCGTCTCGACCGCGAAGATCTACGCGGAGTTGCTGGCGACGTTTGGCGGGTAGGGACGGCTCTCCGAGCCGTCCTGAGTTCCAGCGAAAATTCGCGCACTCAACACCCTGGCCGGACCAAAACCCAGGGCGGCTCGGAGAGCCGCCCCTACCTCAATCCCGCCAACACCCGTCGCGCCACCGCCGGGATGATCGCGCGGTTGTTGGCGTGTTCGCGGCCGTCGGTGAAGACCACGATCACCACGCGGCCGCCGCCCGGCAGCTCGATGAGCGCGGCGTCGTGCCGCGCCCAGCTCACCCAGCCGGCTTTCGACCACAACTTCATGCCCGGTGTCAGCGCCGCGCCCGTGAAGGCGAGCGACTGGTCGTCGGGGTCGGTCTTTGCCGTCTTCGGTGCGAAGGGCGCGCGCGCCATCAACTCGAGCATCTGCGCCGAGCGTGCCGCCGACACACTTTTGCCGAGCGCAATCTCGGTCAGCAGGCGTGCGGTGTCGTTGGTCGAGAGGAAATTCCGCGCCGGCGGGTGCGCCGTCATGTCCTGTTTCTCGCGGCCATACGGACCTTCGCCCCACGGCTTGCGCTGGGCGTTCACGTTTTGGTAGCCGAGACCGGCGAAGTAGCGCGTGACCACGCCGCGCGTGTGATGCCATTTTTCGAGTTCGTCCGCCGCCAGCTCCGGCCCGCTCGTGGTGCCTGTGATCGCGTCGACGATGTAGCTCGTGGCTTCGTTGTAGCTGTCGACGATCATGTCCTTCATCCCGCGGCGCAGTTCGGGGGAATCAGCGAGTTGGCCGTCTTCCATCAGCCGGTGGGCGTAGGCCAGGAAGAACAGCTTGATCACGCTCGCCGGGTAGAAGCGTTCGTCGCCCCGCACGCTTGCACTCACCGGTGCCGGGCCGCGCAGGTCGACCACGGTCACGGCGAGTTGCTCCGCCTTCAGCTCGGGCCGGGTGAATTCCGCCCGCGTCTCCGCGACCGCGCGGTCGACCACTGACTGTAAATCCACCGCACGTGCGGCGACGAAGCTCAACCCGGCCACGATCACGAGGAGGTTTCTCAGTGGATGTCGAAAAAGGTAGGGACGGCTCTCCGAGCCGTCCTGAGTTCCACGCAACTTCGCGCAGTCAGCATCCAAGAATCTCCCCCAACTCAGGACGCCTCGGAGAGGCGTCCCTGCCTCACTCCGTCTTTTTCGCTCTCTCGGTTTACGCATTCCACCCTTTCCGGATCATGCTGATCGCGATGGCCGCGAGCAGCATCGAGATGATTTTCGAAATCGCCCGCAGGCCCATGGGGCCGATTCTGCGCGCCAGCCGGTCGCTGTAGTGCAGTGCCAGCACGACGAGCGCGAGATTGGCGACGAGCGCCAGCAACGCCGTGAGCCACCCGAGCGTCTGCGCCAGCAGCAGCAGGGTCGTGATCAGCGCCGGCCCCGCGATGAGCGGCATCCCGAGCGGCACGATGCCGAAGTCTTCGGGCAGTTTTTCTCCCTCGCCACCCGGTGCGATCAGGTCGCGGGCGGCGAGCACGAAGAGGATCACGCCGCCCGCGATCTGGAAATCGCTCACCGAGATGCCCAGCGCCTGAAAAATGCTCTGGCCGAGAAACAGGAACGCCAGCGCCACGCCGCCGCCCGTGAGCGTGGCCTGCCGGGCGATGCGCTGCTTCTGCGCCAACGGCACGCCCTGGCCGAGGCCGAGAAAGATCGCCGCCAGCCCGATCGGGTCGATGGCGACGAACAGCGGGATGAAGGCCTGGAGAAAATCTTTCAGCCACGGCGGCATGGCGGAAGGGTGCAGGTTTGGCCCGCCGCGTCCAGCACCCGCCTACCGGACTGGCTACGCAATCCGTGCAGGTTTTCGCCCTTGTTTCGCTGCGGAGCGGCCGGCAACCTGCGCCTTCGTTGCTTTGTTTCCGCTGCCATGAAGATCAACCTCACCCTTACACCGCAGTCGCTGCAAAAAAAGACTGCGCACGTCTTCGAGCTCGCCGGCCAGAAGATCCGCACCATCGACGCGACGTGGGATCCCGCCAAGGGCACACCGGTGTTCACGGTCAAGGGCCGCTACACCTCGCGCGGCTGGACCGAGTGGACGCAGGGCTTCCAGTTCGGCATGGCGTTTCTCCAGTTCGATGCGACCGACGAGGTCGGCATGTTGCACCTCGCGCGCCGCAAGACCGTGAAATACATGGCCTCGCACGTCTCGCACACGGGCGTGCATGACCACGGCTTCAACAACGTCTCCACCTACGGCAATTTCCGCCGGCTGATGCTCGAGGACCGCATCGCCTTCAATCAGGAGGAGCTCAACTTTTCCGAGCTCGCGCTCAAAGTCTCCGGCGCCGTGCAGGCCGCCCGCTACGTGCCGACGGCCTATCGCGACCCGTGGTCGCCCGTCGCGGGCAGCGGTGGCGTCGCCCCCGGCGGCTACGTCTACTCGTTCAACGGCCCGCAGTCGCTCTTCGCCGACACCATCCGCTCCATGCGCGCGCTGGTCGTCGCGCACCAGCTCGGCCACGCGCTCATGGGCGAGGGCGACAAGCCGACCAACCTCCTCCACCGCGCCGTCGAACACGCCGCGACCACCGCGCGCTTCAACGTGTTCTTCGGCGCCGGCCGCGACAGCTACGATGTGCGCGGCCGCGTCGCGCACGAGAGCGTGTTCAACCGCAACGACGGCCAGTTCCGCTGCCCGAGTTCGCAGCAGGGCTACTCGCCGTTCACCACGTGGACGCGTGGCGCCGCCTGGATCATCTGCGGCTACGCGGAGCAGCTCGAATTTCTCGACACGTTGTCGGACGGCGACCTCGCCGCCGTCGGCGGCAAGCGCGCCGTGACCGCCCTCTGCCTCGAAACCGCCCGCGCCGCGAGCGACTACTACATCGACGGCTACTCGGCGAAGGATGGTGTGCCTTACTGGGACACCTCCGCGCTCAACACGCACAAGCTCGGCGCCTTCACCGCCCGCGCCGCCGATCCCTACAACGTCCACGAACCCGTCGACAGCTCCGCCGCCGCGATCGCCGCGCAGGGCTTCATCCGCCTCGGCAACTACCTCGCCGCGCACGGCGAAAAGGCCGCCGGCAAGAAATACCTCCAGGCCGGTCTCACGATCGCCGACACGCTCTTCGCCGCGCCGTATCTCTCGACGAGCCCGAGCCATCAGGGCCTGCTGCTCCACAGTGTCTACCACCGCCCGAATGGCTGGGATTACGTCCCCCCCGGCCGGAAGGTGCCGTGCGGCGAATCCTCGATGTGGGGCGACTACCACGCGATGGAACTCGCCCTCCTCATCCGCCGCCTGGCGGACGGGAAATACTACACGTTTTTCTGAGCCCGACCGACTCGTGCGTCGCCCCCTTCCTTCGCTTGTCATTCTGAGCGCAGCGAAGAATCCAGCAGGACACTCGATGCACTTGATCGTTGCAAAAGCCCGGTTGGATTTTCCGCTGCGCTCAGAATGACAGAGGAGACGGCATAGAAATGCACTATCGCACCCTCGGCCGCACCGGTCTGCGCGTCTCCGTCGTCGGCGTGGGCACGTGGCAGTTTGGCGGGGAGTGGGGGCGCGATTTCACGCAGCCCGAAGTCGACGCCATCCTCGGCGCGGCGCAGGACTGCGGGATCAACTTCATCGACACCGCCGAGTGTTACGGCGACCACCTCTCCGAGCGCTTCATCGGCCACGCCATCGCGGGGCAGCGCGACCGGTGGATCGTGGCGACCAAGTTCGGACACCACTTTCACAAGAGCTTCGACCGCTCGATGCACTTCGATCCGGCGGATGTCGTGCGCCAGCTCGACGCCTCGCTCGCGGCGCTCCGCACCGACCACGTCGACTTGCTCCAGTGCCACTCGGCGAAAGACCACGAGTTTGACACCGACGGCCTCTGGGCCGCGCTCCAGCGCGAGCAGCAAAAAGGCAAGGTCCGCCACCTCGGTATTTCGATCAGCCCCCAGACGAACCTCCACCAGACCGAGCGCGCGACGAACGTCGGCGCGGGCACGATCCAGGTGATCTACAACCGTCTCCAGCTTGAAGCCGAGGCCGCGGTGTTGCCCGCGTGCCGCCGCGACAACCTGGGCGTGCTGGCGCGCGTGCCGCTGGCGAGCGGGTTTCTCTCGGGGAAATACCGGCCCGGCGCGACGTTTGCCGCGACCGATGTGCGCGAGGCGTTGATGAAGGACAAGCGGGAGGCGTGGCTCGCGGAGGCCGCGCGCGTGGCCGCGACCGAAGTCCCCGCGGGCGTGCCGATGGCGCAATGGGCGCTCGCGTGGTGCCTGAAGAATCCGGCCGTCACCGCCGTCATCCCCGGCTGCAAATCTTCCGAGCAAGTCCGCGCCAACGCCGCCGCCGCCGCGCTCGACATCGGCCAGGCCGCGCATCCGCAGGCGGCGTGAACAAGGTGCGAGGCCAAGAAATGCGCCATTAGCGCGATGGATTTCCGTCGGCGGATCAACCGGCTCGCTTGTGCGTTCCGCTCCCGCGGTTACACTCCGGTCAGCCCGAGAACGAAAGGCCTTCGCATGAGCGCCGTGCAGATCCATCTCGAATACACCGAAATCGCCGCCGTCGAATACTACGCCGAAACCCTGGGCGTGAGTCCCGAGGACATCGCCTACGCTGCGCTGCATGAACTGATGCTGCGCGCCAAGGATCCCGAGGTGCAGCACCGGATCGTGCGCACGCGCAGTGCGCGCCGCGCGACCCCGGCACCATGGGGCGACTCGAAGCACGCCACGCACCATCCGTTTCAAGACGAGATGGCGGCGGGTTCGCTGAGCCGGTTCTTCTGAGCCGGCCAGCGAATGGCGCCCGCCCTGCATCGCACCTCGATGCAGGACGCATCACCGCAAACCGCGATTGCGCCGCGGCACCATGCCCGCAACGTCGTCGGCGGCATTTCCCGAACATGCTGGCCACCGCAAACGCACCCGTCCCGCTCTACGATCTCACACGGGCGGAGCTGTTGGGACTGTTCGGCCGCTGGGGCTTCGCGCCGGTGCACGGCGAACGGCTGTGGAACTATCTTTATTTGCAGCTGGCCGGCGCGTTCTCCGCCGACGCGCTGCCGGAGTTGCCGGCGAAAGTCCGCACGCGCCTCGCCGCCGAGGCGACGCTCGGTGTGCTGCCGACTGCGCTCGAGACCGACTCGAGCGACGGCTTCACCCGCAAATACCTCCTCGCCCTCGCCGATCGCGCGCGCATCGAGACCGTGCTCATGCGGTTCACCGGCCGCGTGACCGCGTGCCTCAGCACGCAGGTCGGCTGCGCGATGGGCTGCGTGTTCTGCGCCACCGGTCAGATGGGCTACACGCGGCACCTCACCGCCGGCGAAATCGTCGCGCAAGCCGTGCACGTCGCGCGCGCGCTGCGGCAGGGTGGTGGCGGCCGGGGTGACGAGATTTACCCGCCTCTGGCGGCGCCGAAGGCGACCAGGGCCGGCCTCCTCACGTCGGCCGCTACGCCCCGCCTCCGCAACATCGTCCTCATGGGCATGGGCGAGCCGCTGCACAATTACGACGCCGTGATGCACGCGATCGACATCCTGCGCGATCCCAACGGGCTCGCGCTCGGCGCGGAGCGCATCACGCTCAGCACGGTGGGCGTCGTGCCCGGCATCCTGCGGCTCGCCCGGGAAAAACGCCCGCTGCATCTCGCCGTCTCGCTGCACGCCGCCACCCAGGAAGAGCGCGCGGCCCTCGTGCCCGTCGCGAAAAAATGGCCGCTCGACGAACTCATGGCCGCGTGCCGCACCTACAGCGAGACGACCGGCCGGCGCATCTTCTACGAGTGGACGCTGATCGACGGGAAAAACGACTCGCCCGATCATGCGCGCGCCGTGGGGCGGTTGCTGCGCGGGCTGCCGGCGCAGGTAAACCTGATCCCGCTCAACCCCACGACCGGCTACGAGGGCGCGCCGACGCACTCGGCGGCGGCGCGGCAGTTTCAACACATCCTCGCGCAAGAGTTCTCCTTGCCGAGCACGGTGCGGCAGCGTCGCGGCATCGATATCGCGGCGGGATGCGGCCAGCTCGCGGTGGTTGAACCGCGCCGCGCGTGACGCTGTTCGCCGTTCACACCTGCGCGAGAATGACGGTGACAGCGAGGGCCAGGATGAGCGCGAGGCCGAACGGAAGAACGCGGTCTTTCATGGCGGGGTGGAAACTCATACCAATTACCGCGAGCTATTGGATGGCAGGCCCGCCCACCGGTCGGGCCGGCAAATCCAAAGTCCAATCGTATCTGAACACTGGTGTCAGGCGGCCGCCGCGCGGAACAGCAGGATCGTCGACACGATCCCGCGGCTACGTGGGCGCGGCGGCGATCAGCCTGCAAAAATCCAGCCGGGGGTTCAACGGGTGGTGGCAGTCGGCCCTTTGGCGGACAAATGCCCCTGGCCGGCCGCCTCACGTCGGCCGCTACGATGGCGGATCAGCTCACGATCCCGAGCGGCGGCGTGGTTTGCCACGCACCGCGCGTGAAATCGGGCACCTCCTGCGGGGCACCGCCGGCAGCGACCGATTTTTCGCTGAGCGGGCCGACCGCGGTCCACGCCGCGGCGTCGTAGACATCCTGATCGAGCGGCAGGCCTTCGCGCAGGCACTGGATGATCCGGTAGCGCATCACGAAATCCATGCCGCCGTGGCCCCGCGCGGTCTCGCCGAGGTTCTTCGCGACGTCAGCGACCTTGGGCCAGAGCGGATGCTCGAACTCGGCGTAGTATTTCGCCAGCGCCGCCGTCGAATCCTCCCACGTGTGCTCCTTCGGGCTGCGGCCCTCGATGTAAACCCGATCGGGAAAGCCGGACCACAGACCGCGGGTGCCCTGGATCAGGTTGTGGCGCGAGTAGGGCCGCGGGACCGTCGTGCTGTGCTGGAGCATGATGGTGCGGCCGCGGGCGGTCTTGATGATGGACGTGTTGACGTCGCCGCAGACGTAGTTCGCGGTGCGGCGTTGGTGACCTGCCGGGAAGTTTTTTCCGGTGTATTCGGGCAGGCCGAGGGAGGGACTGCTGAATGACACGACGCGCGCGAACCGATCGCCGCGGTTGATGCCCATGTATTGGGCCACCGGGCCGAGGCCGTGGGTCGTATAGAGGTTGCCGTCGCGCACCGTGTGCTCGGGGATGCGCCAGCTGCCCGTGCCGTGCTCGAGCTGCTTCGACTGCGAGCGCAGGTCGTGGAGATAACTGGCCTCGCCGTGGAGCAACTCGCCGAAAGCGCCCTGCCGGCACATGCGGAGCACCATGAGTTCTTCGCGACCGTAGCAGACGTTTTCCAGCATCATGCAGTGGCGCTGCGTCTGCTCGGCCACGTCGACGAGCTGCCAGCATTCCTCGAGGGTGACCGCGGCGGGCACCTCGGTGAACGCGTGTTTGCCGGCGCGCATCGCCGCCACGGCCATCGGCGTGTGGTCGCGCCACGGCGTGCAGATGAACACCGCCTCGAGGTCGTCGCGCGCGAGCATCTTCAGGTAATCCTTCGGGCCGTCGCCGTAGGCGGCGGGCGCGGGCTTTTTGGCGCGGGCGACGGCTTCGAGCGCGCGCTTCAGCGTGGGCGCGTGGTTGTCGCACACGGCGCGCACCTCGCAACCTTCGAGCGCGAGCAGTTCGCGCATCGTGCCATTGCCCCGTGCGCCGAGACCGATCACGCCGCAGCGCACGAGGTCGAGCTTGGGCGTGCGGAGGCCGACGACGCTCCGGCCGGCGCGGCGCGGCGCGGCCGATTCGGCGGCGCGGGCGGCGGCGCCAAGGGCGAGCGCGGCGGCGCCGGCGGTGGAGACGGAACGGAGGAATTCGCGACGGGAGGAGTTGTTCATGGGGATGGAGGTAGGCGCCTGCTGGCAGGCGATCGGGGGCGTTATTCGTGAATGAGCGCAGGAACCGCGTGCAAGCACGCTCCTACTTTTTTTTCTTCGGCGCGTCGGGGGCGAGCTTCGTTTTGAAAATCGGCACGGGGCGCGGCGGGGTGGCGGTCGCGCCGGGTTCGTCGAAGTGATTCCAGTTGGCGTTGCCGACGAGAAAATAGTCGCCGCCGGGGCCGAGGCAGCCGAGCGAGGGCGCGGGCAGGTTGAGGTGCGCCGACTCGAGCACGGTGAACGCGACGAGGTTTTCGGCCGCGTCGTCGAGCGTGAGGCGGACGACGCGGTTTGGCCGCACGCCGTTCTGCACCGCGATGAGCTCGCCTTTGGGCGTGCGCACCAGACCGTCGATGCCGACGAGCGTGGTGTCCGGCAACGGATCGATCCGGCGCACGGTGCGGGTGGCGGTATCGACGCGCAGCAGGCCGCCCGCGTAGTCGGCCACGATCACGGCGCCACCGTCGGGCATCACGACGATGCCCTGGAGCGAGCTGAACTCGTCGCTTTCCACGAACAGCTCCGGCGCGCGCGCACCGGGTGCGAGCCGCCACAGGCAGGTCGCCCCGCTGTCGGGCAGCCACACACTGCCGTCGGGTCCGAGCGCGAGGTCGCCGATGACGTGCGGGCGGCCGTCGCCGGGCACGAGGGCGATTTGTTTCACGGCCCCCGTCTCGAGGTCGATCTCGGCGACACCGGCGGCACCGTGGTGCTGCGCCTCGGCGTAACCCTCCATGGCGGCGACGCCGGACGTGGCGGCCCACAGCACACCACGATCTTCCTCGACCACGAGGCCGAACACGCCGAGCAGCGGCGAATCCTCCGGCGTGAAGCGCGCCACCTTCACCTCGGCCCGGCCCTTCTTGCCGGGCGCAGTGCTCGCGCGCACCCACACGCAGCGGTGATGCACATCGCCGAAAAAAAACTGGCCGGTCTTTTCGCGCCAGGCGATGCCCTCGACCAGACCCGTCATGTCGGCGATCTGAAACGTGATGTCGGCTTCGCCCACCGTGTTCTGCTGGTTGGCCGCGAGTTTTTTAACGACGTCCTTGAAGTCCTTCCGGTCCTTCATCGCCGCAAAGGCCCGGTTCCGATCCACGGGCGAGTGCAGGCCGAGCGCGGCGAATTTTCCCAGCGTCACCACGGCGTCCTCGAAGCGTTCGTTGAGCGCCTGCGCGGCGGCGAGATTCACGAGCAGGCGCGGATAATCCGGCCGCAGCGCGACGGCCTCTTCCATTTTCGCGAGGTAGGTGGGGTAATCGCTGGCTTCGGCCGCGGCGATCGCGTCGCGGGCGAGCGCGACGGCGCGGGTGGTCGACGGCGCCTCGGCGGCCGGCAGCGCGGCGGCCGCCACGCTCAGGCAGATCGCAAGTCGGATGAGGCGCACGTGGGGCGAGTCTGCGACCGGTTCACTTCGCGCCGGCGGGCAGTGCCGGCAAAATGGCCGCCACCACCTGATCGGCGAGCACGGCGTAGCCGGGATCGGTGAAGTGCACGTTGCGCGGGCGCTGAATCTTGTCCTGCTGCCGGACGACCACGGCGTGCAGATCGTCGAGGGCCACGCCGAGTTCCTTCATCGCGCGCACGGCGACATCGTTGTAACGCAACTCGTCGTGTTCGACACGCCCCGCGGAGCCCGACGGCACCGGCGTGGTGGTGGCGAAGATGAGCCTGGCGCCGGTCTGTTTCAGTCGCGCGACGACGGTGCGGAGATTTTTTTCGTAATCGGCCGGCGTGGCGACCTGCCTGCCCTTGTCGGGGGTGACGTAGGCGCCCTTTTCGTCGAGGTATTTGAGGTCGTGCAGGCCGAAGTTGAAATGGATCACGTCCCACTTGCCGCCGCCGAGCCACTGGTCGAGGGACTTCACGCCGCGCGCGGTGTCGCCGCAATTTTCCGCCGGGCGATGCACGTTGGCCTTGCCGGCGAGCTTCGCACGCACCGGAAGCGTGTAGCCCATCGAGATCGAGTCGCCGATGAGCAGCACCCGCGGGAGGCCGGACACCTCGGCCACCGACGCGAGCGAGGGATCGGGCGCCTTTTCTTTCTTCGGCGCTTTGTCGGCGGCGAAACCGGCGGCGATGAACGCGCTCGCGAGGACGAAACCAATCGGAAGTCTCAGTTTCATTCTCGTTGGGTTTGATACCCCGGAGCTTGCGTCGGCTTGGTTGGGTAGCGACGAGCGCCAGCGAGTCGAAGAGCGTCGGCTCGCTGGCGTTCGCCGCTACGATGCGTAGTCGAAGATTGCATGGTGGGATTGGTCTAAGGCCTCGGGGCTTGCTCCGGGGATGTTTACGGCGAAGGGGTGCGCCTAGCGAGCGCCGGGGGCGCCGTGGTGTCAACGTGCGGTTCGGTCGGGCGCATCTCTGTTTCCTGTAATATGCTCGCACCACAGGGGTGGGCCGGGCGCTCCGCGCCCGGCCAGCGCGCGGCGATTCCCGCTCGCTCCTGGCCGCCCGCGGAGCGGCCGGCCCACCTTTCGGCTTACTGCGAAAAAGTAATCTGCGCCCGTTCGGTCCCGACATCAAAGGTGGCATTGCGCCGCCGCGCGCGGGTGGTCAGCTTCACCGCATGAGCTACCCCCTGGCGTTGGTCGGACGGAACTTCGCGGCCTTGCTCGCGACGCTGCTGGCGGCCGGAGCCGCCGACGCCTCACGCGACCACGCGGATGCGGCCGCCCGCTACCAAGCGCCGACGTGGCGTCTGATCTGGGGCGATGAATTCGACAAAGCCGGCGCGCCCGATCCGGCGAAGTGGGGCTACGAAACCGGTCGCGTGCGCAATCGCGAGGCGCAGTTCTACACCACGGACCGCCGTGAGAACGCCCGCATCGAAAACGGGCATCTCGTCATCACCGCCCGCCGCGAGCCGTGGCAGGGCGCGGGCTACACGTCGGCGAGCGTGGTGTCCGAAGGGAAATTTTCGTTTTGCTACGGCAAGCTCGAGATTCGCGCGAAAATCCCGGCCGGGCGCGGCACCTGGCCCGCGCTCTGGCTGCTCGGCGATTCGCACCGCCGCCTCGGCTGGCCGCGCTGCGGCGAAATCGACCTCATGGAGAACGTCGGCTTCGATCCCGACAAACTGCACTTCACGGTGCACACGGAGGCATTCAACCACCTCAAGAAGACGGAAAAGGGCCGCGCCGTCACGGTGCCGCACGCGCATGAGGAGTTTCAAGTCTACGGCCTCCTGTGGACGAAGCAGCGCATCGAGTTCTTCCTCGACGGGAAAAAGGTCCACGAATTCGCGAACGATGGGCAGGGCGTGGAGCACTGGCCGTTCGACCAGCCATTTTACCTGCTGATGAACCTCGCCATCGGCGGCGACTGGGGCGGCCAGAAGGGAATCGACGATGCGATCTTCCCGCTCGACTACCGCATCGACTACGTGCGGGTGTGGCAGCAGTAGCTACGATCGCGGCCGGCCCATCCCGCCTCCTCGCGCCCCGGGGTCGTCCCCCCGCGGAGTGTAACCCAATAGGTTACACTTGTGCGGGTGGTTGAAGGAGATCCGGCCGGCGATTTCGCGGTCGGACTCGCGAAGATTTTCCAAATTGCGCCGTGACGAGTCCCGGCCCGGCTGCTAGCGAAGCGGGCCATTCCCCCTGGCTCCTGTCATTTTCACATGAGCACCCACACACAGTTCCTGCTTCGTGCGGCGGAGATGCCGACGCACTGGTATAACCTGAACGCGGATTTCCCCGAGCCGCTGCCGCCGCCGTTGCATCCCGGCACCAAGGAGCCCGTCACGCCCGACCTGATGACGGCGATCTTCCCGGAAAATCTCGTCATGCAGGAGATGAGCCCCGAGCGGCACATCGAGATTCCGCAGGAGGTGCGCGACGTCTACGCGCTCTACCGCCCCACCCCGCTGCTGCGCGCCGTGCGGCTCGAAAAAGCGCTCCAGACGCCCGCCCACATCTACTACAAATACGAAGGCGTGAGCCCCGCCGGCAGCCACAAGCCCAACACCGCGATCCCGCAGGCCTACTACAACAAGGTCGCCGGCACCAAGCGCCTCGCGACCGAGACGGGCGCGGGCCAGTGGGGCTCGTCGCTCGCCATGGCGTGCAGCGTCTTTGGCCTCGAGTGCAACATCTACATGGTGAAGGTGAGCTTCCACCAGAAGCCCTACCGCAAGCTGCTCATGCAGACCTACGGCGCGACGGTGCACGCGAGCCCGAGCACCGAGACGGAGTTCGGCCGCAAGGTCCTCGCCGCCGATCCCAACAGCACCGGCAGCCTCGGCATCGCGATCTCCGAGGCCATCGAGGACACCGCGAAGAATCCCGGCACCAAGTATTCGCTCGGCAGCGTGCTCAACCACGTGTGCCTCCACCAATCCGTGATCGGCCTCGAAGCCATCAAACAGATGGCGCTCGCCGGCGAAGAGCCGGACATCGTGATCGGCTGCGCGGGCGGCGGCAGCAATTTCGCCGGCATCGCGTTTCCGTTCGTGCAGCAGAAAATCAAGGCGGGGAAAAACACGCGCATCATCGCCGTCGAGCCCGCCTCGTGCCCGTCGCTCACCAAGGGCGAGCTGCGCTACGATTTCGGCGACACTGCCGAGACCACGCCGCTGATGATGATGCACACGCTCGGCCACAACTTCATGCCGCCGAGCATCCACGCCGGCGGCCTCCGCTACCACGGCATGGCGCCGATGGTGAGCCACTGCAAAAAACTCGGCCTGATCGACGCCGTGGCGGTGCCGCAACTCAAGGTGTTCAACGCCGCCGTCACGTTCGCCCGCTCCGAAGGCCTCGTGCCCGCCCCGGAGTCGTCGCACGCGATCTCGGTCGCGATCGACGAGGCGATCAAGTGCCGCGAGACGAACCAGAAGAAGGTCATCGTCTTCAACCTCTCCGGCAACGGCCTGCTCGACCTCGCCGCCTACGACACCTACCTGAGCGGCAAGATGCACGAGTCCGGCGCAGACGACTGAGCTGGGACATTGCCGTCGAGGTGGAGCGCGTTGCCCCCAACGCGCGTTTGGTGGGAGGGGCTTTACGCCCCGACGAGTCGCGGGGTCAACCCGCTCCCACCCTCAAACCAGCGCGTTGGGGGCAACGCGCTCCACCGCTGCACGGCGCGGTCACGACCGGGCACGAGTTCGACTGCACCATTCCGGTTGGGCGGGGCGTCGCGGGGCCGGCCGGACGGTGGCCGGCACTGGTCCGATCACTGGACTGATGCTGGACTTTGGCGGCGCCGCGCTTGACTCATCACTAGACTCACGCTTGTCTTACTAGCGATGAGCTTCTCGCCCCGGTTCACCGTGTCCGCCCGGTTGCTCCGGGAGCTGGAGACCATCGCCGACCTGCGGGCGAAGATCGCGACGGCCACGATTCAGGTCGCATGGATTCCCCAGCTCCAGAAGGACAGCCGGGATCGCGGCGCCCATGCGTCGACCGCGATCGAGGGCAATCCACTCACGCTCGAAGAGGTCCGCGCCGTGGAGTCGGGCACGCCGCTGCCGGCGCGCACCGAGCGCTCGCGCCGCGAGGTCGTCAACTACTTCGCCAGCCTGCGCTGGATGGAGAAGCGCGCCCGCCAGAAGAAGCCCGTCACCCACGACGATCTGTTCCACCTGCACCGGCTGCTCGCGGCAGGCGTCATGGACCAGGGCGAAGCCGGCCGCTACCGCACCATCGCCGTGCGCGTCGGCCAGCATCTGCCGCCGTCGCCCGACCTGGTATCGGGCCTGATGCGCGAGTTGCTGGCATGGTGGAACGGCCCGAGCGCCGAATGGTCGCCCGTGCTCACCTCCGCGATCCTGCACTACCAGTTCGAGGAGATCCACCCGTTCGCCGACGGCAACGGCCGCACGGGCCGGTTGCTCGCGCTCTGGGAACTCTACCGCCGCGGCTTCGACACGCACCACCTCTTCTCGATCGACGAGTTCTTCTGGGAAGATCGGGCGCGCTACTATGCGAGCCTCGCGGCGGTGCCGCAGGCCGGTGGCGACCTCACCGGATGGCTCGAATACACGACCGAAGGCGTGCGCGTCACGTTGGAGCGCGTGTGGCTGCGCGTGCAGCAATTCGCCGCGAAGTCCGGCCCGAAGAAAACCGTGCTCCGCCCGAAACAGGAACAGTTGCTGCACCTGTTGCGCGAGCGCCATGGCCTCGCGCCCGCCGAGATCTGGGCGGCGCTCGACGTCACCAAACAGGGCGCCGCCCACATCCTCGCCCCGCTGCTCAAAGCGAAACTCGTCAAACGCATCGGCACGCGGAAGACAGGGCGCTACGTGCTGGGGTGAGCGGGGGGGCCTCAAACTAATGTCAGTCAACGAAGGGTTCGGTTGTAGCGGCGGTCTATGACCGCCGGCGAAGTAATCCCATCATTTCACCACCTGCGGCGTGCGGACATCCACGCGGTAATTGTAGATCGTCGCATTGAAGAAGCGCCCGAGTTCGGCGAAGAGCCGCGCCGTGGTCTCTTCCGACCAGCCGCCGTGGCCTTCGCCGGGCAATTCCAGGAGCGCGGTCTCGGCCGAGCCTTTTTTCAAAGCGTGATACAACTGCCGCCCCAAGCTCAGGGGCACGTAGGCGTTCTCCGTTGCATGCACGACGAGCACAGGGGTCTTGGTGGTGGGCGCCGGCACAATCGCTGAATGCGCACGCAAGCGCTCGCGATTGGTGCCGAAGAACACCGTCCGTTGATCGGCGAGCAGCGTCGGGATCGTGTCGGGGTGGGCCAGCCACGCTTCCAAATCGCCCGGCGCGTTGATGGCCACGGCGCAGCGAAACGTCTCCGGTGCGAGCTGCGCCATACGCACGGCGAGGTAACCACCGATGCCGTTGCCCAGCGCGGCCACCATGCGGGGGTTGATCGGCAATTTGCCGGCTTCAAGGGAGGCTAGCATTGCGCGGACATCTTCCAGGACCGTGTGGTCAAGTCCGGTTTTGCCGGCAGCGAGATGCGCACGTCCAAAACCAGCCGACCCGCGATGATTGAGCTGCACCACAGCGAACCCAAGCGCGGCGAGTGCCTGCGCTCCACGATTGAACACCGGGGAATCGAAAAACCACGGACCATCGTGAAAATAGACCAGCACGGGCGCGGGCTTCAACCGGGGCAAACGCGGAAGGGTTAGAATTCCGCTCAGCTGCTGGCCATCGCCTGCCCTTAACTCAAACTCCCGGACAGGCTGGAGCTTCTCGCCCGCGAGCCACGGCGCCCTGTCTCCACATTCGATGAGTTTCCCCGTGGATGGCTCGGCCACATAGAAACCGCCCGGGGCACCCGGCGACCGGATGTCGACGAGAAAGCGTGTGCGTTGTCGATTCCACTCACGGACTTCGCAACGCTGCGGGGCGAGTTTCTTGCTCAAGGCCGTCTGCACGGCGGCGGCGTCCGGATCGAACCACTTGGTGGTGCGCACAGCCGAGGCAAAACGCACACCGGCGAGCACACCGGTTTCGGGGTCGAAATTGAGCGTATCGACAGCGGTGATCGCCGTTGGCTCGATGAAGTCGTAGCGATCATGACTCAGCTCGAGTTGTGTAAGTTCGCCTTTTGCGAGGTCCAGGGCGCGCATAGCATAGGTGTCGCGGCCCACATTCGAGGCGAGGTAGAGGATCCGACCGGCCGCGTCGAATCCCAGCGGAACCGATCGCGCTCCCAGCAGGTTGTCCGCCCCGATGGCAAATCCGAGCGGCGTGGAGGATTTCACGATACTGTCGAGCGGCACCCAATTTTTCGCCCCGTCTGCACGGTAGAGGTAGCGATGGATTTTACCCCTTTGTTCCAAGGCGAGGCGCACGTGCCCTTTTTGGTCCAACCACGTGCGGCGCCAGCCCTCCTCGTAGATTATCTCTTTTGTGCGGCCGACCACCAAATCGAGTTCCAGCACCACGTGCGGAGCGGGTTGGTAGACGATTTCGTAGGAGGCATAGCTGCTGGAGCGAATGCCCGAACCTGCTGGGCTCCCGACGGCTTCAGGGGGCGAGTGAAAATCCGTGATGATGACATTCCCCGGCACCAGCAGATGCCGGCGCTCGGTGCGACCGTAAGAGTAAATGTCGTCATCACTGCGCAACTCAAGCAGCACCACCGTCTCCGAACCCGGCTTGGGACCGAGGAGGAACGGGCGAAGCGCCCGGCCGACGCCACGTTTGGAATCACGTCCGAACAGATCACCGGTGATTTTCGCTTCCTGCAAGGCCTGCGACAGCGAAATTCCCCGGTAGCGTCCGAGTTCCTCTACATTCACCGCAACTGGTTGTGCGGGCAGGTCAGGTCTGGATGAAATACTGGGCGAACGCGCCCCGATCATGGGTTCCGGGCGATAACCGTCGAAATCCTTGCCCACCAGCAGTGGTTTGACTTCAGACCGACCAAGCTCAATGGCGCCGACCGCACGACCGCGTGTGGAAAACGCCAGGTGTTTAGACGACGTCCACAGAATCTGCTGAATTGCGTGGTCCTCGGCTCGCCCAACCAAGAACCGCTCAGTCATCAGCACATCGAGATCGAGGACAACGATGGTGGCGGCACCATCCTTGTGGTGCTCCGACATTGCGATGTGCCTTCCGTCGGGCGACAGCCGGGCGAGGTCGTGCTGATACGGCCGGAAGTATTCCGCCACCGTTTCGTCGATGGCGTCGGCCCGCTCGGCCGCCATCAGGCTCGTGGCCGGGCCGAGGAGCAGCGCGCAGCAGCCGAGCCAGCCATGCAGTTGATTCTCGAATCCGAATAGTCGCATGCACGTCGCCAGGCAGGAAGTCCGCATGAAATGTGATTTCGATCGACCCGGCGGCACGGTCAAGGGTCCGCATCGGGAAAAACTCCCGGCCGTCGTCGCCGCTGGTCGCACGCGCCACTGGAGCCCGCCTGCGAAGTCGACAACTCTTCCGGAGCCGGCCACGCTGCGGCCATGCTTGAACTACCCCTGCGACGCTGGTGGCCGATCAGCCTGACCAAGGCGGCGTTGTTCGCCGCGGTCGTGCTCCCGCCGGCCGCCACCGCCGCCGAGCTGTTCGCCTTCGACAACGGCGTCGGCCGTGGCGCGTGGACGCCCGAGCGGCAGGCCACCGCACTTGCGGAGCTCGGTTACGACGGCATCAGCTACAACTACACCAACCCCACCGATCTGAAGGTCTGGCTCGCCGAGCTCGGCAAGCGGAAGCTCAAGCTGCACGGCCTTTACCTCGGCGTGAAGTTTTCGCCGGAGCCCGCGCTCCCGCCTGGCCTCGCCGAGGCGTTGCCACTTTTGCGCGGCACGGGCGCGGTGGTGTGGCTCACGGTCGGCGCCGGCGCGAAACCCGGCGACCACGACGCGGAGGCCATCACCCGCATCCAGGAGACCGTGGACCTCGCGGCGAAAAGCGGTCTGCGCGTTGTGCTCTATCCGCACAAGGGTTTCTACGTGGCCACGGCCGAAAAAGCCCTCGCTCTGGCCGAGCGTTGCGGACGCGCCGACCTGGGCGTCACGGTCAACCTCTGCCACGAACTCGCCTCCGGCCACGGTCCGCGCCTCGCCCAGGTGATTCGCCGCGTGGCGCCGCGCCTCGCGATGGTCTCGATCAACGGCGCGACCGACCGGCCCGGTCCCGGCTGGGACAATTACATCAAGCTCCTCGGCGAGGGCGACTACGACGTGGCCGCGATCCTGCGCACATTGCGCGAGGTTCGCTACCGCGGGCCCATCGGCGTCCAGTTCTACAACGTGAAAGGCGATTCCCTCGCCAACCTCACCACCACCATGCGTGCGTGGAAAACCCTCTCCACCTCCGCCCCATGAAAACACCCCGCCGCCACTTCCTCAAAACCGGCCTCACCGGCATCCTCGCCGCCGCCGCCGCGCCGCAGCTCGTCTCGTCGCGCGTGCTCGGCCAGAACGCGCCGTCGAAGCGCGTCACGCTCGGCTTCATCGGCGTCGGCACCCACGGACTCGGCGTCAACCTGCGCTCGTTCCTGCAACTCGACGACTGCGTCGCCCTCGCCGTGTGCGATGTATCCAAGTCGCGCCGCGAGAAAGTCCGCGACGAGGTCAACCAGCACTACGGCAACAAGGACTGCGCCGTGATCGCCGATTTCCGCGACGTGCTCGCGCGCCGCGATCTCGATGCCGTCGTCATCTCCACGCCCGACCACTGGCACACGACGATGGCGCTCATGGCGATCGCCGCCGGGAAAAAAGTCTTCTGCGAAAAACCCACGCTCACCATCGCCGAGGGCCGCCTGCTCGCCGACACCGTGAAAAAAACCGGCGCGCTCTTCGCCGTCGGCCTCGAGGACCGCGCGGTCATCCAATACCACATGATGGCCGAGCACGTGCGCAACGGCGCCATCGGCAAACTCCAGCGCATCACCTGCGGCCTGCAATTCAAGGAGGCGATCCCGCGCCAGGCGCCCGCGCCCGTGCCCGCCGATCTCGATTACAACCTCTGGCTCGGACCCGCGCCGTTCCGGCCCTACGTGCCCACGCTCACCGAGCCGCAGGTGTGGCGGCAGATCCGCGATTTTTCCGGCGGCACGCTCACGGACTGGGGTGCGCACCTCGTCGACACCGCGCAGGTGGCCAACTTTGCCGAAGACACGAGCGCGGTGGCGGTCGAAGGCACCGGCGAAATCCCGCCCGATGCGATGAACGAGGTGCCCTTCAAATTCAAACTGCGCTACACCTATGCCAACGGCGTCACGATGGAAGTCACCGAGGGCGTGCCGTCGATCCGCTTCGAAGGCACCGACGGCTGGATCGGCAACAAGGGCTGGCTCGGCCGCATCGAGGCGAGCAACCCGGACATCCTGCACCGCAAATACGACGCCAAGACCACCAAACTCTGGCCGCGCCGCCCGCGCGAGCAGCGCGACTTCCTCGACAGCTTCAAGTCCGGCCAGCCGCCCATGTATACGGCCGAGACGCTGCATCGCCTCTGCACGACCTTGCACCTCGGCAGCATCGCCATGGAACTCGGCCGCCCGCTCAAGTGGGATCCGAAGAAGGAGGAGTTCATCGGCGACGCCGCGGCCAACGCCCGGCGCAGCCGCAAGCAGCGCGACGATTGGAAGAAGGCGTGACGCTCACGCCTCTGCGACGCCGGCCCTCGCCGACGTTGGCCGCACCGTAGCAGCCGAGGTCACGAGGCCGGCGGTCGTCTCCGGTCGGTGCCGGCCTCCTCACGTCGGCCGCTACGGCGGAGGGCTCATCTCACTTTTCTGCGATCGACGAGGCGGGACGCCTCGTCCACGTGGCTGAGGCGTCCCGCCTCAGTCAGAAAACCGAGAAGCGTCCGACGCCGGAAGTTTTTTCGCGTGCGCGCTGACGCCGCGTCGCGCAGACCTTGGGCTGCGTGAATGTCGCCCATACTCGCTCCGTCGCCTTCCTCGCCACCGCTGCACTCTGCTGGAGCCTGGGCGGGCTGCTGATCAAGTCCGTGGCCACGGTCTGGCCGGGTCTGGCCGTGGCCGGCGGACGCGGGTTGATCGCGGCGCTGTTCCTCCTCGCGACGAATCGCGGGCTGCGGTTTCACTTTTCGCGCGAGCAGGTGATCGGTGCGGCCTGCTACGCGGCCTGCACGATCACGTTTTGCGTGGCCACCACCCTCACCTCGGCCGCCAATGCGATCCTGCTCCAATATACTGCGCCCGTGTGGGTCGCGTTGCTCGGCGCTTGGTTCCTCGGCGAACGCGCGTCCCGGGCGGACTGGCTCACGATCGGCGCCGTGCTCGCGGGCATGACGCTCTTCTTCGCCGAGGGCCTCGAGCTGCAACACTTCGCCGGCAACGCGCTCGCCATCATCAGCGGCGTCTTTTTCGCCGGCATGGCGGTGGCGATGCGCAAACAGAAGGACGCCTCGGCGAGCGAATCGATCATCCTCGGCAACCTGCTCGCGTTTGCCGTCGGGCTGCCGTGGATCGTGCGGGCGCCGGCCCTGAGTGGCGGCGGTTGGGCGGCCCTCCTCACCCTCGGCGTGGTGCAGCTCGGCGTTTCCTACTGGCTCTATGCGCGCGCCATCAAGCACGTCACCGCCCTCGAAGCCGTGCTGATCCCGGTGATCGAGCCCATCTTGAATCCGGTGTGGGTGCTGCTCGCCATGGGCGAACGCCCGACCCCGCTGGCGCTGACCGGCGGCGCGATCGTGCTCGTCGCCGTGACGTTGCGCGCCGCGGCTTCGGTGCGCGCCGGCCGCGTCGTCGCCACCACCGCCCCCGTCAACTAATCCCCCGATCGTGGCCCCGCGAAGCCCTGACGGTTTGTCATCCATTAGATGACAAAAAGTCATTTTTACCTCTGGAAGACGAAAATCGATTGTCATCTAATGGATGACAATCGCCCGCGCTACACATCCGCGGGTGGCTTCAGTTGCAGCACCACGTTCGCCAGCGTGATCAACCCGCCGCCCACGAGCAGCGTCCATGTGGCCGTCTCGTTGGCATAGTTGATGCCGGCCCAGGCTGAGAACCACGCGGGCAGGAACAACGCCATCACCGCGCTGAAAATCGGCTCCACGCAGTAGATGAGCCCCGCCTCGGTCGCGGTGATTTTCGGCTGCCACTTGTTCATCAACAGAAACGCCCCGAGCGTGCAGAACACCGCGAGCATCACGGTGAGCCCGACCCACGGCCCGGATTTCCACGGCGCCACCACCGCGTGCACATCGGGCGCGAGCGCCGCCACCGCGGTCCAGAACACGATGCCCTCGGTCGCGAACATCACGAACGACAGCCGCTCGCTGTCGTTGCCCGCGAACTCCTTTTTCCCGAGCCACAGGATCTGCCCCATGAAAAACACCGAGCACAGCAAGGTTTCCCACTCGCCGCGCCCGAAACTCAGGTCCCGCCAGTTGAACTGCCCGAGGATCGCCACGCCCGCCAGCACGAGCGCGCAGCACACCCACACGCGTCCGCCCGGGCTGCGCCGCGCGCGGATCGCGAGCACGAGCGGGATCATGATCGCGTAGAACTGGGTAAGAAACGCCGAGGTGCTCGCGTGCGTGAACTGCAGCGCATCGTTCTGCAAAAACATCCCCGTCGCGGTGAAAAGCCCGAGCACCACGCCCTGCTTCAGCTCGCCGCGCGTGATGCCGCGGAGATTGCGCGGCCGGAAAATCACCATCAGCCCCACCGCGAAGAGAAACCGCGGCGCGGTCGTGTAGAGCGCCGAGAACCACGGACTCGCCTGCGGGATGAGCTGCTCGTGAATGAGCAGCAGCGCCTTCACGATCGGGAAGCTCACGCCCCAGAGCAGGTTCGCGAGCACCAGCATGAGGATGGCCTGTGTGCGCTGCGGATGTTGCGGGTCCGTCATCGGAAACCGCGCAGCGTGGCGACGGCGCGTGGCGCGCGGAAGCTCCAAATTCCAAGCGGCCAGCTTCGGGGCGCATCTCACTTTCTGGCACTGCGGAGGGGCGCTTTCCAAGCGCCCAAGCTCGGCGGTTGAAAACCGCCGCTCCTTCGCTCTCTCCGGACTGCAAGAAACTGAGATGCGCCCCCAGCTTCGGCGACACACCAGCCCACCAAACGCCAGCGCACAGCTGTGGCCGTCTTGGAGCTTGGAGTTTGGGGCTTCTCCTGCACACTGCGGGCTACCCCGCCCGTCGCACCGTTCCCGCGCCGGGTTGTCATGTCCCACTCCCACTACGATCTGATCGTGATCGGATCCGGCCCCGCTGGCGAAAAAGGCGCGGCGCAGGCCGCGTATTTCGGCAAAAAGGTCGCGCTCATCGAACGCGAGCCCGTGCTCGGCGGCGCCGCGGCCAACACCGGCACGCTCCCCTCGAAAACCCTTCGCGAAACCGCGCTCTACCTCTCCGGCTTCCGCCAGCGCGGGCTCTACGGCGTCAGCATGTCGCTCAAGGAAAAAGTCACCGCGCGCGACTTCCTCTTTCGCGAGCGCCAGGTGCAGCACACCGAGCACCTGCGGATCATCGCCAACCTGAAGCGCCACCACGTCGCGCTCTACAACGGCTCCGCTTCCTTCGCCGATGCCCACACGATCCGCCTCGAAAACCGCGGCGTCGCGCCCGTCACGCTCACGGCCGACCACGTCCTGATCGCGGTCGGCTCGCATCCGTTCCGGCCACCGGTGTTTCCGTTTCACGACGCGCGCGTCTACGACTCTGACACGATTCTCAACCTGCACGACATCCCGCGCGAGATGCTGGTCGTGGGCGGCGGCGTGATCGGGTGCGAGTATGCGTGCATGTTCGCCGCGCTTGGCATCAAGGTCACGCTGCTCGAAGGCCGCGACCGCCTGCTCGCGTTTCTCGATCCCGAAGTCGCCGCGCTCCTCACGCGCAACATGATCGAGATGGGCATCGACGTGCGCTTCAACGAGCAGGTCGCCGCCGTCGCCGCCACGCCCGCGCACCTCACCGCCACGCTCGCCTCCGGCGGCAAGGTCACCGCCGACACCATCCTCGTCGCCGCCGGCCGCAGCGGCAACACCGCCACCCTCAACCTCCCCGCCGCCGGCCTCGCGGTCGGCAAGCGCGGCTGCCTCGACGTCAACGAGCGTTACCAGACCGCCGTCCCGCATATCTACGCCGCGGGCGACGTGATCGGGTTCCCCGCGCTCGCCGCCACCTCGATGGAGCAGGCGCGCGTCGCGATGGTGCATGCCTTCGACCTGAAATACAAAACGCGCATCGCCACGCTCCTCCCCTACGGCATCTACACGATCCCCGAGTGCTCGATGGCCGGCGAGACCGAGGACGCGCTTGCGAAAAAAGGCGTCGCCTTCATCGCCGGCACCGCGCCCTACGCCGCCAACGCCCGCGGCCAGATCATCGGCGCGCAGTCCGGGTTTTTGAAACTCCTCTTCGCCGCCGATACGATGCGGCTCCTCGGCGTGCACGCGATCGGTGAGCAGGCGAGCGAGCTCGTGCATATCGGCCTCGTCGCGCTCCACGCCGGCGCTGGCGCCGACCTGTTCATCGAGACGTGCTTCAACTACCCGACGCTCGGCGAACTCTACAAATACGCCACCTACGACGCGCTCGGCCGGCGCGCCAAGCTCCGCGGCGAATCGCAGGCGCCGTTCGAGCCGGCGCCGCCGACGAACCCTTCCCACTGAGGCGAGACGCCTCAGCCACACTCGCTCGCCTCTGGCGAGTGGACGAGGCGTCCCGCCTCGTCTGGTGCCGGACGATACCCTCGACACGTGTCGTCTCCGGATTATTTCATCTCCGGCAAACGCCCCGCACCGTGAAACTCGCGCCCGCCGTCCTCGCTGTTTCGCTGGCGGCCAACATCGGATTGGTCGCCCTGCTCTGGCGCCGGTCCGAGACGACGCCCCCCGCGCCGCACGCACCGGCCGAACCGCGCGCGCCCGACGCCGCGCTCGCGGCCGAGGCGAAGAAACGCGACACCCTCCTCGCGGCGCTCTCCGGCGGCGATCCCGCAGCGATGACCGCGGCTGGCGTGCCGGCGGAGGTGGCCAATCATCTCGCCGCCGCCCGCGCTTTCGGCCGCCTCGCCGCCTTGGAACGGGACGGGCGTGGGAAAGTCGCCGTGCCGGCGGAATATTGGCGGCGCGGGCCGGGCAAGCCGCGTCCACCTCCCACCCGCGAGCAGCGCGCCGAGCGCTCGGCGGCCGAGCGCGAGTTCGAGGTGGCGATGAAGAAGGCGTTCGGCGAAGACCCGTTCGGCGGGGGCGGCGACGGCCGCTTCGGTTTTCTCGCTGCGGCCACGCGCGAACGCCTCGAGCGTATCGAACGCGACTACGACGAGATGCGGCGCGAGGTCTCGCTCGACGCCGAGGGTTTCCAGCTCGCCGCCGATCGCGAGAAACTGAAGCTGCTCGAAACCGAGAAGCAGCGCGACCTCATGGCCGCGATGACGCCGGCGGAGCGCGATCAGTTCGAGCTGCGCTCCTCCCCTGCGGCCAACGCCATCATCGGCCGCTACGGCGACATCCTCGCGAGCGAGGACGAGTTCCGGCGCCTCTTCACGATCCAGAAGGCGTTCGACGAAAAATACTCCTCGCCCGACTATCAGTTGCGCCCGCGCACGCCGGAGGAAAATCGTCAGCGCGCCGAGGCCGAGCGCCAGCTCAACGACGACCTGCGCGCGGCGATCGGCGACGATCGTTGGGCCGCCACCTCCCGCGCCAACGACCGCGAGTTTCAATCGCTCACCACCCTCGCGGCGCGGCTCAACCTACCCGCGGCCACCGCCGATCAGGTTTACGCCTTGCGCGACAACTACGCCGCCCAGTCCGCGGCGATTAATCAAAATGCGACGCTCTCTGCCACCGAGCGGCGCAGTCAGCTCACCGCCCTGGCGGGTCGCGCCAAGGCCGACCTTGGGGCGCGGCTGGGCACGGACGGCGGCGACGCCTACGCGCGCAGCGCCAGTTGGGTGAACCTGCTGCAAAACGGCCAGGCCTTCACGACCGACGCCCGCCAGCTCCCCGCCGGCAGTCCGCGTCCCGGCGGCGGCACCGCCTTTCAATTGCCCGCCCCCCGGCCGCCGCCGCCGGCCCGGCCGTGAGGCAACGTTGCAATCGGTGGTAGCAGCCGACGTAAGGAGGCTGGGCTTGGGTTAACTCGCACAACAGCCTCGTTACCTCGGCTGCTACCTCGCCTCGCGCATTTCGACCGCATGGTTCCGGCTGAGCCCGCCGCGCCACGCAAAGTTATTTCTAACGAACCGCCGTTTCATTCGTCTGTCTGCCAAGCGTCTCGTCTCACCCCATGAAGCTCCCCGTGCTTCTCCTCGCCGCGTCGCTGGCCGGCAACGCGTTGCTGGTGGCGTTGTTTTTTTCGCGCCCGGCCCTCGCCCCGCCGGCGCTGCGGGAATTTTTCACGACCGACGCCGACCGGGCCGCGCACGCCGCCGACGAGAGCCGGGCGATCCGCACGCGGGTCGCCGAACGCGAGCGACTGGCCGCCGACCAACAGAGCCGGATCTGGGCGGCGCTCCAGACCGACGATCTGCCGACCCTCATTGCACGGCTGCGCGCCGCCGGGTTTTCGCCCACGGTGATCCGCAGCGTCGTCAACGCGCAGCTCGACCGCTGGTTCCGCACCCGCATGAAGGAACTCGTCGGCGAGCCGGCCGACACGCCGTTCTGGAAGCCCGACGCCCCCGGCCCGTTCAGCAACGCGAAGCTGTTCGAGGCGCAAAGCCAGCTCTACCGCGAACGCGCCAAAAAGCTCCGCGAACTCCTCGGCGCCGAGGCCTTCGCCGGCGCCGACCCGACGGCGGCGCAGCGCCGCGAGTTCGGCCAGCTCCCCAAAGCCAAGATCGATCTCATCCAGCGGATCAACGACGACTACGCGGAGATGAGCCAGCAGATCAGCGCCGCCGCCCAGGGCATGATGCTGCCCGAGGACCGGGAGAAACTCGCGCTGCTCGAACGCGAGCGCCGCGCCGATCTCGCGGCCGTGCTCACCACCGAAGAGTTGGAGGACTACCTCATGCGCAGCTCGCCCATCACGAGCCGGCTGCGGCAGGCGCTGTCGTTCATGGACGCCACCGAGGCCGAGTTTCGCACCCTCTACCAGATCCACCGGCCGTTCGCGGACGCGCTTTATCCCTCCGCCACCGGCTCGGGCGTCGTTTACTACACCAGCGAGATGTCCCAGAAACGCCGCGACGCGCAGAATAAAATCGCCGAACAGGCCAAGGGGGCGCTGGGCGAGCCACGCTTCGAGGAATTCGTGCGCGCGAGCAGCTACGAATTTCAGCAACTCACCCGCCTCGCCCAGCGCGAGAGCCTGCCGGCGGATGCGGCGGTGCGCGCATTCAACGCCCGCGATTTTGCCGCCAAGGAATCGATGCGCATCTTCGAGGATCGCGCGCTCAGCAACGACCAGAAGCGCACCGCGCTCCAAACCCTCGCGCAGACGACCACCACCACGCTCGTGTCCGCCCTCGGCGCCAACGCGGGCACCGCCTACGCCAAATCCGCCAGCTGGCTCTCGACCATCGCGAATGGCGGGGCCGTGTCCTTCAGCCTCGACGGCTCCTCGACGAGCTACCGCTCGCTGCCGCCCGCCGGCGCCGTGCCGCCCCGCCCGTAAAAATCCCGCCGCCAGCTGCGGGGCATCCGACCAAACCGCCATGATTCACACCCAACATCGCCCGTTTCGTGGCACGGGTCTCCTGACCCGTGAGCCCGTTCTCCACGGGTCAGGAGACCCGGGCCACTTCCCCACCCAGGCGAAGCAAGTTTACCCGCCTTGGGCGGCGCCGCAGGCGACCAGGGCTTCGCGGCATCGGCCCCACCGCCCATGAAGAAGATCGTCCTCTTTCTCCTCGGTGCGTCGCTCCTGCTCAACGCCGCGCTCGGCGTGCTCGTCCTCGCCGGCTCCGCTGCCGCGCCGCCGACGACGCCCGCCGCCCGGCCGGCCGCGACCAGGGCCACGCTGCCCGCCATCGACGCCACCATCTGGCCGACCCTCCAGGCCGGGACACTCCCCGAGCTCGTCCGCAACCTGCGGCAGGCCGGCTTCCCGCCCGAGGTCGTCCGGGCGGTGGCCGCCGGCCGGATCGAGGAGATTTTCGCGGCCCGGATGAAGGCGCTCTTCCCCGGCTCCGACCAACTGCCGTTTTGGAAAAACCTGCCGAGCGATCCCGCCTTCCTCGCTGCCTCGGCGAAACTCAACCGCGAGCGGCAGGTCGCGTTGCGCGAGGCCCTCGGGCCCGACGCCGACCCGGGAGATCCCATGCGCGACCTGCTGCAGGGCCGCCGGGTCGACGGTCTGCCGCCCGACAAGGCCACCGAAATCCGCCGCATCCTTGGCGAATTCGACGACAAGCGCTCCGAGATCTACGCCACCGGCACCTCCAGCATCGACCGCGAAAAGATCGTCGCCCTCGATCGCACCCAGCGCGAAGCCATCGCCCGCGTCCTCACCGCGCCGGAACTCGAGGAGTTCGACCTGCGCAACAGCAACACCGCGCGCTCGCTGCGCACGGATTTGTTCGCGTTCAATCCGACGGAGGAGGAATTCCGGACGCTCTTCCGCCTGCGCCAGCCATTCGACGAGAAGTTCAGTTTCAGTTCCGGCATGCCGAGCCCCGAGGTGATGCGCGAGCGCAACGATGCCCAGCGGCTGCTGAACGAACAGATCAAGGCCGCGTTCGGCGCCGAGCGTTACGCGGAATACGAGCGCACCACGAGCTACGACTACCGCCAGACCAGCCAGCTCGTCGCCCGCCTCGAACTGCCCGCCGACACGACGCGCCGGCTCTGGGACGTGCAGCAGGCATTCCAGCAGCGCCGCGCGGAGCTCTATCGCGGCGTGAGCACGGCCGAGGACCGCGCCGCGCTCAACGCCCGGCTCGCGACGCTCCAAACCGAGGCGCTCGCCCAAGTCACGCCCTTGCTCGGCAGCACCCGCGCGGTGGAAGCCTACCGGCAATACGGCGGCATGTGGATCACCAACTTGGTCCCGCGTCCCCCGCCACCGCGGAATTGAGCGCGGTCGCGGCCTGCCCGCGCGCTCCTCGCACCGCCGGCCCGACGCGGTGTCACGCGCACCACGCTGCGGCGCCGGTTTCGTGCCTCATGCCGACGTCACCTTGCTCGTGGACTGTAGGCCCGGCCGGTGGCCGGGCTGCCCGCCCAGCGGGCGGGCCTGCAACGAAAAGTCTGACAGCCACGGGACGTTGGTATCATACCCATTACGCGGCAATCTGGCATTGCAGGTCCGCTCGCCCAGCGGGCCTGCAACCTCCAGCCGGCCGAAGCGCGCCGTAATTGGTGTCGGCCCGGCGGTGGCCCGCGGCCGTGCGCCTCCGCGTCATCCGCCATCAACGCCTTGCGCCGTTCCACGCCGGTCAAAGGCCGGACCTATTTCCTGCCCGCCGGCAGGCTCGCCGCCGCCACCGCCTGGCCGTGGCGCTTGTCCTTCTCGTCGGGCGTGCGCAGGCGGATTTTTTCCGCGAGGGCCGGAAACTCCGCGCGCAGCACCTCGCCCGCCTTCGCCAGGATGATCTCGCCGCCCGCGCCGGAGGTCACGCGGCCGAGGATGAGCAGGTTGCGCAGTTCATACGCGTCCGCGTAGTGGCCGATCGCGTAGCCGAAGCACGTGCCGATGGTCTCGTAGATCGCCCGCGCCCGTGCATCGCCGGCGGTCATCGCCTTCTGCACTTCGATGAGCTGCTCGGGAAACGGCATCTTCTCCGGAAACGCGAAGCCCGCGATCTTCGCCAGCCGCGCCACGCCTTGCTGCGAGAAATACTGCACGCCGCACCCGAGATCACCCGACCACTCGTCGCGCGGCGCCTCCACGCGGTAGTCGATCGGCGCGAACGCCAGCTCGTTGAGCCACGGCGTGATGTTGCCCGCGGGGGTCACGTAACCGGCCGCGAGGCTCGTGCCCATCGAGATGCCGAGCACGGCGTTGTCGCGCATCGACATCGATCCGGCCAGCGCCGTGACCTCGCCGTCGTTCGCCACCTCGAACGGCACGCCGCCCCACCGCTCCTGGAGGGTGAAGAACATCCGCCGGATGTGCTTTTCGAACTGCTCCGGCGGCACACCGCGGAACAGCGACGCCGCGCGCACCTCGTTGTTCACATAAACGCCCGCCGCGCTGCCGCCGATGGCGTCGACCCGCGGCAGGTGGGCCGCCGCGCGCTTGAGCGAGTCCTGCACACCCTCGATGTGGTAGCCCGGGTCTTTTTGGAAATACGGATCCCACGCGATCTCCTCGGAAAACACGACCTTCCCGTCGATCACCGCCGCGGCCTTGCGATCGCTGCCGCCGAGGTCGAAGCCGATGCGGCAGCCATCGAGGTTGCGCCCGATGGCGAGGCCGGCCGTCTGCTCCACGGGCAACGCGCCCAGCGCGCACGTCTCGACCGTGAATTTCTGGCCGAAGATCTTTTCGCCCATGATCCCGTGGTCGAACGCCCGCTCGCCCGTCGGCGAGTAGATGCGCCCGAGCGCCGCCGCGACTTCATCGGCGCCCGCCACGAGCACGCGCCCGCCGCCCTTCTGCCAGAGGAGAAACTTCAGCAACCGCTCCACGAAACGGAGCGTGTGCGCCGCCCCGGGGTGCCCGGCCGACAGCACGCGGTCGCGGTGCACCGAGGCCGAGCCATCGGCCCGCACGAGCGCGAGCCCCAGTGGGCGCGCCCCGGGATCGCGGGCGACGAGCTCGCGGTAGGCGCGATTCCAAAGCACCGCCGGCACGAAACCGGGGTCGAGCTGCGGCTTGAGTTTCGGAGAGACGTTCAATGCGTGAGACATGGCAGAGGTTTTGCGAATCTTCACATGTAGCACCGCACGCTCCCAGGGGAAGCGCTGAAATCCCCTACACGCGACCTCGGGTGTGACTCAAACCGAAGACAGTGATTTGTAGCGGCGGTCTATGACCGCCGAACGAATCCCCTTGGCGCAACGACGGCGGTCATAGACCGCCGCTACAACCGGGCACTCGAGAACTGTCCTCGGTTTGAGGCACACCCCGCGACCTCGCGACTTCGGGAATCTTTCTCTTACCTCTTTATCTTTCGTCAGGGTTGCGACGCCGCGCGCAAGGGAGAAAAAAGAGGAAAGAGATCGATCAATCTGCCCGCCGAAACACCGCGCGCCCCTCCACCCACGTCTCCAGCACGCGCGTCGTCCGAAGATCGTCGATCGGGCACGTGAGCAAATCGCGGTCGACCACGATGAAATCGGCGCGCTTGCCGGCTTCGAGCGAGCCGATCTCCTTTTCCCAAAACAACAGGAACGCGTTGTTGCGCGTGTAGAACTCGATCGCCTGGCGGCGTGTAATCGCTTCTTCGGGGTGCAGCTCGCCTTCATACCACTTCGCGTGCCGCGTGATCGTCGTCCACATCGCGAGGAACGGATTGTAGGGATTGATCGCGCGGAGGTCGCCGATCTTCAGCATGTGGTCCGACCCGCCGCCGGCCACGCCGCCCGCGGCAAAGATCGTCTTCAGCGGCTGGAAATACCGCAGCCGGTCGTAGCCGAACTGCTGCACGAGCGTGCGCGCGTCGAGGTAGAGCCAGATCGGCTGGATATCGAGCACCACGCCGAGGCGCGTCGCGCGCTCGACGGTTTCCTTCGTCATGAAACTCGAATGCGTGATGCCCATGCGCAGGTCGCGCAGCGGCCTCTCGCGGTTCACCTGCTCATAAACGTCGAGCAACACCGCGCCGGCCGCGTCGCCCTGGGCGTGCGCGGTGAATTGCAGGCCATGCGAGGCCACGCGGCGCACCATCTCGAGCAGGCGGTCCGGCGGGACGTTGAGCACGCCGCGGTAGGTGTCGTCGCGGATGCCGTAGTTTTCGCTGCGCCCCCACGGCTGCGACATGTAGGAACTGCCCGTGAGCATCCCGCCATCGAGCCAGATTTTCGTCCCGATAAGGTGCAGCCACGGGTCGGTCTTCCGCAGCGGACTCGCCCCGATGCGGTCGATGGCCCCGAGGATCCCGGCCATCGCGCCCACCGTCGGAAACGTCTGCGACAGCGCCACGCGCGCCGTCAGCGTCCCGTCCGCGCGGAGCTTTTCGTAGTGCTTGATCGATTCGGGTGTGGCCCCGCGGTCGGCGATCGTCGTGAAACCGATCTGGTTGTAGTCGCGGAACAACGCCTGCAACCGCTGCCGCTGCTCCATTTCGGACGGCACGCGCGCGACCTGACCCATCTTGATGTAGCGGGCGAGTCCGCGCGCCATGCCGGTGGGATCGCCGGCGGCGTCCTTCTCCAAGTAACCCGGTCCGCCATCGGTGACCGCGAAGTTGCGGTCGAAGCCGCACTTTTTCAGCGCGAGCGTGTTGAGCATGTTGTCGGGGCCGGTGCGGAAATTCACCGCGTGCCGCGGCGCGACCGCGTCGAGCTCCGCGCGCGTCGGAAACCGCGACTCCTTCAGCCGCGTGATGAACACCTGCTGCAGTGAAATCCATCCGCCCTCCGGCACCACGCGTGCCCGTGCCGCGATGTAGTCGAGCACGTCGCGGAGGGTCTCCATGTCCGGAATCTCGTGATCGAACTCGAACACCGCCGCCGCCGGCGCATGCACGTGCGAGTCGATCAACCCCGGCAACAGCATGCGCCCGCCGAGGTCCTGGAGCTGCGTGACGCCGTCGCGCGCGAGCGCACGCATCGCGGCCGATGTGCCCGTGGCGACGATCTTTCCGCCGCGCACGGCCATCGCTTCGGCAACGGTGAAGCTGGCATCGACCGTGAGGATTTTGCCGTTGAGCCAAACGGCGTCGGGTGGCGGCGGTTGGGCGAACACCGTCGACACGACCGAAGCAACCACCAGCGAACCAATCCACCTCCGAGCGACTGGAGCGACGTGGCAGCCGAGGTAACGAGGCTGGTCCGCGCGCCTCGCCGCCCGACCGGCCTCCTCACGTCGGCCGCTACCCGCTGTGGCGCTGTTCCGATTGATACTGCGTAGGCACATAAAAGTGATTCACACCCGCTCCAGTTTGATCGGGTAGGTATTCCCCGAGGAAAACTGGGCCACGTAGACGCTTCCCTCGCGGTCGACGATCACGTCGTGCGGGTGCATGAAAATCTCTTCCACGTGCTTCATCGGACGCAACGCGCCGTCGTCGCCATACTCGGGTGCGGTGCCGGCGAGGTTCGACACGACCCGCAGTCTGGCATCGAGCACCGAGACGAAACCACGGCTGTTGCGATCCTTCGGCCAGTTGTCGGCGAGATGCGCGACGAAGAAATGGCCATCGTGCAGGCGGATCTGGCGCGGGTTGCCGCCCGGCATGTCCACGCGCTCGAGCTTGCGGCCATCGAGCGCGAGGCGTTGCAGGTGTTGCTGGTCGCTCATCGCGATGAGGAGCGTCGGGTTCGCGACGTCGCGCGTGTCGGCCATGCCGCCGTGCGGCCCCCAATGCGCGATGCCACCCTCCTGCCCTCCGAAAATCTTTTTGAATTTCCCGTCCGCGCCGTGATGCGTGATGTAATCGCGGCCGTAGCCGTCGAGCGTGAAGAACTCGCCGTTCGGCAGATGCAGCGTCCACGATGGGCGAAACTGATCCTCCTTCTCGTATTTTCCCGTGTGCTGCGGCCAGCGCCATTCGTCGAGCACGGTGCCGTCGAGCGTGGTTTTCACGACGAGGTGCTTGGTCAGATCGGTGATGAACAGCACCTCGCGGCCGCCCGTCCCTCCATCGCTCACGAGCGACAGGCCGTGCGCTCCCGGAAACCGCGTGCCCCACTTGTGCACCAGCCGCCCCGCGCGGTCGTAGACGATCACGTTGTTGGCGGTGTGATTCGTGAGCAGGATGATGTGTCCTTCGCGATCGACCGCGAGCCCATGGCAGTCCTTCACGGGTGTGTCCGCGCCCAGCACGCCCCAGCCGGTAACAACGCGGTAGCGGAACCGGCCGTGGCCGAGCACTGGAGCCGGCGTGGCTGCGCGCACGCGACTGATGACTGCGACAGTGGTAACGGCAGCCGAAGTGAGGAAGCGGCGGCGGGTGACGGTGGGGCGTCGGGCGGTCATGGGCGGATCGGAGCGTGAGCGGTGGTGGCGCGTTGCGCAATCCACGAGGCGGGACGTCTCGTCCACGACTGGCACCGCGTCGCGGCTGAGGCGTCTCGCCTCGGTTCGAAGGGAGCTGCGCGCCCCGAATCCGTTTTCCATCCCCCCCGATTCTCCCGCACAAAACCCGCCTCCCGCCACGAAAACGCCGGGGTCGCGTCTGCGACACCCGGCGGTTACTCGTCGTGACTGGGGCGTCCCGCCCCGGGCCTGATTCAGTTCACGGTGATCTTGCGCGGCTTGATCGCCTCCGCCTTCGGCAGCGCGATGCGCAGCACACCGTCGCGGATTTCCGCGTGGATCTGGTCGGCGTCGATCGCGTTGTCGTGGGTGAGGACGAGCTCGTAAGGCGCGTCGACGCTCTCGCGGTAGAGCGCCGTCCAGCCTTCGGGCTGCTTCCAGGCACGACGACCGACGATGCGGAACTGGCCCTCTTCGGCGGTCAGCTCGAGGCCGTCCCTGGTGACACCCGGCAGATGCACGGTGACGCCAAAGGCGGTGCCGGTTTCGTTGACGTCGTAGTGCGGTTTCACAGTCGGGCCGGGATCAGCCGGCGAGGCGCCATGGCGCACCGGCGTGCGGGTGAACGAGGGAATGAGCGTGGTGAAGAGTGACATGGTGAGTTTCTCCTTTGGTGTTTCTTTGGTGATGGGAGTTCCGGAGGGTGGAGCATGCCGCGCAGCGGCTCACTTCACCGTGACGGTGATTTTTTTCGGCTTCGCTTCTTCGCGTTTCGGGAGCGTCACGGTAAGGAGGCCATTCTCGTAGGCGGCGCTCACCTTGTCGGCGTGCACCGAGTCGTTGAGCGCGACCGAGCGGCTGAACGAGCAGGACTCCTCGCCCTTGCCATCGGCCGCCGGCGTCTTGCGCGCCGCACTGATGGTCAGGAAGCCGTCGACGACCTCGACGTTGATGTCGTCACGGTTCACGCCGGGAAGCTCGGCGCGGACGTAGGTGTGATCCTTGTCTTCGAAGAGATCGACCGGGAAGCGGCTGGCGGGAGTGGTGGTGCCGAAGTCGCTCAGCGCGGTTTCGAAGAGCCGGTCGATCTCGGTCTCAAGACCGGACCACGGCGAACGGGGAAAGCCGCCCAGCGCCGGGGCCGGGCTGCGGTAAGAAGGATAGGTGTAACGGACGAGTCTCATGGTGATGTTCTCCTGTGGGAGTGGTTGGGAATTTCGACGAGGCACACGTTTGCACATCCGGTGCCGGTGCCGGCGGTCCCGCAAATCACGCTGCCGGCGTCGGTTGTTTTCCACCGGCCGGCCCGGGCTGTGAAATCGCGGCACGAGGTGTGCCGGCCAATCCGGCAAGATCGTCACAATCCGGGGGCGCCAAGAATTACGCTCGGTTTTCGGAGATATGCTCGGTTTTCGGCCAAGCGCTCGGTTCTAAAGCGAGCCTGGCAATACGCCCGGTCTTCTAAAATCGCTTCTTCGGGGCCGGCTGAAGGCTTCCTCGGGAGTCGCCCGGTGGTTCGAACCCCTGTTGGGACTCAGGGCGACATCACCAGTTCGAGCCGTGATGATGAACGTAGGAGAGCGGCGCCGGATACGTCACGAAGTTTGCCGTCGATGCTGAATTCGTCGCTCGTTTCCCGAGGAAAACCGTCGGAGCGAAAGTGCACGAAGAGCTTTGGGTGCCCGCGGAAGAACTCGCCGAATTCAATCGGCATATCGTCGGCAAGATCGAGGTGACGCGAGAGTTTCGCACATCCGACCCGCACGACGCCGACTGAGCCGCGACGCTATCAGTATTGGAGCGGCGTGGATCAGCTCTCGCCGGTCTCGGCGACCCCTTCGCGACGAGACGCCTTGTGGGCCGCGCGCTTCTCACGACGCACGCGCACCCACGGCGGCTCCGGGGCCTCGCCGGCCATGATGCAGCCTTGCGGCTGAATCTCGCCGACGACGGTCGCGAGGCCGAACCGCGCGATCTGGGCCTTCACTTTCGTGGCGTCCTTGTAGCCGAGCGGAGACTCCGACAGATCCGGAGCGCCGCCAAACCAGCGGATGTCGAGGCCGGCCGTGCACGCAGCGAGCGTTTGCTGCACGCGGGCGGGATCGAGCTCGCCGTCGGCGTCCTTGTAGGGCGCGAGCATGGCGGTGCGCGAGAGGTTGCGGCCGGCGCCGTGCGGGCAGAACGAGAGGTAGCGGTCCTCGTTCGCGCCGAGCACGAGGAGGATTTCGCGCGCCATATTGAGCGGGATGAGGCCGAGCAGCGGGCGGCCGGACGCGTCGCGCCACGCGGGCGTGGCACCTTTGCCATGGAAGAACGAGTCGCCACGCTGCCACACGAAGTTGTGCTCGTTGCCGATCTGCACGAGGGCGCGCTGGCCGAGGCGGCGCAGGAGCGCGTCGTGGAGCACGGCGTGGTTTTCGCGCGTCCAGCGGGAGATGTAGCGGAGGGCGTCCCAGTAGGCGCGGCCCTCGGGCGAGTCGCCCGGGAGCCAGGCGGCGGAGTCGGGGATGTCCTTGGCGTTTTCGTCGCACCACTGGCGGGCGGCTTTCTGGCCGCGTTTGTAGACGTCGGCGCCGAGGCCGCGCGAACCGTGGTGGGTCACGAGGACATTGAACTCGCCGTCGCGGCGCACAATCCACTCGGCGAGCTCGGTGTAGCCGGCGGCGTCGAGGGCGGCGCGTTGCGCTTCGGTGAACGAGATGCGGCCGACGTAGGCGAAGTGGTTGCCGTCGCCCTGCGTGCCGAGGAAATCCTGGGCGCGGCTGCGCAGACCGGCAAGGAACGGGTTGTCCCAGACCGGCTCGCCGAGGACGGCGGACGTGAGCTGGTAGCCGCGCGGGCGGCCACCGGGACCGAAGTGCGTGGTCTTCTGGAGCTGATCCATCATTTCGCCGACCGGGTGGTTGGCGGGGAAGAACGTGGCGAACATCGAGCAGCAGATGTCGGCCGAGTGCGCGCCGGGGATGATGGCGTTTTCGACTTCGATGGCGCCACCGACCGGGATCGTGGCGCGGCCGCCGCCCGAGGGGCAGGCGTCGGGCATGATCACGCCGCGCTTCACGACCGGGACGTGCAGCAGCTCCGTCATGCGCTGGCGGGCGGCGGCGACGTTGGCGGCTTCCTCGGGCGTCTCGGCCTCGATGGCTTCGGCGAGCGGAGCCGGCTCGTCGCGCGGGAGGATCACGGCGAGTTGCTTCGGAAATTCGGCTTCGAGTTGCGCGAGCACGTCGGTGCGCGCGAGGCCCGTGGCCTCGAGGTCGCGGGCGCGGCGCAGGGCCGGGCCGAGGCGGCGGCCTTCGTGCCAGCCGGCGGCGATGAGATCGCGGGCTTTGATTTCCATGGTCATTGTCGGATACGAAATCGATCGGGACACCGGCTCAGAGCGAGCGGAGGTGCAACAAGCGACAAAGCTTTGATCCTTTAGGGATGCATTTTGCGTTTTGAGATCTTGAACGATGAGGGTTAACAATCAGGTCGGTATCGTTTAGGTAAACGGGGTTTCAAGCCGTTCGATGGCATCGTGGATGCCAGTGCCTGTTGTCAGCCTTCGCCCGTCCAAGCCGGGCCCGAAAGTTTATGCAGAAAGAGTGATGCGCGTGGTGGCGTTGAATTCGTCGATCTCGTCCTGCAGCTGTTCGATTTCCGCTTGGTAGCTGGCGACCAGGCGGTCGACTTCATCGCGCGCGATGGTTGCGACGTAGACCGTGCGAACGGCATCGTCGCGGCTCAAGAAGCCAACGCACTCGACCTCTTCACCTTCCTTGGTGTTGAGGCTCTTCAAGAATGTGATGAGGCCGCGCAGCTCAGCCTGGAGGTTGAGCTTGCCGTAGATGCCGCGGTCACCGGACGCCACCCCTGCGTTGGCGGCAGCAATGGCGCCCTTGAACGCAGCGAGTTCGCGCGACTGGACGACGCACTGATCGAACACAGCACGCACGTCGGCGCGGGCCGCTTGCGACTCTTTGCGGGAATTTTCACGCTGCACGATTTCGCGAGCGCGAGCGATTTCACCGGCGAGGCGGTTCTTGTGTTTCAGGGCCTGGGCGAGATTGAACGACTTCATGGAAAATATCTGGTTGAGATGGATGTTGGATTTGATGCGACGGATAATAGCGGGCTTTCGAAGATCAAGGCAGGTCGAAGGCCGCTACCGATATGACTATCTAGTCAGGTATGTTGGTCTCGAGAGCGCGGAGGCGTTTGTCGCGACCGGAATATTTGTCGAGGAAGCGCATGACGCTACGCCGGCAGAACGCCGCTTTTTCTCGGACGGGTGCCGCGGTAGAGCGGGCCGTTTGCCGCACGGAAACGAGAGCGCAACGGAAACGTGGTCTCATGCAGCGGCTGCAGCGTGCTCGGGAGCCGAACAAGGCGGAGGCGAAGGGTCGGACGCTGAGTAATGGGCAGGTGCGACATGGCGGGAGATATTTGAAATGGATGGACGGGAGTCTGCCGAACGGTCGGCAGGCGGGAGGACATGGTCAGTGGCGGTTCAACACTGTTTGCCACAGTGCGAGGACGATGAAGTCTTCGCTCAGCTTCTTCTCGGCAGCTTCGCGGATTTGCCGGACGCGCTCTTTGGAGACGTTCAGCTCGCCAGCGATTTCCTCGAGGGTGGCGTCGTCCAAATAGTAGCGGCGCAGCACGCAGGCGTGATTTGGCGGGAGGCGATCGAGCGCAGCGCGCACGGAGGCGTGTGCATCGAGCGACTCGGCCGACTGGGCCGGGCACGTAGCATCGCTGTCGACGAGCGCGTGGAGCAACTCGCCTTCCGCATGGGTTTCGTCGGCGGAGCATGCCTGGGCGGCGGTCGCGATACGGTCGAGTTGTTCGACGGCTTGCGTCGATAAACCAGCTACGGAGGCGATCTCACTCGAAGTGGGCGCGCGACCGAGCTCGCGCTCAAGCGCCGCAGCGGCGCGGCGCACGAGCGTGACTCGGGCGCGCGTGTGGCGCGACAGCGGGTCAAGGCGGCGGAGTTCGTCGAGAACAGCGCCGCGAACGCGCACGTAGCAAAAAGCGCGCGCTTGTTCGGCCGGGCCGTCAAAGCGCAGGAGTGCTTCGATCAGCGCGACCTTGCCAGCGCTCGCGAGATCATCACGCGAGACGTGGGCCGGGATGCGGCGATCGATGGCGCCAAGCACCGCGTCGACGACACTGAGCGTGTCGGCGAGCGAGAGGGGCGTGGAAGTTGAAAGGGTGAGAGTCATGGCGGGCGGGAAGGCCCGAGAGGTGTTTCATTTTGGAAGAGGAATGGCTTGGCGGCTCCAAGGAGCAGCGCGACGTTGAAGCGCCGCGCTGTGATGGGTCAGAGATGCAGGAAATGCCGCCAGTCCGGATGCTTCGCTTCGCGCACGGTCGCCGAGACCGGGAGCGGTTTCGGCGTAGCGGGTTTCCGCATGAGCCGCAGGCCGGCTTCGTGCGGGAGCCGGTTGGCCTTGAGGGAGTTGATCTCCTTCTTCGACCAGACGAGGTTCTCGAACGAGTCGCGGCCACCACGGTCGCGCGGCACGACGTGGTCGAGGTTGCCGCCATGCTTGCCGACGAATTCTCCGGTGTATTGGCAGACGCCCCGGTCGCGCTCGAAGATCGCGGCGCGCGTGACGCGCGGGATGCGCAGCGGCATGCGGTCGAACTGCGTCGAGACGATGACCGTCGGCACGCGGACGTGGAGCTTCGGCGTCGAGATCGAGAAATCGAAATCGCGCACCGGCAGCTTGGTCCATTCATCCCACGGGAGCGGGTTCAGGTAGAGCGGCCGGTCGAAGTTCCAGGAACCGTCCTCGAGCTTCGGGTAAGCGATGTCCACGCCGAGCGCCGGCGGCAGGCCGGCCGCGCCGCCGTTGAGCGCGATGAGCGCCTGCTTGACGGTGCGATGGCCGATGACCTGCCACGCGCGGTTGAGCGAGAGGACGATGGGCTTGTCGAGAATGTCGGTGTTCATGGAAGAGATGGATTGAAAAACGTGATGGCTCACGCTGAACCCAGCTCCGCCAACGTCGGTGTGTGTTCTTTTTTGCGAAAAAATGGATCTCCGCGCCGGGCTTGCGCCGGCCTCTGCGGTTTACGAAACCGCTGCATCGCTACCAATGCTTGCAGAGAACGAAATGGCTGCCGGGGCATGAGTCGCACATGCACCCACGGTTTGACTCACCGGCGCTCGCCCCTGCGGGGTCGACCTTCGGTCGATCCATCTCCGCTGCGCTCCGTCAGAGACCGCTGTCCTGCTGTTAGACGACCCGGCACTGGCGGAGGGTTGAGGTCCCGCCCCTCAGCGAAACTAATCGCCGCACGCGTTAGCACCGCGGCTCCCGACTCTCGGAATTAACCCTCCGTGAAATTGGTCCTCGCGCACGGTAACGCTCCGCGTTCGATCGGTTATCAGCCGATTGCTCTGCTTTTGAGCTACACGAGGAAATTGGCGGAGAGCGGAGGACTTGCGCCTCAACCGGCAGAGCCGACCCATCTGCTTTGACTCGCTGCGCTCGCCCCTGCGGGTCGACCTGCGGTCGATCCATCTCCGCTTCGCTCCGTCGAAACAGCGTCCGCACCTCGGCGGATTCACTCTCCAGAAAAATGGCGGAGAGCAGTGGTCCTGCCCCACAGGCCTTGCGGCCCGAAACGGCTTCCAACCGATCACCGCGCTTTGCGGTTTTACTCTCCGAAAAATTGGCGGAGACGAGAGGTCACGCTCCCCAGCGGCCAGCCCGCCCTGCCCGCTTCAAACGGGTGCCGGCGCGCTTGTCCGGTTTCGCCTCCGAAAGTCCCCGCGGCAGGATTTGCACCTGCGTCGATCCGCTTAGAAGGCGGAGGCCTGGACTACTCGGCCACGCGGAGAAACATGGACCTCACGGCGGGATTGACTCGCGCTCTCGCGCTCGGGGCTTCGCCCCACGCCTGCGGCGCGCCGGTCGGCCCGCTGGCCTTCCCCACCCACAACGCGGCGTTCGAAGCGCTGCATGATTATAACTTCACCACGCGAGGAAAAAGTGGTCCCTTCACGAGGACTTGCACCTCGATCTCGAGCTTCGCGGGCTCGCGTCCTGTCTCTTGGACGATGAAGGGAAAAACGGAGCCAGACCGTGTCTGGCTCCGGCAGATAGTTTTGCTGACACGTCAGTCCGCCAGCGGCACAGACTCGACGTCGCGGACGAGCGCCTCCGGATCGCGGTCGAGCTTCTGCATGATCTCGAACACACGGTCGTTCCAACCCGCGAGGCAGTAGACGCGCTCCTGCGGAAACTGGAGCGTGCCGTTGCCCTTCAGATCGAAGCTGTAGATGCGCGGGGCCACACCGTAGCGCTTCTGGTAATCCGCGAACGGCTGCACCGGCGCGCCACCGCCGACCCAACCCTGCATGTCCGACAGAATTACGATGCGGTCGTAGGCGCGGTTCGCGCGCTGGAAGATCGCATTGAAGTTCGTGCCACCGGAGATGAACGGGATGCTCTGCGCCGCCGTGAGCGTGGTGTCGCGGCGGTTCAGCGAGACGTAGCGGGCGTCATCGCTGAAGAGCATCAGATCGGCGCCGGTTGCCTTAACCAAGGTCGCGGCGAACAGCGAGCCAATCGCCTGCGGGCGACCCACCATCGAGCCCGACGAGTCGAGCGCGACGAGCGTGTTGCCCTCAAACTTTGGCACGTTGGCCAGCGAGTGATCGATGGCCGTGTTCAGCGCGTCCATCACGCGGCCGGCGCCCGACAGGTTGCCCTGCTTCAACACTTCGACCGCGGACAGGAACTGGAACGGAAACACGAGCGACTTGCGGACCGCGCGTTCGTCGGCGAGTTGCTGGCACAGTTCATCGACCAGTTCCGGCGCCTGGGTCAGGATGTTGCGCACGTTGCGGAGCAGCGCGAGGTAGCCGAGCTTGCGCTCGCGCACGAACTCGCCCCACGCCTGCGACTTTGCCGCCGCAACTTGCTCGGCGGTGTCGCCGTCGCCGGCCTGCGTGAGCTTCGTCTCCCACGTTTGGGCGGGAGCGAGTTCGCCGCGGACCAGCTTCGACAGCGCCGGCGTCGCCTTCGGGCGGACGAGGTTGACCGCGTCCACCATCTTGAAGGCGCCGTGCTCGCGACGATACTTGGCCACCTGGTGCTCGTCGAAACGGGCGAGCGCCGCGCCGAGACCCTTCTTCAGGGAGTTCGGCACGGGACGGCCGTAGACGGCAAGATAGTAACCGA
Source organism: Verrucomicrobiota bacterium (assembly GCA_016235555.1). Lineage (GTDB taxonomy): Bacteria > Verrucomicrobiota > Verrucomicrobiia > Opitutales > Opitutaceae > JACRKC01. The sequence continues at coordinate 65,199 of JACRKC010000081.1, forward strand.
GCGTCTCCATGACATCGTCCGGGCGGCGCACGACCTGCGCGTAAAAGCTCTTGGTCCAGCGCGCGCCCTTGACGGACTTCGCGAGTTCGCCGGCGACGAGGTGGCTCACCGAGCGCATGCCGTAAGTGTTGCGCGCATAGAGCGCCGCCTTCGCGACGAAACGCGGATTACCGACCTTGGCGATCAGCTCACGAATCTTCTCCGTGGTCTGCTTCTCGGTGCGGTAGAATTCGTCCTCGAGGAACGTGGTGACGAGCACCGAGACGAGCTCGAGTTTCGCGGTCTGCGTAAACGCGCGACCGTTTTCAAAATTGACCGTGTTGGGCGCGGACTTGCCGCGTGACAGCGGATTGAGGATGCTGAACTTGGCCATGATGGCCTCCTTTTCTTTGCTGGAATCGCGAGCGCTGGCTCGCGATGGGATAGCCCGGACGCCGGGACACGGTGGTATATGCGGGAGAACAACGTTCGCAGAGACGGCCTTGCGGCCGCTGAATGCTCTACCACTGAGCTATGCGCCGAAGCGCAGGCGGGATTGAACCGCCGACATTTCAGTTCGAAGTAGCTGCGAACTCACTGCCCGCAAAATCGAGACGAGGGAGAAAGCCGAACGCGGGTTCTGGATTTGAACTAGGGCACTTGCGTGCTTACGAAGGAACCGCGCCCTCACTGCCCTCGAAATTGAATCGGAGGAGAAGGCCGCGAGCGGGATTGATCTTCCGCCACCGAACCGTTGCCGGCCCGGGCAGGGGTCGAACCTGCAGACTCTCGTCTTTCGACGAGCGCGTTTTCCGAAGTAACCGCTCACTCACTGCCTCCGAAATAGAATCTGGGAGAAACACAGGCGAAGTGCGCCGTGGCTCGCGCCACGACATGGTTCGTTAACAGCGAAGTAACTTCGCCCTTACTGCCCAGAAAAAGGAACCGGGAGAAAAACAGACGCGGATTTTTCTGCTGAAGCATCCGCAGCGTGGCTTTCGCGCACGCTCGATGCCTCAGTCCCCTGGAGCCCTTCCCACACGATGTTCGCACATCATGGGGGCGCTCGTTTTCGCATCCCTTCTTAGCCAGAGGGCACGGGGTTTGGTTTGGTGGCGGCGAAGTAACCTCGTCTTCACTGCCCGGTAAATGGAGCCTCCTGCCGGACGTGCGCCGGCCTCGCAGCGCTACAAGGGCTGCACGTCGCTCTCTACGCTTAAGAGGCAAAAGGAAATTGGGGAGAAACCTGATCAGAGTGGTTTGGATCGTGTTTCAGACGAAGTAACCCTGACCTCACTGCCCCAAAGATGGTGGTCGCCGCTGGAGTTGCACCAGCACAACCCGCCAGTCCGGCGGTGGCGGAGGTATAAGCTCCGTATGCTACTGTTACATCAGACGACCGAAATGGCAGCCACGCGGAGAATCGCGCTCCGATGTCCAGCTTGAGAGGCTGGCGAACTACTCTTGTTCGACGTGGCTGTGAAAAATTGATCGGCGAGACAGGACTTGCACCTGCATGGGCCTTCGCCCGCGAGTTTCTGAGACTCGTGTGTATACGCTCCACCACTCGCCGAAAAAATTGGTGCGGCCGGGGCGACTTGCACGCCCACGCGCCTGAGGGCGCGGCGGTTTTTAAGACCGCCCGGTCTACTGTTGTTCACCTCGCTGCCCAAAGGGCGCCCGCTCAGTTCACCCACTCGCTGCGCTCGGGGCTGCGCCATCTCCGCGCTTCGCGCTCCGTCCACGCACGGCCGCAAATGGTCGCGGCGGCCGGATTCGCACCGGCACGGGCAATCACGCCCAGCGGGTTTTGAGCCCGCCGTGTTTCCTGATTTCACCACGCCGCGATTAGATTGGTGCGGACCGAGGGAAGGACTCGCGCTCACGCGCTCGGGGCTTCGCCCCACGCCTACGGCGTGCCGGTCGGTCTGCTGGCCTTCCGCACCCTCATGGACTTTCGCCCATCGGCTCCTCGGGCCGACGCGTCTACTGGTCCGCCACGTCCGCATGAAAAAAGAATGGAGCATCCACAGGGACGTGCGCCCCGCTCTCTGCCTTACCACGGCAGGCCGTCGCTTTCTACGGGTTGGATGCATTGGTCGAAGCGGAAGGACTCGCACCTTCGGAGCCCGCGAGGGCGACGCGTTTACAGCGCGCTGCATTTGCTGCTCTGCCACGCTTCGAAAAAATGGGGGCTCGAGCGGGATTCGCACCCGCGACCTTCTCCTTATGAGGGAGCTGCGCTCACTACTGCGCCATCGAGCCAAGTGGCAGTTTGTGCTGCCGCTGGGGCAGCGAAACTGGTGGGCCGCCTCGGCGAAGCGAAGCGGAGCGGCACGCCGCAGGTGTGGGCCGACGGCCCGAGCGCGCTGCGCGAGTCAAATGCTCCGAGTTCTGCCGCTTAAGAGACGGCAGCTTCACGATTAAAGCTTGCGACCCGAAAAAGTGGTGGAGCCTGCGGGTGTCGCACCCGCCTGAAATTCTCCCTGCCAGGGAGACGACCACGCTGCGCGGTCCCAGGCCCCGAATGGCTGCGGCAGGAGGACTCGCACCTCCATTCACGGATTCAAAGTCCGCTGTCCTGCTGATTAGACGACACCGCAACAAATTTGGTCAGGGTGACAGGACTTGCACCTGCATGATCTCCCTTCCGAGGGGAGTCGCCGACTGTTTGGCACCACACCCTGATGTGGAAATTGAACCGGCCCGGAGGCACGTGCGCTCCGGGCCGGTGTTGTTTTCTGTCATTAGCGAGTCAGCGGGCGGCGGTCGTAGTCGGCGCGTGCGATGAGCACGAGACCGACAACCGCGAGCCACGCGACCACGAGGGCAGCGATCATGTCGTTGTCCTTTCTGTCCTGGAGGCCTTGCTCCTGAGAGCTTCGGCCGTTCACCGCGCACGCTCCCCGAACGGAGCGCGCGCGAAATTGGTGCTGGCGGAGTGGAGGTGACTCGTCTCCGGATCTTGCGCCGGGCCAGCTGATCTCCTCGCCAGATCAAACCCTCCGAAACTGGCTAAGGAAATGGTCGTCGGCCTCGGTGATGCTCCGAGCGATGCCTGCATGTCGGGCAGGTGACGTCACTGGCTGTCTCGCCGACGAGATTGGCTCCCCAGGCAGGCTCCGCCCCTGCACATCCGCATTAACAGTGCGGCGTTCTACTGGTTGAACTACCGGGGAATGAAAGTGGTCGAGGTGGAGGGACTCGCACCCCCGTTGAGGCTGGGTGTAGGCCAGCTGCCATGGCTGCTAGGCGACACCTCGAAATTGGCGCTCGTGATCGGACTCGCACCGACTGACTTCCCTTCGACAGAGGGCTGATTCGACTCCTTCATCTCCACGAGCAGTGGTCAGGTGGGCGGGAGTTGCACCCGCTTCCCCGGCTTCACGGGCCGGTGCTCCGCTGACTGAGCCACACACCTGATGAAAAATTGGTCGGAGCGGCGGGACTCGCACCCGCGTGATCTCGGTCCCAAGCCGAGTGCCTCGCTTCTAGGCTACGCTCCAATGGGAGCAGGATTCCGAGTTGCACGGAATCAGCCGGCTTATGAGACCGGCGGCGGGACTCTCCGCTTCCTGCTATCAAAATGGTGGGAATGGTTGGAATCGCACCAACACCTCCTCGTCTTCAGCGAGACGTGCAGACTCTCTACACTACGTTCCCAAAAGAGATTTGGCACGGACGGCAGGTAACGCTCCCGCATCGGGCCGTTTTGGAGACGGCTGCCTTGCTTGTCGGCCACGTCCGTGTGGTGCCCGAGGCCGGTAGCGCGCCGGCTCCCGCTGTTTGGAAGACAGCCATGCATCTGGGAACACCTCTCGGGCGAAACTGGTGGAGCAGGACGGTTACGCTCCGTCTCCTCCGCGTTGCAAGTGCGGCGTGCTGCTATTGTCACTACAGCCCCAAAAGTGGACACGACGGCGGGATTCGCACCCGCGACCCTCAGCTTTGCAGGCTGGTCCCTTGGCTGTTGACTCGCGCTCGCGCGCTCGGGGCTTCGCCCCGCACCTACGGTGCGCCGGTCAGCCTCCTGGCCTCCCGGGCACGTCGTGACGGAAATAGAACCGCGGCTCAGGTCACTCGGCGGGAGAAGACTTCTCTCCCGTCCGTCCTCAATGACCGCGGATTAAGTTTGGCGGAGCCGGCGGGACTCGCACCCGCACCGGGCGGATTAAAAGTCCGCTGTGCTACTGTTAAACACCACAGCTCCAAGTGGTGCGCTCGGGGAGACTCGCACTCCCGACTCCGGACTGGCAGACCGGCGCGTTGCTCTTACGCCACGAACGCATGGTAAACTCGGCCCCTGCCGGGCTTGGGCCGCCGGCTGGCTTCTGATGGATCCGATAGGGCGAAGCGGACTCCGGCCTCGGATCGAGAACCGGCGCTTCCTTAAGGAAAATGGCCGCCCAGACGGGAGTCGCACCCGCATCCCGCGGCTTGAAAGGCCGGGATCCTGAACTGTTAGACGACAAGGCGGAAAAGGAACACGCGGCCGGCATCGCCGTTTAACGCCATCAGGCGCACCGCGTGTTGGTGCAGGACCGCACTCAGGCGGTCCTGCGATTTCGCAAAAAAGAACCCACACCGTCGTCCCTCTCGGCAGACCAGGTCTGACGGATTGGACGGCCGCGGGATTTTCGTGCGGACGTTGGCTGATTGACTGGGCTCAGCGATGAAGCCGCTCACGGAATTTGGAAAAGAATGGGTTTCGGTTTCCGGAAGCGGCCCATCAGGGCACAAAAAAACCCACTTCCGGGCGGAAGTGGGCCTGTCTGAGGTTACGATGGTCCTCGCGTCAGGTAGATCCACTTCCGGTCAGGGCTGCGTAATCGGGTCGATTAAGACCCGGTTCGCTATGCATCCTGGATTTCGTCGCTGGCGGACAGATGACCGCGCACAACGACTGCCATCCGGTTAGCCGGAGGCTGGAGAGTTGTATGAATTGCGCGGTTTTCATGGGAAGGTGCGGAGAGACGGTTGAGTTGGTAAGGAGTTACAACGGATGGTTCCGGAGGAAATTCAAGGGGGCGGCGAAAGATTTTTTCGTTGGGCGGAGATTGGTCAAGTGACGGCGGCAAGAATAGCGGAAGCCGGGAAGCCTTGCCATGCACGATTCGACAGCATACCTGACTTCTTAGTCATGTTTGAATCCCTCTTTTCCGAACGCGGCCTCTCGCTGGACCGCCTGAAGGTTTTGATCGAGGTGCACGACGCCGGCAGCATCGCGCAGGCGGCCCCGGGCGACCCGGTGCGCCAGAGCCAATACAGCCGGCAATTGCGCGAGCTTTCTGAGTTCTTCGGCTGCGAGGTCGCCCAGCGGCGGGGAAAAATCCTCAAGCTCACCCCGCAGGGCGAGCGGCTCGCCGAATTGGCGCGGGAGCACCTGCGCTCACTCGATGATTTTCGCGCGGAGTGTCGCGCAGAAAGCACGGTCTTTTCCATCGGCGCGGGCGACAGCCTGATTCAGTGGCTCGTGATCCCAAGACTCGGACCCATCCTCACGAAATTCCCCCACACGCACTTCGCCACCTCCAACCTGCGCACGAATGAAATCGTCCAGCAACTCACGGACGGACGCCTCGATTTTGGCATCATCCGCAAGAACGCGGTGGCGCCAGGGTTGAAGTCCGTTTCGCTTGGCATGGTCACCTACGTTGTGCTCGTTCCTGATGAACTGATGCCGCGAAAGAAAAAACTTACGCTTAAGATTGTCCTTAATGAACTACCCCTCGCCACGCAGACCACAGATGGCCAGTTCACGGCTGGACTGAGAGAGATTGCGAAGACCATAGGGGCCGGGATCTCTCCTGCGTTATCATGTCAATCGTTTCCGCAGACTCTGGCCGCCGTGAGGACGGGCCGCTTCGCGACTATCGTCCCCGCAATGGCAGTCCGCGAACTTGCGGCAGGTGCAGTGCACAAGCTGACGGGCGACGAACTCCGCCCCTTGGCCCGCGAGGCTATGCTCGCTTGGAACCCCAGACTCGTGCGCGTTAGACCCAACGCAGCGAAACTGAGCATGGCTTTGCACGCTGCATTGAGAATGTAGGTTGGCTGGCCGGTGTCAGGAATCCCATGTCGATGGCGATCTTCTGAGGGCTACGGCGCCGCGAACGTTTTCCTGGGGGCGGATGCAGCGGTTCAGCTGTCCCGACCGAACCAAGCGTATTTCTCAATTCGCCGGTTTTTCAGAACCGAGCGTAGTTCTCGAATTCACCACTCGCCTCCTTGGTGGCGGACCCATCGGCGAAACCGAGCGTAAATCTTCGCGCATGGGAGCTGCGGGAGGCGACCGCGCAGCCGGATACGCAATGGCCCCGGGCGGCGCTTCGGTTGTTTCCCTTGGCAGCCGGGCGGCGGCCACCAAGTGTGCCCGCCATGGCCGCCCCGAAACCCAAACCAGTCGGCAACGAACTTGCCGCGGACTTGCGCTCGCTTGTGCCGGCGGGGACCAGGTGCGAGTTCGCGCCCGGGCAGGTCATTTTCTCCGCCGGCGATCTGGGCGACGGTTGCTACCTCGTCGTCTCGGGTCGCGTGCAAATTTCCGCCATCGTCGGCGCCGGGGAGTCGCGCGTGCTCGCCTCCATCGGGCCGGGAGATTTCTTCGGCGAGATGGCCGTGGTGGACGATGCGCCGCGCTCCGCCACCGCCACCGCGGAAGTGGCCACGCGCACGCTGTTCGTCCGTCGCGAGAAGCTGCTCCAACTCCTCGAACGCCAACCCCGGCTCGCCCTCCGGATCATCCGCGAGTTCAGCACGCGCATGCGCAACCTGAACCGGAAATACCTCGACGAGATCATGCAAGCCGAGCGGCTCGCGATGGTCGGCCGGTTTGCGACCACCATCGTGCATGACTTCAAGGGCCCGCTCGCCATCATCGGCCTCGCCACCGACCTCGCGTGCGCGCGCGGCACGCGGCTGGCGCAACGCCGCCAGATGCGGACCATGGTCGCGAAGCAGAGCGAACGCATGAAGACGATGCTGCAGGAGCTGATCGACTACACGCGGCCCGGCGGCCAACGGCCGAAGCTGCGGCCGATGCCCTTCGCCACCTACCTCCACTCGCTCACGGAGGAAGTGAGTCCCGAACTCGCGCAGCGCGGCGTGACCCTGGTGGTCGAAACCCCGCCGCCCACGGTCCCCGTGCGCATCGAACCGCAACGCCTCTCCCGCCTGTTCTACAACCTGCTGACCAACGCCGCCGACGAGATGCAGGACGGCGGCAAGATCACCCTGCGCTTCAAGCGCACCGGCGGCGAACTGCAGATCGAGGTCGAGGACGACGGCGACGGCATCCCGCCGGAGTTCGCCGAGTCGCTGTTCAAGCCGTTCGCGACGCATGGCAAACCGCACGGCACCGGCCTCGGTCTCACGATCTGCCGGCGGATCGCGGAGGATCACGGCGGCCGCATCTGGGCCACGAGCACACCCGGCCGCGGCGCGACCTTCGCCTTCACCCTGCCACTCGCGCACGACCGGTCGTGACCGGTTGATCGGGCGGTAGCGGCACGCCCGCGCGGCGCGCGGCGATGAACTCGCGCAACGCGGCAAGCCCGGCGCCCACGTCGTCAAACGGCGTCGTCGTCTTTTCCATCGGACACGGCCCGTCGCCGCGGCGATTCAGAATCTGCGGCACGACTGCCGTCGCGGTGAAGGGAACCGCCCGCGAGCGCAGCAGCTTCACGGCCGACTCGCTGGCCACGCGGGTGTCGACGGCCGCGATGCCGGCGTGGACGACGATGAGCGCCACCGCCTTGCCCACGACCTTGTCGGCGAGGCTCGCGCCGCGCGCCGCCGCGCCGATCCGGTCGGTCGCCGCCAGCAACTCACGCACGCCGTAATCGTCGCCCGTCGCGATCACGCGGCCGTCGTTCACGAGCACGAACGCCCGCTGCTCCGCGTCGAGCAGTTGGCGGGCGAGCGCGAGATCGGTCATGGCCGCGACGGTGTGGCTCCCCGCCACGGCGGTCAAGGTGGGCGGTGCGTTCCGCGCGCGGCCGCCACGGCCATGCCGGGAAGCCCGGCGCCGCTTCGGGCCGGTCGTGAACCCGGCCCGGATCGATGGCTGGGCGTAGGGCACTCATCGCGTGAAAGGGCAGGTCGGAGACCTGCCCTACCTCGGAGCCCGTCCGTCTTTCGGGGACACGAATGCAGGACAGATGCTACGCCATCCACGGCCGCGGCCGGCCCGCCTGGGCGACGGCTTTGAGCGCGCGATCGGCGAGGGCGGTGTTTTCAATCACTTGAAAATCGAACATCCCCACGCACAGGAAATCCGCCCCGCTGGTAAACGCCCACTGGAACGCGTTGCGCGGATGGATCGCCCCCGCCGCGAGCACTTTGAACGCGATCCACGGCTGCTTCAGCGCGCCCATGAACGCGATCGTCTCGGCGGCGTTGTTGCACCACATGTTGTCGTGCGGTTTGCCGTGGTCGGCCTTCGCGCCGTTGATCTCGTCGAACACCGCGCGATTGGCCACCGGCGTCGCCGACCAGTAGTCGTCGCGATGCAGCGTCTTCACCCAGAAATCCGGCGTGAGCCCGGCCGTCACACACTGCTTGATCGTCTCGAGGCTGTGCGCGCCGATCCCGCTCGGCACCTTTTGCTCCTGCATGAATCGCAGCAACGCGCCGATCTCGGCGACCTTGCCGTCGCGCACGAGCTGGTCGCACCGCCCGCCCTGGAGGTAGACCGCGTGCGCGCCCGCGTCGATCGACTGGCGCACGCTGTCCTTCATGTCGCCGGCCGCGCAGTCGGAGATCCACTGGATCTTCCCGCCCTCGCGATACCAATAGTCGTTGATCACACGAGAAGACGAGGGATTCGTCAGCACGGTGTTCACGCCGCGCTGCTCCGCGAGGCGCAGCGTCGCGAAGACCTTCTCGTCGGTGTGATACGCCTTCACGAGCGGCGAAACATAGATGAGGTCGCGACTGTGCGCCCAGCCGCCGATGAGATTGCCGCCGCAGATCACGCGGCTGATTTCCAGGTTCTTGATTTTTCCCTTGGGCAACGTGAGCGGTTCGACGGATCCACCGGGGGTGGCGGCGGATTTTTTCGGCGCGGCGATCTCGGCGCCGAGCGCTTTTTCCTCAAAGCTCTTCAACGCGACGGCGGCGCCGCCGGCCATAAGCGAATTTTGCAGAAACTTCCGGCGATTGAGGGGCGAGGGCATGACGATTCTCCTTCCGAAACGCGGCGCATCAGGCCGCTCGCCCATGGTGGCCCGGACCGCCACCCCTCACAATGCATGCGTTGGCCGAGGCGCCGCGGATCTTGCCGCGCCGCCCCGCCCGCCCGTTCAAGCCGCGACCGGCCCGCCGCCGCCGGGGCTCGGCGGGTAAAAGCGCAGCGCGAGCCAGTTGATCAGCACGAGCACCGCCACACCGGGCAGCGCCATCATCACGCTCGACGAGGCCCAGGCGAACACCGGCCGCCCGCCGTTGAGTTCCGGGAACAGCCCGACCAGCGCCATCGACGCCGCGATGCCGAGGAAATATGCCGGCGCGGCGAGATACCACCGCGGACCGAACCGCACGATCCCCGCGCGCACGACCGCCACGAACACGAGCAACTGCACCATCATCACCACGGCCCCGCGCGGGGCCGGATGCGTGGTGAGCAGCCAGTTCAACCACGGGGCCGCAACCGCGACCGCTACCGCCGACCGCGTGCGCCCCAGCAACGCTCCCAGCAACGGCGCATAGAACATCGGCAGCAGCCGCGGCCCGAGCCGCGCATCCTCCGGCACCGGCAGCAGGTGGATCATGAACGGAAACAACAGCGACAACACGAGCAGCACGCCGATCTCCGTCGCCAGCGAGGCCGTCAAAAACCGCGGCACTGAGCCCGTGGCGGGCGCGCTGAGCGTGGCGATCGAGGAGGTGCGCATACGACGAGGGCGGAGAGGACCAACGCTCCACGATTCCGCCCGGGCGCCAAATCAAAAAATGCCGCCGCTGTTTCGCCGGGAGCATCACACTTTCCCGCAGTAAGCCGAACGGTGGGCCGGCCGCTCCGCGGGCGGCCAGGAGCGGGCGGGAATCGCCGCACACTGGCCGGGCGCGGAGCGCCCGACCCACCTCTGCGCAGACTGTGTGAAAACCCGGCGGCATTCGTTCAGCCGCGCGAAGTGTAGCGGAAACCGTGAGGTTTTCGCGGGATTTGGCCCGCGTTCGGGCGAAAAGCTCACGCTTTCCGCTACGACCGTCGCGTTCTCACCCAGTCTGTGCGGTGCGGGCCCATCGCAAAAACGCGAGACGCGCCCTGAATTGCCTTCCGCTGTCCGCGGCCGGCGCGTTTCATCCGGGCGCCATGCCCTCCGACCCGATCGCCGATGTCGCGCCGCCGCCCGGTGGGCCGCCGGGCGCGGTTTCCAGCGGCTCGGCGCCGGCGCTCGTCGCACTCTACACCATCACCATTTTCGCCAGCGCGGCGTTGCTCTTCATCGTGCAACCGCTGTTCGCACGGATGGTGCTGCCCGTGCTCGGTGGCTCGCCCTCGGTGTGGAACACCGCGATGCTGTTCTACCAGGCCGTGCTGCTCGCGGGCTACGCCTACGCGCACGCGAGCCTCGCGCGCTTCGGCGTGCGGCGCCAGGCGTGGCTGCACCTCGCCGTGCTGGCGCTGCCGTTCGCCGTCCTGCCGATCGCGTTGCCGGCGGGCTGGACGCCGCCGGCCGACGCGAATCCCGCACCGTGGCTGCTCGCGTTGATGGCGGTCGCCGTCGGGCTGCCGTTTTTCGCCGTGTCGGCCACGAGTCCGGTGTTGCAGCGCTGGTTTGCCGCGACCGGCCACGGGCGGGCGACCGATCCGTATTTTCTCTATGCCGCGAGCAACGCCGGGAGCCTGCTCGCGCTGCTCGCCTACCCGCTCGCGATCGAGCCCCAGCTCCGGCTCGGCGCCCAAAGCCGCGCGTGGACGTGGGGCTACGGCGGATTCGTGGTGTTGATGGCGGCGTGCGCGGCATGGGTTTGGCGGTTGGAGCGCGTTGACCCCAACGCGCTTTCGTCCGACAGCGAACCAGCCAGCGGGTCGGGGTCAACGCGCTCCACCGCGAAACCCACTCCCCGCCAGCGTGCGCGCTGGGTCTTGCTGGCGTTCCTGCCGTCGAGCCTGCTGCTCGGCGCCACCAACTTCCTGTCCACGGAAGTCGCGGTCGTGCCCCTGCTGTGGGTCGTGCCGCTGGCGATCTACCTGCTCACGTTCGTGCTCGCGTTTGCCCGGCGGCCCTGGATCGCGCGGGCGCAACTCGAGCGCTGGCTGCCGATCCTCGTCGCGGTGCTGGTCGCGTCCTTCGCCGCCCGGGCCGCGGAGCCGCTGCTGCCGCACATGGTGCTGCATCTGGCCGGCCTGTTCGTCGCGGCGCTGCTCTGCCACCGCACCCTGGCCGAATCGCGTCCGGCGCCCGCCCAACTCACCGAGTTTTACCTCTGGCTCTCCCTCGGCGGCGTGCTCGGCGGCATCTTCAACGCCCTGCTCGCGCCGCTGCTGTTCGATTCGCTGCTGGAATATCCCCTCGCGCTCCTGCTCACCGCCGCGGTCGTGTTGCCCGGCGAGCGCGATTTCCGGCGCGGCGACTGGGCGCGGCCGCTGCTGGTCGGCGTCGCGACCGCGGCCGGGGTGTTCGCGTTGCGCGCGACCGAGTGGCGCACCGAGCCGAAGGCCGCGGGCGCGATCTTCGGCGCGGCGGCGCTCGGCGTGTTTCTGCTTTCGCGGCGGCCGTGGCGGTTCGTGCTCGCCGGCGCCGCGCTGCTCGCCGCCGCCGGTCTCCACGAAGGCGAAACCGGCCGCGGGCTCCGCACCGAGCGGAGCTTTTTCGGCGTGCATCGCGTCACGCTCGATCCGAGCCGTCGCTATCACCTGCTCTCGCACGGACGCACGCTGCACGGCGCGCAGAGCGCGGACCCGGCGCGCGCGCGCGAATCACTCACCTACTACCACCGCACCGGCCCCGCCGGGAGCGTGATGGCGCAGTTCGCCGCCGGCGCCGCGACCCGTGTCGGCGTCGTCGGCCTCGGCGTCGGCTCGCTCGCGGCCTTCGCGCAGCCGGGCCAGGCGTGGACATATTTCGAGATCGATCCCGCCGTGGTGCGGCTGGCCGCGGACGAGCGCTCGTTCACCTTCCTGCGCGACGCGCCGGCCCGCCCGCGCATCGTGCTGGGCGACGCGCGGCGCACGCTCGCGACCGAGCCCGACGCCGCGTTCGACGTGCTCGTGCTCGACGCCTACAGCTCCGACGCGATCCCGGTCCATCTCGTCACGCGCGAAGCCCTCGCGCTCTACCGGCGCACGCTCGCCCCGGGCGGCGTGCTGGCGTTTCACATCTCCAACCGCCACCTCGATCTCGAACCGGTGTTTGCCGCCCTCGCCGCCGACGCCGGCCTCGCCAGCCTCACGCGCGACGACACCAATCTCACCGCGGTCGAGCTTCAACTCGGCAAATCCCCCTCGATCTGGCTCGTGATGGCGCGGCGGCCCGAGACGCTCGCTTCGCTGGCCCGCGATCCGCGCTGGCAACCGAGCCGGCGCGATCCACGCCTCGCCGTGTGGACCGACGACTACTCGAGCCTGCTGAGCGTGTTTCGCTGGCAGCAGTGAGCCGCGGCGAGTTTTCGTTTCGTCCGCCGTCACGCCCACTGTGCAGGTATGTGACTCAAACTATTTGTAGCGGCGGTCTATGACCGCCGAACGAATGCCCTTGGCGCAACGACGGCGGTCATAGACCGCCGCTACAGCCGAGGCATTCGAAAACTGACCTCACTTTGAGTTACATCCATTGTGCAGGTATGCCGGAAAAAATCCGTGCCCCGGCCGGTGATTCGTGGTTCGTTCGCCATTCGACACGCATGACCTTCGATTTCGACACACCACCCGAGCGCCGGGGCACCGACTCGCAAAAATGGCAGAAATACGCCGGCCGCGACATCCTGCCCATGTGGGTGGCCGACATGGATTTTGCCTGCCCGCCGGCGATTCTCGACGCGATGCGCGCGCGCGTCGACCACGGCCTCTTCGGCTACGCGCGGCCGACCAAGTCCGCGACCGATTCCGTGGTCGCCGCGCTGGAGTCGCGTTACGGCTGGCAAATCGACCCCGCGTGGCTCGTGTGGCTGCCGGGGCTCGTCGTGGGGCTCAACGTCACCGCGCGGGCTTTCGCCGAGGCCGGCGACGAAGTGCTCACGCTCACGCCGGTCTATCCGCCCTTCATGAGCGCGCCGAAGAATTCCGGCCGCGTGAGCACCACGGTGCCGTTCGTGCTCGAGTCCGGCCGCTGGACGATCGACTGGGACGCGCTCGAACGCGCGGTCACGCCGCGCACGCGGATGTTTTTCCTCTGCAACCCGCACAATCCCCTCGCCCGCGTCTGGCGCCGCGACGAACTCGTGCGCCTCGCCGAGTTCTGCGTGCGCCACCACCTCGTGCTCTGCTCCGACGAGATTCATTGCGACCTCATCCTCGATCCGGGCCTGCCGCACATCGCCACCGCCACCCTCTCGCCGGAAATCGCCGCGCGCACCATCACGCTGATGGCCCCGAGCAAGACCTACAACGTCCCCGGCCTCGGCACTTCGCTCGCGATCATCCCGGACGCGACGCTGCGCACGCGCTTCGTGCGCGCGACCGCCGGCATCGTCGCCGAAGTCAACAACCTCGGTTACGTCGCCTGCGAGGCCGCGTATCGCGACTGCGAACCGTGGCGCCAGCAACTGCTCGCCTACCTGTGCGGCAACCGCGACCTCATCCTCGATTTCGTCGACCGCGAACTCCCCGGTGTGCGGATCGAGGCTCCCATCGAGGCGACCTACCTCGCCTGGCTGAACCTCGAGGCGCTCGCGCTCCCCGAGCCGATCACGCACTTCGAGCAGCACGGGGTCGGTCTGAGCGAATGCGTGCCCTTCGGCGCCGCGCGCGGCAGCCACGTGCGGCTGAATTTCGGCTGCCCCCGCGCCACCCTCGCCGAAGGGCTGCGTCGCATGAAGTCCGCCCTCGCTGCTCAATAGCCGTCTGTTGACAGCACCTTCTCGCGCGGCACCGTGCTGACCATGACGCTCACGCTGCAACAGTTCCGTCGCCGCATGGGTCCGGCGCGCCGTGCAGCGGCGGCCGGCACCGAAGTGTTGGTCCGGGATCGTTCCGGGGCAAGTTACGTGTTCAAAGCCGCGCCAGCCCGATCGAGCATGGACGGGGCCCGGCGCACCAAAGCCAGGACGTTTGGCGAGATTTTTGGCCACGTGATGGGTTCGGTGAAGGGCGGGCCACCCGACCTTTCCACGAACAAGAAATATCTTGAGGACTTCGGCCGCAAAAGCATGGGACGCGGATGAATCATCTGCTGGATAGCGGTCCGCTCGTCGCCTATCTGCGAGAAGATGACGAATGGCACGAGTGGGCGGTGAACAAGCTGAATTCGCTGACCGGCCGGTTTCTCACGTGCGATGCGGTGATCGCAGAAACCGCGCATCTGCTCCGTGCGCTCCCCGGCGGCTACGACAGCCTGCTCGCCATGATCGAGACGGGGCAATTGCGGGTCATCCCGCTGTTCCCGGCCGAAGCGACGGCTTTGCGTGCCCTCCGGAAAAAATATGGCGGGCGCATGGATTTGGCCGACGCTTGCTTGGTGCGGTTGACCGAGAAGACCCCTTCCTGCCGGGTGGTCACCCTGGACACCGATTTTCAAATCTACCGGCGCCATGGACGCGCGGCGATCCCGTTGATCGCGCCGTTTGTCACCTGATCGTTCGCATGCGCCTCGGGCCGCACGAGCTTTCGTCCAACTTGTTTCTCTCGCCGCTCGCGGGCTACACCAACCTGCCGATGCGGCTCACGCTGCGCGAACTCGGCGGGCTCGGCTGGGTGACGACCGATCTCGTCAACGCCCGCTCGCTCCTCGAAAAAAATCCCGTCGCGCTGAAACTCTGCGCCACCGCGCCCGGCGATCAACCGATGGCGATCCAGTTGTTCGGCAGCGTGCCGGAGGAGATGCGCGACGCCGCGGTGAGGTGCGAGGCCCTCGGCGCGCAGGGGATCGACATCAACATGGGCTGCCCCGTCAAAAAAGTGACGAAGATCGGCGGCGGCTCGGCGATGATGACCGAGCTGGAAAAAACCGCGGCCCTCGTGCGCGGCATGATCGCGGCGGTGAAGATCCCCGTGACCGCCAAGATGCGCCTCGGCTGGGACGACGAAAATCTCACCGCGCCCGATCTCGCGCGCGTGCTCGAGGAGGTGGGCGTGGCGGCGATCTTCGTCCACGGGCGCACGCGGGCCCAGGGATTTTCCGGCACCGTCAATCTCGCCGGCATCCGGGCCGTGGTCGAAGCCGTGAAAAAAATCCCCGTCATCGGCAACGGCGACGTGACCACGCCCGCGGCGGCGAAACACATGCTCGACGAGACGGGCTGCGCGGGGGTGAGCATCGGCCGCGGCGCATTCTATGATCCGTGGATATTCCGGCGCACGGATCATCTGCTGCGCACCGGCGAGCTGCAGCCGGAGCCGGAGTTCGCCGAGCGCCTGCGCGTGATGCGGCGGCACTTCACGCGTTACGTGGAATTCTACGGCGAGGAGCACGGCGCCAAACTCTTCCGCAAAGTCGCCCCGTGGTATGCGCGGCGCTTCGGGCCGGCCAAGGTGTTCAAGCAGCGCGTCATCACCATCAAGTCGGCCGCCGATTTCGAGTCGGCGATCGCCGACTACCTCGCGTGGCGGGCGCAGTTCTGCGATGAGCGCGGCGCGCTGCTGCCGCGCTTCGCGCCCGCGCCGATGGTCGCCTCGTTCATGCGCGAGGACAACGCGGCCGGCGAATCCAGCGCCATCCCCGTGCCAAAGGGACCCGTGGAGAGGTGGTAGGTCCGGTCTCTGATCGAACCCTGGGTGAGGCCAAATTTTTTGACCGCGGATTGTGCCGTTGACGCCGATACTGGCGCATGTCGGCACCGTTCGAAACCGCGTGATCCGCGTGATCCGCGGAGTCCGCGGTGGCGCTCGTGGGGCCGCGCCAGTCGGGCAAGACCACCCTCGCGCGCTCGTTCGGTGGCGAATATTTTGACCTGGAGCAGCCGGCGGAGCGCGTGCGGCTGGATTTGCGGTGGGATGAGCTGATGGCCGGCCGGCGTTTTGTGGTGCTCGATGAGGCGCAGGCGTGGCCGGAGGTGTTTCCGCGGCTGCGCGGCGCGATCGATGACGACCGCCGGCGCCGGGGTCGATTCCTGCTGCTCGGTTCGGTGTCTCCAGCGTTGATGCGCCAGGTCTCGGAATCGCTGGCGGGCCGGCTCGCGGTGCTCGAATTGGCCCCGCTGCTGGTGGCGGAGCTGGACGACACACCGCTGCGCGATCGCTGGCTGCGCGGTGGATTTCCGGACGGTGGCGTCAGCGTGCCGAAGCAGTTTCCCGCCTGGCAGCTCGACTACCTCACGTTGCTCGCCCAGCGCGACCTGCCCGGGTGGGGATTGCCGGCGAAACCGCAGATGACGGACCGGCTGCTGCGCATGACCGCAGCGGTGCACGGGCAGATCTGGAACGCGAGCCAGGTGGGGCAGAGTCTCGGCATCACCTACCACACGGTGAACAGTTACCTCGACTTTCTCGAAGGGGCGTTCCTGGTCAGGCGACTTCAGCCGTGGCTGCCAAATCTGAAAAAGCGCCTCGTGCGTTCGCCGCGGGTCTACTGGCGCGACGCCGGGCTCCTGCATGCACTGCTCGGGGTGCGCACGGTCGACGATTTGTTGCACCAGCCATGGGTCGGCGCGAGCTGGGAAGGCTTTGTCATCGGGCAGATCGTGGAGGCGATCGCGGCCCGCGGCAGCCCGATCGTGCCGCACTATTTCCGCACGTCCGACGGCTATGAGGTCGATCTGGTGTTCAAGCTCGGACGCCACCTGTGGGCCATCGAGTCGAAGCTCACGTCAAGCCCGGCGCCGCAGGAGTTCGAGCGCTTCAACGCCGCCGCCGACCTCATCGGGGCCGACCGCCGGCTGCTCGTGGCGCAGGTGAAAAGCACCGTGTTCAACGGCGAGCGCGGCATCGCGTCGTTGCCGGAGGCGTTGCGGTTGCTGGAGAAGGCGGGGGCGTAAAGCAGGTGATATTGAGCGGGCTTTTTTCGAGACCTTGCCCCGAGCCTGTCGGCAATCGCCGTGGCTGGATTGCAGGATGCGTGGCTTCATGACGCTAGCAGCATGGGCAGACCGAATGCCGCACATGCGATCGACAACGCCAGCACTACACCGCCCCCAATGAGGTGCTTGTAAGGATGGATGCCAGAAAATAGCTCTGCGGTTTCTGGCGAACCCGCCACGTAGCGAACGGTGACTTTCTTGCGATGGACGAACGCTTGGCTTTTCTTCGAAATTGAGGATCGAAACTGTTTGATCGTTCCATCAGGTAGCTGAAACCGCACCACGGGATACGGAGCGCGGTTACGAATCCCGTCTAGCTCTTCACCGATGACTTCACCATCAGTCGCGACGCCATGGCGGAGCAGACGATGTAGACGTCGCGCTTCCAAGGCGGTCATGGTTGCGAACACGATGGGTGCGACAGTCAGAGCGAGGGTTCCTGCGTGGATCCAATAACTCACTGTTTTCGACGTTGGATTGAGTTCCCTAGTTCAGCTTTTTGCTGGGGCGATGGCGGGCGATTTAGTCGCGAGGATATCGACATCACTCCGCCTCTTCCCACCGCTTCGCGCGCGCGAGGGCTTTGGTCCAACCAGCGAGGAGTTTTTTCTTTTGGGCGGGTTTCATCGTCGGCGTGAAGCGGCGGTCGGCCTGCCATTGGGCGGCGATTTCCTTCGTGTCTTTCCAATAGCCTACCGCCAGGCCCGCGAGATAGGCGGCGCCGAGCGCCGTCGTCTCGGCCACACGCGGGCGCACCGCGGGCACGCCGAGCACGTCGGCTTGGAATTGCATGAGGAGGTTGTTGGCGCAGGCGCCGCCGTCGACGCGCAGTTCCTTCAGCTTGATGCCGGAGTCGGACTGCATCGCGTGCAGGATGTCGTAGACTTGGTAGGCGATGCCTTCGAGCGCCGCGCGGGCAAGGTGCGCGCTGCACGTGCCGCGCGTGATACCGGCAAGGAGGCCGCGGGCGTATTGATCCCAGTGCGGGGCGCCGAGACCGGCGAACGCGGGCACGAGGTAGACGCCACCGTTGTCGGGCGCCTGTGCGGCGAGCGCCTCGACCTCGGAGGACGATTTGATGATCCCGAGTCCGTCGCGCAGCCATTGCACGACGGCGCCGGCGATGAAGATGCTGCCTTCGAGGGCGTATTCGGTGCGTCCGCCCACGCGCCACGCGACGGTGGTGAGCAAATTGTTTTTCGACGCGATGGGCTTCGGGCCGGTGTTCATCAGCATGAAGCAGCCGGTGCCGTAGGTGTTCTTGACCATGCCGGGCTGCGTGCAGACCTGGCCGAAGAGCGCGGCCTGCTGGTCGCCCGCGATGCCGGCGATCGGGATGGCGGCGCCCCAGAGGTTGCACTCGCCGTAGATTTCGCTGGAGGCGCGCACCTCGGGCAGCACGGCGCGCGGCACGCCGAGGAGCTTCAAGAGCTCGTCGTCCCACGTGCACGTCTTGAGGTCGAAGAGCATCGTGCGCGAGGCATTGGAGACGTCGGTGACGTGGACGCGGCCGCCGGTGAGATTCCAGACGAGCCACGAATCGATCGTGCCGAAGGCGAGTTCGCCGGCGCGCGCGCGTTTCGCCGCGCCGGGGACGTTTTTCAAAATCCACGCGAGCTTCGTGCCGGAGAAATAGGCGTCGATGACGAGGCCGGTTTTGCGGCGGATGAGCGGGGCCTTGCCTGCTTTCTTCAGCCGATCGCAGGCGCCGGCGGTGCGGCGGTCCTGCCAGACAATCGCGTTGTGGATGGGACGGCCGGTCTGGCGATCCCAGACGACGGTGGTTTCGCGCTGGTTGGTGATGCCGATGCCGGCGATGTCGGCGGCGGTGAGGTTGGCCTTCTGCATCGCCTCGACGGCGACAGCGGATTGCGAGGCCCAGATTTCGTCGGCATCGTGTTCGACCCAACCGGGGCTGGGAAAAATCTGGCGGAATTCACGCTGGGCGACGGAGACAATGGCGCCGGCGTGGTCGAAGATGATGGCGCGGGAGCTGGTCGTGCCTTGGTCGAGGGCGAGGATGTATTTCATGGGGACTTTCGAACAGGTTTTGACCACGGATTACACGGATAGAACGGAAAAAACGTCCGCTGCGCAGACCTAATCCGTGGTTCATGATTTCGGTCTACCAGCAGCACTTGAAGAACAGCGCGCCGAGCACGCCGCCGATGATGGGGCCGACGACGGGAATCCACGCGTAGTCCCAGTCGCTGCCGCCTTTGCCGGGGATGGGCAGAATCGCATGAGCGATGCGGGGGCCGAGGTCGCGCGCGGGGTTGAGGGCGTAGCCGGTCGGGCCGCCGAGCGAGAGGCCGATGGACCACACGAGCAGGCCGACGAGGAAAGGCGCGAAGCCTTTTTCGAAACCGCTGTTCGGCACGAGATTTTCCGGCCGCAGGATGGCGAGCACGCCGCACACGAGGATGGTGGTGCCGATGATTTCGCAGAGGAGATTGGCGAAGGGGCTGCGGATCGCCGGGCCGGTGGAAAAGACGGCGAGTTTGCCGCCTTGGTCGGAGGTCGGCTCCCAATGTGGCAGGTAGGCGAGCCACACGAGCACGGCACCGGCGAGGCCGCCGATCATCTGCGCGGCGAGGTAGGCGGGCACCTGCGCCCAGGCAAACTTGCCGATGGCGGCGAGGCCGAGCGTGACCGCGGGGTTGAGGTGGGCGCCGCTGAAGGAGTTGACGCAGTAGACGGCGATGGTGACGGCCATCGCCCACCCGGTGGTGATGACGATCCAGCCGCTGTTGTTGCCCTTGGTTTTGGCGAGGACGACGTTGGCGACGACGCCGTCGCCGAGGGTGACGAGGACCATGGTGCCGATGAGCTCGGCGAGGAAGGGGGACAGAGGGGTGCGGGGGTTGGGGGGGGAGGCGGTAGGGAAAGCGAGGGCGCGGAGAAAATCGAGAATGCAGTTCAATTGGATCGTCGGCGGGAACGAGTCGTGGACGAGGCGTCTCGCCTCGTTGCTCGGCGTTTGGGGACCGATCCACAAAACGAGGCGGGACGCC